>DAOUJD010000019.1:0-147048 GCA_034423115.1 Dehalococcoidia bacterium | reverse complement strand
CTGACCGAGGTGCCCGTCCCCGAGGAGAAGCAGGGCTTCTGGCGCGTCGAGGAGGAGTTCGTCAACGCCATCCGCGGCAATGAAGAGGTCACCCGCACCCCCTTCGAGGTCGGCGTCCACTACATGGAGTGGACCGAGGCCGTCACCCGCAGCGCCCAGACCGGCCAGGCCGTGTCCCTTCCCTTGTAATCACGCCTGTAATCACGCCCCGTCCTTCCCGTGCAAGCATAACCCCGCCATTCCCGTATTCACAGGAATGGCGGGGCGTCCTTATTCATGGTAGCTTCAGGGTATGGCTGAAATCCCAGTAAATGGCATTTCCGGGCCCCAGGGCATCTTTCCGTCCGATTGGCTGCGCCGTGCCGTAGCAGACGGGACAATCAGCGCTGGCGAGTACCGCATTCCCGACGAGAACTTCCAGCCTGCCAGTCTTGACCTGCGTCTCGGCCCCAAGGCGTACCGGCTCCGTTGCAGCTTCCTGCCCCATGACATGCCCGTGGAAGCCAAACAGGAAGACGGCTACGTCATGGACGAGCTCGACATCCGCGACGGGGCCATCCTGGAGCGGGAACGCCCCTACCTCATACCTCTGGTCGAGAAACTAAGGCTCCCGCCGGGCATCCACGCCCGCACCAACCCCCGCAGCTCCACCGGGCGGCTGGACATCTTCACCCGTGTCATCACGGACCGCAGCGACCGGTTTGACGAAATCAGGCCCGGATACAACGGCAAGCTGTATCTTGAAGTCGCCTCCCGTTCCTTCACCGTCTACGTCAAGGAAGGTCTCTCCCTGAACCAGTTGCGCCTGATCAGGGGCGCATACAAAGAGTCCCAACGCAGCCACGCCCAGGCTGGGACGGAGCAGCCACTGTCCCCGGACCTGGAGGCCGCACACCTCAGCCCCGCCTCTGGCCCCGAGGTGTTCCTGAGCATCGACCTGTCCGGCGGCGAAGACCGGGTGGTCGGGTACAAGGCACGCAAGAACAGCTTTCTGCTTGACCTGTCCCGCATCGGAAGGTACGATGTGGAGGACTTCTGGGAACCCGTCTACCGCGAACGCCGGGAGCGGCTGGTGCTGGAGCCGGAGGAGTTCTACCTGCTATTGTCGTCGGAAACGGTCACCGTGCCCCCGGGCTACGCCGCCGAGATGACCGCCTACGACCCCACCAGCGGAGAGTTGCGGACCCACTACGCCGGATTCTTCGATCCGGGATTCGGCTACGACCACCAGGGCCTCTCGCCCGGAAGCAAGGCCGTCCTGGAAGTCCGCGCCCACGACGTCCCCTTCATGATCGAGAACGGCCAGAAGGTATGCCGTCTGGAGTTTCAGACAATGGCCGAGGCCCCGTCCATCCTTTATGGCCCCGACGCCGGCTCCTCCTACCAGTACCAGGAGCTAACGCTCAGCAAGCACTTCAAGCGTGCAGTCAACCCCATCCCCTCCCGCCAACTACCCCTGTTCTGAGGGCGTAACCGCCCCGTCATGTTTCACTACTGCCTCCGATGTCTATAGTCCGTCATTCCCATGATTACGGAAATCCATGTGCGAAAACAATGAAACGAACTCATCCACAGGAGTAACGAAACAGGGCCAAACAAGACCGGGGATGACGAGCGCCGTCATCCCCGGTTGGCCAGGCTACCAATTCTAACCCTGTCAGCGCGACCTACTTCGGGTCGTTCTTCGGGAACAGGTCCGGCAGCGGGATCCGCGGCAGGGACCGCTCATCGGGGATGGGCAAACGCTCTCGTGACCGGCTACCGAACTCCCGTTCCTCCGGCCACTCGGCCAGCGTCACTGTCACGGCAACTTCATCCCCGTCCCTCAGCACTGTCAACTGCACTTCATCCCCCGGCAGGTGCTTGTTGAGCTCGGTGATAAGGTCCGGCACCGTCGCAACCGGCGTCCCGTCCAGCGAGAGTATGATGTCCCCGCCGCGGGTTGGCATTCCCTCCATGTCCGCGCCCGAGGGTATCAGCTTGGCTTCCTGCGCCGGGCTGCCGCTCATCACCTGGGTAACGTACACGCCGCTCTCCACGGGCAGGTCCAGCGTCTCCACCAGCAGCGGCTCCAGGGTGGCCGCGCCGATGCCCAGCCACGGCGGCTTGATCTCCCCTTTGCTCTTCAGCCGGGGCATCAGGTCGCTCAGGGTGTTGGACGGCACGGCAAACGCGATGCTCCCCTGCCCCAGGGTGCGCGGGACCAGCCCCGGCGCGACGTGGATGGCCGTGTTGATGCCTACCACCTGTCCGTCCCGGTTAAGCAGCGGCCCGCCCGAATTGCCGGGGTTGATCAGCGCGTCCGTCTGCACCGCCCCGGATATGAGCCGCGATATGTCGCTGGGGATGGTGCGGTCCACGCCGCTTATCACCCCCACAGTCACCGAGCCGTCCAGCCCGAAAGGACTGCCGATGGCGATGGCCAGTTGACCGGGCCGCAGGTTGTCCGAATCTCCCAGGGTCAGCGGCGTGATGCCCTTCACCGCCTCCGGGTCCACCTTGATTAGCGCCAGGTCGTTGGCCGGATTCACCCCCAGCACCTCCGCCTCAACGCTGGTGCGGTCCTGGAACGACACCCGCACCCGGTCCGCGTTCTGGATTACGTGGTTGTTGGTCACTATGTGACCTTCCATGTCAATCAGGAACCCGGACCCGGCCCCCAGCCGGTTGAACGACTGGGCCATCTGCAAGTCCACGTTCACGTCCACCACCGCCGGGCTGGCCTCCTCATAGATCCGCTGCACCAGGTTCTCGTCGAACAGCGCCGCCGATGCCGGAGGTGTAACCCTGTCCAGCCCGGGGCCGAACCACGCAAAGGCAACGACAGCTATCACGGCAAAAGAAAGCGCCGTCACCGCAAGAGCAAACGATTTGGAAAGTCTGTTCATCTCGCCCACATCCTCATCTCTGGAGTTCGCCCCGAAAAGCCGGGGCCTTATTCTGGTTGACTAACCGCTCCCATGTCAATACATACTATCATCTCACACGCCCTGCCAGAGCCACCGGCGCAAAGGCATACAAATAGTCTGTATCATAAATACGCGCCCAACAGCCAAACGGTTTCACCAACTTTGAAAAATGAGTGGGCATTCGGAGAACACACTATCGTCATTCCCGTGAAAACGGGAATCCACTGGCAACCATCCAGACGCTGCGGGAAAAGCTGCTACCGTGGGCCGGAGCCGTCTCCCCTGCGCCTTGGCCGGGGACCACTTGTGCGCGGCGCATCCCCAACAGGCCCGGAAACGCCTCCCCTACCCTGGTCCCGATAGTTGGGAGCGGTGATTGGCACGTCGTTGACAACGTTTATGTCCACCAGACGGGCGGCGATACGGGGCCTGGTCTTCTTCAGTTCTTCCATGTCCGAGGCCGTGGTTATCACCGTGGGAAGATTGGCCTCGTGGCGGTGCACGATAATCTGGTACAGCTTCTCCTCGGCCCAGGGAGTGCTGCTCTCAGTCCCAAGGTCGTCCAGCACCAGCACCGGGACGGTGATCAGTTCCTCAAACAACTCGTCGTACCCGATGGCGCTGTCCGGCCTGAACGTGGCGCGCAGGTGGTCCATCAATGTAGGGACGAAGGCGAAGAACACCGGGCGGTCCTGCAGGAGGCTGACCCCCGCAATCGCCACCGCCAGGTGCGTCTTCCCGGAACCCCACGGCCCGGTGAACAGCAGCCACCCCTCCGGGTCAGCGGCAAAGCTCCGGGCCGCCCGCAGGGCCTCCGCCAGCGATTCCTGGTCAGTACGGGTCGCCCCCTGTCCGCCGCGCGGGTCGAAATTGTCGAAGGTCATCCGGGACAGCATACTGTCCGGCACAGCGCCGATGTCCAGGTCGGGCCGGTTGTTGAAATAGCCCAGTTGCCACACCCTGGAAAAGCCGTTGAATCCCTCCAGCCGCGTCCGCAGGGCATCGTCCATCCGATGCATCGGCCCGCGTACTGTGATCACCGTGGGAAGCGCATTGTTGTAGCGGTGGTTCACCACCTGGAACAGCTTCTCCTCGGCCCAAGGCGTTGCGCTCGTAGTCCCCAGGTCGTCCAGCACAAGCAGGGGAACGTTCCGCACCTGCTCGAAAAGTTCGTCGTAAGTCATGGGACTCTCCGGGGAGTAGGTGGACCGCAGATGGTCCAGCAGGTCGGCGGCCACGATGAAGAAAGTCGTCTGCTGCCGCTCGATGCAGCGGTTGGCAATGGCGGCTGCCAGATGGGTCTTGCCGCTGCCGCTAGGGCCGCACAGCACCAGCCAGCCTTCGGGGTTCTCGGCGTAATCCGCCGCGAAGGCATACGCATCGGAAAACATCTGGCGGTTAGCCGCGCCCCCCGGTTGCCCATCCGGACGGGTGCCGGCAAAGGTGATTCGCGTCAACGCCCCCAGGTTGCTGTACCGTCGCAATGCCGTGACCCGCGTGGGAACGTTCTGCGTCTCCTGGCACACGCACGGGAACGCCTGACCGAATTCCGGGTGACCGACGTGGACCCGCTTGGACACCCACCCGCTGCCATTGCAGCGGGGGCAAAGGTCAACTTCCTCAGCGAGTTGCGCGGTCCTGTGCCCTGCGCCGTTGGTATGCCTCAAGGTGCTTGCGGCGTTGATCCTCCGCAGGATGTCGCCCAGGCTTTCCATCGTTCCTTCCTGCACCCCTTCCTTCCGACGCCCACCGGCGCAGAATGCCGGAGACGTAGCGCCAACTGCGCTTGTTCTCCCCCACGGCTATGGCGAACGCCTCTCTCACCCACTCCGTGGGGTAATTCTCCTCCGCGTCCTTCAACTCCTCCGCCAGCATCGGGGAGAGCGTACCAATGGTCTCTTCATAGAGGGCGAATATGTTGGGTCTGGAATCAAGATTGTGCGGCACGTCCGGTGTGAGTCCCCCGTCCGTGTCCGGCCCCGGTGCTTCCTGCCCCTGCAGCCTCTCCAGTGCCCGCCGGTCGTGGGGCGTGTTGAGCAGGTAATACTCCCCGCCTCCGTCCGGCGAGCCGGGCGCATAACGCAGAAACACCCCCCGCTCCACCGCCAGCCGCAGCCCTCGCCGTATCTTCGTGACCGCGTTCCGTCCGGGGCCGCCCAGCCCCCGCAGCAGCGTCCGGTCGTTGATGAATTCGGTCAGGGGGGTCATCCGGGGCGAACCCCGCTGCCGATGGCACAGCCAGATGCCCCGCATTACGACCTTCAACTCGGCCAGGTCGTCAATCTCTTCGAGCAGAGGCCCGAACAGCGGGTTGGGCACCGGCGTATACAGCGTGTCCCGGCTGAAACCGGAAAAGGTCATGGAGAGGAATCCCCCCTTTTTATCCTATAGTCGCTATATTCTCGGGAGAGGGCTTCAGCGTGAAATCGCAGCGTTCTATGCGAATCGCCAGACATTCCCCGTTCTTGCATAACCGCCATCAGTGCATGCGCAGCGGCGCCCCATAGCTTTTCGGATGCTTGCAGATGCGCTCCTGAGGCAAATTCCCGGTCCGAAGCTTCCAGAAATTCCCACTCTGTCTGAGCGTGTTCTTGGGCCAGCATATCCATATCCGGAATAAAATGAGTCCTCTTTTGCGAACGGGGAATTTTCAATTTCCCGGACATTTCCGCCCTGCACGAATGCGTTGCTTGTCACCCCGGGACTTTGCTTTCCACCACTACATTAAACGGTATTTCATCCACCGGCGGTTCCCCGATTTTCTCCATCAGCGCGTCGCATACCTCGCAGTCTTCCCATTCTGCCCCAATTGGCACCTCGTGCATCCACACCTGCTCGCATCCCGCGTAGCGCCATGTGTGGCCATCAGGGAAGCGAAAGGTGACATCAGAGGCGCACACATGACCGGGAGTAGTCGCTTTTCCCTTCATTCCTTACCTCGCTTCAAAATCGTCGCGGACACATTTGTCTCTGAAATGCTGGACGTTTCCTCGGTCAATTTCACGCAGGTCTTTTCTGTTGAGGTATGCGCTTTCAATGGTCCCGTCGCCCGATGGCGAAGTAACGACTTGCATTAACTTTCTCGTGCCATTCACCTCTACCCATCCCCAATAAGACAACCCTTCTTTCTTATCTTTGTCCATCGTCGTGCATCGCACCACCCAATTCTCCAACACATCTATTAGACGGCTCTTGTTAACTTCTGGTCTATCCCTGGCCCTGTCGCGGCGAAAGTGTTCGGAGATTCGCCATTCTTTGCCGTCTGCCATAAATGGCTCCTGAAGCCACCAAGTTGCTGACTCACAATTTGGCATCAATCTCTTATATAGAGCACCTATGCGAACGGGGATTTTCAATTTCCCGGACATTTCCGGTCAATCCCGGACATTTTGCCTTGCACAAAGGCGTTGGTCTGCTAGAAGTCATCCACCTGTGCCAGCGCGTCGAACCGGACCAGGTTGTCCCGGAAGAAGAGTCTCAGGCTGCCCGTCGGCCCGTTGCGGTGCTTGGCGACGATTATCTCCGCGATATTGCGCGGGTACTCGCGGCCGGGGAAGTGCTGCTCCCACTCCTCTTCAGTGTTGTGGAGATCCTCCCGGTGGATGAACATCACCACGTCCGAGTCCTGCTCGATGCTGCCGCTGTCCCGCAGGTCTGAAAGCTGGGGCCGGTGCCCCGGGCGGTTCTCAACCAACCGGCTCAACTGGGAGCAGGTGATGACCGCCACGTCCAGATCGCGGGCCATCGCCTTGATGGACCTGGAAATTTCGCTGATCTCCTGCACCCGGTTCGCCCCGTTGCGGCTACTGCCCTGGATCAACTGGAGATAGTCGATCACCAGCATGTCCAGCCCGTGCTCCAGCATTAGCCGCCGCGCCTTGCTGCGCATCTCCACCAGGCTCTGGAAGGGTGTGTCGTCGATGAACAGCGGCAACTCCGACAGCCTTCCGATGGAGTCGATGATGCGCTGCTCCTCGGCCTCGGTGTACAGGCCCAGCCGGAGACGGTGAGAGTCAATCTCGGCGTCCGCCGACAGGATACGCAGCGCAAGCTGCTCCCGGCTCATCTCCAGGCTGAACACTCCGACAATTGAACCGGCCTGGGCCGCGTTGATGGAGACATTCAGCGCCAGGGTGCTCTTGCCGGTGGAGGGCCGCGCCCCCAGCACGATCATGTCCGAGCGTTGCAGCCCACCGAGCAGCTCGTCCATCTCGTTGTAGCCAGTCAGCACCGGGGCCTTGGTGTGCAGGTCCGGCTCCACCGCCGCGGCCCGGTCCTCCAGGTACTGGTCGTAGATCATCCGCAGCGGGATGAAGCCCCGGGGCGTCTGCCCGGCGCGCACACCGAACAACACGTCCTCGGCCTGCCGCAGGGTGGCGTCCACGTCGGCGGTGTCGTTGTACCCGATGGCCGAAATCTCGTTGGCCGCGTCGATCAGCCGACGCATGGTGGCGGTCTTGGATATGACCTCGGCGTAATACTCCGCATGGGCCGAGGTCGGAGTCACCGCCACCAGGCCGCTGAGGTAGGACATGCCGCCCACTATCTCCAGCTTGTCCGTGCGTTGAAGCTCCCTGGCGAGGGTTACCTGGTCAATGGCTTCGTCTCGCTCGAACAGCGCCTGGCAGGCGGCGAAACACGCCTGGTTTCGCTCCCGGTAGAAGTCGTCGGGCCGCACCAGCGACGCGACGCGAGAGAAACACTCCCCGTCGATCAGCAACGACCCGATAACCGCCGCCTCGGCCTCAAGGTCGTGAGGTAGCAGTTTCTCCGCATACATCCGGGCGCTCTCCTGCCTGCTGAGAATGCCGCCCCGTATTGTAGTCCGTGGCCGACTGGACCGCCCTGCCGGCCGGGGAGCGGCGGATAGGGTCCGTCCCTGGTTGGTTACTCTTCCACTTCGGCGGTGATGTTGATGGTCGCCTCGATCTCGGTGGACAGCCGCAGCGTCACCTGGTACTCCCCTGGCTCCCGGATCGGCTCCCCGGCCTCAACCAGCCTCCGGTCGATTTCCCGCCCCACGGTGTTGCTCAACTCGGTGGCGATCATCGCGCCGCTGATGGTCCCGTAGTAGCGGCCCATTGGTGTGACGCGGGCCTCGACTGTGATGTTGGTGCCGTCGAGCAGTTCCGCAAGCTCGGTAAGCTCCGCGGTCTCCCGGATCCGCACCTCGTCGCCGGCGGCCTTGATCTTGTGCAGCCGCTTCAGCACCTCGGGCGTGGCCGCCTCGGCCAGTCCCTTGGGAATCAGATAGTTGCGGGCGTAGCCGTCCGCAACTCGCTTGATCTCTCCCGCCCGCGCCTGGTTAACAACGTCCTGAATGAATACCACTTCCATAATTGTCATCGTCCTTGGCTGGAGTATCGGAACGGGCCGCAGGCCCGTTCCATGCAAGACCCATTATAAGCCCGGCGCGTCCGGCCCGGAAACCGGCGGATGTCAGGGTGTTGATAAACGTGGACGCCCAGCCAGGGAGTCCGCAGACGCGGGAAGCAACATCTTAACCCACCCCGCCTATTCCAGTGTCAAGACAAATTCAGGGATTTTCGGGCCAATTCCCACGTCCCGCAACTTCATTGACGCCTGTTCAACCCGCCAACTAGAATCAGACCACCACGAGGTCGAAGACCTCTGCCTGCCCCCATCCAACCACCGGACGCTGTGAAAATGAGCTTTTCCGAAGACATCGAAAAGCGGGCCTTGCCGGTCCGCCAGGCAATCCTCGGGCACCCCTTCGTCACCGGCGTGGGCGATGGGACGCTACCCGTGGAGAAGTTCAAGCATTACGTGATGCAGGACTACGTGTACCTGATCGACTACAGCCGCGTCCTCGCCCTGGCGTCGGCCCGCGCCCCCGACCTGGGAACAATGAGCTGGTTCGCCCGCCTCCTGGACGAGACCCTGAACACCGAGATGGAGCTGCACCGGGGCTACTGTGCCGAGTTCGGCATCACCCGGGAAGAGCTGGAGGCCACCCGCGCAGCGCCGACCACCGTGGCCTATACCAGCTTCCTGCTCAGCGTGGCCCACCAGGGCAGTTTCGAGGCGCTTGTCGCCTCACTGCTCCCCTGCCAGTGGGGATACTGGGAGGTTGGAGAACGCCTGGCCGTGCAGGGAGAACCCAAACACGCGCCCCTGTACTGCCAGTGGATCCAGATGTACACATCCCCGGAGTTCTCGGAACTGGCCCACACCATCCGGGCAATGGCCGACCGTCTCGCGGAAAGGGCCGGCCCCGACGAGGTGGCAGCAATGGGGGAAGCCTATCTGACCAGCCTGCGCTTTGAGCACCGCTTCTGGGAAATGTCCTACACCCTCGAAGACTGGGCAGCGTGAGCGGGTGCTAGTCCGCGTTGCGCTCAAGTCTGGTGTCGCATGGTATAGAATAGACTAACCGCATTGAAGACAGGGATCATCGAGATGGATGACTACGACGCTCTGAATGAAAGGTTCTACAAGGATTTGGAGTTCTACGAGGCCCACTACGAGGAACTTTTGGAGCAGTATCCAGAGCAGTGGATTGCTATCGTGGGCCAGAAAGTGGTCGCGTCATCGCATGACGAATTTGACCTTGTGGGCCAACTCAAGACAGGTGGCCCTCCGCCCGGCGGGGAAGTCGAGTTAATACGTCACATGAACGGTAACCCTGAAATTCTCATAGTGCCGCTTTTGTGATTCGCGGATACTTCTCCACTGACCGTACTATTCGCCGCCCTTTCGTCCGCTGTGAGTTAGAGTTCCCCGGCCACCCCGACATCAGGCCTGCTAGAGTCGAGCTTCTTGTAGACACTGGAGCTGACCGGACGATGCCGTCTCCCGCAATGGCCGATAGGATCGGACTGAACTTCGATTCCCTCGGCACGGGCCGAAGGAGTACAGGAATTGGCGGCAGTGTATAGACCAGGGTAGTGGAATGCCAATTCACGATTCAGGACTACACTACGCGGTTGCCATTGCAAATCCCTGAGATACGGATGCCGATCCCGGCTATCCTGGGCCGCGACATTATGGCTGATTTCGCCCTGTTCATGGAGGAACGCACAGGGCGCGTACTGCTACTCAACCAGAACGATTTAGAAGAGATGGGGTTCTCATCGCTGTTTTGAGCATCTCCCAGACTGCCACAATGGCTGTCGCCCCTACCCCTTCACCGCACGCAGCACCAGGCAGGGCCAGGAAAAGTGAATGTCACCATCCACCGGCCGGACCTGAAACGCCTCTATAACCTCCCCGGACGCGCCGAGAAAGTCCTCCCGCAGCTTGCGCGTTTCCTCCTCGGATGTGCCCGTGCGCTTGACCCAGCTATTGAATTGGAGATGTATCCGCGTAAATTCCTGCTCTGCAATGTTCAACCCGTGACCGGCCAGCATTGCCTCCAGCTCCGAGGGAGGCCGGTTATTGACATGGCTGAAGTCCCGGCGCAGCTCCACGTCGTTCATCCAGTCCGCCACCGCGCTGTCCTCCGGCGAAACGCTGTCCGCCATGACCAACGCCCCTCCCGGCGTGAGCGCCCGCCGCATCTCGTCTAGCGCCAGGTCCAAGTCCTCAAAGTGGTGGGCCGCGGCCCGGCTGGTGATCAGGTCTAATGACCCGTCGGCAAAGGGCAGAAACTCGGCGGCGTTGCGCACCAGCGCCAGGTTCGTCAGGCCCCGGTCGCGGCCTATGCGCCGGGTCTCCTCCAGCATCGGTCCGGTAATGTCGCTGGCCACCACCCGGTTGAACCCCTCGGACATTGCGAAGGCGGTGAACCCGGCACCCGATCCCAGGTCCATTGCCCAGGCCCGCGACCCCGCCGGCAGCTCCCCGGCCATGCGCATCATTATTTCGATGCGGTCGTCGTGCATGTGTACCGGGCTGGCCGCATACGCCGCGGCGTTGAGTCCGAACGTTTCCTGGGCGCGTTGGCCCCGCGGCGCGTTTCCGGCATCTTGAGTCATGGGCTGTTGGCCCCCTCTTCCAGTTTCTTCAAAAACCTGTCGGCATCCCGCGAGCGGCGGACCTCGATGAATCTGAGGTGCGGGTACTCCCCGCTCTCAAATATCTCCCGGTAACGCTTCCGCCGCGGGTAATACGTCGTAAGCACCCATAGCAATATCGAGTCCCTGGTGAGGAACGCTTTTCTCAGCGACTCTTTGTTCCCCGAAAAAAGCTCACGGCCCGTGATGCTCCGGGCAATGGTCCGGGTGAACGCCCGGTACAACACCAGCGGAAAGGAGTAGTTGAGCCATACAACCGCGGTGGCCCGGCCCCAGATAATGTCCTGGGCATAGCTGTAATTCCCATCCGCGACCCAACGCTCCACGGTTGTAGCCTCGTCCACTATCGCCCGGAACTCGTCGTTGGGGCGTTCCACCCAGTCCGGCAGCCAGTGTATGGCGTCCAGTTCGACGAATGCCCCGCCCGTAGCTGCGGCCAGGCGGCTGGCGAAGGTCGTCTTCCCGGCGCAACTGCACCCGATAACCGCCACCCGTCTCAGGTCCGGCAACTCGTCGCCTCCGGCCGTCCCTTGCCGGTCCCGGTTCCCACATGTGCTGAATGCAGTCATAAAATCATTCTAACAGAGCGATTGGGCGTATTGACCCGAATCTCCATAGTCTATAATGAAAGGGAGCCAATCGCTCCAAATCCCCAATCACGATTGGCAAGCAGGAGAGAGAACCATGAGCATGGACCACACTTATAAAATCGTCGAACTGGTAGGCTCGTCCAGCGAGGGATTGCAACAGGCCATCGAGAACGCGATCGGCCGCGCCGGGCAGACCCTCCGGGGCTTGGACTGGTTCGAGGTCAGGGAAATACGGGGCAACATCCAGGAGGGCAACATCGCCTGGTACCAAGTCAAGGTTGGCATAGGCTTCCGGGTCCTGGACCCCGCCGACCTCCATCGAGAGTAGCGGCACAGCACATCAGGGTCTAACGCTGCCGGGGACTGAGAAACATCCAGTCCCCGGCAGCGTCGTTTTGGAGCGCCTTTGCCGTTGGACACGCAGACAGGTATCCGACCGCCCACCGGCGCCGGGTGTTTCCAACCTCAACCCATCCGAGGCTGCACATATGGGAACTGATATGCGCCAGTCCACGTCTATTTGGATATACAATCTCTGCTGCCCAAAGCAGCCTGATTTTGTGTCCCATATTTTATTCTTTTGGCACAAGTTACCCGCATGAACTCCCCAATCAATATTGCCATCATTTTCGCCGCATCCGTCTTGGCCGTGCTGCTATCAGTCGCCTGCCAGGGTGGTCCTGCATCGTCCAATGCCACGCTGGAAGTCCCGTCAGGCCGCAGTCCCAACGCATCGGTAAAAGGCAGCGTCACATACCGGGAACGGCTGGCCCTCACCCCGGGCGCAACCCTCGTCGTGGAGCTGCGCGACGTGTCCTTGGCCGACGCTCCCTCCAGGCTCATCGCCAGCCAGACCATCCCTAACCCCGGTCAGGTCCCCATCAGGTTCAAGGTAGAATATAACCGCGACGACATAGATTCCCGCAACAGGTACTCTGTAACCGCGAGGGTCACGGAGTCAGACGGACGCCTGGCCTTCACCAACGACACGGCATACGAGGTCATAACCCGCGGCAATCCCAGCAAGGTGGACATGGTGCTGGTCCTGGTCCAGCCACCGCCCGAGATGGAAAAGGACGCAGGCCCGGACTGGCGGACATGGGAAGAGGTCCCGGCCCAGGTGGTATCGGCAAACCTGATACCCAACGAACCGGAGCATTTGCTGCGGGTCGCGTACTACCAGTCCACCATCGAAGGCTGTGCCCGCCCCGGCAGCGAGGGCTTGGAGGTGAACGGCTTCGACATCATCACCAGCGTCACCCTGATGCAGCCGCCGCCCACCGCATGGGCCATTCCATGCCACGAGCAGGTTGTGGAGCTTGATACGGTAATACCGGTATTGGAGCCCCTTGAGCCGGGACCAACCTACCGGGTGATGGTAAACGGCCGGGACACCACCACATTCACCATACCGAAACCCGGCCTTGGACACACCATCATTGCCGAGTCGCCCATCCAGGGCAGCGAGGTCATCCTGGGAGGCGCACCCCCCGAATTCCAGCTAAACGTCGTCTCCGCTATGCCCAGGGGCAGCAGCTGTTCCCAGTCCAACGGCTATGAAATCCAGCGAACAGAATCAGACAGGATAGATGTCCTCATCACCCACCACCAGGTGTCCGACCCGTCTGTGTTCTGCACCGCCGACTTTCCCATCCTGGAGACCCTGGTCCCCCTGGGTTCCGGCTACGAACCCGGCACGGAGTACACCGTCACCATTAACTCCGACACCGCCACCACATTCACGGCCCAATAACCACACAGGGAGGGCGCCCTCCAAAATCCCTCCCTGCAATAGAGTCCCATGCACAACCGTCATTTCCGCGAAAATGGGAATCCACATGCACCGGCGATGGACTCCCGCTTTTTTGGGTAACGACAGGGCAGGGACAGACCGCTACGGGAGCAGACCACCCCCATGTGATCTGCCTGTACCACCCCTACTTCAAGTCCTCAACCTTCGGGCCGACTTCCTCCATCAACAGCCGCAGGGAACGCTGCATCAGCGAGTGGTCGTCCGGGTCCTGGGTGATGGCCAGGAGGTGCCCGAACCCGCCCACCTCCTCGTAGCTCTTGCGGATCTTGTCCGCGCACTCCTGCGGGTCACCCACAATCCAGACGTTCTCGATCATGTATTCGACGTCCACCGCCTCGTCGGGCATGTCCGGGTCAACCTTCACGTAGGCCAGGTTGCCCCCGGCCTTCCGGTTGATGTACTGGTGCTCGTTGAACGGTCGCCCCAGCACCACCCGCGCCTCCTCCCGGGCCGACTCGGGGGTCTCCCCCACGTACACCTCCCGGCCCACGCGAAGCTCGCTCCGGTCCGGTGTCCTTCCCGTAATGGCCGCGCCCTCCTCCACTCGCTGCCACAGTTCCCCGATGTGCTGGTCCATCAGGTTAGTCATCGGTATCCAGCCCCGCTCCCCGGCCATCCGCAGCGTCTCCGACGTGGGGGTCGAGGCCGCCACGCCGATGGGCGGGTGCGGCTTCTGGTACGGCTTGTAGTGCAGCCGCCGCTCCAGCACCGGGTCCGTCTCCGGCGCGTGTACCTGGTAATACTTGCCCTCGTATCCGAACTTCCCGTCCTCTGCCTCCCACAACCCCAGCACAATGTCCAGCGCCTCCTTGCCCTGCTCCCGCACATCGTCCATCGAGTTGTACTCGATGCCGTACAGGTGCAGGTCGGTGGGCAGCGAGCGCACCCCGATGCCCCAATAGAACCGGCCCCGCGCCATGTGGTCCAGCATCGCTATCCGGTGAGCCGTGTCCACCGGGTGGTGCAGCGGCAGCATCGTCACCCCCGTGGCCAGCACGATATTCTCCGTCAATGCCAGCGCCTGCGCGATGAGAAGCTCCGGTACCGGGGCGTTCTCCCACATCTCCGTGATGTGCTCCCCGATCCATGCCTCGTGGTAGCCCAGCTTGTCCGCCAGGACGATTAGGTCCATGTCCCGGTCGTAGGAATCGGCATAAGACCTCCGTGGCGGATGCAGCGGCATCATAAACAGTCCGAATTCCATAACTCCCGTCTCCTCTGCTGCCGGTCAGCGGCTGCGGCCTCGGCGTCGGAACCCAGAGCCAGCCCGCCCCGGCGAAATTGCGCCAATGCTCTCAGTCTATGTATGGGTTGCTCTGGATGGATTGTAGGTACGCCCCCCAACCGGGTCAAGCCAACGGAGAGAGCCTCCTGTAGCCGAACTGGAGGCCGCCATTGCCGCGGCTTTCGAGTAACCAGCCTCAGCCTGAACCAAGCCGGTTACAACCCAAACTGTTGCGAAATGCGCTCGTCAATATTATGGTCGAGGCGCAATAAGGCTTCCGTTTCCACAAACAGGCGCGTTGAAAGGAATTATCAACCATGTTTTGCCGGAAACTCAAGGTACTGACCGCTGCGACATTGCTGGCCGGCTTGACCGTTCTGGCCCTGGCCTGCGGGCCAGCTTCGCCTTCCGAGCGGGGAGCGGCAGCCCAGGCGGAGACCCCGGCGTCGGCCGGAACCCCCACGCCGACGATTCAACCCACCAGGACGCCCTATCCCCCCGGCTACGTCAAGCCCACACGATTGCCCACCTGGACGCCCTTCCCCACCCTTGCCCCGGACCCCACGCTAACGCCAACGCCGGAAGGGGTGGTCCCCCTAGGGGACAACTCCGGGGGCAGTGCTCCGGCGCCCACGCCAACCCTGGCGGAGCAGGTGACCGAGTTCGCCCGTGACAGAAGGGAAGAATACGATGCCATTGCCCGCGTCCGGGTCCTGTCCCACCGGAGCGTCACCTTGCCCGAGGGCATCGAGTGGCCTCCATTGCAAAACCCGAGCCTTGGCCGTTGGCCTTGGGATCGGGCTGGCATTCAGGTAGTGGAGGTATATCGCGGGGAACTGCCGGATAACTATGAACTGGCTTCCCCGGGCTTTCGCCCCAATACCAAGCTGGAGATAGACCAGGAATACATCCTGTTCATTCTCAAGGTGTTCGTCGCCAAGGACGAGTACACGTATGACGGTACACATGTGCGATTTCTCTTCAACGAGGAACAGCTCGATGCAGTCGGCGGCAGAGGCGGAACACACTTCGGCGAGCAGGTGTGGCTTGTCGAGGGGGAAACCGCCTGGCGAATCCCCCTCGACCACGTGCTGGATACTACCGGGTCCGGGTCGGACCTGGCGGCAGCCAAAGCAGGCGGAGAAAGCCTGTCTGTAGCCGAACTGAAGGCCGCCATAGCCGCAGCCTTCAAGTAATTGACGGCATATACCAACCGCGTATACTTGATGCCATGCCTTGGGAAATCCTGTTCAATCCCGCCTTATGACTACTCTGCAAGAGATGATGGACCGGTTGCCGAAGGAGCGCCGGAAGAACATCGAAGCACGGGCGAAAGTGCTCATAGCCGAAGAGAAGGCGCGGCGGGGCTTGCCACTATCGGCGTCACGCCCTAAAGTAGGCGCACCATCAACCGCAACCAGGGAGGTCAACATGCGACTCGATCCCATCAACCTCTACGACTACGAGGAACGCGCCAGGCTGGTCCTGCCCCACGACGATTGGGACACCATCGACGCCGGGGCTATGGACATGTTCACCACCCGCCGCAACCGCACCGCTTTCGAAGAGTTGACCCTGCGTCCCCGGTTCCTGCGCGACATCGGGGAGCGGGACCTTTCGACCACCATGCTGGGTAATGAGATCAGCATGCCCGTGTTCGTCTGCCCCGCAGGTTCCCATCACCGTGCCCATCCCGAGGGAGAGGTAGCCACGGCCCGCGGCGCAAGCATGTCCAACACGCTGATGATGCTCAGCACCGGTTCCAACTGCAGCATGGAGGAGGTCGCTGAAGAAGCCACCAGCCCCCTCTTCTTCCAGCTATACCACCGGGGTTACCATCTCACCGAAATGCTGGTCCGCCGCGCGGAAGAGGCCGGGTTCAAGGCCATCACCCTGACGGTGGACACCCCCACGCCCAGCCCCAAGGAGCGTGACCTGCGCAACCGGTACAACCGGAACTTCGAGCAAGGCAACTTCCGGGGCGTCAACGAGCCGGAGAACGTGCTGCGCGGCACCGATGAGTCCGTGGGTTGGAACGTCAACCGCACCGTTCCCCTCACCTGGCAGGAGCTTGAATGGCTCCGCGGCCTCACGGGGTTGCCCCTGGTGCTCAAGGGCATTCGCACCGCCGAAGACGCCCACATCGCCGCCGAGAGCGGTGTCGACGGAGTGTTGGTGTCGACCCACGGCGGACGCCAACTGGACATGACCATGGGAGCGATCGAGATGGTTCCCGAGGTGGTCGATGCGGTCAAGGGCAACTGCGAGGTTTACGTTGACTCCGGCGTCCGGCGCGGCAGTGACGTGGTTAAGGCATTGGCCCTGGGAGCCAAGGCTGTCGGCATCGGGCGTCCCCTCTTCTGGGGGCTGGCCGTAAACGGGGCTGAGGGCGTGCACGGGGTTTTGGAGTTGCTCCGTGAAGAGATCGACCGGGCCATGGCCTACTGCGGCCAGACCTCCGTCGAGGACCTGGAGCCGAACCTGATCAACATTCCCCAAGGCTGGGGAGCACCGCCGCAGCCCGACTTCTAAGCAACCATCTCTAAACGGGGTTGTTTCGGACGGTCCTGGAACGCCAAGTTCCAGGACCCATAACGGGGTAATTGCCCGATGGCGGTAAGCGCCAGTCCGTCGAACCCGTCTGTGGGCGCCGCGGACGGCTCGGCGGAGGCCGCGTTTCCGGTGGCGAGGGCGTCATTCCAGTTGAAAATTGGGAAGGGGCAGCCGGGCTTCGGTGTTCCGAGCATCGCCGCGACGTTCTACGGTGGCCCAGGTCACCGTAGCAATGGCATAGTTGCCTTTTGCCGAAGGGTTGGGAACCACAGTATCCTCGGCGATTGCGATGCTGCTGGGAATACGGGAGCATCGCCTTGGCGAGCAGGCCGGCACGCATGACGCAGAATGACAGCGGGGGAGGGCGTCAATCCGATCCCGACTGACCATGCGCGTCGATCTACCGGGTTGGGCCAGCGCCCTCAGAGTTGCTGCTAACCGTCCAGTGGACGGCGCATCCGCCGCAGCGTTCCGAGTGATCTTTGGCCTGCTGTGCCTGGCCGTCGTCATTCGCTACTTCGCCCACGGCTGGATCGAGCCGTTATACATTGAGCCGGCCCATCACTTCGCATACCTGGGCTTTGGGTGGTTGCAGCCTTGGCCGGGCTGGGGCATGCACGCGCACTTTGCCGTTCTGGGATTGCTCAGCCTGGGAATTGCGGCGGGCTATCGGTTGAGATGGTGCGCGACCCTGTTCTTCGTAGGCTTCACCTACGTCGAGCTGCTGGACCGAACCACCTACCTGAATCACCACTATCTGATCAGTCTGGTCAGTTTGTTGCTGGTCGTTTTGCCTTTGCAGCGCAGCGTCGTTCCCGTGTGGGTGCTTTGGACGCTGCGGGCGCAGGTCGGCGTCGTGTACGTTTTCGCCGGCATAGCCAAGCTGAACCCGGACTGGCTGTTCGATGCGCAGCCCATGCGCATCTGGCTCTACCAGCACGGCGATTTGCCCGTCGTAGGGCCGATGCTCCAGGAGTTGTGGGTGGCTTATGCGATGAGCTGGGGAGGCGGGCTGTTCGATCTGGCCATCGTGCCGGCGTTGCTGTGGCGGCGCACCCGGTTACCGGCTTACTGCACTCTGGTTGCGTTCCACGTGGCCACGTGGGTCCTTTTCCCGCAACTGGGAATTTTCCCGTGGCTGATGATTGGACTGACGCTGATATTCTTCGCGCCGGATTGGCCGCGCCAACTGTTGCGGCCATTGAGATTGCTCACGCGTCAAGGTGATGACGATACGGCGGCCCGGCCGATCAAGCCGTGGGTCAACCGCGTGGCACTGGTGGCGCTGGCACTGTTCGCCGTCATCCAGTTAGCGTTGCCCCTGCGACATTACGTGTACGGAGGCAACGTGCGGTGGACTGAGGAAGGTTACCTGTTCGCCTGGCGCGTGATGCTCACGGAGAAAGTGGGTTTCGTTCGGTACCGGGTGCATGACCCCGATTCCGGCCGTTCCTGGCTCGTCGAACCCGACGAATACCTGACGCCTTTGCAGGTCGAGCGAATGGCATTCCAACCGGAATTGATCCGACAAACGGCCGATTTCATCGCGGACGATTTCGCGGACCGAGGGCACACCAACGTAACGGTGACTGCCGACGCTTTCGTGGCTTTCAACGGACGACCCAATACGCGGCTGATTGACCCGGCCACCGATCTGGCGTCGGTGAGGCCGGGACTGGGTCCGAAGTCGTGGGTTATTCCGTACGAATCACCCGCCCCGGTCGCAGAAGCTCCGGAAGAGCCGGTACGCTAGCCACCGTCGCCGTCTGTATCCGCGAACCCGACGGTAACCCCCAGCAGGCTGACAACCTCGGTGTTGAGCGCGCGCTGAAGTTCCTTGACCTGGTGATGTACCGCCAACGCGGGTTCGGGATTGCTCACCAGCGTCGACTGCAGGGGTTCCTGCAACCCGTCGATGGCCTCCAGCGTGGCCGTGAAGCGATCACGCATGCGCTGGTCCGCCTCCTCCGACACCCCCTGCAACAGGTCGCTGATGCCGAGGGCGTCCTCCGTACCTGCTCCCAAGTACACGTCCTGCATCCCGAGGACCTGGTTGCGCAGGTCGGCCACGGCGTTCTGGCCGGCGCCGCCCGGTATCGCCGACGGGTCCCGCTCCACGCCATCGACCCCCAGCGCTTTGCCCAACCTCATGTCGCCCAGGCTGCGGGTGATGAATACCGAAGTGCGCACTGACTCGTCGACTGCCTGTTGATCGAGCAGGGCAACGCTGGCCGTGCCCTTGAAGTAGGCGCCGTAATCCAGCGAGTCGCTGGCGCCGGACCACTCATCGCGAACGGCGGCCGTCTCATCGGCTATCACGTCGCCCAGGGCTTCGAGGTATTGGCACCGTATACCGTTCGACGCGCCCAATTTATCTAGGACGGCTTGATCGTCGTCGAACAGCACGTATTCGATGGCGCCCAGCCCACGCTGGGTGGAAGCAAAGAATTCGTGCACGTCGCTGGTGGCGATGGTATCCCGGTCGGACAGCAGTTTCTCGATTCGGTCCGGATCCACGGGCCACCAGTCGACGAGGGAACGGGAACGCCGGTCCATCACCGGGCCGAACCACATTGCCTGGGAACGTATCCACGGCTCTCGCGCATCGCGCCACGCCGCCCGCGCAGCCTCGAGCTCAGAAGAACCGCCGTTGCTGCACAGCGCAGACAAGGATGCGTTCAGGTCTTCCATCTCCTGCGCGACCTGCTGAAAACGGGGCACGATCAGATCGTCCGCCAGGCTGGTCAGGACTTTCTGCTTGGTGGGCGGCGGTTGCTGCGTGCAGGACACCATTCCGACGAGCAGGGCCGACACGCACGCGAGCAGGATGTAGCGCGCAATTGGCATCAGAGAGACTCCAGGAAGCGGATTAGCGCCTCCCTTTCTTCACGGGACATTTTCCGGAATTCCTCGCGGGCAGCCAACCCCTCACCATCGTGCCACAGGATGGCCTCAGCAATGTTGCGGGCGCGGCCGTCGTGGAGCAAACGGGTGTGGTTGTTGACGTTTTCGATCAAGCCGATGCCCCAGAGCGGCGGAGTGCGCCATTCCCGACCGTCGGCGAGGAAGTCGGGCCGACCATCGGCCAGTCCATCGCCCATGTCGTGGAGCAGGAGGTCGGTGTAGGGGAATATGACCTGTCCGACGAGGGCTGGCACCGGGTGCTCACCGGTGGTGTGGCTGGGCGTATGGCATGCGGCGCAACCGCTTTCGAGGAACAAACGCGCGCCATCACGAACCTGTGGGTCGTCCACGTCGCGCATGGCCGGCACGCCCAAGGTGCGATTGTAGAACACGACCTTGCCCAAACGGTCCTCGGGAATTTCCGGTGTGCCGCCGTTGAGGGCGCCCTGGCAGTCGGTTTGTGAAGGCGGGCAATTTTCGTTTTCAAACAACGGGGAGGTGATGCCGATGTCACCGTGGAAGGCGCCGGCGATCTGCTGCTCCAAGGTGGGAACGTTGGCCTTCCAGCCGAACCTACCCAGCCGCGTTGCGCCGGCCCTGACGTTCCAGGCCATGTTGGCGCGTCCGGATATGCCGTCGCCGTCTGCATCGTCCGGGTCTGCCAGCGCCAGAATATCGGCTTCGGGTATCGCCTCGAGGAGACCGCCTCCGAACACCGAAGGGGCGATACGCGGGGAAAACAGCAGGTCGGGATGCGTGGGGCCGAAAGCCAATTCGGCGAATGCGTACTCGGGTTGCAGCAGCGTATAGTGGGTGCCGTCCTCATAGGATCCGGGAACTTCCCGGTAATTGATGAGGAATCGTCCCTCCGGCGGGACGGTGAGTATGGCACGATCCTGAAGCTGTCCGCCGTACACCGGGTCGGGCGGCGGCCCTCCGGTCACTGGGTCCACGCCGGGTATGCTGAAACGGAACAGCAGACCCCGCTCGGGGTCGTCGTTATCGGCCGGCGGCTGGGCGCGTCCGTCCAGGGTGTGGCAGGACGAGCAGGATTGGGCGTTGAAGGTTGGGCCCAAGCCGTCCCTGGCTTCGGTGGATGCGGGGGTGGTTACCCAGTTTTGCGTGAAAAAGCTGTCGCCAATCTCGAAGGTGAGACGTTCCTGGCTGTTCAGATTGGCGGCGGCGAGGGCAAAGGAGTTACGGTTGGTGCTCTTGACCGTGGTTTCGCCGCCAAGTTGCGTTTGCAGGATCGCGGCGACCTCAGCGTCGCTGGGGCCGGATCTGGCGTCGCTCCAGAGGAACCAGCCGAGCGCGACGAGCGCCGCCGCGCCAAACAGAATTGCAAGGCCGTACCGCAGCAGGACCGACTTGCGGACGCTTACGGTACGGCCTGAGAGCATCTGGAGCGGTCCCCTAGACTGAAGTATTGATCTGGTAGCCGAAGGCCGCGGCTCCCGCCACGATGGTTTCGGCCTGTTTGATCAGGGCGTCGATGGTGCTCTTGACCTGGGTTCGGCCGAAAGCGCTGTCCGGAGCGTCGCCGGTCAGATGCTGGTCGAAGGGGTCCGGGATGTTGTGCGCCATGTTGACGGCGACCCTGGTTTCGTCGGTCAGACGATCGGCCAGCGCTCCGTCTTCGGCTGCGAACAGGTCAATGATGCCGGGACCCGAAACTACACCGTAATCTCCAGTGAGCACCATGCGCACGCCGATGGCGTTGCCCACGATATCCGCGACGGTGTTGTCGGAGAAGCAGGAGTGCTCGTCTTCTTGGGACCTCTCTTCGTAGGCGACGTTGATCCGTTCGCCGGCCAGTTCGCCCTGGCTGAGGGCGCCGGCGCCGGTGATGATGTCAACCAGCGCGTCATCAACCGGCTTCGCCACGAACTCGGCGCGGTAGTTCTGTTGGCCGGGCGCCCAGGCGTCGACCATGTCCTGCAGGTGTCCGAGCAACGTGTCGGAGGCGACCGCGAGGTATTGGGCGCGACGTTCGGCGTTGTCGTTGGTGGTGTAGTCCTCCACGGGGCGATCGCCGGGACCATCGTCGTTCAGGTCCTGGCCCCAGAGCAGGAACTCGATGGCGTGCCAACCGGTGGAGACGTTTTCCTCACCGCCTTCTTCGTTGAGGGAGATGATGAGATCAGCGTCGATGGTTGGGTACTCATCGGGCATGTTGATGATGCCGGCGGTGGCGTTGCCTTCGACATAGTCAATGTATGACTCGTCCATGGGCCAAGCGTTGATCAGACCCTCCGGGCCATCCTCTTCGTTGTCGATGGGGCCGCCGTAGAAGCGGAACACTTCGGTGGGGCCGTAATCGTCGCGGGCGCGGAGCCACGCGCGCTTGGCCGCTTCGAGGCTGGCCGGATTCGGGTCGGCCAGGAAGGCGTCGATGGCGGTGTCCATTACCCGGGCGGACGACAGGCTCTGGGAATAGAGGCCATGCACGCCGTTAGCGTAGTGTGCAACCACTTCGGTCTTGAGAGCGTCCACATCGACTTTGGGCTCTTCCATCATGGCCGCTGGTGGGGGCGCGGCAGGAGCCGGCGGGGGTTCGTTGGTGCAGGCCATAGCAACCGCGAACAAGCATAGCCCCAACACAGTAACCGTGATAGCCATTAGAGTGGGTTTTCGGTGCATTAGGATCCTCCTAAAGATTTCAATGGGATGGCATCCGAAGCTAGTACGCGCATACAAGCGCAAACTTCTATTCACCCCATAAGTCGCAAATATTTTGGCTACCAACATCGTTGATGTCAAGTAGCCCTTTCCGGCCATGCGGCGGTTCACGTAAGAGCCGAATTATATCTGATGCAATGAATGGTTCAGCCATCAGACCTGATTAGGAAAGCCGTTTTTGGGGGGCGCGAAGTCACGAGGACAACCACGCGCCGTAGCCCTTCTATCTCACCGGAGTCAGAGCTTTTTCCGATCATTGCTACGTATCGTGCCCCGTGTAGGCAACCCACGTGATCGCCGCATGCCGTACGCCGAGGTGCGATCCGAACGGGCAGCGCCATTCTGGACGTAGCAACAAAAATGTAGCGAGGCGGTACATCAAAAATCGAAATACGTTGGGGGTTGACAATAGTTTTCGTGTACACTAAATTATTGTCGCCACGTAGACGCTAACACATTTTACGTGGCACGGATTCTGAACATGATCGGTGGGTTGCTATAGCGGCGGTGATCCTCCGGTAATACGCCCCTCCCGGGCTACCGGCCTTGTCGGCACCCTCCTCCCGGCAAGGCCGAATGTATTGAACGATGACGACAAATGCCCAACAGGCGCAAACGGATTCCGTGGAGTGGCGATTATGAGGCGGCCGGAGCAAACAGATATTCGAACCATGGAAGGTTCCCCTGACGCTGCGGCGCGCGATCACGGACAGCCATTTCTCGGCATAGGCAATGTCTCTCGTGTTCTAATCGGTATGGCGCTGACCGTCGCCGTCGGGCTTTTGGTTTGGTGGCTAGCCGACTGGGCCGAATTGGCCGATGCGGTGGGGACGCTGGTCCAACGCCCGGAATTGCTCGCGGCGCTGCTGGTGAGCTATACGGCAGCGTTTGCCCTGCGGGCGGTGGCCTGGCGGCAGTTGATGACCGGCCGCCCCGGAGTATTCGGCCTGTTCACCTGCCTGCAGGCCGCGCTCCTCGCCAACC
This sequence comes from Dehalococcoidia bacterium, assembly GCA_034423115.1. Classification (GTDB taxonomy): domain Bacteria; phylum Chloroflexota; class Dehalococcoidia; order Lucifugimonadales; family UBA3495; genus Bin87. The sequence continues at coordinate 123,415 of DAOUJD010000019.1, read as the reverse complement.
ATCTGCTCCCTTTCAAGCTGGGTGAGGCGGCGCGCCCGCTGCTCGCCACCCGTCGAGGTGTTCCCCTGGCCGAGGCCGCCACCACCACGGCGGTGGCCCGGTTGCTTGATTTTGGCTGCCTGATACTGATTGCGGCCGTGGCTGGCGCGTTGGTCGCCTCACTGGACGGCAGAGGAGACTGGTTGAGGAGCCTGTCGATACCCATCGTCGTCGTGGTGGGCGCAGCGGCAGGTCTTGCCCTTTTGCGCTACCGGACTCTGGACCGCATGGCGCCCGAGTTTCTGCGGGGCCGGTTGGAGAGCTTCCGGGCGCAGTTGGCTCAAATTTCGGCGACACGCATCCTCAAGGCCGCATTGTGGACCCTGCCGAGCTGGGTACTGGAGGCGGGCGTGCTGCTGGTGGCGGCGCAGGCTCTGGGCGTTGAACTGTCCATAGCAGCCGTGATAGGCGTCACGGCATTCACCATCCTGTTCCAGGTGTTCCATGTGACGCCGGGCGGCATTGGCGTTTACGAGGCCAGCATGACGGGCGCGCTCTACGCGATGGGCGTGCCGTGGCAGGAAGGGCTGGCGCTTGCCGTCCTGACCCATGGGCTCAAGTTCGCGTATTCATACACAGTGGCGGCGGTATTCACGCTGGTGGCGGTGCGGGACGCAATCACCATCAAGGGCTTGGGCGCGCTGCGGGGATCCGCCGAAGGCGACAAGCACGCCTCGCGGTTCGAGATCTTCGCCGCCCGCGCCTGGAACATTCTCAACGAAGGCAAACCCTTCACCCCGGTGTTCACGCTGGGGATCCTGGCGCTGCTGAGCATCCCCCACCTGACCGACGCCGGTTACTGGCTAAGGGCCGGGCTGGCGCTGGCGGCGCTGATCCCGATGTTCGTGATCTTCTACCGGTTCGACTTCCCGTTGAAACTTCGCGTCGCCCTGTGGGTGTATCTGGGCGTATTCCTCGCGGCCTTCCGGTTTTTCGACGGCATCGCGGTGGGCCTCATCCTGGGCGTGTACCTCACCTTCACCATCGTCTTGTGGGGCACGATCTACTACCACCTGCGGATCGGGACGTCGTGGTTCAACTTCACGCGCTTCTGGCGGCTGGTGCTGGAAAATCCGGACCCCACCAGCGGAAACTTCCTGGAGCAGATTCCCAAGCTGACGATCCTGGTGCTGGCGTTCCAGATGCTGGTGAACAACCCGTCGGTCTGGACGTTCGTGGCGGTTGAAGGCTTCACCCTGGGTTTGGCGATCACCGCGCTGCTGCTGCACCAGTGGTTCTTCACCTGGCCGCCGGCGCCTTCGCTGGTGCCGACGCGATTGAGAGCGTCGTCCGGAAAGCGTATCTCGCGGCGGTTCATTACCATCGTGATCGACGGCTGCCGGTTCGACCGGCTGGAAGAAGCCAACACCCCGTTCATCGACAAGCTCCGCAAGGAGGGTGTCGATTACATCGATACCTCCACCGTGTACCCGGCGCGAACCGTGACCGGTTTCAGTTCCATGTTCACCGGCGCGCCTCCCCGCGTCCACGGCATGTCCAGCAACTTTGTGCCCAGTCTGGGCGTCAAGTGCGAGTCAATATTCGACGCGCTGCGGGCGGGCGGCTTGACGGGCAAGTTGGTAGGCATCGCCCACCTGGTGGATGCGTTCGGCGAGACCGACGTTGAAACCGTAACCGCCGTCACCAACAACGACGAGATCGACGACGCGCTGAAAGCCAGGGCCAAAGCGGTGGTCCAGCGCGACGACCCCGACCTGCTCATCCTCCAGTTGCTCAGCGTGGACCAGACGGGTCACGCCCGAGGCAGCTACAACTCCGAGTACCTCCAGAAAATCGAGGATAGCGACCGACACATCGAGGATTTCCTGGGATGGTGCGATTCCATCGGATACCTGGAAAACGCAACGGTCGTGATCACCGCGGACCACGGACAGGGCATCGGCATCGGCGGGCACGGCCACATGGGCCCGACGGAGCGCTACGTGCCCTTGATTATGTGGGGAGAGGGCGTTGAGTTGGTTGGGCCGGTGGAAGAACCGCACTCCGTCATGGACGTTACGGCGACGATCGCCTATTACCTGGGCGTGGAGCCACCGGCCCAATCGGTGGGACAGGTGCTCGGCCTGCCCGACAAGGATGAAGATTCCAGGCCGGTCGCCGTGATCGTGCCGGCGCACAACGAGGCGGAGAACCTGCCGTCCACCCTGGCACGGATACCCCGTCAGCAAAAGCCCGATTTGAAAGTGATCGTAGTGGACGACGGTTCGTCTGACGACACCGTGGCAGTGGCCCATCGGCACGGGGCCGACGTGGTCGTTTCCCACCAGTGCAACCGGGGTCTGGGCGCGGCATTACGAACGGGATTGGCTACCGCCAACGAGTTGGATGCCCGAGCCGCCGTGTACGTGGACGCCGACGGCGAGTATCCGCCCGAACAGATCCCCGATCTGCTGGCTCCCATCGAGGCCGGCGAGGCCGACTACGTTTTGGGCTCGCGCTACATGGGCAGAAGTCCAAATCAGCGGGCATTTCGCCGCATCGGCAACATTGCTTTCACGGCTGCGCTCAACGTGGCAACCGGCCGACGGATCACGGACGGACAGACCGGCTTCCGGGCATTCTCACGCCGGGCGCTGGAGTGCGCTGAAGTCATCCACGACTACAACTACGCGCAGGTGCTGACCCTGGACCTCCTGAAGAAGGGCATGCGGATGCAGGAAGTCCCCGTGGACTACACGCGCCGCACCAAGGGCAGGTCATTTATCGGTCCCAAATATCTCTGGCGCGTCCCGACCGGGATGCTCCGGGAGATGTTGAGCAAGTAATCGCACAGGAAACCCATCAAGGAGGACGACGAAAGTGCGTTATCACATAAGGACGTGGGTATCGCTACCCCGCCGGCAGTATTGGATCGCAGGTTTGGCTTTGACGGTGCTGCTTGCGTTAGCATTGGGTTGCCAGCAGCAACCGCCGCCGGCCCCGACGCAAGACGACGCGGCCCGGTCGCAGGCTGCGGAAGCGCAAGCAGCGGCAGACGCGGCCCAGGCCACCGCAGCCCAGGCAGCAGCGGCGGCGGAAGCGGCCGCCAAGGCTGCGACCGAAGCGGCGGCGGTCGGCGCATCGAATTCGGAAGCATTGCAAGCCCAGGCTGCGGCAGCGCAAGCCGCAGCGGAAGCTGCGCAGGCTACAGCAGCCCAAGCGGTAGCAGCGGCTGAGGCTGCCGTCCAGGCTGCCACCGAAGCGGCACGCCGTGGTGAAGACCGGCCCTCCATCACCGTAATCGGGAGCGGTTCGGGCGGCACCGGAACCGGCACGGGGACCGGAACCGGCTCAGGCACGGGTACGGGCACTCATACCGGCACCCACACCGGAACTGGAACGGGTACCGGAACTGGAACGGGAACTGGAACAGGTACGCACACCCACACCGGCACCGGAACGGGAACCGGTACTGGATCGGCGTCCGGCACTGCCACCGCCGCGATGATGAGCGGGAAGGAAGGCGGCCTCTACATTCCCACCGGCCTGAGCTATGAGACCGAAGGCCCGACGGCGTCCGACGGCTACTACACGGCGACGACCAACCGGGAAATCTACCAGAAGATTTCCACGGATTACCAGGAAATCGCCAAGCTGACCAACGTGATCAGGGAAGGAAAGCCGTTCCCTGCGGCGGAAATCTGGCTGCTCTATGAAGCCGGTTCTCACACCCGTTTGGGCCCGCAGAGCCGCACGCTCAAGAGTTTCGCGGCCGGATCGACGCCCTCCACCTATTTCCCCGATTCCGCGGAATTCTATGGGTCGGACACGTTCCTCGACGACACAATTGAGAACGTCATACGGGGGCGAGGGGAAGCGGAAAATTACACCGACGCCCAGCGGCGCCAGGCGATCAACAAGGGGATGCTCAGGATCCTCTACCACTGGTCCAAGTTCTACATGATTATCGGTCAGGATCGCATGAGTTCCCGCCTCATTGACGAGGCATGGGCCGTGTACGTGGGCGAGGAAGTGGATGGAGCGTACCCCAACTCGCTGGCGGCGTTGGCCCAGGCGCGTGAGGGCAACTTCGGACGGCAGGGCACCATCGACATCCCACTCCGGGAGGCAATGGACCGGGCGCGGCAGGCCGCCGACGATGGCGATGCCGAGGCCCTGGAGACAGCCACCAACGAGGTGTACTCGCGATTCAACGCCATGTTCTACCTGGCTACCGTGAGGTACATCGGCAGGGTCGCCGATGACGCGGCGGCCGGCGACCGCGACGCACTGGGAACGCACCAGGTGGAAGCCCTAGCGTTCTACCAGTCCATACAGCCCGAAGTCGCCAAGGCCGACGCGTCTGCCGACGAGACCATCATGCACTACCTCACGGCCGAAGGGAGCGAGATCAACGCCGCGGCGCGCGACGCGGTACTGGCCGCCCTAAACGGCGTGGCTGACGAGCTGATGTTGACCGACGACGACCTCATCACCGAGTACACCGACGACACCGGCGACGGATCCAGCGGTACCCCGTCTCCCTACACCGGTGAACTGGACGAGTCTGCTGGTTTCTTCATTCCGGTCAACCTCCCGCACGAGACCGATCGCAGCGTGCCCAGCCCGTCCGACGGGTACTACCACGCTACCACCAACCGCGAGCATTACCAGAAGATACCCTCCGACTACCAGGAGATCGCCAAGCTGACCAACGTGATCCAGGAAGGCGAGCCCCTGCCCGTAGCCGACATCTTCCTGCTCTACGAGGTGGGGTATCACACCCGTATCGGCGTGCGCAGCAAGACCCTCCGCGGCTTTGCCCGAGATCCCGAGCGGGCCGAGGAATTCCCTCTGGCAACCGAGTTCTACGGCTCCGGGAACTTCCTCGACTCCCCAATCAACAACACGGTACGAGGACGGGGCGATGCCGCCGAATGGACCGATGCGCAGAAACGCCAGGCCATCAATAAGGGCATCCTCAGGATCCTCTATCACTGGTCGAAACACTATGTGATCGGTGGTTGCGCGGACCTGGATTCGGGGGACGTTGATGAAGGCTGGGGCATCTACGTCGGCTTGCCAGGCGATGACGGGACCTACCCATACTCGCTGTCCAGGCTGGCACGGAGTCGCGAAGGCAACTTCGGCAGGGAAGGCACCATCGATATCCCGCTGCGCGAAGCCTTCGAACGGGTGAGGCAGGCCGCAGAAAACGGCGACGCTGCCGCCTGCGACGCTGCCGCCCAGGAGGTGTTCTCCCGCTTCAACGCCATTTTCTACCTCGCCACGGTAAGGTACATTGGCGTCTCGCTGGATGACGTGCAGGCAGGAAAGGATCCTGGCACCCACCAGGTGGAAGCCCTGGCGTTCTACCAGTCCATCCAGCCCGAGGTCGCGAATGCGGACCCGGCGGCCGACGAGACCATCATGGCCTACGTAACCGCCGACCCGAGCGGCATCACGGTTACGTCGCGCGATGCAGCGCTGGTCGCTCTCAACGGGGTTGCCTCGGCGCTGATGTTGAGTGATTCCGACCTCATAACCGGCTACTGATGATAGACTCGTCAGCCCAGCATAGGAGAACCAAAGCATGAAGAGTCTATCTGGACGATGGATCAGGGGCTTCTGGTTGCCGGTAGGTTTGCTGTTGGTGGCGCTGGCGCTGGCCTGCGGTGGGGGCGCGGCTCCGCCCCCTGCCGCCCCGTCGGCCCCGGCCGCTGCCAACCCGACGGCGGCCCCAACTTCCCCGTCGGCGCAAGTCCCGGCTGCGGCCAGCCCGGTGGCTGTCCCAACCGTTCCGCCGGCGGCGGCCATACCGATAGCAACGTGGGTACCGCCCACGATACCGGATGCGGAGGATCGCACCCTGACGGTTTACTCCGGGCGTTCGCAAACTCTGGTGCATCCCCTGTTGGTGGCATTTGGCGAGCAGACCGGGGTCGATATTCGAGTCAAGTACGCCGGTAGCGCGTCCACGGCGGCGACGCTGCTGGAAGAGGGCGACAACACACCCGCCGACGTGGTGTTCATGCAGGATCCCGGTTCGCTGGGTATCCTCGCCGATTCGGGTGCGTTAGCCCCGATTCCCCAGGAGTCGCTGGACAAGGTAGATCCCCGGTTCCGGTCTCCCGCCGGCCTGTGGTTGGGCACCTCCGGCCGGGCGCGCACCGTCATCTACAACACCGAAGCCATCAACCCGGAGACCGACCTTCCCCCGTCCATTCTGGACTTTACGGGACCGGAATGGAGAGGACGCGTCGGTTGGGCTCCTCGCAACGGTTCTTTCCAGGCCTTCGTGACCGCTCTCCGACTCACCGAAGGTGAGGACGCGGCCCGCGATTGGCTGATCGGGATCCGCGACAACGACCCGATCGCCTACCCCAACAACGTCACCACCGTTTCGGCTACTGCAGCCGGCGAGGTGGACGTGGGTTTTGTGAACCACTACTACCTGGAGCGGTTCCTGGAAGAACACGGCGAAGGGTTCGGAGCGCGAAACCACTACATCGGCAACGGCGACCCGGGCGCGCTGGTTCTGGTGGCCGGCGTAGGAATCCTGGCTGCCTCCGAGAACAAGGATGTCGCGGAAGAGTTCGTGGAGTTTCTGCTGGCGGCTCCGGCCCAGACCTACTTTGCCCAGCAAATCAAAGAGTACCCGGTATCGGCCGGTGTGGAGCCGGTCGGCGACCTGCCTGCCATGGAATCACTGAATCCGCCCGACGTTGATCTGGGCAACCTCAGCGATCTGGAAGGCACGCTCAGATTGTTGAGGGAGACCGACGTACTGCCGTGACCACCGGGACGGTTTCACGCAACATACGCCAATTCTTTCGGGGTAGAGAGCTGCTGCTGTGGGCGGTGGCTCTCTTCCTGTTGCTGTCGGCGGCATACGCCTTCTCGGTGGACATCCGAGCCAGTCGCGGCGCGTCCATCACCGGCGATGAACCGTTCTACCTGATGACTGCACAGAGCATCCTGGCGGACGGCGATCTGGACCTGAGCAACCAGTTCGAAACCAAGTCGTACAAGTCGTACTTCGACCATGTTGACGACTTGTGGCACCAATCGGCGCCCACACCGGATGGCCGTATTCTCAGCCCGCACAATCTGGGCCTTTCCTTGCTGGTGATACCCGGATTTGCCCTGGGGGGATTGCTGGGCGTCCAGATCCAGCTGTTGCTGGTGGCGGCGGGCGCCATGACACTCGCTTTCATTCTGGCGGATCGCGTCGTCGGGCGGCGAGCAATCTGCTGGTGGGTTGCGCTGGGCGTCGGACTTACGGCGACGGCATTCGTCTACTCCACCGAGATTTATCCCGAGTTCCCGGCGGCCATGGCCCTGGTCGCGTCCCTATTGATTGCGATCCGTCGGTCGCGGCCCGGTTGGCGCGACGCGCTCTGCATCGCGGCGGCATTGACCGCGATGTGCTGGTTGGGCACCAAGTACACGGCCTTGGCGTTGCCGGTGGCGGCCTTTTTCCTGCTCAGGGCGGACCGGCCAGGGCAACTGGCCCTGCTGGCGGTGGGGAGCGTTTCGGCGGTCTTGTTCCTCTGGTTTCACCTGCACGTCTTCGGAAGTTTGACGCCGTACGGGGTCAACGTGGTGTACTCCGAATGGAACACCGTGGAAATATTCGGCGGACACGTCGGGTTTTCAGATCGCTACTACCGGCTCTGGGGCCTGTTCGTGGACCGGCGCTTTGGGATAGGCCGGTGGGCGCCGTTACTGCTCGCGGCAGCGCCGGCGTTACCCCTTCTGGCGCTAAGGGTGTGGGATCAACGGTTGATACTTGCCCTCATCCTGATCCAACTGCTGATAGCGACTTTCGTCGCCATTACCATGATGGGCTGGTGGTTCCCCGGTCGGACCATGCTGACGGTGTTGCCGCTATTCGTCATCCCCCTCGCGCTGTTGGTCTCCCGCACCGGATTTTTCGGTCGGGTATTCCTGGGAATATTGGGAGCGGCCACGCTGGCGTTCACCGCCGGCCTGGCGGTAGCGGGCCACGCCGGTGAGATCACCATTGCGGTTGATCCCTTCGACATGGCATTTGTGCCGTTCCAGGCCGTTGGGGGACTGTTCCCACTTTACACCCAGTGGACGCAGGAGACCCGGCAACTCACGTATTTGTGGTGGGCGCTGTTCGTGGTTGCTGGAACAGCGATCTCGTGGCCGGATATTTCGGGAACCGTTCAGCGCCTACGGCAACAGATCCCGGATGCCGTCAGAAAACGGAACGCGCGCCTCCCATCCGATCAGCGATCTGGCTCGTGAACAATCAGCCGCCTTGCGCGCTTCCTCGAATTCCCGCCTCGGATTGGGAATGATGTGCTGCACCGGGCCACCGATGGCTTCGGCAATTTCATTCACCGAGGTTTCCTGTGCGGTCCCGACATTGAGAACCGTGTGCCCTCCGGCCGGCAACTTTGCGTCGGCGGCCAGGATGTTGGCCTCCACCACGTCGGACACGTGGGTGTAGGAGCGCGTCTGCCTACCGTCGCCGTAAACCGTGAGGGCGTTGCCATCGCGTCGCATCCTCAGGAACCGGGGAATCACCAGCGAGTATTGGCCCTCCGATGGCTGGCCTGGACCGTAGACGTTGAAATAGCGGAGAGACACGACACTCATGCCAAAAAGGCGCGCGAACAGGTCGGAATACTGCTCGCCCATCAGCTTTTGCAGCGCATAAGGAGACTTGGGATTGGGGGCCATGTCCTCCCGCATCAGATGGGTTGGTTGATCGCCGTACACGCTGGATGACGACGAGTTGATCACCCTGGCAACGCCATTCACGTGCGCGGCGCGCAGCACGTTGAGCGTACCGGTCACGTTGACTTGATGGGTACCGATGGGGTCGGCTACTGATCGTTCGACTCGCGCCCAGGCCGCCGCGTGGAAAACCCAATCGGCGCCTTCCAAAACGGAAATGACCGCAGTGAGATCCGTAACCGAAGCCACGACCAGGGTGGCGCCGGGACTGATATTTGAACTGTCTCCGGTCGAAAGGTCGTCAAACGCGATCGTTTCGTGGCCGAGTTCCAACAACCGGTTGACGATATGGGAGCCGATGAACCCGCAGCCGCCGGTCACAACGCACCTCATATATGCGCTCCGTTAGCCTCGCGCCAGCCATTGGGAAGGGTTGTCCGAGCGCCGTTCCCGTGCCCGTTGCGCCCCACTCCTCGGTACTCGAATCCGAGTCGCTCCATCGCGGCCGGCTCAAGAGCATTTCTCCCGTCGAACAGATACCGAGGCTGGCGCATCTCATGGGCGATGGCCCGCCAGTCAGCATCTACAATGTCGTGCCACTCCGTCATCAACACCACAGCCTGGGTTCCCGCCGCGGCTGCCAGCGGGTTGTCCTCTAGCGCTATTGACGCCGGGAGACAGGCATGTGCAGAAGAGTTGGCCTGTGGGTCATAGGCGGATACGGATGCGCCGTGGTCCAATAGCGCCCGGATCAAGTCCAACGCCGGCGCGTCCCGCACGTCGTCGGTGTCCGGTTTGAAGGCCAACCCCAGCACCGCGACGCGGAGGCCGGAAATCGCGCCGTTGAACCGATCACGAATCGCGTACAGGGGTCGCATCCTCTGGCGGTTGTTTACGGTGATCACCGAGCGGAGCAGCTCTAGGTTGGCGTCGCTGGTCAACCCGAGATGGTCGAGAGCGCGAACGTCCTTTGGAAAGCAGGACCCGCCGTAACCGACCCCAGCGAGGATTCTGCTGCCCGTCCTGGGGTCCATGGCAAGACCGTCACTCACGACATCGATTGATGCGCCCACCCGCTCGCACAGGGCAGCCATCTCGTTAATGAACGAGATGCGGGTGGCCAGGAATGCGTTGCTCGCATATTTGATCATCTCGGCACTGGTGATGTCCGTGGCGATATAGGGCGCATCAGAGTTGGCGGTGAGGGCCCTCACGGTTTTTGCTGACTGAGGGTCGTTAGGTTCCACTCCGACCACGATGCGATCGGGATGCCTCCAGTCGTGGATGGCTTGACCCTCGCGAAGAAACTCCGGATTGGATGCGTAGCGGATACCCGAACCGCTCAACTCGTTGGCGGCGAGGCGCAAGCCCGTGCCTGGCGGGACCGTGCTCTTCATCACCAGGGTGGTGCCATCGGGATTCTGCTCGCGAACCCAAGCGACGGCTGAGTGAACCTGACTCAGATCGGCGCCGCCATCGGGGGATTGCGGGGTCCCGACGGCGACCAGCACGGCCGCGCCGAGCGGCTCATCGAAATCGGACGTATGGACGAACCGGAGGTGTTCGGACAAGACCGCAGCACGCGTGGCTTCAAGGAGACCAGGCTCGCAGAATGGAACGTCCCCGGAGCCGAGGCACCTTACCCGCTCCCGGTCGTTGTCCACACCCACAACGTCGTGCCCGTCTTCCGCCAGGCAGGCAGCAGCCACACTGCCCACGTGTCCCAACCCGATTACCGTGATCTTCAACGCCCGTGCCTCCCGAGATATGGGGGTTTCTTCGTTAGCCTGTGAGATTTCCTGCTGCCGCGGGCGGGAGTGGTTTTCCACGGTGGCATGGTGACGAGGTCATCGCGCCGCGTTTTCGCCATAGCGGGCTACAAAATGACGTTCCACACGTCCGGTGGACAGCATGAAGCCGATTAGCAGGAGCCACACGAAGAACAGGCTTCCCACCACGGGATGAATGACGTTGGCCGCGTCAACCCAGATGACCTGCATGGCAACGCCGAGCGCCGCCGACGCGGGCGCGACCTTCCGCAACGTGCCTCCGACGTGCCACTGGAACCATGCCGCAACGATCAGGGCCAATCCAGCAGCGGTAAAGCCCGCCTTGCCGACGATCCATCTTAGATTGTCCACCGTGCCAATCCCTGCGATGTCCGATGGCGACGCTGCCGCGGTGGCTTGGACGGAGATGACGATGCTGATCAACCCTGATATGGCGGTGAAAGCGCCCGAGGTAATAAACAGGTATGGCACCCACGGCGTAGCCCAGCGGTCGCGGATGATCCAGGTTCGGAGCAACAACCAGCCGGCGGCCAATAGCGTCAAGCCGGACACGAAACGCGCCCCGCCGAAAAGGCTGTACATCCCGCGATTCTCCGCGATGGACCGTAGGGATTCGGCGAGCGTCGCCTGGTCCGCATCCGACGCCACCCGAGCGTAAACCATCACGGCCGTAACGAGCGCCGTGCACAGCAGCAGAACACCGCCCCAGCGGGCCATCCGATCCGGTGAATTACCCAGAGCAGCAACCGACGCTGCTTCTGTAGCAGGAATATCGATTGTGTCCCGTTTGTCAGCCATTGCCGCTCCTTTCCGAAAACCGGCCAACGCGCGGTTTTTGTTGACTCTTTCCCAAGCTCCCGCACGGACTAAGTTCAGCGGCGATGTTGGCTGATCCGCATTTTCTATCGCTTCAGGCGTGGCCTCTGATCCGGTGCGACCGGGTAGCGCAAGCTCCAACCCCTCGCACTACGCAGAGTCCTAAACACCAAAGCGATGCGATCAATAATGCTCGTACAGCAAACGGATATTATGCCGTACTTAATATTCTGTCAAATCTGCAATCAACCTCTTACTACGATTACCATTCCAAGCGTAGGGTGGTGGATGCGGGTGGGTTATCTGCCAACGACGTACCGGGAAACATTCGCCCTTCAGCGATACCGATAACCGACGGTGTAGGCAACTCGGCTACGCTGATAGAGATCTCGAGTTCCTGCCCCCGACGTTCCATCGTTCTTTTTGGATTCGGGAATCGGACCACCTGCAAGGCCGGTGAAAGTCTGCCAACCTGTCGGGCGTAACGTCGTCTGTGCTGATAAATAAGTGTTGACACATCATGTCTATGAGAGTAGATTGACGGCCATAAGGTATTGAGGCACATTGCAGATTTCGGGGGAGCCTATGTTTCTGTGCGTGTGCAAAGCAGTGCGGGTTTCGGAAGCACTGGACGCGGCCCGGGCCGATTTAAAGGCCAACCCCAGCACCGCGACGCGGAGGCCCGAAATCGCGCCGTTGAACCGATCACGAATCGCGTACAGGGGTCGCATCCTCTGGCGGTTGTTTACGGTGATCACCGAGCGGAGCAGTTCCAGGTTGGCGTCGCTGGTCAACCCGAGGTGGTCCAGGGCGCGAACATCCTTTGGAAAGCAGGACCCGCCATAACCGACCCCGGCGGAGATTCTGCTGCCCGTCCTGGGGTCCATGGCAAGGCCGTCGCTCACGTTGTCGATTGATGCGCCCACACGCTCGCACAGGGCAGCCACCTCATTGATGAACGAGATGCGGGTGGCGAGGAAGGCGTTGCTCGCGTATTTGATCATTTCGGCGCTGGTGATGTCGGTGACGATACAGGGCGCGTCAGAGCTGGCGGCGAGGGCCCTCACGGTTTTTGCTGACCGAGGGTCGTTAGGTTCCACTCCAACGACGATGCGATCGGGATGCTTCCAGTCTTGGATGGCTTGACCCTCGCGCAGAAACTCCGGATTGGATGCGTAGCGGGCCCCGGAACCGCTCAACTCGTTGGCGGCCAGGCGCAAGCCCGTGCCTGGCGGGACCATACTCTTCATCACCAGGGTAGTGCCAACGGGCTCGGCACCGCCAGCCCGGCGGCGGCGTTGGGGAAGCGTCCCGAGGGGAGATGGTTGAGTCCCACGCGGCCTGATACGGGGGCCGCAATTACGGGCTGAATGTGGGAATGGCTCAGTGGGTCTGAACTGTTACCCAATGGCGCCCACGGTTTGATTCCGCAAGGTTTTGCTATACTTTGGTACCCAGCAGACAACCGCACAGCCACACCACAACAGCAACGAGGAAAATAGCAATGAGTACCGAACGCAGAAGGGGAACCGTCACCCTACGCCAGGTCAGCGGGTCGGCCCGTTCCCGGAAGGTCAGGGTGGAACTGGGAGAGGAGTCCGCTTTCACCGATCTGCCCGCTCCCGTGAAGGTTGGCGATGCGTCGTACTTCCTGGTGCGAGGTCGCGACGGATACAAGTTGCTGTCCACGATATGTCCGCACCAGGGTGGCGAGATTGAGGACGAGGGCGACGAGGTGTTCGTCTGCGACGGCCACGGCTGGCAATACGAAAAGGGCGAGGGCAGGTGCGTCAACCAGCCCGATTTCCGTATGAAGGCTTTCCTGGTGACACTGCAGGAGGGCCGACTGGTTGCGCTGGTGCCGGACGAATAGCCCGCCGACGGCCTGCCCGACCATCGAATGAATGCGGCCCCGGAGCGCAAAGCCCCGGGGCCGTTGCCATGCGGCGTGTCGATCCTGGTACGGCTAGCCGACCATGTCGTAGCTCCGCAGCAATTTGCCCGGCAACTCCCCGGTGCACTCGTTTTCAACGAAGGTGACGGTGCCGTTGACCAGGATGTAGCGGATCCCGGTGGGCTTTTGCACCAGTCGCTTCTCGCCGCCGGGGAAATCGGTCTCGAACTGGGGCTTGTCGTACAGCAGTCCCAGTTCTTCCATGTTGTACACCATGATGTCGGCCCAGTCGCCCACGCGCAGGGTGCCACGGCCCTTCATGTCCGAGAACCAGGCGGGCAGCGCGCTCATCTTCTGGTGGGCCTGCTCCAGCGTCATCAGATCGTTATCGCGGATCCAGTGCGCCAGGAAGTACACCGGCCACACGCTGTTGACCAGGAACCGCGTGTGCGCCCCGCCGTCCGACACCGAGATGTGGACGTATGGATTGACCAGCCGCTCGGCCCGAGCATCGTCCCCCTGCCCTCCGGCGGGGTGAGCGAATTCAGTTTCCAGGTCCTCGTCCAGGGCGATGTCGAGGAACACGTCCAACGGGTGTTTGCCCTCGGCCTCGGCGATGTCCGCAATCGACAACCCTTCGTACTGCAGGTTGCGCTCCAGGGCCACCTCCACCACCTGGACTTGAGCCCAGTCGGTCCGGGCGTGAGGACGCTCGATAACGTCGCGCTTCATGCCATCGCGAATTCCGTCCTCGGACAGCTTGGCGATCCGCTCTTCCTTGGTGCCGACCAGGGGCTGTACCCAGTTGGGCATGTAGTCGAACAGGTTGTACTCGGAGAGCTTGAACTCGGCGATGGTCGGAACCGAGCCCTGCTGCGCCAGCACGGGGAGACCCTCTTGCCGGACCTCTTCCAGCCAGTCGTAGCCTTCCTCGTCGCCCAGCACCACGTGCAACGGGCGTCCACTCATGCGTACCATTTCGGCTAGCATGTCCCGCTGGGCCGGCCGGTCATCGGATATGCCGATGGTCCATCCCAGGTGTCCGACGCCAAACTGCCTCAGGACCTGGGACAGGGCATAGAACTCTTGAGGAGATGCCACGTGGCTGGGCAGCCAGCTGCCGTCCTCCGGTCGGTCTTCCAGATTCTTGTCGGCGGACAACCCGAAAGCCCCCGCCTTCATGGAGTCGTACAAAATCTGCTTCATCTGGTTCAGTTCGGCCTCGGTGACCGAGGTGCGTTCCCGGGCGGGTATCATGCCCAGCACGTAGCCCCGCAGCGGCGAGAAGGGCACCAGAGCGCCTACGTTCACCCCCAGGCCCTGGCGGTCCAGGCTGTCCATGTATTCGGGGAAGGTCTCCCAGTCCCAGCGCATCCCCAGCCGCATGGACTCCAGGGGTATCGCCTCGATACGATTCATCATGCGCATGTTGAGGTCCCGGTCTTCGGGGCGAGTCGGGGCAAATCCGAAACCGCACTGCCCCACGGTCAGGGAGGTCACTCCGAACCATCCTGACAGCGACGCATACGGGTCCCAGTTGAGCTGAGCGTCGTAGTGGGTATGCAGGTCCACCGCCCCCGGCGCCACGATGCATCCGCTGGCGTCCAACTCTCTGGCGCCCCCAGCACTTATGCGCCCGCTGACCATCGTGACCCGCCCATCCTTGATGCCGACATCGGCGCGGATCCGGGGAAGGCCCGTGCCGTCGACTACGGTTCCGCCTCGAATTACCAAATCAAACTCCGGCATACAGTTACCTCCCAACGGCGTTGTGCTGCCATCTAAATCGTTGTGCGCGACGAATTAAGCGAATCTATACGTCAGGAGTGTAATTGTCCCGCGTATAACCGTCAATTGGACTACGAATTACTAAATTCGAACGTGATTGATAACTGAAGCCGTCGCATAGCGCCTTCAGCGGGAAACATGTTGCTCCGACCTATCGAGGCCAATACAACACCAACGGCTAAGCCCCAAGGCATTGCCGAGGTCACGAAACGGTTGACCAGGAATGACGAGGTGGATACGAATCTTTTGGTCATATTTTTCCTTCGCGGCGGGTTATGGTCCGACGCTCTTTCACGTCCCGCCGAACTCGTGGACGGTCTGCGATATTACATCCTCAATTCCAGGCGCGGGTTCAGGAGCCGCTCCGGTACCTCGGTCTCGCGCATGAAATAGACGAGCTTCTGGTGCAACTCCGATGCCACGTCCATGTTGCCCTCTATGATGTTTGTCGATTGCCCGGGATCAGAGCGGAGATTGTAGAGCTTCGAGATCCCTGGCAGAGGGCTGTAGAGGAGGCTCCAAGCACCGGAGGTAACGGTGGTCACGGGAGGCTCCGTAAGCACCCGCAGCAGGTTGTCCACCGAGTGCACCGGGTCTCCCACATTGGCGAAGGGCAGGCTGCTTACGACGAAGTCCCGGCCCCGGGTCGCGGGGTCGCTGAGGGCCGGCGCCAGGGAGCGGCCCTGCACGAAGTCGGGAATCTCCAGCCCCAGCAGGTCCAGCACCGTGGGCATCACGTCCACCGCCGACGTGATGCCGCCGTAGCTGCCGGGCGGGACGCCCGGAGCCCTCAGCAGGAAGGGCAGGTGAACAATCTCTTCGTACAGCGGCGAGTAGCTCCACTGCGAGCCGGGCTCATCGTAGGGCCTGAGGGTGCCGTCGGGGTATTTGTCGGAGCTCATCTTGCCGAACAGGCCGCCGTGTTCGCCGAAGTAGAAGCCGTGGTCGGTGGTGAAGATGACGATGGTCCGGTCGGCCAGTCCCATGTTCTCCACCACTCTCAGCAGGAAGCCGGCCCAGGTGTCGACCATTGTTATCTCGCCGCAGTAGGTGGCATGCCCCTTGTTAAGCTGTTCCTCCCGGTAGCCAGGCACGTCGTGCCAGTTGCCGTAAACCGGCAGCACCAATTCGCCGTCGTAGCCCGGCCAGTAAAGTTCGGTGTAGTAGGGTGGTGCGTCCCAGGGTTCGTGGGGATCCCACGTGTCCACGTAGAGGAAGAAGTCCTCCTTGTAGTGCCGTTCCAGCCACCGCATGGCGGACATGAAGGTCTTGGGAGCGTTCCGGTCGGCTTCGCTGCGCCAGGCGGCCCTGACGTCCAGTGCCTCGTTGTGGTACCCGGGCTCGGGAATCAGCGACCAGAGGGTATCCTGTCCCATGTTCATGAAAAACGACTGGAAGCCGCGGTCGTAGTTCATCCCGCCCCTGAGGTAGTAGGGGGTGTCCACGGACGCGGCGGTGTGCATCCCGTGTTCCGCCAGTATCTCGGCGAGGGTGGTCACGCCGGCCGGCAGCGGTTCCCAACCCATGAACGACATGGTCCAACGCCCGGTCTGGTGGTCGGCGCGGGTGGGCATGGTCGGGAATCCGGCTGAATAGTGGTTGTCGAACCGCACCGCGCTCGCCGCCAGAGCGTCAAGAGAGGGAGTGTGGATGTAGCTGTTTCCGTACGCGCCCAGGTGATCCCTGCGAAAACTGTCGGAGACTATCCAGATGACGTTCATGGTGGCCCCTCCTCATCGTATGTCGTTTGCGCAGTGCGGTCGGATCTGCGAATAGCCAGCATGCACCAGCTATTGCTTCTCTGCCTTCATTTTTCCCCTTCCTGGCCTCGGAGTGTTGTCGGCGAATCAGGCGGGCCGCCGGATGTGTCATCTTCTCGTAGCGCGCGCCTGCTTGGGCTTGTTGTTAAATTGCTCCGGAAATTTCGGTTTTTTTTGCGGCAACGTGTTTCGCGACCCGCACCGGCGCAAGTTCCGGCTTTGTACTATGATTCTCAGGAATACTGTATATATTGACCGATAATCGCGGATTATAGAACAACGGCCGTTTGGCAAGGTCTGAAACAAAGGTGTAACGGGGCGACAGGGAGACATCCGGATGTTGTTGGGCGGTAAAGTCGCTCTGATCACCGGCGCCGGTCGCGGCATCGGCCGGGCAATTGCGGAGGCATTCGCAGCCGAAGGCGCGCGGATCGCCGTAACCGGACGCAATCCCCAACTGCTGGCCCAGGTGGTCGATGGAATACGCGGTAGCGGCGGAACCGCAGAGGCTTACACCCTGGACGTCACCAAGGCCGAAGATGCGGAACGCGCTGTGCGGCAGGTTGTCGAGACGTGGGGGCAAATCGACATACTGGTCAACAACGCCGGCGTTATCACTTACGATACTCCAGCGTGGGAGACCGCCATAGAGCAATGGGATCAGGTGATGGACACCAACCTGCGGGGCATGTTCCTTGTGTGCCGTGCGGTGATTCCCCACATGATGGAACGCAGTGAGGGGACAATCATCAACATCGGCTCGTCATCGGGACGCGAGCCCGAGGGCGATTACGGAGCCTACGTAACTTCGAAGTACGGCGTGGTCGGCTACACGGCTTCGCTGGCCTGGTCTCTGCGCCCCCACGGCATACGGGTCAACGGCATAAACCCCGGTTGGGTGGATACCGACATGGCCCGGGAGCAACACCCAGAGGGGAACCCCGCATGGATCACGGCAAAGGAGATCGCACGGGCGGCTCTTTACCTGGGGGCCCACGCGCCCAACGCCATGACCGGACAATTCATCGATATCTTTGGCGCGTGAATCTGCGACGCATTGGGAAGGTGCAACAGCCATGAGTCAAAGCGCGGACTATTCCGAGGCGTTCTACCGCGAATATGCGCAGCGTTACGCCGAGGTGAGCCACAACTTCATCCAGTCTGTTTACATCCAGTCATCACACTCCGCGCTCAAGGGCGATACGGACCTGATGGAGCGCCTCCAGGAGATTGTTCCCACCGGATCCCGGGGATTGGACGCCGGCTGCGGCGCTGGAGCCCGCGATGTCTTCCGTTACTGGCAGCGGGGATACGACATTCACGGCGTGGACGCCGTGGAAGAAAGCATCCTGGAAGCGCGCCGCCTCCATCCGGAAATCGCGGACCGGGTATCGGTGGCCGACCTCCGCGAGCCTTTGGACTATTCCGATCGCACTTTCGACTTCGTAATGTGCAACGCGGTCATCCAGCACATCGCCCCCGATATCGCTTTGTCCGTAACCATCCCGGAACTCGCCAGGCTCCTGAAAACCGGCGGCGTGCTCCAGCTTATGTTCAAAAACGGCAACGGCACCGCGACCATCTACGACCGGGACTACGGCTCGGACCGCACCTTCCAGCTGTACGACCCTGACGAGGTGGTCGGCCTCCTCAGGGATCGGGGATTGAGCATAATTCCGCCCGAAGGAGAGAAACTGGGCGGCATCATGTACTTCACGGACCCCAAGCCAATGGAGCATTGCGTCTTTTACGCCCGCAAGGACGGATGAGAGATGGGACGCCAGGATCATCACGATCCCGGCAGAGGTCATCCGGCGAACACCGATAGCTTGCCGGTTCCCCGCGACCTCCGAGATATAACGCCTGCCTGGCTCACTGGACCCCTGAGGCTCGGCGGAGCATTGCGAAACGGTTCCGTCAACCGGTGCTCGGCGGAGACCATCGCCGAGGGCAAGGGATTCATGAACCAGTTGTTCCGGCTGACGCTGGACTACGCTTCCGGCGAGTCGGACCTGCCGCGTACCCTGATCGTCAAGCTCCCGTCAGCCGACCCGATGCTGCGAACGATTTTCGACAAGTTGGGGCAGAACCGTCGAGAAGTCAGTTTCTATCGGGACATCGCGAGCGATGAAAACCTGTCGGTCCCAACCTGCTACTACTCCGCAGTAGATCCGGAGACCGAGAACACGGTGCTGCTGTTGGAAGACCTGACCAACGCACGCCAGGGCGACAGCGTCGCCGGTTGCTCCATGGACGACGCTCACCGCTCCATCGTCCATCTGGCCCGGTTCCAGGCCGCCTGGTGGGACGATCCTCGCTTGGACGAACTGGACTGGATGCCGTTGAAGCGCGACGAATCTGACGCCTATCTGGACATATTTCCGGGAGCGTGGCAGTCGCTGATCCACCAAGCCGGCCACGGAATGCCGCCGTCCCTGCGCCAACTCGGCAACACGCTGCGACCTCACCTCGCGGGGATAAAAACCCTACTCACCGGACAACCCCGTACCATCGTGCACGGCGATTACCGCCTCGATAACTGTTTCTTCGATGACGGCGCAGAACCAAAACCGCCGGTGGTGCTCGACTGGGAATTCTGCGTACGTGGTCGGGGCGTCTGCGACGTTGCCACCTTTATCAGCGAGGCTTTCCCGGCCCAACAGCGCAGAGAGGTGGAGCGGAACCTCGTTGCCACATACCACTCCGTCCTGTTGGAAAACGGCGTGAACGACTACTCGTTCCAGAAATGCTGGAGCGACTATCGGCTCGCCATGCTGGAAATCTTTATTTTCTGGATCGTCACCGGCGGCCACTGCGATTATGAAGGCGAGCGTGCCACCGTGTACCTGCACAACACCCTGGCGCGGTTCGACGCCGCGATATTAGACCTTCGGTCCGCCGAACTGATTCGCCGCTGAACCGGCCACCCAACTTCGTGCCGGGCAAGCTCCGGCGTGCGGAATTTGACGGTCAAAACAGGCTTTTCGGTTCGCCCCCAGATAGCCAACGGAGGCGGACATACATCGTGGCCGACCGTACGTGTGGCCGCTACAATTGCCCTCGGTTTTCTCGGTGGCCGAGGACTGGCCCCATGCGCAACTATGCACGGCCCCAGAAACGACGTTAGGACACCATCACCAAAACTGCTGTAGAGGAAAGCTGATGTACAACCAAGCACCCGTGGAGAGTATTGCGGAAGCGTATCTGGAACTGCTTTCCGCCCGTGGGATCGAATATTTCTTCGGCAACGGTGGCACGGACTTCGCGCCCATCATCGAAGCCTACGCCAAGCGTCAGGTGCAGGAATTGCCGGCGCCGCGACCCATCCCGGTCCCCCATGAGGTCACCGCGGTGAGCATGGCGCACGGCTACACCATGATCACGGGACGGCCGCAGGTGGTGATGGTACACACGGTGCCCGGCACCGCGAACGCCATCGGTGGCATTGTCAACGCCTTCCGTTCCAACATCCCAATGCTTTTCAGCGCCGGTCGCACGCCCATCACGGAAGGTGATGCCAGGGGTTCCCGCGACGGCAGCATTCACTGGGCGCAGGAGTCCTTCGACCAGGCGGCCATGGTGCGTGAGTGGGTAAAGTGGGATTACGAACTGCGCCATGGCGCCGATCTGGAAGGGGTGGTTGATCGAGCGTTGGCCATCGCCGAGTCCCCACCGGCTGGTCCGGTGTACCTGACCCTGCCCAGAGAGGTGTTAGCGGAGGAGATCCAGGGACTGGCGTATCGCGACGCATCCAGGCAGCAGAAAGCCGGGGATGCGATGCCCGTACCGGAGTTGATCAACCGGGCCGCCGGAGCGCTGGCCCGGGCGCGCAATCCCGTGCTGGTCACGCGTGGCGGCGGCAAAGACCCGAGGGCGGTAGCGCCGCTGGTGGAGTTGGCCGAACTGCTGGGCATGGCGGTGTTTGAGGCAGGAGCGCTGTACGCCAACTTTCCTAAGGACCATGCGCTTTACGCCGGATCGGACGTAGGCCCCGCGCTGGCCGGGGCGGACGCAGTGGTGGTCCTCGAAGCTGACGTACCCTGGACTCCCAAACGACATCAACCCGCTGAGGGGGCGGTAGTCATCGGCATCGGAGAGGACCCGCTGTTTTCCGCCTATCCCGTGCGAGGGTTCCAGGTTGACCTGAACCTTGCCGGCAATCCACGGTTGGTGCTTCAAACGCTGGTGGATGCGGTCAGAGGCATCGGCGTGGATGCGGCGGCATCCCGGGAGCGCGCCGACTCGTGGCAGCGGCGCAACGATGAAATGCGCGAGGGGTGGCGCCGGCAGGCGACGGCCGGCAGCAGCGATGCGCCCATCAGCAAATCGTGGTTCACCCGGTGCCTGTCCGACGTGCTGGATGACGATACCGTCGTGCTGAACGAACTGGGTATTGACGCGGTGCAAATCGACGCAAAGAGTCCGGGCAGTTTCTTTGGTGTTCCCGTATCCGGCGGCCTCGGCTGGGGCGTCGGCGCGGCGCTGGGGGCGAAACTCGCCGACGGGTCGAAGACCGTAATCTGCTGCGTCGGCGATGGGTCGTACATCTTCGGTTCCGGCACCGCCGGACACATCGTGTCCACGGCTCAGGGATTGCCCATCCTGACCGTAGTGTGGAACAACGGCATCTGGAACGCCGTACAGAGCGCCACCAGGAACACCTACGCAGATGGCTTCGCCGTGCAGACCAACAACTTCGCGGTCACGACTTTGTCGCAGTCGTTCCAATATGAGTTGATCTGCCAGGCTGCCGGTGGGTATGGCGAGCGCGTTGAAGACCCTTCAGAAGTCCCGGCGGCCTTGGAACGCGCCCTCAATGTGGTGCGTCATGAGAAGCGACAGGCTCTGTTGAACGTCATCGGGCAGTAGGCTTGAGCCATGCCCAATGGTTTCCTGGCCGGATCACGGGCCCCGCCATCTGATGCCGGATGCGATATTAACGGGCCGCTGACGATCGCCGTGTAAAGACCATCCTATGGGTCCGTTTGGTCAATCGACGCCGCAAAACCGCTTGAAAACGCCGCGCGTACTGAATTAACAGGAGGATTTGCCACCGTCGTCGGCCGCCGAGAACCTTGCGCATATACGATGCGCTCGTCACGGACTCGAATTGCAGTCATCTGACAGAATTCGCGGCGGCGATCGGCGAGCCGTATTGCTGAGCCATGCTGGCGACCCGACAATACCGGTTGGCCCAGCTTCAACGGCCTAGAATATCAAACCCGCCCAAACCGGCGCATAGCCGGCCCGGCTTAAAACACCAAGGATCTGCACCACGGCCAGATAGGTGCGAAATGAACTTTGTTGATGATTTCGAAGAGCGCGATGAGAACCGGATGTCGGGAGATGACTCGGACGATATGAGTGAATCCGCTCCTAGTGTGGACGGTGGTTTGGATTCCGAATCGGTCCTTCGTTACGTGGTGGCCAGCGCCCGTTCGCTGACCGGAGCTCGCTACGGTGGCATCGTCCTCATGGACGAGGACGGGAACGAGCGACGATTGATTTCTCACGGCTTTACATCTGAGGAGCATGCGCTCCTTGGAAATCTCCTCGAGCGGGAGCAACTCTACAAATATTTCGCGGGCATCCGGGGACTGATCAGACTGATTGATCTGGGCGTGTACTGTAGAGAGCTTGGGTTGCCTGTCGATCTCAGTCGTTTCACGTCGTTCCTGGCGGCGCCGATAGAGCATGGAGGTGTGCGAACCGCCACGTTGTTCCTGTCTAACAAAGCGGACGGCCGAGAGTTTTCAGCCGACGACGAGCAGGTCGCGTTGATGATGGCGGCTCAGGCGTCGCCGATAATCGCAGCCCCGGACCGGATGCGCGTCGACCATGATTCCAGCATGGTATTGCAAGCGCTAATCGACGCCGCGCCGGTGGGTGTGGTGATATTTGACGCTCAAACCGGGGCCACGGTTACCCTCAACGAGGAAACCCAGCGTTTGTTAACGGCGGCGGGCGGGTCGGAGGCCACACTGGACGGCATAATCCCGCACCTGACCTACAATCATGGAGACGGGCGCGAGATACCGCCCGACGACCTCCCGGTTGCGCGAGTGCTTCGCACCGGTGAGACCGTGCGGGGGGAGGAAATTGTTGTCCGTCTTCCCGACGGCGAGTCGGTCACGGCTCTGATCAACGCCGCGCCGATATTCTCGCTTGAGGGGGACATGACTGCCGTAGTCGTGGCGTTTCACGACATGACCCGGCATGAACAGCTGGACCGCTCCGACGGGCAGCATCCTGGCTGAGCCGCCGCTGGGTTTAGGTAATCTGCCCGCCAAGGCGCGAGTTACGCATCCGGCGTTTTGCACAGCTGGTCAGGCGAACGCCGGCATAACTTCTTCCGCAAACAGGCGGATGGACTGCTTGGCGGCGTCGGGAGAGATGTAGCCGAACAGGTGGCGGGCGCAGAAGATGTCGTGGCCGATGAGGTCGTGCTGCTCTTGCAGCCGTTTCGCCACGGTCTCGGGGCTGCCCACCAGCGCGATGCCGTTGTCGATCCAGAAGTCGTAGGACTGCGCTCGCTCGCGGAAGGTGCGACGCAACTCGGCGCGCTCGGGCGTGCCAGGATCGTCGCCGCGCATCCCGTGGGGGCCGTAGCCGATGCGGGTTTCTCCGATGATGTCGCGTCCCTTGCCGGCGGGGATGGCCTGCGGGAAGGCGGCGGTGGCCAGGTACGGCTCTGCCTGCTCGCGGGCCTTGGCGTCGGTTTCGGCGACATGGACGTGTCGGGTCAGGAAGGTCTTGGGCATGGAGGTGTCGTGGCCGGCCTTTCGCCACAGGTTGCGCCAGGTGTCGAACTTGTCGGCGATCACGGGATCCACGTCGATGTTCTGGGAGACGTGGAAGTTGTGGCGCGCCGCGTACTCGAAACTGGCCGCGCTGTGGCAGCCGAACCAGACGGGCGGGTGCGGCTTCTGGTACGTATCGGGTGAGGTGAGCACTTCGTCGAATTTGAAGAACTCACCCTCGTAGGTGACGCTGCCCTCCCTCCAGGCCATGAGGATGACGTCCAGGGCCTCCTCGCTCATGTCGCGGCGGCGGTCAAAGTCCACGTTCCAGCGCAGGAACTCGTGGCTGGTGACTCCCGTGCCGGCGCCGAACTCCACGCGTCCACGGGACAGGTGGTCGAGCATCGCCACGTCCTCGGCCAGCCTGATGGGATGATGGAATGGCAGTTGGTAGATCATGACGCCGAACCGCATGGCGCTGGTGGCGCGGGCCAGCGCGGTGAGATAAACGCTGGGCGAGCTGAGGAAACTGACGTCGGAGGTCTGGTGCTCGATGGAAAAGTAGTACTTGTACCCCATCTGCTCCGCTTCCTGCGCGCCGCGGATGTGCTCGTCGTACACGTCGGCGGCGACGGAATGGGATTCCATCTGGGCCTGGTCCAGCACGTCGTAGAGTCCGATTTCCATCTTGCCCATGCCAATTTACCTCCGGATGATGCTGGCATCGTCGAGCGGGTCGCTGGGCCATAGTATAATGCGGCCACATACCGCTGGGGGGCGCTGCCATGACCACCGTTGACTATTCCGTGCTGGACAACCCCGAGGCGTCGGGGCACTCATTTCACCCACTGCGGGGCTGGACCGACACGCCCGATGGAGCGGTGGACTACGGGATCACCGTGAGCGACGATGCCACCTTGTCAAGCCGATTCTTTGCGGTGGGGCGTGACAACCCCACCGTGCTTTTTTTCTACGGCGGCGGCGAGAACGTGGCCCGCTATGACGAAATCGCGCCGCATTACAACCAGATCGGCGCTAACTTTTTCGTCGCCGACTATCGTGGGCACGGCGCGTCCAGCGGCACGCCCAGTTTCAACACCATGCTGGCCGACGCGCACGCGGTGCTGGACTGGCTGCGGGAGACCATGAGCGCGCTGCGATTCACCGGCTCGTTGTATGTCATGGGCCGTTCCATGGGTCGCCACGCCGCCGGCGAACTGGCCGTCAACGCCGCCGACCGGATCAACGGCGTTATCATCGAGAGCGGCCGCGCCAACCTGGGGCGGTATGCGCAGGGGCTGGATGCGGATGTGGCGCAGGCGCTGGAGGACGACTACCAGGCCAGGCTCTATTCCATCAGCATCCCGGCATTGGTGATCCACGGGCAGTGGGACGAATCGGCGCCGCTGGCCGAAGCGGTGGATATGTTCAACAAGCTGGAAACTGCCCACAAGCACCTGGAGATCATCCCCGGCGCCGGACACAACGACCTGATGTACGTGGGATTCCGCGAGTACTTCAACGCCATCAGAGGCTTCATGAGCCGCTACGCCGGGCGGGGCGCGCCAGGGGCCGGCGCTCGTGGAACCACGGGATAAGACCATGCTCACGAAATTGGCGCTCCAATAGCATAGTTGTGCTATCTTTGGCATAGTTCAACGTTGGGGAGGCCGAGCATGGCAATTTTTAACGCAAGAGTTAGCATCGCCAATTTGGCTGGCGGCGACGCTTACGAAACGGAGGCGTTGGTTGACACAGGCGCAACCGATTCGGCGTTCCCCGCCGCGCTGCTGGCGGAACTGGGCATTCGACCCGAACAGCCGGCTACTTACGTTACGGCTGACGGCTCGGAAGTGGAGTGCGAATACGGATACGCCCGGTTCACCATCGCCCTGGACGACAGTCAAAGCATCAGCGGCGTCGCCCCGGTGGCCTTCTGGCCGGACGAAAGCGGAGTGTGCATCGGTGCGACGACGCTCCAGTACCTAAAACTGGCAGTGGATATGCCGGACGAAAGGTTGGTTCACGTGCGGAAGGGAAGGCGGGGTTGGGCTGGCAGATTGGAACGAGGTTGATCGCACGATAGTCGGCGGCTCCAAATTACGTGCGCTGACCCTCGGGCGACCATCATATGCAAGTGCAGATTGGGAGGAGGGCATCATGGCGACACAGGTTGCGCAACAGATTCAGGCCGGCAGCGTTGAGGAATTGAAGGCCGGCGGGTGCCGGGTGGTCACCGGCGGCGGGCATGCCATCGCGGTGATCTACCACGACGGGCAGGTGTACGCGGTGGACAACCGCTGTCCCCACATGGGCTTTCCGCTGGATCGGGGCAGCGTGAAGGACGGCATCCTGACCTGCCACTGGCACAATGCACGGTTCGATCTCGCCAGCGGCGGCACGTTCAATCCCTTTGCTGACGACGTACGCAGCTTCCCAGTCACGGTGAAAGATGGGCAGGTGTGGGTGGACCCTCAGCCCGTCCAGCGGGACGAAGAATCGCACTGGGTGGGCCGGCTGCGAGACGGCATGGAGCACAACATCCGGCTGGTGACGGCCAAGTCGGTGCTGGGGCTGCACGCCGCCGGCGCGGACTACCGTGCGCCGCTGCGTGTGGGCGCCGAGTTCGGCACGACCTACAGCGCGGCCGGCTGGGGCGCGGCGATGACCATGCTGACCGCCGCGGCCAACATGCTGCCCCATCTGTCCGAGGAAGACCGCCCGGTGGCTTTGTACCAGGGGTTGCTGCACGTTTCGCGGGAGTGCGCCGGCCGTCCGCCGCGTTTCGTGGTGGACCCTCTGCCCACGGGCGAAACGCGCCCCGAGGTTTTCAAGCAGTGGTTTCGCAACTTCATCGACGTGCGCGACGAGGACGCCGCCGAGCGCAGCCTGCGCACCGCCATCGAGCTGGGCATCCCGCCCCGCGATATCGCCGACATGGTCTTCGCAGCGTCCACGGACCACATCTACCTGGACGCGGGACACACTCTGGACTTCGCCAACAAAGCCTTTGAGCTGCTGGACCACATCGGGTGGGAACACGCGAGCCAGGTCCTGACCAGCCTGGTGCATGGTATGGCCAGGGCCCGCCGCAGTCAGGAACTCAGCGCGTGGAGACATCCCATCGATCTGGCGTCGATGTTGTGGCAGGTACGGGAGGAATTGCCGTCGCTGTTGGAAGAGGGAAAACAGGCCGCCGGTTGGGATGGCGCGGATGCGCTGGCTCAAGATATGCTCGGCGACAATCCCGCTAATATTGTGGACACCATCAGGGATGCGATCAGGCGCGGGGCGACAGCGGAGCAGTTGGGCGGAGCAGCGGCGCACGCGGCGTTTCTCAGGATGGCGCACTTCCACGTGTCCAATGAATTCAACGACTGGGACACGGTTCACAACACGCTGACGGCCGCCAACGCCCTGCACCGGGCGTTGCAGCGCGCGCCCTCGTCCGAGCTAGTCAGGGGGGTCTTCGATGTCGCCATGAGCATCTACCTGGACCGGTTCCTGAACATGCCGGCCCAGCGCATTCCGGAGACGGGCAGCGACCCGGTGGACGGCGACGAAATCCTGTCCAAAATCCGTGAACGGCTGGACGTGCGCCAGCAGGTTGAGGAGGTGTCGCACCTGGCATCCAGCTACCTGACCGGCGGCGCGAACCCGGACGCGCTGGTGGCAGCCCTGGGACGGGCGATGCTCTCGGAGGATTCGGGGTTCCATTCATTCCAGATCGTCGATGCGGGGTTCAACCAGTACCGCCACCGCCGGGGCACGGAATCGGGTCGGCACGTGCTCATCGGCATGGCGCGGTACCTGGCCGCCCACGCGCCGACACCGCGGGCCGTGGGCCAGACCTACCAGATCGCGCTGCGGCTGCACCGGGGTGAAGAGATTTTTCGCGAGTAGCCGGTTGCAGTAACATGTACTCGCTATCTCCACACGGTTGGACCCTGACGGACTATGCACGTGCGCCGCGAGATCGCTGTAGTCAGCATTTGACACGAGAGGCGGTAAGACAATGACCGTACCCGCAGCCACCGTTCAGGCAGCCAAGGACAATATGAGAAAACTCCTGGATGAGGCTTTCCAGGGGACGGTATCGTTCGACCCGATCACGGTTGAGCCCATCGTGGATTACTACGGTGAAGACAACATCGAAATCATCGTGGTTTATGACGGCGATGAAGCGCTGCTCGACCCCCACAAACTCAACCGGATATCGTCGGAATTGGACGGGATCCTGTATGAAATGGGGTTTCGGAATGTCCCGGCAGAGTCCTACATCGCCAAGGACGAATACCCCGAGTGGCTCGATATGTCCACATCCGCGAGGCCTTGGGAGTACGAATAACCTTGGATTGGCGGCATCTCTTTGACACGGCAAGGGTGCTAGCCGGCGTTTCCGGAGTTGCTGCGGCTCCGGGCCGGCCGCGGCAGGCCATGCTCAAGCGGGCGGTTAGCACGGCGTACTACGCAATGTTTCACGCCCTTTGCGAGAGCAACGCCGACGCACTCGTAGGGGCATCACCGACTGGGCAAGATATCCAGCTTTGGGTGCAGATGTACCGAGCCCTTGACCACCGACCGGCAAAAGATCGCGTGTCATCGTACCAGCAACACAGTTCTGTACCTGAAATTCTCAACTTCGCCAGCGTATTCGGCAGGCTCCAATCACACCGTCTGGACGCTGACTATAATCCGCGCAGCGTGTTCACACGCTCCCAGGTCGTGAGACTGATCAACAGGGCTGAAGCGGTAACCAATTCGTTCGACGATATTACGGCACGACAACGCAGGCTTTTGGCTACGCACTTGCTGGTGGGTCGAAGCAGAGGCTGACCCGTCCGACGGTGAGCTTGGATGGGCAACACATCGGCCTCAAGCGATGTATTATCAAACCGCTCAACATACTGACTCGACCCGGAGGTCCTGTTATGCCTGACCAAAATGAAATGTCCGTTGACGAACTGCAGCAACTTGCCGACCGCGCCGGCCTTGGCATGAGCCGAGAGGAGGTCGAAGCCATGAAACCGGTGTACGACCTGTACGCCGCTTACGCCCGCCAGTGCCATGAGATTGAACTAGGCGCGACGGAAATGATCGTTGAATACCACCCCGACTGGCCGGCCGAGTAGCCATATCACTCCATAGCAACGCACCAAGCCAAACAAGGAGTAACTGACTCATGGCTACATCCGACACCCCTTTGCACTTCCTCACGATACATCAGGCGGGCGAGCTGATGCGCAAGGGCGAGCTTTCGCCGGTGGAACTGACGCGCGCGTGCCTGGACCGCATCGCCGACACCGACGACCGCTTGCACTCGTTCATCCTGCTGCTGGCCGACGACGCCATGGAGCAGGCGCGAGTCGCGGAATCCGAAATGCTGCGCGGCGAATACCGCAGCCGCATGCACGGCATCCCCTTCGCGTTGAAAGACCTGTATGACACCGCCGGCGTGGGCACCACGTCCGGTTCGCAGGTGGATATAGACCGCGTGCCCACCGAGGACGCCACCACGACGGCGCGTCTGAAGGCGGCCGGCGGCATCCTGCTGGGCAAGCTGGCCATGCACGAATTCGCGCTGGGCGGCCCCGACTGGACGACGCCGTTTGAGCCGGCCTGCAACCCCTGGAATTTGGCCCACATCACCGGCGGTTCCAGCAGCGGGTCGGGTTCGTCCGTGGCGTCGGGCCAGGCCCTGGGCGCGTTGGGTTCCTGCACTGGCGGATCTATACGCGGCCCGGCGTCGCTGTGCGGCATCGTGGGGTTGAAGCCCACCTACGGCCGTGTGAGCCGCGCCGGGGTGGTTACGCTCAGTTGGTCGCAGGACCACGCCGGCCCCATGACGTGGACGGTGGAGGATACGGCGTACATGCTGCAGGCCATCGCCGGGCATGATCCCAAGGATCCCACGTCGAGTACTGCGCCGGTTCCGGACTACTCGCTGTCCCTGCGGGAGGGTATCCGGGGCGTCCGGCTCGGACTGCCGCGCCACTACTTCTTCGACCCGGATCCCAGCGTCAACCCCGAGGTGGTCGCCACGGTGGAAAAAGCTATCGGCGAATTGGAAAGCCTGGGCGCAATCGTGGAGGAGGTATCCCTGCCCAGCCTGGAACACGTGCGAGCGGCCAACTCGGTCATCATGGTCAGCGAGGCGTACGCATACCACGAGCCCAACCTTAAGGCACGTCCCCAGGACTTCGGGGAAATCGTCCGCGAGCGGTTCCGCATCGGGGCGCTGATGTCTGCCGCAGACTACCTGCAAGCCCAACGGGTCCGGACGCTGGCCCGGCGGGAGTTTGCCGAGGTGATGCGCACGGTGGACTTCCTGGTGACTCCGACTATGACGCAACCGGCGGCAGCGTTCGAGGGGTACGATCCCACGACCACGGCGGGGGGGCGCAGCTTCACCGCGCCGTTCAACGTTACGGGATTGCCGGCGATCTCGGTGCCGTGCGGGTTCACGGAGAGCGGCCTGCCCATCGGGATGCAGATCGCGGGCAAACCGTTTGATGAACCGGGCGTGATCCAGGCGGCGTACACCTACCAACAACATGCCAAGTGGTACGCGACCCGTCCGCCGATCTAGGGGACGGGTCCGAATGGGTCAACCGCCGTCCACCTCGATGACGCAGTCGCAGATGACGGCGGTGTCGCCGGGGAGGGCGGCCATGCCGGGCGCGGAGCGGGAATGGCGGCCGGCGTCGCCGTAGAGGGCGACAAATAGGTCTGAGGCGCCGTCCACAACGGCGGCCTGCTGGGTGAATGTCGGCACGCTGTTGACCATGCCCACCACCTTCAGGATGCGCGTGACGCGGTCGAGATCGCCCAGTTCCGCTTTCATGCGGGCCAGCAGATTGAGCGCGGCCATTCGAGCCGCGACGTAGCCCTCGTCCACGGTGAGGTCTGCTCCCAGCTTGCCCGCGACACGCTCGCCGGTTGCCATGCGCGAGCCGACGCCGGCGAGCCACATCACGTTGCCGCTGCGAGTGATGGGCAGGTAGTTGCCGACGGGGTCGGGGGGCGGCGGGAGTTCGTAACCCAATTCGGTGAGTTTCTCTTCAACCTGGGCCATGTTGATGTTTCCTCCGGATCAGGTTCGGTTGGGAAAGCGACAGCAGATCGGTGGGCGAGTATCGGCTAGAGAGGCGGGGCGAAGTCAGTGTTGGCCGATGAACTCCAGCACCAACCCGTTCCACATCTCCGGTCGCTCCCAGAAACCGGCGTGGCCGGCATCGGGCAGCGACGCGAACCGGCTGGTAGGGATGACTGCGGCTAACATTCGCATCAGCGCCGGGGGAGCGAGCAGATCGGCATTGCCCGACAACACCAGCGTGGGCGCCTGCATGGTTGACAAGCGGGCGTAAGTCATGGGTTCGCGCAACGGTTGAGCCGGCAGGACGCCGTACGGACGGGTGCTGTGGTCGATTTCGATCCAGCGGGCCGTGCCCTCGGGATCAGTTCCGCGATAAGACGGCCCCAGTTCGCGTAGCTCGGGAGGCAGACTCTGGATTTCCTGTGGCCTTAAGCGATGCTGGACCTCCAGGTATTCGGGATCCTGGACGCCGCCGATGGTGTTGGCGGCCACAAGGCTGCGAACGCGGTCCGGGTGTGTCAGGGCGTAGTCCAGCGAGGGAATTGCGCCGGCGGCGGTACCGACCAGGTGAAATCGGTCCAAGCCCAGATACTCCACCAGACCGTGGAGGTCGTCGCCCTGGAAACCCGGGTGTTCGGAGTCGTCGGTGGGTCGTGAGCGACCCCAGGTGCGGCGGTCGTATGAGATGCACCGGTAACCTGCGGCGGTGAAGGTCGGGAGTTGATGCACCCAGCATTCGGTGGTGCCGGTGGCCGCGTGCAGCAGGATTACCGGTACGCCGGAGCCTCCAGTGTCCTCGTACCACAGGTCGACTCCAGGCAAGTTCAGGTGGGGCATGAGATCATCCTTGCCAGTGGGGTGGGAGGCTCGGCTCCGACATGCCGAACTGACGGGCGAGCCATTCCTCGATGTGGCGGCCGTCCTTGAATCCGGAATGTTCCGCCTCATGGACGTCGGTTGAGCCCCGAATCGTCTCGATCATGGTTGCCAGCGCGTCGGCGCTCAGGGCCGAACCGTGGGCGCCGGCCATGATGAGCGTCGTGGAGTCCACCCGGGGCGCGAACCAGCGCAGGTCGAAGTAGGACAGGGTGCGTCGCACGGCAGCCTCGCGGTCTGGATGCAGACGCAGGTAGTCGTTGATTTCCTCCAGCGGGTATGCGCTGGTGCGCGGCGCGAGATCGGCAGTGGCGTACAGCAAGGTCGGCGTGCTCACCAGGTGGGTGATGTGGGTACTCAGCGCGGCGGTGGTGAACGCCAGGTCGTTGCCGATGGCGGCGACGCGAGTGGCATCTACCTGCGGCACGCCGGCGAGATACTCGGCGCCCCGGCAGCAGTCAGCGATGATGCCCCGGTACACATAACCCGACGGGTCATCAATGCCATCGGTGAACATCCCGGGGAATGCGGCGGCGTAGGGTTGATCCGCCAGTCGCTGCCCCCGCACGCAGATGGCAAGGGTCACGTGCTCCCTCCGCTGGTGGTTGGACGCACCCTGCGGCACCAGGTCGGTCACGCTGCCGTAGCGCGGCAGATGGTAGCGCGCGGGAAAGGGGCCATCGCCGTGGGGGATGCTCAGGTAGGCGTAGATGCGGTAGGGACCGATGGAGGTGAGACGGACACCGTAGGCGGTAGCAAAATCCGTGGAACGAAGAGGGATCTCCTCGATCTCCGGAGCCGGCGGCATGGCTGCCAACTCGGCGACTACGTGGTCCCAATAGGCGTTGAAATCGTCGGGCGGCGCGCCGTTGGATGAGGTCATGTCGTTAGGTTCCGTCAGATGCGGTCAGGATTGGAGGTGCTTGGCCATGAACGCGTCCACCACGGCGGCGTGCTCATGGTTGTTGGCGTCGTGTCCGTGGCCGTCGTAGGCGTACATGCGCTTGTCGTCGCTGGCGATGGCATCGAACATGGCGAACCCGGTTTCCGGCGGGCAGGTGCTGTCCTGCAAGCCCACGCTGACGATGATGGGGCAGGTGATGCGGGGAGCCAGGCTGATGCCGTCGAAGTAGGCCAGGGTGTTCTCCACCTCCGCACGCCGGTCTGGATAGAGGCGGAGATAGTCGGCGATTTCCTGGTAGGGATAGGCGTCGGTCAGTTCGATGGAATCCATGTAGCCGCAGAGGTAGGGAGCGCCGGCCGCCGCCGCCTTGATCTCGGGACGCAGGGCGGCGGTGGATACGGTCAAGCCGCCGCCCTGGCTATGGCCGGTGACGCCGATGCGGTCACCGTTGACCTCGTCGCGGGAGAGGAGAAAATCGACGCCGCGACAGGCGTCCATGTAGAAACCGCGATAAGAGTAGGTGTTGCGGTCAACCATTCCGTAGGTGAGGAGGCCGGGATAGCCGGGGTTGAACTGGCGGTTGCTGCGTAGCTTGCCGCGCGGGGCGACGCTGAACGCGGCGTAGCCTTTTCCGGCCCAGGGCTTGGGCACCGGCGGTTCCATGTTGTAGCCCGGCACCTGTAACAACCCGGGCAGGCGTCCCTCCCGCTCGCGGGGTACTGCGTACCAGCCGGCGATCCTGACGTGATCCAGGCTGGTGAAAAAGACCTCGTAAACGTCGATGCGTTCCGTAGACCGCAGGGGATCGTGGATGACTTCAGGATCGAGGGGAATGCTCGCGGTTTCCGCGAGCACGTCCTCCCAGAACGCATCAATGTCGTCGGGTCTGCGGATGTTGGATACGTACTGGTCAGCGGGCGGCCTGGGCATGGTTCCTCGGTGGACAGCTGAGCACGGGATTGCGTCCTTGGCTCAATATGTCTATGACAGGATTGGTAACAGGTCGGCACGTAATCTAACACGGTGCCTTGGCGGCGGTCTATCTGTGTCCGATGGGTGGGGGTGTGCAACATTCGCAACATTACAAAACAAACGGCATGACGGATTGCGGTCCGATATGGCAATAGCGTCAGGTCTGATTACGCCGGTCATCAATGCCCAAGGCTTAACCCAATGACGGTTATTCCACCGGCGCGATGTTATAAAGTTCCGCCTTTGAACGAAGATAGCCCTGAAGGGCGCTGTGACGACTGCAGAAACTGCCCGGCCGGGTTTCTTCCCTCGGCAGTTCTCTATAGCAATACCCACCGTAAGGGTTTCGTTGATATTCGTTCGTGCTCGAATCTTTTTGCAAATCGCCTACGAAGAAAGCGCAATTCCAGCACTCCAGTTTATCGCCAGATTGAGTATAGACCGCATGGTCCAGCGCAGCTTTGTCGATCCTGGCTTGTGCTTCGATTTCCCATTCGAAGGGCTCCCGGTTGGTGACCGCATCCAACTTCGCAACTAGCAGTTCGTGATTATCCCGGGGTCGTAACCGTCGAAACAGATACTGATCCTCTTCCGACAACACCCTTAGCCCATCCCAAGTATCGACGTTCAACATGCCAATCCTTACGCCATGCAGTTGGCGTAAACGCCAAACCCGAATCGGGGCAATTACCCTGCGACGTGTTGCTCGGTATGTCCATTGGGCCAACCTCGCTGTGCCACCGGGTATGCGTTTCATAATAGGGCCGATCCATACGCCCAAGATGAACGAGACAATCGGAGAGCCAGCCACCAACCAAGTTTCCAATCCAACGCCAAGCATGGCCCATTCATCTCCAGATGCTGATGAAAAACGGCATAATCAAAGATCGTCCAACTCCAGCCGAATCAGTAACCTACATTCCACGGTTGAACTTAGCTACTGCCTGCGCTAATGATGCCAACATCTGCAGGGTGGCGTGGAGTTTCAGTTTGCGCAGACCCATGAGGCAGTGCCTGTCAAGTCTGCCCGGGTATTTCCAGCTACTGACGACAACCCCTGATCGCTATTCATAAACACAGCATACGCTCGCGCTCGCTTCTCTGCGTTTGACCTGAAAAACAAACTCGAATACATCTCTCCTTCGCTGTCATGGTCGGTGGCCTCAACCAAAAATGCTCCACAATTCTCATCGCACGTACAAGCCACAACTTCGTGCTTCATAGTCATCCTCCATTACGTTTTTCCGCCACCGGCTAGTCGGCTGGCCGAATTTGCACCGGAGTGGATGGGCAAAGTTGCCGCGCCAAGCTTACGATTCGGGATGGTCCTCGGGCGCCAACTCCAGGAGGCGCATGCCGCGCTCCACCTGTTCCCCGGGCTGCACGGATAGCCGCCGCACGATGCCGTCGCGAGAGGCGGAGATGACCAACTCCATTTTCATGGATTCCATCAGCACGACGGTCTGATTGCGCTCCACTCGGTCTCCCTCGGCAACGAGCACCTCCAATATCGCACCCGGCATGGGGGCGAGAATATCGGCAGACCCTTCCGCAGCGGCCGCACGGCCGCGCCGCCGGGGTTCGACCCGCTGGAAAATAAGGAGGTCGCCGTCCAGCCACAGGTGCAACTCTGGCCCGACCCAGGCCCACGCAAAAGGTAGTGTGCGGCCCGATTCGATGCGGCACAGTCCCTCTCCGGTTTCCCGAGACTCGATGCTGAGGGTGACGCTGCTTGCGAGTCCCTCCGGCGGATCGCTTTCGAGAGCGAACGTGTAGCCCGTTTCGTCCGCTGTGGCGTGGTAGCGGTACGGGTCGCCAGCGACGGGATACAACTCCCGCATTTCGCCGTGGTTCTGAGTCACGGCAGCCTCCGCTGTCCCGCACCCTGCCACGGGTTGGCTGTCGGAAGACGGTCACGCGGCGACGCTGCCGGGGATTGGCTCACAGCCTGGTCTCCCGCCCAGGCCGCCAGGGCACGGGCCATAGTGCGGGTGTCCGCCGACAACGACGGACGAGTGACCGCCGGGTTCCAATCCAGAAAGCCGGTATCGTATTCGCCGCCCGCGAACTGCGCGTGCTGCATCACCGCCCGCAACAGGGGGATGTTGGTGATCACGCCGAGCACCTGGAACTGGGACAGGGCGGTTTCCATCCTGCGGAGGCTGAGATCGCGGCTGGGCGCCCACGCGATCAGTTTGGCCAGCATCGGGTCGTAGTAGATTGAAACATCCTGGCCCTGCGCCACGCCGCTGTCCAGCCGCAAGCCGGGCCCGCTGGGCGGTTGCCACCGCAGCAACGTCCCGGTGGACGGAACGAAGTCGCGGTATGGGTCCTCGGCGTAGATACGGCACTCGACCGCGTGCCCGCGAGGCTGTACATCGTCCTGCCGCAGCGTCAGAGGTTCCCCTGAGGCGATGCGGAGTTGCCACTCGACCATGTCCAAACCGAGGACGGCTTCCGTAACGGGGTGCTCCACCTGGAGGCGGGCGTTCATCTCGAGGAAGTAGAAATCGCCGCTCCGTCGGTCAAGAAGAAACTCCACCGTGCCCGCATTGACATAACCGGCCTCGCGGGCCACAGCCACCGCGGCGTCGCCCATGCGAGCGCGAAGTTCAGGGGTCAGCGCCGGCGAGGGAGTTTCTTCGATGATTTTCTGGTGGCGGCGCTGGATGCTGCAATCGCGCTCGCCGAGGTGGATGGTGTGCCCGAACGAGTCGGCCAGCACCTGCACCTCCACGTGGCGCGGGTTCGCGATGTAGCGTTCGAGGAATACACGGCCATCGCCGAACGCGGCCTGGGCTTCGCGGCCGGCCAATTCCATGTCGGTGTACAGATCTTCCAGGTTCGTAACCAAGCGCATACCCCGCCCGCCACCGCCCGCCGCCGCTTTGACCATCAGGGGCAATCCCCACGTGTCGGCAAATTCCGCGGCGATGGGATCACCCGGGCGACACACGGGTGTGCTCGGCACCACGGGTACGCCGGCGACAACGGCGATGTCCTTGGAATTCAGCTTGTCGCCCAGGGCCGCCATGCTTTCGGGAGACGGGCCGATGAACGTGAAGCCGGCTTCGCCACAGGCGCGGGCGAACTGCGGGTTTTCGGACAGGAAGCCGTAGCCGGGATGTATGGCATCCACTTCGCGATCGCTGGCGGCCTGCATCAATTTGGGGATGTTCAGGTAGGTTTCTTCCGCAGTGTTCCCGCCCAACGCCACGGATTCGTGCGCGGTTTGCACATGGGGCGCGCCGGCGTCGGCATCAGAATAAACCGCGACGGGTGCGATGCCCAAAGCGCGGAGGGTCTGATTTATGCGCACCGCGATTTCGCCACGGTTGGCTACCAGCACTTTGGAAAACATGTGACGATTGACGGGCGGCGGTCTGAAAGGGATCGTTGGTCGATTGCCCCTTACATCCTAAAAACGCCGCGCTTCTGGTCGGGGAAAGGCACGTTGATGGATGCTGCTATCCCCAGGCCCACCACGTCGCGGGTGTCCACGGGGTCGATGATGCCGTCGTCCCAGAGGCGAGCGGTGCTGTAATAAGGATCGCCTTCGGTCTCGTACTTCTCCAGGATGGGGCGTTGCAATTCGTCGCGTTCCGCCTGCTCCATCGTGCGGCCCTGCCGCTCCAGTTGCTGGAGCCTGATGGTAAGCAGGACCTCTGCCGCCTGTTGCCCGCCCATTACCGAGATGCGGGCATTGGGCCAGGTCCATAGGAACCGGGGCTGGTAGGCGCGCCCGCACATGCCGTAGTTTCCTGCCCCGAATGAACTGCCGATGATCACGGTGAACTTAGGCACGGCCGCGTTGGACACTGCCATGACCATCTTGGCGCCGTCCTTGGCGATGCCGCCCTGCTCGTACTGGCTGCCCACCATGAAGCCGGTGATGTTCTGTAGGAACAGCAGGGGAATTCCGCGCTGGCTGCACAACTCGATGAAGTGGGTGCCCTTCAGCGCGCTCTCGGAAAACAACACGCCATTGTTGGCGACTACGCCCACGGGATATCCCCAAATGCGCGAGAACCCACAGACCAGGGTGCCGCCGTACTCGGATTTGAACTCGTGGAAACGGCTGCCGTCAACGATGCGGGCGATGACTTCGCGGACGTCGTACTGCCGACGGTTGTCCGGCGACACGATGCCGTAAAGTTCCGTGGGGTCGAGGGCTGGCAGCTCGGGAGTGGAAACGTCGAATGGCGGGGAGTTCCGTCGGACGAAATTCTCGACGATGTCCCGGGTGATGGCGAGAGCATCCTCGTCATCGGCGGCCTGATGGTCGGCGACTCCGGAGATGCGGGTATGCACGTCGGTTCCGCCCAGGGTTTCAGGATCAACCTCTTCGCCGGTGGCGGCGCGCACCAGGGGCGGCCCTCCGAGGAAGATGGTGCCCTGCTGGCGCACCATCACCACCTCGTCACTCATGGCGGGGATGTAAGCGCCGCCGGCGGTGCACGAGCCCATCACGACCGCCACCTGGGGGATGCCGACCGCCGACATCTGGGCTTGGTTGTAGAAGATGCGTCCGAAATGATCGCGGTCGGGGAACACCTCGGCCTGCAACGGCAGGTAAGCGCCGCCGGAGTCCACCAGGTAGATGCAGGGCAGGTGGTTTTCGAGCGCGATTTCCTGTGCGCGCAGGTGTTTTTTCACCGTGATGGGATAATAGGTGCCGCCCTTCACCGTGGCGTCGTTGGCGACCACAACCACCTCTTTGCCGTGCACCACGCCGACGCCGGTGACGATGCCGGCCGAAGATTCCTCGCCGTCGTACATGTCCCACGCCGCGAGGGGACTGAGTTCCAGGAATGGAGTGTTGGCATCGACGAGTAGGTCAATCCGCTCTCGGGGCAGCATCTTGTTGCGACTGCGGTGCAAATCGACGGCCCGCTGTCCACCGCCGGCGCGAGCCTGGGCCATCCGGTCCTTGAGATCGTGGACCATGGCCTCCATGCGGGCCCGGTTTTCCTGGAATTCGGGATCGGTGGCGCGCAGATTCGAGCCGATAACTTCCATGATTTGCTCGGTGTGGAGAATCGCTCTGGTAGCCGAAAGTCTGACGGACGGATGATAACACGGTGCGCTCGGCACACGGGTCGGAGTTCGGGAGATGGTGGGCGGTGCGGGTTGTGCGCCGAGTGCTGCGGCTCCGTCATTTATGGATTCACAGCGTGGCGGTACTCACGCGTACCCGCTTTGCGCAACCTGCCACTGCCAGCGCCCCCGCCGCCCCAATTCAGGTAGCACGGTCATTCCTGTTGGCGCCAAAACGCCCAACTTTTTGTGAATCACCTGCCTTTTGTGGCAAAAAGCCGCCCCATCGCCCCCCATCATCACCCAATTCCCCCCAAAAACCCCAGTTCAGACACGCCACGCCCCGGCGACACTTCCTCCTTGCTCCAACCCTTCCCCCATCCGTACCATATTACCCATCGCCCAAACCCAACCCGCCACCCGGGCCCGCGACAGCCGTCCCAATGCCCACTTCCAACACCGGGAACCTCCCTCCTCCAAACCCGCTCACCTGCCCGCCAATACCGCTAAAACCGCCGCCAAAACCCTGCCCTCGACCCCCATTCAGCACCACGACCCGCCCGATGCCCTACTGGAACTAGCGGAAATGAGAGGAAATGAGCGGGAAATCGACTTTTCCGTCCTTTCGCCACGCAATTACAAGCGGGTACGCGTGAGGCGTAGGGCCATTCGATTATCCACACGCACCGATATAGGCCGCTCATGGTGAGCCTGTCGAACCACGAGCGGACGGTTCGCTTACCAATACACCGGACGGTATTTGCTGCTCGGGTGATCAGATAACCGAATGACCCTGGCGTGGGGCGGCGGTACGATTGACACTGTCCGGCGCGGTGCATATCATTAAGCAGTTAGCCGAGGTAGCTCAGCCTGGTAGAGCACGGCACTGAAAATGCCGGTGTCGGTGGTTCGAATCCGCCCCTCGGCACCACTTTCTCAATAAGGGACGGTCCTAAACCCCGGGAAGGTATTAGTAAGAGGCGAAACCAAGGTATTTGGCCCGTTGTGCTGGACAAATTGACCGCGGTCCACAGCGCCGGCCCATAACCCACAGTACTTTGACTATTGATCGCTCCCGCGTAATACCGGGCGCGATCTGTTTTTTGCAAAGGCCGCGAGGTACTTTGGCCGGCCCAGGGACCGTCGGCCAGCACTTCACTCCCACCGATGCGGCAGCCGACAAAGACTGCAAATCAATCCGTCGGTGTTTTCTCTTTGGCTCCGGTTCCGAATACCAAAGTGAGGCAGAACCTGGCCTGCCCGATCCCCCGGTTAGCATGGCGGAAGTCAGGGAGACTGCGGCTACGATCAGGGCTCAATTGCCCTGCCCGACCCAAGAGCCTGTCAGTCTGGGCGACATCAATGAGGTCTCGATACGGGCTCTCTTCGACGACAAGGGCCATCTCACGGGACCGGACGGCCGGATGGCCCCGATTGCCCGTTAACATGAGAGCGGCTTCGGTGGTGTCTATTTTGAAGAGGACACCCCGGCCATGCGTATGTCTACATTCTGGATCCAAGCAACGTGGAGGCAGCGAAAAGTGCGTTCACGGACACTTATGGAGGTAGTTCGCGGCCTGTCACCAACCTAACTCCAGTACAGGAGGAACACTCATTCGACGACTTGGTCCGTTGGTTTTACATCCTGGACCGGGTGTTGATAAGCGCGGGCATACCTCCATCTACCGGGTCGGTGTCGGAGCATGAAAACTGTATCAGGTTCGGCATCAGAACCCAAGCCAGGATTGATCTGGTGCGCCGGACCACCCGTGAAATCGGTATTCCGGATAGCGCGGTGGTCTTCGTTCTTTCGAACCCGCAGTTGCTTCTTTGTCTGCTGAAGGACCCGCATTGTTAAGCCGGATTGATTTGACCTGAGCCTTGCCGCGCACTGAAAAAACGTTGCGTTGCTGTGGTCGCGTGCCCTTTGGTCTTTTAAGAATGCGCATTTGCAGAAGGAGCGATTGGGCTATCACACGCAAACGTATGTTGCTGGGCGTGATCGCCCTGTTCGCCGTCGTGGCTGCGGGCCTAGTTCTCGCGGGAAACTCGATGGCGCAACGCGACCAGTGATTTGCCCGCATCCTAGTACTCGGTCAAATCTGTATTGGCAGATGTAGGACGTAATGAGCCACGGTTGCTATGGTGGTGGGAAACTGCGGTGTGGGACGTGCGGCGTCCATGGCTCAGGAGAAATTTGCGGTACAGCTAACGGTGGAAAATCGGTCTGAACTGGAGCGGTTGATCCGCAACGGGCGGAGTTCAGCACGGGTCATCAATCGGGCGCGGATTCTGCGCAAGACCGATGAGGGTTGGAGTGCCTCCCAGGTGGCGGCGGCCCTGGATACATCACCCCGCACGGTGTTTCGCACCAAGCGGCGGTACGCCGAGGAGGGATTGGACGGCGTGCTCCACGACCGACCCCAGGCCAACCGGTACCGCAAGCTGGATGATCGGGGCGAAGCCAGCCTGATTGCCCTGGCGTGCAGCGATGCGCCCAACGGACGCGACCACTGGACGCTGTCCGCCTGAGGCGGATTGGCCGACAAGGTGGTGGGGTTGGGCGTGGTGGAGAGCCTGTCATACGAGACGGTAAGGCTCCGGCTCAAAAAAACGTCCTCAAGCCCTGGGAAAAACAGTCCGCCAGAGGCGGATGCATCGCCCAGATGAACGGGGAGTTTGTGGCGGCCCCCGTATCCAGTACGGGGCGGGCTATGGAGGACGTGCTGGACCTGTACGCCGAGGCCTACGATCCCTGCCGTCCGGTGGTGTGCTTCGATGAGACTTCCGCCTCCGCCTCTGGCGGATTGGCCGACATCAGGGAGCCGATGCCGGTCCAGCCGGGACGACCCAGACGCCAGAGCCTGCCCCCTACCGGATACGGGGACTACGAGTATCGGCGTGGTGGCACCCGCAACATCTTCCTGTTCTGTGAACCCCTGGCTGGCTGGCGCCACATCGCCATCACCGAACGCCGCACCATGCAGGACTTCGCCCACCAGATGCGGTGGCTGGTGGACACAGCCTATCCCGACGCTCCCGTGATCCGCGTGGTCCTGGACAACCCCGTATCGAGTACGGGGCAGGCTCTGAACACCCACCGCATGGCGTCCTTGTACGAAACCTTCCCTGCGCCCGAGGCCCGACGCATCGTGAAACGTTTGGAGTTTCACCACACCCCCAAGCACGCCAGTTGGCTCAATCCTGTCCTGAGCTTGCCGAAGGGATGGCAGAGATTGAATTCAGCGTGCTCAGCCGCGCCTGTCTCAAGGGGAGAAACCCGGACGCCGACGCCCTGGAACGCGCCATTACGGCTTACGAGACCCGGCGCCACGCAGCCGGTATCACCATCAATTGGCAGTTCAGCACCAACGATGCCAGAACCAAACTCCACCGCTTCTATCCCTGCCTTTCCAACATTGACTGAGTACTAGGACGATAGTAGGCGTTCTGACGCCGGTTATCATGGACGCGGCGCTGAAAGCTTGGCCCACGTCAGGTTCATTCGAGGACCTCGAGGGCTTTGTCGAATTCTCGGCTCCGATTGGCTTCGGCCTCGCCGCCATGGCCTTGTCCAAGATAGATGTCCAAGGCGCTCCGGGAAGCGTTCCCGTAGGTGTCGCGTAGTGCTGGGATGAGCTCCAGCTCTCCCTGCCAGAATGGGAATCGTCCCAATTGCTGGGGCAGAGCGGCGTGCATGTCGGGCACCGTCGCCGCGCCGAGGTCAACGTCTGCCAACGCGGGTAACGGGTTGGCCCAGAACACGTCCGGGTCTTCGGACAATGGCTCGGGAGCCAGCGGCGGCCCCTCGATGGTCTGGGCCGACTGGCGGAACTCCTCGCCCAACAGGTCCTCGCGGTCCATGCCCCGCATGCGGAAGATGAGGAACGGGTCGCGGTCGAACTCCTCGCCCAGCAGCAGGTACACGGCGGCGATGTGCTTGCAGGGATTCGACCAGTCGGGGCACGAGCAGTCGGTTTCGAGGTCATCGCTTCTTGCGGGGAACATCGACAGCCCCACGGCTCCGAACGTGTCCTCGATGTTTTCAGGCATCCGGCCGGCCAGCAGGCTGGCGGCAATGACCGGCTGTTCGGCCAACGCTTCTCGCAAGCGTTCCCAGTCGCCGGCCTTTATCGTCTTGACGCTGATCTCGACGTTGTAGGGCCGCTTGCGGCTGCCCTGAACCCTCGCTTCCACAACGCCGTTCTGAACGTCAATCGAAAGGACCTGTCCCCGTCGGGCGTACGAGCGGCCACGACTGAGCCGTGCGCTGATGCTGAACTGTTCGAGGGTTTGCGTCCAGCGCTTGGCCCACCAGTTGGAGCCGAAGTCGCCGCGACGGGACGCGGCCCTGATGCCACCCTTCACGTCGATGGGACGAGAGTATTCGCGGTCGTAGTAGGTCATTGAGAAAACCTTTCCTGTCGTTGTCGTAGAGCGGGGCCGCATGTTCAGTCTGCGGGCGTGGCGCTGAGAGCCAGCACTTCCCGCAGTTCGGTGTTCGAGAGTTCGGTGAGCCACCGTTCCGACGTGGCGCCCACCACCTGGTCGGCGGTCTGCTGCTTAGCCTCGATCATCAGGTCAATGCGGTCTTCGAGGGTGCCGGCGCAGATCATCTTGTGGACGTGGACGTCCCTGGTTTGACCGATGCGGAAGGCACGGTCGGTGGCCTGGTTCTCGACGGCAGGGTTCCACCACCGGTCGTAGTGGATGACGTGGTTGGCGCGAGGCAGGTTCAGGCCCGAGCCGCCGGCCTTCAGCGACAGGACGAACACCTGGGGCCCGTGGAGGTCATTCTGGAAGCGTTCCACCATCTGGTCTCGGTTCTTGCGCGAGACGCCGCCGTGCAGCATCGGCGTCTCGATGCCGTAGGTTTCCTGGACGTGTTGCTGGATGATGGCGCCCATCTCGGCGAACTGGCTGAAGACCAGCACGCGGTCGCCGGCGGGAACGATCTCGTCCAGCAACTCTTCGAGGCGGGCCAGCTTGCCGGAACGACCGGCGATGCTCGAATTGTCGCTCAGCAGCTGGCGCGGGTGATTGCACACCTGCTTCAACTTCACCAGCGTGTCGAGGATAGAGCCGCGGCGCGCCATGCCCTCGGCGTCTTCCAGCCGTGTCTCGACGTCGCGCAGCACAGCCTCGTAGAGGGTGACCTGCTCGCGGGTAAGGTTGCAGTACTGCTTGGTCTCGCGCTTGTCGGGCAGGTCGTCGATGATCGTCGGGTCGGTCTTCAACCGGCGCAGGATGAACGGGCCGGTGGCCTTCTGCAGCTTGGCCGCGGCTTCGTCGTCTCGATTGGACTGGATGGGATTGAAGTACCGGCGCTTGAACTTCGCCTGGGAGCCCAGCAGTCCGGGGTTCAGGAACTGCATGATGGCCCACAGGTCGCCGACGTGGTTCTCGACCGGCGTGCCCGTGAGGGCAATGCGGTAGTCGGCGGGCAACAACCGGGCGGCCTGCGCCTGCCGCGTGACGGGGTTCTTGATGTTCTGGGCTTCATCGAGGGTTACGGACCGCCAATCGACGGAA
Organism: Dehalococcoidia bacterium; assembly: GCA_034423115.1. Lineage (GTDB taxonomy): Bacteria > Chloroflexota > Dehalococcoidia > Lucifugimonadales > UBA3495 > Bin87. The sequence goes on along the minus strand of DAOUJD010000019.1, from coordinate 79,519 downwards.
GCCAGCAGCTCCCGGTCTCGCGTCATGGTGCCGTAGCTGGTGACGACGAGCTGGTGGTCGGCGGCCTGCTGAGCGAATCGTTCGCCACGTTCGCGGTTCTGCCCATGGTGCAGCATCACCGGCAGGCTGGGGGTGAACTTCTGCGCTTCCCGCTGCCAGTTGTTGATCACCGAGGTTGGGCAGACCAGCAGGTTGGGCCTTTCATTGCCCTGCTGGTGGTCCCGCAAGATGGCGGCCAGCGTTTGGATCGTCTTGCCCAGCCCCATGTCGTCGGCCAGGCAGGCGCCGAGACCCCACCAGCGGAGAAAATCGAGCCACGAGTAGCCCAGTTGCTGGTAGGGGCGGAGCTCTCCCTTGAAATCCTGCGGCGCGTCCAGCAGCGCTATTTTGCCCTTCTGCTGCAGGGAGTCCAGCAGATCCTTGAGCCAGCCGGTGGTGGAAAGGGAAACGTTATCGGCTTCCGCCTGCTGGTCGGCGCCCAGCCCGATGCGGATGACTTCCCGCAGGGTGGCTTGGTCGCGGTTGCGCCAGAAGTCGGCGGCGGCGCGGATTTCGTCGGCGTTGATTTCGACCCACTGGCCGCGGAAGCGGACCAACGGCACCTTGAGTTCGGCCAGTTCGAACAGTTCCTCGGGTTCGATTACCTCGTCTCCCATGGCGACCTGGATGTTCAGGTCGATGAGGGACGCCATGGTCATGTTGGCGCCGCCCTGCATGGGCGGAGTGCGGACTTCAGCCCGAATGCTGGGTCGGTTCTTCGTTCCCCGGCGGGTCCACCAAGAAGGCAGCATGACGCCGAAGCCGGCCTGCTGCAGCGCGGCCGCCTGCTGGGTCAGGAACTGGTGGGCCTGTTCCGCGCCGAGCTTTGCGCCGGTTGGCTTCCGCCTGTTCAGGCTGTCGGCGATGGGCGGGCACACGGAACCCGCTTGGGCCAGAGAGGTGAGCAGGAACTCGGCTGGGTTGAAATCAGGCGACTGTCGCTCTTGGGCGTCGTCCACCGCGAGCAGAAGACTGTGGTCGTCGTGGGGCTGGAGCAGGTAGCGGAGGTACCAGTCCTGCTCGCGGAGGGCGGCCAGCGGTTCGTCCTCGTCGAGTTCGGGCGGTTCTTCCAGCCGCAGGCAGAGGCGGTAGGGGGAATTGGCGGCCACGGCGATGGGCCGGTGCCATTCCGCAACCTGCCGGCGCAGTTGCTGGAGCTGTGCATCGGTGGCGTGGACGACGCCGTCCGCCGACGTAAGGGCGTGTAGCCAGGCTTCGTGAACGGAGTCGAACTGTGCGGAGCTTTCCGTGGCGTCCAGGCGGATGATGTGGTTAACGATGCCGGCGATGAACTCCTTGAGCACGGCCTGCGGCGGGGTTGCTGGTTGCCGGTGGTCGTCTGCGCCGGTGAGGGCTCGAGACGAGGCCGGCATGGCTTTGGCCAGCTCAGCCAGGCGTATGGCGTCTTCGCCGATGTAGAGCGGCGTCCACACGGCTTTGGTCTTTTTCCCGGTTTGCACCACGTTGGGCAGGAACTGTTGCCGCGCAGTCAGGGCGGTGGCGAGCATCAAAACGTGTCGCCAGTACGCCACGTCGTGGCTCAGCACGATGCCAGGGGCCAGGACACGGCTGTTCTGGCAGCGTTGCAGCAGTTCGATAGCCTGACTGCTGGAAAGCCCAAGGGTTGGCACTCGCCAGGGCTTGATGCGGGGTTTGGCCCTCGATTTGAGCGCGGGGCCAGCCAATGCTTCGGACGGTATCGGGTTGTTGCCTCGGCTCGGCAGCCAGATGTTGGCTCCCGCGTCGTCGCCGACGGCGCCCTCGGGCGAAATGCCCACGGCTTCGGCCAGACGTGATGTGCTGGCGTACCTTGGGTGATGGACGTCCGACAGCCGTTCGGATGGCGGGAGCGGGTTGGAGTCTTCGCCCCACAGCGTCAGGCTGCCGTCCAGTTGGGCGGCGTGAATGATGATCATTGCGGTTCGCTCTCTCAGTGAGTTTTACTACGCGGGACGTGCCGCTGGAAAGGGGCTGACGATAACCGAAGGTGCAGGACGCGCACCAGATTCCGCCGAAAACGGCTCCTGGGCGCGTCCTACGGCCCGTTGCGGCATTTGGGCCTAAGGGTGAATTCGGGCCGTGTGCGGCTTGCAGCGGCGGCGCAATTCCCGCTCCAGGCGGTGGTTCGAACAAGTGCCATATAATGGCGACTCCAAAAGTAAGCGAGGTGAACGTGATGGCGGAATTGCAGAGGACTGCGGTAACCAGCGACCTGGCTCCCCAACCGCTGGGCGCCTATTCGGTTGGAATGACGGTGACCGCCCAGAAGCTGATATTCGTAGCGGGACAGGTCGGTGTGGACCTTGCGGGCGCCCTCGTAGGACCCGGTGATGCCGCGGCCCAGACGCGCCAGGTTTTTCAGAACATTGGCGGTGTTTTGGAATCAGCTGGCGCCGGTTTCAACAACGTGGTTGAATTCACGACCTATGTGGTGGGACGCGAGGCGGTGCAGGGCTTCATCGACGGAAGAAGCCAAGTCTTCCCTGAAATTTTCCCCGACGGTGACTATCCGCCCAACACCTTGCTGGTGGTCGACGGTCTGGTGCGCGAAGAGTTCTTGGTCGAAATCAAGGCAGTGGCCGCTCTGGCGTAGAGAGGCGCCACGGTCCATTATCAGACTCCGGTCTCGACGCTCCGAGGAGAATGTTTCCCTAACGGCGCGACGAAAGAAGGTGGGTGTGCCGATACCTCATTTCCTCGAAAATTGGTTGTGTTTGCGCGGCGCCGTTCCCGGCAGCGGTCCGCGCCGGGAGAACCATGCAGGCGGGCAAACACGGTTTCGCACAGATAACCAACGGTCCCAAGCAGTTTGTGGTTCGGTGTTGTCAACATGAGCGGATGTTGTTTTTGCAATTGACGCCAGGTCGAACATGGGCGGTGCGACGATGGCGGGGCGCCGGGTTCATCGTCATGGCGTGCATTGTCCCGACTGCGGTTCCAATCCGCCGTAGGCGGACGCAAAGACGAGTTTTCGGGCGGTCAGCAGGTTTACAGCTGTGGGGACTGTGGTCGCCGTCACGTGCCTGAGGGAGCCCGTCGTCGTCCCAGCGCGGAGGTGAAGCAGCAGGGGATTGACTGGTATGTAGAAGGAAACAGTCTGTCCGCCATCGGACGGGTATTGGGTTACAGCGCCCCGGCGGTGCTGGCCTGGGTGAAGAAAGGGCGCGGCAGGCCCTGAGTTGGCTGCGGGGGCGGGGTGCGAGCGGATTGAGGGCGCCGCAGGTCAACCTAATGGACGGCGGTGTCGGCGTGTCGTTGGCCCTCTGTGTAGGCCGCCACCGCGCCCACGAAGAGCCCGTTAGTCGGCTTCGAGTTCCCTTGCATCCAGCTGGAACCAGCCGATGGCGCCGGTGTCCACCAGTTCTTGCACCTCGCGGTCGTTTGACACGCTGGCCACCATGGGGTGCGCGGTGCAGCCGGTGAACCTGGTGAGAAATTCGGCGTTTCGTCGGGCTCGGTCCGTGTCGCGGTGGTCGGCGGTGAACGACCCCTCCGCAGCCACGTAGTGGGTGATGCCGTCGGCGTCCGTGCCTTCGAGCACCAAGTCGGCGGCGTAGAAGCTGCGCCGTTGACCGAATTCGATCTGAGTGGCGGTGCCGGATTCACGCACCATGCGGGACAGGTCGTCGCGGCCCAGGGTGCGGACGAAATCCAGTTGGAAAATTTCGAGGATGGTGTCGTGGTGGAGTTGGAGCAGGCGGCGGGCCGCGTTGCCCTTGAGGATGCCGAGGTCCCTTTCGACGCGTCGGTTGATCGCTCTTTGGTCCTCGTTGAACTGCTTCTGGTCTGTGATGAACGCTTCGACCCTGGCGTTGAACGCTTTTTGTTCCTCGATGAAGTCGTTGACATAGGTGGCGAACTGTGCGAAGCGTTCGGGAAGCTGCAGTAGCTCGTCGCCCAGCAGCAGGTTGCGGACCTCGTCTCGGAAGTCGGGGTCGTCGCGCAGGGCTAGGAGAAAACGGGCGCGGTCGGCGGGATTCATCGAGGTGCTCATGCTGGTAGCCTCACGTGAGAATTATATCAGCGGCTTCGATTTGCCAGCCACCTTCTGGTCGCGCCAGGTGCCGATTTGGGTATCCGCCGGAGTGAATTGCCAGACTGCCACATAGGCGGTGTGGGACGGTTAGGGTGGTCGGTTCAGTTCGGTATCATCAGCGATGTTCCGCTGGTTTCGGAGTCGGAATGGTACAGCGGTTTTCCGGCGTTGAAGTGGCAGCCCATGTTGCTCAACCCGGCGTTGACGGCGATGGCGACATCGGAAATGCGTCGCGACTATTACGGTGTTTTGGCGGTGTGTGGCTTGCCGAAGACTACCGGCGAGCCTTCGTTCCGATCATGACCTTGCTCAAGCAGCCGCTTGAGGATTGCGGCGAGGAAACGGGGCAGGAGGCCACGGGCAGTTAGGTGCCGTCTTCAAAACGGATTGCCAGTGGCGTTTATCCTCGATTCACTGGAGCTGGTCGGGAGACAGGAAATCCAGGTTCCCCCGGGCCTTTGGTCTGGGTTTTGTTCCCAGAGTTGGGCGGCTGCGTTCGGTCCTGCCGGAAGTGCTCGTCTCCGGGCGCTAGTTGTCGTGAGAAAACTCCTCCGTTTCGGGTTCATCGTGAGTGTTGTTGTAGCAGCCGATGCCCACCTTGGGGGAGTTGCGCAAGGCGACCAGTGTGGCGTCGTGGGGTGTGCACTGAGCGCAGAAGTAGGGCGGCTCCACGATGGGCCTCCATTCTTTATGATCACGGCCTCGATGTAGCTGGATGCGGTCTTCGTCCTGCACTGGACGCAGAAGATTTCGACGGATTGGGACGGGATGGTCATGGGCGGCAACTCCTGAGTGGTGGCTGCTGCCATTCTCACCCGCTGGAACCAGCTGCGGAAAGATTCCGTGGCCCGTTCCGCCTGTGGCTCATACGCTCGGAAAGCCGCGGGTTCTCAATTGCCGCTGCCGTGTTCACCTCCGCCTTCTCCCCCTCCGCCGACCTCGGCGTGGGCGATCCAACCGGTGAACGTCTCCTGCGTGGCGGGTAGGTTGACCGACATCACCTCTCCGGGAGCCAGATCCACCGGGGCAGTCGGCCCCAGTTCCGTACCGTTGGACAGGTGCACTTCGATCCTGACCTGGCCCAGGGTGTTGCCGGTGGTATTCTCCACCGAGCCGGTGAATGAATTGTTCGTCGCGTCGTAGTTCAGGATGAGCCTGGCGCCGACGCGGACCGCGTCGAAGGTGTCGCCCGGGGCCAGGGTGGCGCCGCTGGCCTCTTCACTGCCGGACCCACTGCTTTCGCCGCGCGAGCTTTCCTGGGTTGTTCCGGCTCCACCGGATTCGCGACCGTCGATGATCCCGTTGTCGCCGGCGCAGCCCATCAGTATTCCTGCGCCAAGCATCGCCGCCGCAACCGGCCCGATGATCAATGCCCTGGTTATCTTCTGCTTGACGATCATTTCTCCACCTCCTTCGTGAAGTTTTTCTTGCTACGTCCACGATAGAAGTGAAATGTCGCAGAATTGTGTCGCGGTCAGGCCTGGCCAAACCGACCATCCGGTGAGGACGGCGTTCTGCGGCCATGAACGTCCTGACGCTAGGAGGGTGGCATCGCTTGGAATTGCAAATTGGCGGGTCGGCAACGTCCCGTCGGGGCTAAGACGCACTTTGTCACCGATTATATATATGACGAGATAATTAAACGGGCAAATCTTATACAGATCATATCGATCGCTGGTTAGAATTCCGTGTGGCGTTGGCGGCACGCATCTTGGAACTCGCCGGTCATCCGCTCCCGTCCGGAGGCACGGACTTCGTTGCGTGCCGGATGCCGGCGTAGGGCAACCACGCGGACGTTAACAGAGCGCCTCCATTGTCCCAAAGCGGTGTCCGACCCACCGCTTAGCCGAGCAGCGCTGACGCTGACACGGCAGCCTCGGCACTGAAACCGGAGATAAAAGACGCGCTGCGCCGTTGAAAAACCATCCTTGGGAGGATTTATGCTGGTCACGACAAAAAACTGGATCGCACCGCTCGCGTTGGTGTGGATTATTGCCCTGGCGGTCGTCGCCTGCGGCGGGAACGGCGATGTTCCCTCTGCGCCTCCGCCCCCACCAACCGCCGCCGTGGTCGAACAACCGACGGCAGTTACTGCGGAACAGCCCACCGCGGCCATGACGCCATCCGACAGGCCGTTCCGCGTGGGCGTGATGGAATCCCTCACCGGCCCCGGGGAGACCTACGGCACCGTGTCCGTCCAGGCCAAGCAGATGGCCGTTGAAGAGATCAACGCCGCCGGCGGCATCAACGGGCGCATGCTGGAGCTCATCGTTGAGGATTCGAAGTGCTCAGCCCAGGACGCCATCACCGCTTACAACAAGCTCACCGACGTGGACGGCGTCAAGATCATTCTCGGCACCTCATGCAGCGGCGCCATGCTCGGCGCGGCCCCGTTGGCCGAAGCCGACGACGTGATCCTCTTCTCGGGCCTCGCCACCAACCCCGACATCGCTGCCGCCGGCGACTACATCTTCCGCACGGCGATGAGCGACCTCCAAGTGGGCATCGACACCGCCAACGTCATCCTGTCCGACGGCCACCGCAACCTGGCGACCATCACCGAGACCACCGACTACGCCGAGGGCGTGCGCCGCGTGACCGCTGACCATTTCCAGGAGCTTGGCGGCGCCATCGTCGCTGAGGAACGCTACGCCTCCGACGTGACCGACTTCCGCAGCCAGTTGACCAAGATCATCGCCGCCGATCCGGACGCCATCCACATCGCGTCCCAGTCTGAGTTCGCCGGCGGTACCATCGTCAAGCAGGTCCGCGAACTCGGCTACGAGGGCCCGCTCTACTCCGAAATCGTCCCGGTGGGCGCAACCGCTCTCGAGGTGGCCGGCGAGGCGGCCACCGGTCTCAAGGCTGTCACCGCCGAGCTGGACCCGGCAAACCCCAAGAGCCAGGAAGTCCTGAACAATTTCAGGGCCAACTACGACTACGTCACCCTGCCCTGGTACCTGGCGTCGGCTTACGACGATGTGCATATCACCGCCGAATGCCTCAAGCAGACCAACGACGACCAGGACGCCGACGGCTTCCGCGACTGCCTGTACGACATCACCTGGAGCGGCGCCATCGGGGAGAGCTACAGCTTCGACGCCGACGGCGAGGTGGTCGGCCTGGCCAACGCCGTCGTGGAAGTGCTCCCGGCGGCGGACCGCACCGACAACAACAACGGCTACCGGATCCTGGGCCCGGCCCCCGGAGCTGAAGCCGCTGCCGCCGCGCCCGCCGCCCCGGCGCCTGTGGAACCCTTCCGCATCGGCGCGATGGACGCCCTCACCGGCGTCGGCGAGTCTTACGGGAACCCGATCCTGAATGCAAAGCTTCTCGCGGTGGAAGAGATCAACGCCGCTGGCGGCGTCAACGGCAGAATGCTCGAACTCATCCCCGAGGACTCCAAGTGCGCCGCCCAGGACGCCATCACCGCCTACAACAAGCTGACCGACGTGGACGGCGTGAAGATCATCCTGGGCACCACCTGCAGCGGCGCCATGCTAGGCGCGGCGCCGCTGGCCGAAAGAGAAGGGGTGATCATGCTCTCCGCGTCCGCCACCAGTCCCGATATCGCCGGTGCCGGCGACTACATTTTCCGCACCGCCATTAACGACCTGCAACTCGGCATTGACACCGGCAATACCCTGCACGCCGACGGCATCCACCACCTGGCGACCATCACGGAGGCCACCGACTATGCCGAGGGCGCGCGACGCGCCACGGTGGCCAGGTTAGAAGAATTGGGCGGACACGTCGTTGCGGCGGAGAGCTACGCCTCCGACGTAACCGACTTCCGGTCCCAGCTGACCAAGCTCATCAGTGCCAATCCGGACGGCATCTTCCTGGCCGCCCAGGGCGAGTTCTCCGGTGGAACCATCATCAAGCAGTTGCGCGACCTGGGGTATGAGGGCCCCGTCTACTCTGAGGTGGTGCCCACCCAGCCCGAGGCGCTGGGCATCGCCGGCGACGCCGCCACCGGCCTGAAGGCCATCGTGCCCAACCCTGACCTCCAGACGCAGACCGGCAAGGACTTCCTGGCGAACTACGAAGCCCGCTTCGGCACGGTTGCTACGCTGCCCTGGTTCCAGGGCTCAGCCTACGACGACGTGTACATCGCCGCCGAGTGCCTGAGCCGGACCGACGACGACCAGGATTCCGCCGGGGTCCGTGATTGCTTCTACGACCTGACCTGGAGCGGCGCCATCGGCGACGGTTACACCTTCGACTCCAACGGGGACGTGGCCGGCCTTTCCAACGTGGTGATCGAGATCCTGCCCGCCGACCAACGTAACGACGAAAACCAGGGCCACCGCATCCTCGGGCCGGCCCCGACGCCCTAAAGGGTTTCGAAGAACTCCCTCTCCCGCCAAGGGAGAGGGTTGGGGTGAGGGGGATGTTCCATCGCAGTTTCATCTCCCTCCTGCATGTCAATCTCGCTGCCGGAAGAGCCTGCCTGGAGCGCAGGTATTCATCCCGGGAGGCCGGCGGCATCATTGCGTGTCTGGGGATATTTATATGGATTCATATAAATCATTGCGCTAATTTTTACGAGTATAATACGATTGCGGTGTTACACTCCGCAGGCTTTGAGCGATCCACACCATGGAACGGCGCCCAACCGTGACCTGCATGACACATAACCCGTAATCCCTGGCCGGACGCCGCTGGTCCGGCTATTTCATTGCCCGGATAAAATTGAGACTAAATATCAGTTGTTATTTATAAATGATACCTAATCTCGAAAAGGATGTCGTCACAAACCGACGCCCGGCAGAGGTGATCCCCAGGGGTCGCCCGTCACCGGCCCGGCGATGGCATTCCCAACCCCTTCCACACCCAGCGAGCAGGCCCCCGGAGGCGGCCCGCCCAGCTATACGCCGGAAATACGAAACCCATCCGAGCGTGTGTCGGAAAACGTCGCCGGACCAATCAAAAACGCAAGAGTCCGGCGCATAACGCAAATGGGGAGCGGCAAAGGCTAGAACCTGCCGCCCCCGGTGTGCGAATCACCGTCAATAAGGAGAATCACACAACAAAATGCTTACCATGAACCGTAGAAAAACGCAACTTTCCGTAATGGCGGTTGCGGCTCTGGCCGTTTTCGCCGTGGCAGCGGTGGTGCTGCTGTCCAGCGGCAACCCGGCCCAGGCCGACACCGCATCCCTCGCCCTTGACGGCGGCAACTATGTTGCGCCTGGACCGGGCGGCGAGAACCAGCCGGGCGGCGGCGACAACCCTCCGGGCGGCGGTGACAATCCACCGGGCGGCGGCGATGACCCTACACCTACGCCCATACCCACGCGGCCACCGCACAAGACTCCGATAGCCACTAGTTGCCCTTACGCGGACATCGAGGTCGATGCCGGCCACCTGCCGCTGTTCGACGTGTACTGGGACGATGCGACGAAGAACTTGGCCACCAGCGTTTGCCCGTCGAAGTTCATCTACCCTGATGGCCCTGGTACTGAGGAGCAGCGTACCCGGGAGAATTTCAACGTCAACATCGAGCAAACCATCGTCCAGATCGACAACAAGTACAAGGAGACGCTGGGCACAAGGACCGTGGAGGACAGCACCAACCGGCTGAACCCCCCCACCACGTATGGCGTGGAGAAAAACCGTTATTGGTTCCTGGGAGACGCCGGCGACGAAGTGTGGATCTTGCCGGTTTGCCCCCCCGGCGGCGAACTGAACGCCGGCGACCTGTGCGTTGGCTTCTCGGCCGAACTCCTGAACCGGGAAGATTGGAATGACCTGGACTTCGAGTTCGAGTCCGTGCGCGAGCCGTACTCCGATACGGAGCACGAGGGTTTCGTGTACTTGTTCCGCCATCACGCCAACGTGGACACGACCGTGGAACCGCAGCCCATTTGGGACGGATCGGATCCCGACCGCAATGAGATCCAGGTGCATGGCGGTGAACACCGGCACCGATACTGGGCATTCACCCAACCGGGAACCTACGTGCTGGGGGTGCACGTCAAGGCGCACCCGAATCACAATGCGGCCTGGGGATCGATCAAGCCGGGATATACCACGGTGACCAGCCTGGTCAAGAGGTACACCTTCCACGTGGGGGACCGGGCCGACCTGGCCGTGGGCTACCCTGACTCTAACGGCAATCAAACCTTCACCATCACGAATGCCGACCCCGCGGACTCCACCTTCGACCCGGGCGACAACGTGAAGATCAGGATTGAGGCCGAGAACTTCGGGCCGGACACGGCCAATGACACCGAGGTGGCCGTCACGCTGCCCCCCGGACTGACGTACGTGTCGCACTCCACCGTGTCCTACTCCTCCAACCCCGCCAGCACCTACGACTCCACCACCGGCATCTGGTCCCTGGGCGACGTGCTGGCAGGAGAGGGGGACGGGGACCTCGTGGGCGTCTTGACCATCACGGCCCAGATCGCGCAAGGCGCGCAGGGACGGGAGCAGAAGGTTACCGCGCATATCTACGCCACGGACCCTGATGCCACTGCCACTCCGACGAAACTCGAGCTCGACCCATATGTGGAAAACAACCATGCGATGGCAAGGATCACCGCAGCCGGCACTATCGCCCACCCCCCGTTGTTCGGCGTTTCATGCACGGTTGCCGAGAATGTGGACGCTGGCACCGAGGTCTGCGGCCCGGCGCAGTTCACGCTCAAAGGCGTTATCCCTCCCACCGGCTTGACCTTCGGACTCAGCGGCACCGGCGCGGACAAGTTCACCGTAGCCCGCGAGGCTGACGGACAGGTGCGCGTTAAAGTCGCCGACGGCCCCGGCATCAACTACGAGGACGCGGCTTCCTACGACCTCTCCCTGACCCTCAACGACGGTATCGCCTCCAACACCATCGGCCTGTGGATCACCGTGACCGACGTGGCCAACGAGACGCTGAGCGTCACGTTGAACGCGGATCGCACCACCCAAACGGTGAACCAGGACGTGGTATTGACCGGCAAGGTCGTGTCGCCCGTAGCGACGGCTGACATGGGCGTCGGCTGGTTTGAAGGCAACCTTCCGGCACGATCCAGCGACCCCTACGGCGATTCGCAACTGTTAACGTTTGATCCGTCCATCTCAATGGGCAAATGGGTCAAGACCTACGGAAGCGCAGCCCGCCGGGAGTACAAGCTGAGCGCAGGCTACACGGATGCCAACGACAACATAGTCAGCAAACACGCGGCTGTCGTCGTCAATTGGCAGGCAGCTCAGTGATCAATCACTAGTCGGCGGCGGCCGGGATCAACCCGGCCGCCGCCGCAATACACAGGTAAAGTGACGGTCATACGATGCGTTCGCCATTTCGGATGCTGATAGTCATGGTTCTGGCGCTGCCGGCGATTTTGGCGGCAGGGTTAAGCGTGCCCGGTGTTGCCCAGGCCCAGGAGCCGGAAAAGTATATTGACTTGAGCGTTGGGTTTACCGTTACGGAGAATCACAATTCAGAAAGAAATTTGACAAGGCTATGGTTAACCAACCAGGGCAACCGGACAGCCTACGACGTAAGAGTAGTCCTGGAGCAAGTCAACCCGACTAGCTTCGGCAGCATGAATATGAATCCATGCTGTCTCATGGGTACCATCGATGTAGAAGCCGGGGAGAATGTTACCAATAACACCGTCACGTGGTCTATCCCCAGCCTGCCACCACATACGCGATCCAGTATTAGTTTCAGCGTTCGTATGGTTAGTTCCGACAAAGCTATGTTCGAGTGGTTGGCTACCGCCGAGAGTTTGTCGTCTTACGAATCACCGGACCGGATGGATAACAACACCGCTGAGGCTTTTCTTTACGGCGAAGGTTCCTCTGTGGGTGGCGTATTTATTCCGCAACCGAGTTATTACGTCCGAGTATCGACCGACGGCGCGTCCCCGGAACCCGGAGGAACGGGAGAATTTACGGTTGAAGTACTGAACAAATACGATAGCAACAGCAATGAATACGGCGAAAGGCCACCATCTGACCTGGTGAATTACGTTACGGATGCCTGTGTGAATATCCGGCTGTCGCCGGGGCTCACGGCTGGCGCGGCAACTACCAACTCTGACACCAGGTTTCCCAATCTACAGTACTATCCTGGGGGACAGCGAGAGTGCGGCGGCACCACAGCCGCATCGGGGGTTCTCTATGTGGGCGGTCCGGTCAATTTATCAACAAGTCCACAACCCAAGTTGACATTGCCGGTAACTGTGGGCGCCGCCGGCCCCCATTGCCTAACCGCCGAGATATTTGCGACGCCGCCCACCGGGGCGGGAAAGCACCGGGACGATCCATCGGACAACGTGGCTAAAGCTTGCCTGGGCGCGGCGCCTGCCGGGGAGCAGGTGGTGCTGAGCGATGGGACGGTTGACCTGTTCACCTGGCACCCCTGCGTGGGCAAAACCGTTGCTCCGTGCAACGAAAACGACTCTCTGGAATTAGTGGTGACTGGCGATGCGGCGCCGGAGTTCGGCACGGTTTTCCAGCCCAGCCAGGTGGTGGTGCAAATGCCCGACGGCACCAGCAGGACCGTGGACGCGAATGGCAATTTGGTATGGTCAACGGGCTTCGCAACCTTCGGCAGTTGTACCGCTACTCCGCCCACTTGTTTGCCTGGTGGCGAAGACAGAAGCGGCCCACTGCTTCGTTTCAACACAACGTTGTTGGACCTGAGGACAGATACAACAGAAACGCCACCCGACGTTGATCGGTGGGGAACACCTGACACACAATACCCGGACTGGGAGCGAGGCTATTTCAAGACAGAGATGTCCGGACCGGGGAAGATGGCAACCTGGGACTCCTCGTCAAGCGGACCGGCCTCGGAATGGGGATCCAGTGCCGCCGGGTACGAAGGCAACCCATGGATTACGAGCAGCGACAAACATCTAGGATTTACCGATGGCTCTTATATCGAGTTCAGCAAGCTCGGAACCTACACATTAACCGCCACAATTCGTACCCCATACGATGATGACGTTACGGATAGCACTGCCGGCGTGGAATACTCCGACACAAAGACCTACACCTTCCACGTCGGCCCGATACAGGACCTGGAGGTGCGGGACGGCGGCAGCAGCGACGTGGCGGCCGGCCGGACCGTGTACACCATCATCGCCGCCAACAACGGCCCGGAGAATACGGTGGATGCCACGGTCAAGATCGCGCTGCCATCGGGCGCACAGGTGGAGGATTACGTTGCCAGCGAGGGAACCTATGCCAACGGCGCGTGGACGCTGGCGGGATTGAAGCTGCGGGACTACCGGCGCTCCCGGGGCATACCGGAGGAAGCGACGCTGACCCTCATCCTGAAGGATGGCGGCGTACCGCAGGAGCCGGCCACGGCGACCATCAGCCTGACGGACAACTCGTACAACGTCTGCATCGGCAGCGACCGCAGCACCCTGGCGCACACCACCCAAGCGACCTGCGTAGCGGACACCACCGCCGGGGGCAGCTGGCACGAGGGAACGGTGTACGAATACCCGAACAACAACAGCACTGCCAAGATCACGGCCCGTGGCGGCGGCGCGGTGGGGACGTCGGGCGGCCCAGTGGCGCCGCGATTTGCCAACACGCCGGTCCTGACCTGGGAGTCGGTCCCCCACGTGAACAACTGGCCGGTGCATCGCTACCAGGTGCAGTACCTGGACGGCAACACGTGGCAGAATCTGGCCCATGTTAGCGGCGACCAAACCCATTTCGCGGACACCGGTGCCGGGGCCCGACGCAGCTACCGGGTGCGGGCGCTGAACGAGGCCGGGGTGCCCGGCCTCTGGTCCCGGTCGGCGTCCCAGGTCACCTACCGGCAGGCGTCGCCGCCGCTGAACGTAACCGCCGAGGCCGGGGGTGCCGGCGAGGTCGTGGTGTCCTGGGAGCCGTCGTCGGACGACGGGGGTTCGCCCATAACCTACTACCAGGCCCAGTGGTCGCGCACCGGCACCGGCGGCTGGAGCAACGCCTGCCGCAGCGACAGCGCATCCCAGCACACCTGCACCAACACCGGCATCCCCAGCGGCGAGACCCGCTACTACCGGGTGGCGGCCTACGCCGGCGGATTGGGCGCGTGGTCGGACCTGGCGGTGGCGACGGCGGTGGCCGGGGTGCCGGAAGCGCCCAGCCTCAGCGCCAGCCGGGCCACCTCGGGGTCGGGCGACAACATCCTCCGCGCCATCCGCTTGACCTGGAGCCAGCCCCGGGATAATGGCAGCACCATCTACGCCTACGAGATCGATTACGTGGACTACGACCAGGTGGCCCGAAAGTGCGGAACCGACTGGGAGCCTCTCGACGGCATCGGGTACCGATATTCCGACTCGCCGGTGGCGCGGGAGTATCTGGACGCCGGCAACTTCGGCGACGGCCTGGAACCCGGGGCATACCGGTGCTACCGGGTGCGGGCGGTCAACAGCGCCGGAGCGGGCGCCTGGAGCAACGCGGCCTCGGCCAGCGCCGGCGGCGCGGTTACGCCCGACCAGTGGCTGTACCTGGACGGCGAGGCCGACGGGCAGAACGCCATCACCCTGTACTGGGGCGAGCCGCACTACGACGGCGGCGCGCCGGTAACCGGCTACCAGCTGCAATACTCCGAAGACGGCGAGAACTGGCGCAACCTGACCACCACGTCGGCGTCGGCCCGGTCCTACACCCACACCGGGCGCAAGGTGGGCGAAACCTGGCACTACCAGATCCGAGCGCGCAACAGCGCCGGCTGGGGCGGGTGGTCGTATCCGGTCACGGTCACCATCGAGGAGGGCAAGACGGCGAACCTGTCGCAGCCCACCCTTACGGCTCAAGCCAGGACTTCAAAGGAGGTTCTCCTGTCCTGGAGCAGCCTGTGCAACCCGAACCGGGAAGGCGATTGCGAAAGCAAGGGCATCGATGGGTACATGGTGGAGTATTCCGAGGACGGCGGGTTGTACGGCTGGGAGCGTCTCACCTGGCTCTGGACTGACCAGACCAAGGTCCTCGATTCCACTGTGGAGCCCGGCGCCACCAGGTATTACCGCGTGGCGGGCTACAAAGAGGATAATCGCCGCCAGTTGCTTGGGCGTTGGTCGCAGGTCAAGAGTGCCACCACCGCCGACTTCAGCGTGGGCGCGCCCCAGAACTTCAGAATCGAGAAGGAGGGAGAGAGGGCACTCAGGTTGGAGTGGGATGCGGTTACGGAAGGCCGCGACGCTGAGTCCATCACCGGCTACCGGATCGAGCGCAGCACGTGGAACGGCGATGGCCCGGGTGACTTCGACACCTCGTGGGTGGTCCGCCAGACCAACCGCGGGATCGGTCCCTACGTGGAAACCGGCCTCACGCCGAATACCCAATACTACTACCAGGTCGCGGCGGTGACGCGCAACGGCGCCGTCCCCTACATCGGCCCCTACTCTATGGTTAGTATCTTCATTCCTCCGGCCGGGAACTGACGCTGAAGCCGCGGATCACCGCGGCCCCGGCGTCCGGGTCCTGGTGCGGGACAACGACTGACGGGGAGGGAAAATACTCCGTGCTGCGCCAGGCCATGACGCCTTCGGGCTGAGACTCGCCATGAAAGCATTGGTTTTGCTCTGAGGCATTTCCCAGCGATGTGATGCGAACCATCACTGCGGAGTCGGGCGCCAGGCACGTCGACGAGCTCAGCGACGCCGACCTTCCTTGCGTCCGGTCCATCCCTGCCCACGGTAATTCTTTGCCCCTCTATTCGCAGTAACGGTCATAGACGGCCCTTATCTCGGCCATCGTGACTTCCCCGCGCTCCAGTTGAGCGTGCAACCGTGCCTCAATCGCCTCGGCGCCCAGTGGTACGACCCCGACCGCGTTGGGGACCGTCAGCCGATGCAGGGTGGTGTTGGGATCTGCCATACAATCGGCGTAACGCCGCACCATCCGTTCGTCGGCGTCTGCCCAGCAGGCCAGCGCAACCCACAGGCAGATCATGACCAGCGCTCTCCTCAACCAATGCACGGTCGGCTCTCCGGATATAAGGCGTGCTCCTATGTCGTTGCGCTCGCATCCACACCCGTCGAATTGTGTGGTGAAAGCAAGGGGCAGATCATCGCCGAATGCGGGCTGCGGGTCTGAACGTGCGAATGCCGGTAACACCGGGACCACGCCAGCCAGAGTGCATCACCGGTCAAAAGCCTTCAATCCGGTTCCCAGGCGTCCGCCTCCCGCTCCAGGTCACGGGCCACGCGCCGGAGCAGAACGGCCAGCGCCACTCCGCTGAGCTGGTCCAGTCCGAACCAGTCTGGGTCGTCCTGCACCTCACGGGCCAATTCCACCGCCTCGCCCACCGCCCGGTATGCGGAGACAAGGAGATCAGGCTTGCCCATCGGGGGAGATTGCAAGAAGTCCGCTGCCGGACTGGTTTCGTTCAACGCCCGGCAGATCGCCAGCAAGTCCCTGGCGGTTTCCAGCAGGAGTTCGGGAGCTGAGTCCACTGCCACACTCGGCCGGCGATTCCCCAATGGACGAGGTTAGGCCTCTTTGGATTGACGTTGGTTTGATTGTAGGCGCACTGCCGTATGACCTGCGTAATGAATAAACATATATTGTAAGATTTCTTGTATCATGTGCGCCTCAAGCGTAGATCTGTGCCCCGTACACTCAAGGAGGCAACCCATCCATGGATGAGACCGACCGGCTGAAGCGAGAGAATGAGGCGTTGCGGGAGCGTCTGACCCGGTTGAGCGAGGCCAGTCTTCGCATCAACGAGAGCCTCGATTTCGACACCGTGCTGCAGGGAGTCCTGGATGCCGCCCGGTCTCTCACCGACGCTCGCTACGGCGTGATGACCCTCCACGATGAGGACGGCCGCGTGCAGAACTTCCTCGCCTCGGGGATGAGCCCAGAGCAGACGCTCCAGGTGTGGGACATACCCGTCGCGTCCCGCATATACGAAATCCTGGGCAACATTGATGGACCGGTGCGCCATCCTGACCTGTTGGAGCTGATGCGGGAGGCGGGCCTTTCCGAGCTGAGCTTCCCCTTGCCGGTGGGGCCAACGATCTCTTTCCTGGCATCGCCGGTGCTGCACCGAAACCAGCGCGTGGGCAACATCTACGTGGCCGAAAAGCTCAGCCAACCGGAGTTCACCCAGGAGGACGAGGAAACGCTGGTGATGTTCGCGTCCCAGGCGGCGCTGGTCATCGGCAACGCCTTCAGGTACCGGGACGAGCAGCGGGCCCGGGCCGACCTGGAAACCCTGGTGAACACCTCGCCGGTGGGTGTGGCGGTCTTCGACGCCAAAACGGGAGCGCCGGTGTCATTCAACAGGGAATCGCTGCGCATCGTGGAGAGCCTCCTGGAACCCGGTCAGTCGCCTGAGGAATTGCTGGAGGTAGTTACCTTCGAACGCGCGGACGGACGGGAGGTCTCCCTGAGGGATTTTCCCATTGCAGAGGTCCTGAGGGCGGGCGAGACCGTGCGCGCCGAGCAGATCGTCTTGCGAGTGCCCGACGGTCCCAAGGTGACCACGCTGATCAACGCCACCCCCATCCACTCGGCGGAAGGCGAGGTGGTCTCTTTCGTAGTGACCCTGCAGGACATGTCCCCGTTGGAGGAGCAGGAGCGTCTGCGGGCCGAGTTCCTGGGCATGGTGAGCCACGAACTACGGACGCCGTTGGCCACCATCAAGGGATCCACCACCACCCTGCTCAGCGAATCCTCGGACCTTGACCCCGCAGTGGTGACCCAGTTCCACCGGATCATGGACAGCCAGGTGGACCACATGCAGGACTTGATCGGGGAACTGCTGGACGTGGCCCGCATCGAGACGGGCTCGTTGTCGGTGAGTTTGTCGCCGGTTGAGGTGGTGGAGATCCTGGACGAGGCCAAGAACAGGTTTCTGGACGAGTGGGACCGCAGCAACCGCATCCGGGTCGACTTTTCGCCGGACTTGCCGCCGGTGATGGCGGACCGGCGGCGCCTCGCCCAGGTTCTGGGCAACCTGCTGTCCAACGCCGCCCGGTACTCGCCGACTGGATCGCCGATCACGGTGTCCGCTGTGCGTGAGGGTGTCCACGTGGCGGTCTCGGTTTCCGACCAGGGTAGGGGGATACCCTCGGAACTGCTGCCGCACCTGTTCCGGAAGTTCTCTCGGACCGACCGGGACAACACCGGAAGCGATTTCGCCGGGTCGGGTCTGGGTCTGTCCATCTGCAAGGGCATCGTGGAAGCCCACGGGGGCCGCATCAGGGCGGAGAGCGAGGGACCCGGATTGGGAGCGAAGTTCACCTTCACGGTGCCGTCATCGGAACGGGAAACGGGAGCCGCGCGGTTGGCGTCGATCGTGTCCTCCGCCAATGTTCGCGTTCCGCGCCGGAACAGGTTGCGCATCCTGGCGGTGGACGACGAACCCCAGGCGCTGCGCTACGTCCGAGACGCCATCTCCAAAGCGGGTTACGCGCCCATTGTCACCGGAGACCCCGGCGACGTGCTGCGCCTCGTGGAGGAGGAGAGGCCCCACCTCGTCCTCTTGGACATGATGCTGCCCGGAAGCGACGGGATAGAGCTCATGAACCGGATCCTGGGAAAGGCGGACGTGCCGGTCATCTTCGTGTCGGTGTATGGGCAGGACGAGTTGGTGGCTCGCGCCTTCGACATGGGCGCTTCCGACTACGTGGTCAAGCCCTTCTCGCCCACTGAGCTCGCCGCCAGGATCAGGGCGGCGCTGCGTCGGCGGGCAGTGCCCGACGTGGTTGAGCCTGCCGAACCCTTCCGTTTTGGGGAGCTGGCCATCGATTACGCCCAACGCCGGGTGAGGTTGGCGGGGCGAGCGGTGGAGTTGACTCCCACCGAGTACGATTTGCTCTATGAACTGTCGGTGCGCGCCGGTCGTGTCCTTACCCACGACCACCTGCTGCAACGGGTCTGGGGACCGGAGAGGATGGGAGAGCCATGGCTGGTGCGGGAGGTGGTCAAGAGACTGCGCGGCAAACTTGGCGACGCTGCCGATCATCCCACCTACATCTTCACGGAGCCCCGGGTCGGTTACCGGATGTCCAGCGGAGTTGGCGACGGTTCCGAATCTGACGACTCTTAGCCAGATTCAAGGACTAACCGGAAGAGTTACGCCGCGGCCTCTGATACGTGGGTCAGTTCCGATGCATGGTCATCAGACATTGGCGCCAGTTGGTAGTCCATCTGGGTCGACCTGCGTTTGGCGCTGCGTAACGCCCACTGTGGGTATTAGCGTTCGTTGGATGTGGCGCTAACATCCGCATTTGCGTTGCCTTAGCGCAGCACGGAATAAACGAGCCTGGGGCTGGTGCTGCGTGGAGGCGATGGCCTTGTATGCGCCCGCGTGGGGGTTCTTCGGGCGCAGGAAGCGATCCAGAGCGTGGTCGTAGGGATGCAGCGCGCTAGCGGCCAGGCGTAAGGCTGCCGCTGCCCGGTTTGCGCTGGCTTTGGTTTTTGAGCGGAGGACTTTGCCACCAGGTATGCGGTTATTGGGGCTAAGCCCCAGCCACGACGCGAAGCGTTTGGCACTCCTGGGAACGTCACCAATGATGTGATGCCTCCGTGAGACTCCCGGACCATGCTTGCTAACGGGCAACCTGCGCCAATGAAGATCCGGCCTTCGTCCAGACAACACACCTCTCCATGAGCAGACGTGTCATTGGCACAGCTACGCCAGTTGTTCCCTCTATGCACGGGCCGAGTAGGACCATCCGTAAGCGCTCAAAACATGGTTGTTTCCACAAAGTTTCCTCAAGATTTGCCGCTAGGCTGGCGTTCCGCGCAGGACCGCAGGGGTTCGGCGGAATTGGAAATGCCAGGAGGAAATGGCAATGAGAATGAGAACCAGATGGATACCGGTCAGTTTGACCGTTGGGTTGCTGGCAGCGGCCATCACGGGTGGGGTAGTCTTGGCCTCGGGCGGCGGTTCCGGCGGGAACGACCGGCAAGACGCCACTGGAGCACACGAACTGGAGACCAGGGTTGCGGAAATCCTGGGCACCGACTCCTAGGCCACGGTCGCCGCCTTTGCGCAGGCGGACGCCGAGATCGAGGCCGCATTCGTGGACGAGTCCCTGCGGCAGGCGATTGCCGACGGCAGCGTCACCGAGGAGCAGGCGGACGCCATCCGCTCCCAGGTGCAGTCGGGCGATTACTCCGGCTTCGACCAACTCCTGAAGAACGTCTTCCCAACGGCGTGCGACGTGAATGTCTGGTTGATGGAACCGGAAGTGATTCCCGGCGAGGGGCTCTCTCACCAGGGGTACGTGGACCGGATTGGAGCGATCCTGAACGTGGACGGCCGGCGGGTGGCCGACGCCATCGACCAGGCCGTCAAGGAAATGTTCCTGATGGACCAGGAGCCCGTCGAGCCCGTCGAGCCTGCCGCTGCCGGAGCGGTTGCGGGCTAACTCTCTACCGGGCCGCTCAGCAACGGCGCGCAAAGCGTCGGGCCGGGTCGATCACAAGGCTCGACCCGGCCTTCGGCATATTCATGCGTCTGGCCGCGTAGGCTAGTTCGTATTGATAGCGAACCGTCGCGAACCGCGCGATCCGGCGGTACGCAACCACACCCGGAGGCGAGAACCCACCATGACGCCCAATGAGGGAAACGGCGAGAAGAAGGAAGAGAAGCCGCTGGTGCTGGTCGTTGACGACGACCCTCATGTGGTGGTGCTGATGCGGGCTTACCTGGACCGGGACGGCTATCGGATGCTGAAGGCCAGTGACGAGATTCGGGGGCTGGAGTTGGCGAGGACGGAATGGCCCTGACTGGTGGTGCTCGACCTCATGCTGCCCGGCCTGGACGGTTGGGATGTCTGCCGCGACCTCCAGGTGGAAACCATGGTGCCCGTCATCATGCTGACCGCGCGGGTGGAAGAGGAGGACCGGCTGGCGGGACTGGAACTGGGAGCCGATGACTACGTCACCAAGCCGTTCAGCCCCCGGGGAACTGGCTGCCAGGGTGCGTGCCGTGCTGCGCCGCGCCGACCGAGAGAGCGCTCGGTCGGCCCAGCCGGAGCTGGCTTTCGGGCCGATCCGGGTCAACCCGCGCTCCCGGCAGGCGTCAGTGGACGGCGTAGCAATCACACTGACGCCCACGGAGTTCCGGCTGCTGACGCTGTTGCTGCGGGAACCGGGCCGGATATTCTCGCGGGAGGAGATCATAGACGGAGCGCTGGGCCGCGATTACGACGGCTTCGACCGTGCGGTAGACACGCACGCGTCCGGCCCCTGCGCCGCCGGTTGGAAGCTGCAAGCCGGGGCAGCGCCAGCACATTCAGACCATCTACGGCGGCGATTACCGGCTGCGCCCCGCTGGGCAGGGCTGATGTGGGCGCCGATTCATTGCGCGGCCTTTTTGCCAGCTTGCAATTCCGGCTGGTGCTGGGGTTTGCCCTGGCGCTGGCCCTGGCCCTCGGCTTGGTGGGGGTCCTGACCGGCCTCGCCGCCGACTGGCAGACCACGAGTTTCGAGACCGAGCTGGAACTGGCGGAGGCCGCCCGGGTGAGTGAGTTCGTCTCCGGCCACTACGGTGCGGAGTACGGCTGGCCCGAATCCAATGAGGAACTGCAAATGGCGGTGGAGCAGGCGGCCGCCATTGCCGGCCTTCACATCATCATGTTCGACGCCCAGGGCGAGATGCTTGCCGGTTCCCACGACCCTTACCAGTCAACCGGCGGATCGTCTGACATGGGAACGGTATCGCATGAGCCGGCATGGAGAGCGGAGGAGCCGATTCGATGGGAACCGGCCTGGGATGAACCGGAAAAAGCCTTCCCATACGAGGGAGGGGGCTTTCCGGTCCTGTCCGACGGAAAGTTGGTGGGTTCCTTCGGCACCTTCAGCGATCCGGAACTTGCCCCGGAGTCGCAGCCCTTCGTTCTGATGGATCCGGAGGCGTCCCGCATTGCGGACCTGGTCGACCGCTACCTGCTGTGGGCCGGCATCGGCGCCGCGGTTCTGGGGACGGCGTTGGTGTGAGCATTGTCGCGGTGCGCTCTGGCCTCATTGCAGGGGCCGGGTGCCACGGCCCGAAGACTGGGACGTGGCGACCTGTCGGAGCGCGCCGCAACCGCTGGTCCAACGGAAGTGCGCCAGTTGGCGCACAGTTTCAATGCCATGGCCGTCCAGTTGGAAGAGGCGGAGCGTCACCGCCGCAACCTCACCGCCGACATCGCCCATGAACTGCGCACGCCCACGTCGAACATCCAGGGATACCTGGAGGCCATCAAAGACGGTTTGTTCCAGCCCACGCCGGGAACCATTGACACCCTCCACGAACAGGCTCTCCTGCTCTCGCGCCTGGTTGAAGACCTGGGCCTGCTGGCCCAGGCCGACGCGGTGTCGTTTTTCACGGTCTTTGACCGGGTAGATCTTGATTATTTTCGGGGTCATTGACCGGGATTTTCACGGTCTTTGACCCCTCCCTGGGAGCCGAGTCGGCGACCATAGCCGCACTTCAGATGTGAGGTGCAGCGATGGCGTACCGGGAGGTTCCCCGAATGGAGATACGAGAAGTCATTCGCCGTTGGCAGGCGGGAGTAAGCCAGGGGCGGATCGTGTCCGGCGCCGGCCTTTCCCGCAACACGGTGCGCAAGTACCTGGCGGCGATCAGCCAGTCGGGGCCGCGGCAGGTGGATACGCCGGGGCAGGACCTGCTGGAGCCGTGGGCCGATCAGATTTACCAGTGGCTCACCGGCGACCGTCTGTTGATGACCCGCATCCACGAGTTGCTCCTGGCGCGAGGGTGTTCGGTATCGTACCCATCGCTGCGTCGCTTCATCGTCAAGCGCAACTGGCGCAAGGGCAGCAAGACCACGGTGCGGATGTCGGACACTCCGCCGGGGGAGGTGGCTGAGGCTGACTTCGGACGGTTGGGCATGATCACCGACCCGGCCACCGGCAAGCGCAAGGCAGTCTGGGCCATGGTTATCGTGCTGTGCCATTCCCGTCACTGCTTCGTGTGGCCCATGCGGAGTCACCAGCTTGAGGATGTGATTGCCGGACTGGAGACGGCGTGGGCGTTTTTCGGCGGGATGCCCAAGTACCTGGTCATCGACAATTTCCCCGCTGCAGTGGCTGGCGCCGATCCGCTGCACCCCCACTTCACCCAGGGTTTTCTGGAGTACGCCCAGCATCGGGGCTTCATCCCTGATCCGGCCCGCAAGAGCCACCCCCAGGACAAACCCAAGGTGGAGAGAGGCGTGCCCTACGTCCGGGAGCGTTTCTTCAAGGGCGCTGAATTCGATGACTTAACCCACGTGCGTGCCGCCGCGCCGAAATGGTGCCTAGAGGTGGCAGGTCAGCGCATCCACGGCACCACGCGGAAGAAACCGCTGGTGGTCTTCCAGGATGAGGAGCGCCACACCCTGCTCCCATGGGACGGCATCCCCTACGAGATCGCCAACTGGCGCACCAACACCGTCCATCAGGACCACCACATCCAGTGCCAGCAGGCGCTGTACTCGGTGCCGTCCCACCTGTGCCGGCCAGGTCAGAAGGTGGAGGTCAGAGTGGACAGCAAGCTGGTCCGCATCTACCACCGTGGCCAGCTGATCAAGACCCACCCACGCCAGCCGGTGGGCGGCCGGTCCACCGACGTCGACGACTACCCTCCCAGGGTGGCTCCATACACCACCAGGGTGCCGGACCACATCAAGCAGGAAGCCGCCAAGCTGGGACCGGCGGTGAGCGAATTCGCCCAGCGGCTCTTTGAGGGAGACCATCCCTGGTCCAGGATCCGCCAGGGCCACAAGCTCCTGCGCCTGGGCGAGCGCTATACCGCCCAGCGTCTCGACGCCGCCTGCCAGCGGGCTCTCGCCGTGGACCTCATCGACGTGCGCCGCCTGGAACGCATCCTGGTGCAGGCCCTGGAAGAGGAAACCATGCCCACGCTGCCCTTATCTCTGCCAACCGGACGTTTCGCCCGTCCCGGCTCCGTCTTCGCCCATGCTGCTGGAGGTCTATCATGACCCGAGTACCCGAACTCACGCCCTTGCTCAAACGTCTGCAACTGGGACCCATGGCCGCCACCCTGCCCGAGCGCATCGCCCTGGCCCGCCGTGAACAGCTGGACTACGCTTCCTTTCTGGAGATCATCCTCAGCGACGAAGTCAATCGCCGCGCCCACCGGCGCATCGAACTCCGCCTCAAGAACGCCGGTTTCGCAGAAACCTGTCGCCTGGAGGACTTCGACTGGTCGGCGTCGATCACCCTGGACCGCCGTTTGCTGGACGCCGTCTTCTCCCTGGAGTTTCTCGACAAGCAGGAGCACGTCTTACTGGTGGGACCGGCCGGTGTCGGCAAGAGCTTCCTCGCCCAGGCTATGGGCTACTCGGCAGTCCGCGCCGGACACACCGTGCGCTTCAGCCACGCCGCCGACTTCTTCAAAGCCATGGCCCAGGCCAGAGTGGATAACTCCGTGGATCGCACCTTCCGATCCTTCCTCACCCCAGACCTGCTCATCCTGGATGACCTCGGCCTCCACCGGCTCACTGCTCAGCAGTCCGCTGACCTCTACGACCTCATCCTTAACCGACACCGAGCATCCAGCTTTGTCATCACCAGCAATCGGGCGGTCGACGAATGGCTCAGCCTTTTCGACGATCCCATCCTGGGCAACAGCGCTCTCGACCGCCTGGCCAACGCCAGCTACCAGATCGTCATTGAAGGCACCAGCTACCGGGAGCGGCTCTCCCCACACCGTGCTTTCCTTGGACAAGGAGGTGATTGACCCACCAACTGCAACCTGATATTAGCTAGATCACCGCACTCCCAGGGAGGGGTCAAAGACCGTGAAAATCCCGGTCAATGACCCTGAACATCGACAGCCGGCGCCCTGCCCCTGCAGCGGAGCCGCATCCGCGTGGAGGAACTGCTGCAATCCGTCGTCGACGCGCAACTGCCACGCGCCGAAGCCAAGAAAGTGGCCCTGGGTTTGGAGAAAGACCCGTCCCTGCCCCGGTTGGACCTGGACGCAACCCGCATGGCCCAGGTGGTGGGCAACCTCCTGGACAACGCCATCACGCACACGCCAGAGGACGGTCGGGTGACGGTGTCGGCCCACGCCGCTGCCGGCACCGTCATCGTGACCGTGTCCGACACGGGCTCGGGGATTGCGCCCGAAGACCTGCCGCGCCTGTTCGACCGCTTCTACCGCGCCGACCCCTCGCGTGCCCGCAGCACCGGCGGAACCGGACTGGGGTTGACCATAGCCCGCCGGATTGTCGAGGCACACGGCGGCTCCACCACCGTCGAGAGCGCGGTGGGACAGGGCAGCCGGTTCATGGTCCGCCTGCCGACCGCTCAACAGCGGCTCTCGCCCGGTCGCCGGCGCGGCCCCAGGCCAGAGGCCTCCATTCTCATAACGGTGAGTGAGGACGGTCGCAAAGTAGAACAAGGCATTGACAATGGACGGCCGCCTGGAAATCGCCTGTCTCGGTCATCGGACACCGCCGAAACCGGTACGCGCCCGGCAGCGTTTTTCGGGGAGATGTAACCAATGGAACCAGGCCGTGACATAAGAATCGAAACCCGCCGGCAGCACATCGCCGACCACCTCATAGACGTAAGGGGCCACGTCCGTCCGCGCCGCGCGCCAGAACGCCGACATCATCGCAGGATGCACCGGGTTGCAGGTCGTTTCAATCGCCTCAGGTCGTACATTCCATTCTGGTGGCACTACTCAATTGATTTCTCAATGTGTCTTGGAGGAGAGGGCATAAAGATTGCCGTCATGGGACGCCAGGTACAGCATGTCTCCTACCACTACCGGGTTAGCTGAGATCTTTCCGCCCGTCTTGAAATTCCATTTCTCTTCGCCCGTGAAGGAGTCCAGGGCATAGAGAATGCCATCCTCCGAGCCGACCAGTAGCGTGCTCCCGGTCACGATTGGGCCAGCCGTGATCTTCTGGTCCAGTTGTGTTGCCCACCGCTCCGAGCCGGTACTGATGTCGAGGGAAACGACAATACCCTCGGAGCTAGCTACATAGACCGCGTCGTGGGCAATGGCAGGACTGAGCGCCACGCTGTCGCCGATGCTGGTGGCCCAGATGGCGCCCTGTTGGTTGGGCACACTAGGCAGCAGGCCCCACACAAACAGATTGACCCTGGCCGCCCACCAGAGACGTTCCAGAGGATAGGTGCTGCTATTCCAATCCAGCGACCATACGGTCCCTCGATGAGACACGATCAAAGCTTGGTCCCCGTGTATCGCGGGGGCTCCCATTATGGGCCAGCCCGCATCGTAGATGAAACGGATGCGTCCGGTTTTCGCCTCAACGATGTGGAGCAAGCCATCCTGAGAAGCGACGGCCACCCGATCATCACGGTAGGCCACCGGAGCGACAATCCATCCCCCAACGGCAAGGGTCCAGCGTTCGTGCCCGGTGGCGGCGTCGAGAGCATATAGATGCTTATTGGTGGAGCCGATATAAACCGTCCCATCAGCCACCATAGGCGAGGCGAGTACCGGGTTGTCGAGGTCCTTTTCCCACCGTAGCTCGCCGGTTTCCCGGTCCAGGGCGACAAAGCGTTTATTCCGGAGACCAAAATACAGCAGGTCACCGGCGACGGCGGGAGCGGTGTCGGAAGGGACGAGGGTAGGGAATTCCCATACCGGCTGGCCAGTATCTCTTTCCAGAGCCACGGCACGACCATCTCCGGTAGTGATATAGATCCGGTCTGCCACGACCGCCGGCGCTGCAAGAATGGGGCGGGCCGTGCTGTAAGTCCACTGCAATTCTACCGGTGTCTGAGGACCTTGGTCCGGAGTAGATGCGCTATTCTCGGGCGTCCGTAGCATCTGGGCCCAAATGTCGGAGCCGGTATGAGCGCTAATCCTGGTGGTGGCCTCGGGCGCGGGGAAGATCAAGGCGCCCAAATTAAAGCTAACCGCAACCCACCAGAGAATCAGCCCCAAGACCAACGCAACGCCGATAGTCCAGGGACGACGGCGAATGATACCCCAGATGCGGCGCCATAGATGCGGACGCTCGTCGGCCGACATTGGGATGAGAATCGTCATCTAGCCGCGCCGATTGACGCGGTGGCATGAATCTTCAGGGTAAGTTGTCCGCAACTGGGAAGCACTAACTTTCTTTTTGAAGAGCCCTTGGCTTCGTTGGGGGAGGCTGGATTTTTGTTCGTCCACAATCGTTAGGTCGCCTGGTAAGGAATACTAAACCAAAACCAAGGTGGTATCGACATTTGGGGACGAATCAGATCCATTTGCGCGACCCACCGAGGCGCTTCCACCGCGCCGGGACGGAATTACTGCCCCGGCGCTTAACGTCTCGCCAAATGCGCGTGTCACCTTGGCATCAGTTTAGGTATTGCCACGCAGTTTGGGGTCCAACGCGTCCCGGATCGAGTCGCCGAACAGGTTGAAGGCTAACACGGTAACGGTGATGGCGAGTCCTGGGAAAATAACCAGCCACCATTCCGGCTTTAGAGTGGCTGCCACCGCGCCACCGAGCATGTTGCCCCAGGTGGCGGTGGGTGCGGGCACTCCGACACCCAGGAAGCCCAGGGACGCTTCCAGCACGATGACCCCTCCCAGCTGGGCCGTCACCAACACCAACCAGGGCGCCAGGCACTGGGGCGCTATGTGCAACACCATGACTCTCACGTCGGATGCTCCGATGGCCCTGGCGGCTTCTACGTACGCATTCTCCTTAACGGAAAGGGACACCGAGCGAATCACCCGCACCGATAACGGAATACGGGTAATGGCGATGGCAACAATGACCGTGAATACTCCTGCTCCCAGTCCCAACAACAGCACCATTGCCAGAATGAGAGTGGGGAAGGACAACAGCAGTTCAACGATTCGCTGGCTGTAAATATCGAACTTTCCCCCCAGGTAACCGCTGGCGATACCCCACATCGCGCCGAGCGCGTCCCCGACTATGACCGCGACGAAGGCTACCAACAGAGATATGCGCGCTCCATAAATCACCCGGCTGAGCACGTCTCTGCCGACACGGTCGGTACCCAGGAGATACTCCGAATCGGGAGGGATATTGATGGCCGTAAAGTGCCCCTCGATCGGGTTGTGCGGGGCTATCAAGGGCGAAGCGACCGCAAGCAATATTATGAGCGCCAGGATTATCCCGCTGGCGGTTCCCACCGGCTGCTTTGCCGCGAATCTGCGAAGTCCCCGCAGGACCCCCACGGTATAACCCGTGACGGTAGTGCCGGTTTCAGGCGCGGTTACCAGGACACTCGAATCCTGTGCCATGTATCAACTCCCTGGGGCTCAAGCCGGGTGTGTCTGTATGCTCCGGTGTTCGTCTCGTGTAGCGGATCATGTCCGCTTGAATGGACGGCTGCGGTAAACCACTGAGTGCGAAGCCGCTCCGCTGTTCCAACCGAGGCCATCTGGTTACGTATTACGTACTAGGAGTAACGGATCCTGGGGTCAAAGAAGGCGTAGGAAATGTCCACCAAAAGATTCAGCACCACGAAGATCAGTCCATACAGCAGGACCAAATTCTGGATCACGGTGTAGTCCCGTTCCGTAAACGCGACCACCAGCGTGGATCCCAGCCCTGGCACTCCGAAGGCTTTTTCCACGACGACCGACCCGCCAAGGAGAAATCCCAGGAGCACTCCCGACAGGGTGATTACCGGCAGGATGGCGTTGCGCAGGGCGTGACGCAAGATTACCCAACGCTCCGCCAGCCCCTTGGCCCTGGCAGTGCGGATGTAGTCATCTCGCAGCACCTCCAGGAGAGTCGAACGGGCCATGCGGGCTACGTAAGCTGCCTGACTGAGAGCCAACACCAAGGCTGGGCCCCACACGATTTGTAAGTTAGCCCACGGGTCTTCCCAAATGTGGACGACTCCAAAAGGCGCCTTGTAGCGCCACCCCAGCAGCAGCACCAGCACGATCACCGTCCCCAGCCAAAAATTGGGGATTGCCAGAAACAATATGCTGAAGAATCGGGCGACGTAATCGCCGATGCTGTTTTGTTTGACCGCGGCCAGGATTCCAACGGGCAGGCCGATAATCCAGGCAAGGACGATCGCCAAAAGCGCGATCTCCGCGGTCAACGGGCCCCGGTGAGTTATGGTTTCCATGACAGTGTCGCCTCTCCAGAAGGACTCGCCAAGCTTCAGGGTGAACACGTCTCCCATCCAATTGACGTACTGCTTCCAGAGAGGATCGTTCAGGCCCAGGCTTTCCAGAAGCCTTTCCCGGTCCGCCTCACGGAGCATTCGAAACCCGTCTTCATCGCTGAACATGACCGCCAGCACGTCTCCGGGCAAGATACGCATTGCCGCGAAGATGATGACGGTGATCACGAACATCGCAGGCACCGCCAGTATGAGCCTACGGAGGATATAGGTTTGCATCTTCCTACCTTTGTCCGAAAGGGATGAGCCGGGCCGGGGTGGGCGTTATCGCATCGGCACAGAGCGTCTCAAGGCTCGGGAGTCCTCCTAATTGTCGAGCCACATCGTGTCGTACCGGTTGCAGTTGTAGATGCCGCAGCCGGACTTCCGCACTACACCGCCGACATAGTCGTACCAGGCGTTGAAGATTATGCGCCAGTGATGCGGAGCCATTGGCACTTCTTCGTCCAGGATTTCAGTTGCCTGCTGCCACAAGGCTACGCGCTTGTCCTGGTCCAACTCGGCGTCAATCTGGTCCATCAGAGCGTCGAACTCGGCGTTAGACCAACGAGAGAGGTTTTGAGCTCCGCCGGTCTTGTAGAAGTTGGTGCCGTAGTCCGAGGGGTCCATCAGGTTGGTGCCGATGGAACCCAGGCCGATGTCGAAAATCCCGGTGCGCATGTCCTCCTGCCACTGTCCTCCTTGAGGTGCCCTCAAGTTGGACTCAATGTTCAGATGGACTCTCAGCATCTCCTGGACTATCGGCGCCATCACATCCTCCCGAGGAGCCCATCCTCCTCGCACCGAGAAGTCCACGTCCTTGATACCTTCGGCGTAGCCGGCTTCAGCCATCAGGGCTTGGGCCTCCGCGATGTCCGCAGCTTTATCACGCGTGAAGCCCGGTTTCGTCAGCAACAGATCGTCTGTAGGCGAGAAGGCCATATTCGGAGGGGACCAATCGACCACGACTTTGCCGAAGAGCCCCTCAGTGGCTTCCATGATCGCCCACCGGTCGGTGATCAGGTGAATTGCCCGGCGCACTCTGGGGTCGTCCCACGGCGCTCCTTTCTCGATGTTGAACCACATGGCGTTGGCGGCGACACCTTGCCAGATATGCGCCGTTGTATTGGGGATATTATTCATTTCTGCGACGGCTTCAGGGCTGATGTTCCAACAGAAATCCACCTGGTTGGCAATGCAGAGGGCGTCCCGTTGAGCCGTTTGGACGGAAAAGATGGTTACACCGTCAAGGTACGGCAAGCCTTCTACAAAGTACTCGGTATGCCGTTCTGTTTCCCAAGTCTCTCCCTGGGTGAAGTCAACAAACTTGAAGGCCCCGGTCCCAGGGCCGCCGCCTTTGAGTTGTCTTAGGTCAAAGTTGTTCTCCTCCAGGGTCTTTTTCGGGTGAATTACATTCCACTCCACCGCGAACGCACCCAGGAAGAAGCCGCTGGGTTGCTTGAGTTGCACTTGGAACGTCAATGGGTCAGGGGCCTCAATTTTTTCTACGATTGGCGCCAACAAGTCCTGCCGCAAACTGGTAACGCCCTCGGGAGGATCCAGAATACGATTCCAACTGGCGAGCACGTCCTCGGAGGTCATAACGCTCCCGTCATGAAACTTGACCCCTTCGCGGAGCGGGAAAGTCCAGGTCAGGTTATCTTCCGAAACCGTCCAGTCCTCAGCCAGATCCGGGATGACCGTGTTGCCTCCGTCCAGAGGGTTGTACCGCAGCACCCCGTTATATTGCTGGCTCATGGGTTCGGCGGTATAGGCGGTAGCAGATTGCATCATGTCGTAGTGCGCCGTATCCGCAACCGTTGCTACCTTGAGCGTCCCGCCTTGCTTCGCGCTGCCGTCGAGGAGGGAAACCGATCTGGAGTCGGTCGCGGCGGCTACTGGTGTGGGTATCGCCGTTGGAATCTGCGTGGCTACGGCGATCTCTCGGATTCGAACCGTCGGAGTTGGCCCTCCGTCAGCAGCAGGCGCGGCTGCCTCGGGTGTCGGGGCGGCGGCGCCCCCGCAGGCTATCGCGACCAACAATATCGGAATCAACGGGGCAACCAAAATATTCTTGCGTATCCGTAACAATCGGTGCGTCATCTTTCGACCTCCAGACGTTCGGGATGGGAAACCGATAGTCGTGCCAGGGGGCTAGGTGTTCCGAGACCCCGGTGCTACGAGTTGCTCACAAATGCAAGGCATACCATATCGAAACACCGTATTCTATACGGGTAACTTTATCAAATTCGTGTATTATTCGAGGATATTTGCCCTCTATTCGTCGTAAGCGGGTTCACCGTAAACGAAAGAATCCTGCCTGTCAACATGACGGTTGCGAAGTGAGGAGGCTCGACCGTAGAGGCGGTTGATGGCCGGCGTTGGCCGGAAGGCGCAAGTTTTGGCCCATTTGCCGCCTACCGGGGGTTTCAGGTTCCGTTTCTCCGACACACGGGACACCCAGCTGGTGAGGGCTCCCTGCGACTGGTCATACTGAATCCAAGCCAGGGTGAGCGGAATGGTGGCGGCATGGTGCGGGTGGCCCTGCACCCCCCAAGGCTCTTTCAGCATCGGCCAACGCATCCCGGCAAAGACGGGAGTGTGGACCATCGTGGTCTGATCGCAGACCGGACCCGGCGAGGCCAACCGCAGTGTGGCCTGAGATGGATGCCTGACTCCGCCGGACGACCTGAGCTAACTCCCCCAGGGCAACTGGGAGTTTGAGGCGCTCTTCACCTTCATCACCGAACGCCCATCGCCGAGCACTACGGACGGAGGTCGCCGGGCATCACGTCCAACCTGATCTTCTCAGAGTGGGGGCGCAGCTTCGCCAACCCCATGGTCAACGCGACGGCCATCGACCGGGTGGTGCACCGTTCAGCCATCCTCGAGTTTGACATTCCCAGCCACCGGACTGATGCAGCCCAGCAGCGGGGACAGTCAGAGGGAGTGAACCGGCAAAACTAATCGACGGCGATTCGGCAAATCCGGCCTACGCGGGCTGCCGGGATTCGGCTGCGACGGGAAACCAGGGTTACACCGAACCCCCCTCAGCCAGGGCGGTTAACTCCACCTTGGACAGTCCCAACTCCCCGCACAGGACCTCTTCGTTGTGCTCCCCGATGAGAGGCGCGCGCCGGGATATCCTCCAGGGTGAGCCGTTGAAGATGGCCCCTGGGCCCGGATGTCGAAATGTCTCGCCGAGTTCCGCGTACTCCACATCTGTCCAGAACCCGCGGTCCTCCAGGTGAGGGTCCTGCATCACGTCGTCCGGGGAACGGATCGCACCCGTGTTGGAGCCACGCTGCTGTAGGCCGTGGTAGGCCTGGTCCCGAGGAATGTTGGCGAGGAAGTTTTCAAAAATACCGCGAATATGTGACTGGTTCTCGGCAATAACCGCTGGGTCCTGGTACTTTTCATCCAGCAGGTCGCCCGCCAGGCCGTACTCATCCATCCACGGCGCAAGCGTCAGCATCCGCGATGGGGGAACCTGACCGACATTCACGTATTTGCCATCCTTGCAGAGAACCTGGGCGTTGGGCCCAACGTTGGTGTTGCCACCTCCCGTTCTACGAGGGACCACGTTTCCTGTGTAAATGTACTGGTTCACATGGCCCTCGGTGGTAAGCGCGCAGGCATCATGCACCGAGGCGTCTATGTACTGCCCCCGCCCCGTCACCGACCGGTTAACCAGCGCCGCGGTGATGGCGATGTAGGCGTAATGACTTCCG
This sequence comes from Dehalococcoidia bacterium, assembly GCA_034423115.1. Taxonomy (GTDB): domain Bacteria; phylum Chloroflexota; class Dehalococcoidia; order Lucifugimonadales; family UBA3495; genus Bin87. The sequence goes on along the minus strand of DAOUJD010000019.1, from coordinate 46,663 downwards.
ATGTGCCAAGCCTGGCCTCCGCCGGGGGCGATGGGCGGTCCACCCGGCACAGCGGCGTCTTCGTAGCCACACCGGGCCATCTGTCCGCCCGCCGCCAGATGCAGCAGGTCGCTGGTCTGGAAGTCCCGCCACGGACCGGTCTGCCCAAAGGGGGTCAGGGAGCACATAATCAGCCCGGGGTTACGGGTTGCCAACTCTTCGTATCCCAGCCCCAGGGAGGCCAGATAACCGGGCCTGAAGGTCTCCAGTATTACATCCGTCTGCTCCGCCATTTGCCGGAACAGCCGGCGCCCCTCCTCCGTCTCCAAGTTCAGGGTAACCCCGCGCTTGGAGGTGTTGTAGTGCCAGAAGTAAAGGCTCCTCTCCCGGTCCGGCGTGTCCTGGTAGAAGGGCCCCACCGTACGGGCCGCCTCACCACCGGGTGGCTCTATCTTGATGACGTCCGCTCCCATGTCAGCTATCTGCTTGCCACACCACTGCCCCTTTTCATCGGCGAGTTCCAGCACCCGCAGTCCCTCGAAGGCGCCTGCGGAGTCCAGGTCGGTCGTCCGCGCCGGCGCCGGCGCGGGATTCGCTATCGGCTCATTCCCACTCCACTGTACGGGAGAGGCATCCTCCATCATCTCCTTGAGGTAGGGATAATCCTCCATACTGAGGTCCTTCGGCCAGAACACGCCTTCGGCGAAGCCGCTCACCAGTTCCTCGTGGCTGATGCCCAACAGCCCCTGAAACACCTCCTTGTTGTGCCCGCCAATCAGGGGCCCTGACCGGCTGTTGACTACAGGCGTCTCCGACATCTTGAAAGGAGCATTCTGAAGGGGCCAGGTCCCTAGCGCGGCATGCTGCGCGTCCTGGTACATCTCTCGATTCCTGAGCTGGGGATCGTTCTCCACCCGGTCCTGGCTGCTTTGCACGGGCATGGCGGGTACCCCTGCCGCCTGGCACCGCTCCATGATCTCGTACTTGCCCAGAGTCCTGGTCCACGCTTCTATCCCTTGATCCATTTCTTCCTGGTGTTCCAGGCGACCTTCAACGGTGGAAAACTTCGCGTCGGTGGCCCAACCGGGAGTGCCCATTACCTCCACCAACTTCCGCCACTCATGGTCGGAGAAGCAGGCTATTGCGCACCAGTCGTTGTGCTCCGCCGGACTGGTCGGGTAAGCGTTGTGCGGCGCCCCGGTCCGCCCCCGGTAGTTGTCCACCAGAGGTGTGCCGGGCCAGTGAGCGCGGTTGCCCGGCGGGTAACCCTCGCGCATGGTGGAACGACCGTTGGCCTGAATGTCCAGAAAAGCGGATCCATTGAGAGGGACGCCGAGGATCCACTGGGAACTGTCGACGTGCTGTCCCTGCCCGGTCATGTTGCGATGGTAAATCGCGCTCAGGGCATACATGGCCCCGTACAAGCCGCCGGTGTCGTCCAGATAGGACCAGCCCCAACCGGCGGGTGGCTGGTCCGGCAGGCCCGACGTGTAGGTCAAACCGGACAGGGCTTGCGCAATGGCTCCCATGGTTTGATAGTCCCTGTCCCGACCCGTGTGACCGAAGCCGGACATGGAGAGGTAAATGATGTCGGGCCGAAGCTTCTTCATTTCGTCGTAGCCCAGACCCCAACGCTCCAATACGCCGTAGGCGAAGTTCTCGATGACGATGTCGGACATGGCCACCAGGCGCCGGGTGAGGTCAATGCCTCGCTCGGTGCGAGTGTTCAGTGTGATGCTCAGCTTGTTGGAGTTGGTGTCGCTGAAATGGCCGTTGGTGTTGAGATTGACGGGCAGGCCCTCAGGAGTACCCGTTCCGGTCACGATGTTGTCGCCCCGGGTATTGGGGTGCTGGGGCCATTCAACCTTGATAACCTCGGCTCCCAGCGCCCCCAGCCATCGCGTGCACCAGGGGCCCGCCCGGACCCAGGTGAAGTCCAACACTCGGATTCCTGACAAAGCTCCCGGTGTAGTTGGCGCTGCTGCTCCGCCCTGCACCATTGCATCACCTCCCGGCTATGGCTGGCTTAAGTTTAACTCGCCGTATTCTAACCCAATGCGGTCGATGGAGATTCCCGAAAAACCAGGCAGGCCAATTGCCGGAACTTTATTCCGACGGCAAGTCAACTCACGAGGCAAGCTGGGCATCCTGCACCTGGGCTACGCATACTACCTCGCCACACCCGACCCGCCTGACCGCCTCTTCGCCGTTCAACGCCACCAAACCGGGCGGGCGTGCGGGTTCAGGCCCGTTCCGAAGTTGTGCGATTGAAGTCTATCCGCTCGTCCTGAGCTGCCGTAGGTCCGCTCGTGGCGGGTCGAAGGACGCGCTCGTGGTGAGCCTGTCGAACCACGAGCGAGATGTGTGGCAACTTTGGAAAATCGCTGGTGAGGGCCGCGTCAAGTTGCGACGCGACCCCGCCGTGGTTACAATGCGGCAATTGCGGATGCCCGGTTTTTAGCTACGGCATTCCGACGACTTCCGGCACGGCTCGCAACGACGCGTCCTGATTCCCGGTAATGGAGCGTGATTTGGTTTGAATACCGGCCTGTCGGACCTTACGAACCATCTGAGAGAGCAGTACCACTACGCCTGGCTGGTGGTCGGCATGGGCACCATGCTCCGGGTAACCGCCAACTTCGTCAGCCAGGCCTTCGCCGTCATCCTGGTCGTCCTCCAGACCGATTTTGCTTGGGGCGTCACCGCCATCGTCTTGGCCCAGGTGTTCCGCAGCGTCGCCAGCGCCGTGCTTTCTCCCGTCGCCGGATGGATCGGCGACCGGTACGGAGCGCGCAAGTCGCTGTTTGTAGCGGCCGGCCTCTATGTGGTCGGGATGCTGCTGCTCAGCTCCGTGAACCAACTTTGGCAGTTGTACATCTACTACAGCGTTTTGCTGGGATTGGCCCAGGCCCTGTTCACCGTAAACATCCCCACCACCGTCGCCGCCTGGTTCAAGCGGAAGCTGGGCGTCGCGGTGGGAATCCAGCAGTCCTTCGGAGGCATGGGCGCATCGGTCACTGCTCCGGCCCTGGCGCTGCTGGTGGGGTTGACTGGCTGGCAGGTCGGCTTCTGGATCATCGCCGCCGTGGGCGGAGTGATCCTGTTCTCCCTGCTGTTCTTCTTCCACAGCGACCCTGCCGACCGCGGGATGCGGCCCCTGGGCGCCACCGACGACGACCCGCCACCGGTGCCGCCGAATACCGAAATCGCCAAGTTGCGCAGCAAGGTCTTCCTCCAGCACGCCCGCCGAACCCGTGCCTTCTGGAACCTTCCCTTCATCCATTTCCTTGGCTGCGCGGGCCACGCCATCGTCATCTGGCACGTCGTCTTCTTCGCCACCGAACAGGGGTTGTCCCTCGGAGCGGCGGCCTGGATCGTCACCATCTACACCATGGCCAGCGTGAGCAGCCGCCTGTTCATCCCCATCCTCGCGGACCAATTCGGCGCCAAGGCAACGATGGTCTTGCCCTACGCCCTACAGGGCGTGACGGTCGTGATGCTGTTCTGGGCGCAGAGCGCGTGGGAGTTCTACCTTTTTGCGGTCCTCTTTGGCATCGGCTTCGGCGGGGAGATGTCCGCCTTCCTGATCGCGAACCGACAGTATTACGGCATGGGCCCGGTGCGGTCGATCTTTGGATTCCAGCACCTGGGCTCCGGCTTCGGTATGGCTATCGGGGGACTGGTCGGCGGCGTGGTTTACGACTTCCGTAACGCCGAAGCGCCGACGCGATTCCTGGGATTCATCGACGTGGGTGGAGGCTCCTACGATCTCGCCTGGATTATTTCCATCGTCGCCAGTCTTGCGGGAGTCCTCTTCATACTGCTGCTGGAATCATCCTCCCGTGTCCTGATCCCCGACTGGGAAGACTCCCTGCCGGCGGAGGCACAGACCTCGCCCGCCTCCTCGTGACCGATGCTATCATCGTCCTAAAGTGAGGTGGAACTATGGCGATTGCTCTGCTGACCCGCGCCGACGAATCCCTGGCGGCAGAATGGGCTGGCGATGCGCCGGTGGAATATGGTTACGAAGTCCTGCTGGTTTGCGACACCAGCGGCGACAGTCCCGGAACTCCGTGGGCGGTTTTCTGCCCGTCTATGGACGTGTGCAGCGCCGGCCGAGACCCTCAAGACGCGCTGGACATGATTGCCGACGCCATCTACGAGGCACTGATTGACGGTGTGGACCCGGTCAATCGGAGCACTGAGGAATGGCTGGGTGGCCTATATGAGGAAATAGTAGCCACTGGATGCCCTACTGCGACCGCGGTAGTTCGACCGGCGCCGTATCATGTCGAGTGACTATGCCCGGAGTACCTGGCAAGAACCACCGACGAGCGGTGGCGGCGTTTGGAAAAATTGGCTACAGAGTGGTGCGACAAAGCGGCCACATCATAATGTTGCTGGAATCGTCCTTCCCAGTCCTGATCCCCGATTGGGAAGACTCCCTGCCGGCGGAGGCACAAACCTCACCCGCGTCTTCCTGACCTGCGGTTCGGATCAACCCGTCGCAGCCGCCGGTTCTCCAGCAGGTTCTGGCTCCCCCGCAGGCTCCGACTCCGGAGCCTGCGGGGGCGTGGCGGCCAGCGCCATGATGCCCGCCAGGAACACCGCCACGGCAAAGAACGTGAACGGAACCCGGTAGCTGTCGGAGTAGTCGAACATGAACCCGGCGATTACCGGCCCCAGCGCCTGTCCGCCCAACTGCGCCGACATCGTCAGCCCGCGGATTGTCCCCAGGTTCTGCCGCCCGTAGTAGTCCGCCCACACCAACCGCAGCAGCAGGTGCAGGCCGCCCACGCCGAACCCGACGCCCGCCGCCGAGATGATCTCCGGCAGCAGCCAGTCACTCATCGTCGTGCCCACGGCGGCCAGCGCCACGACGCACGACGAGAACGTCATCAGGAACCGGATCGGAACCCGCCGCGCCAGGGCCGCCCAGCAGACGCTCGCCGGCATCTGGGCCAGGGCGAACGTGCTCGCGCTGAGCGCAGCCAACCGGGGGTCGATTCCCTGGTGGATGTAGTGCGAAACCTGGTGCAGGCTCAGCCCCGCCTGGACCATCATGCTCGCGCCGGAAAATATCGCCAGGATCCAGAACGCCCGCGTGCGCAGCGCCTGCCCCACCGTGAAGTCGATCTCGGCGAAGCTGCCCGAGTTGGCGGGACCCGTAGCAGTCTCAGCATCCTGGGGGGCCGATTCTTCCCGCGCCGGCGCCGGGTCGGGCTCCAGCCCCATATCCTCCGGTCGCCGTGCCAACAGCAACAGGGACGGAACAACCCCCAGCGCTAACGCCAGAATCCCCAGGGTAAACCACGCCGTTCGCCAGTCATACTTGGTGATGATCAGCGTCATCGTCCAGGGCACGATGACCAGGCCGACCCCCTTGCCGATGTGGTCAACGGCCAGCCCCGCCGGACGGCGGCGGATGAACCAGTTGCTGATGGCCGTGGGTAGTCCCATTTCCAACGGACCGGAGAAGATCATCCGCCCCGGAACGCACAGGAAATAGAAGGCCACCGGATGGGCAACGAAGGCCAGCCCGATCGCCAGCGCCCCCGTGGCGAACGAACCCATCCCGAGGATGACTCCCGCCCCGTACTTGTCCAGCCATCTCCCCACGATAGGCGACACGAAGACCGCGACCAACCCGCCCAGGCTGACCGCGCCGGAGAACATCCCCACCGACCAGCCCATGGACTGAGTCATCGGAACCACGAAAACGGAGATGGTCGCCACCGCCATGACGGTTCGGGCGGAGAGGCTCACCGCCACCCCGTTCCCCGCGATCACCCAGCCGTAATAGAACGGCAACGCGTGGGCCATCCGAGTCCGCATGGCGTTAGTGCTGATCATGGTCTACCCACAGTGCGCCAAGTCTAGCGACGGAAGAATCCGTTGGCAACTCTAGCATTACCGGCGGGACCGACGTGAGCCTGCCCCTGGGCACAAAGACGACAGACTTTGCATCAAGCGCTCCCAACGCTAGAATTCGCCCGAATCGCATGGAGTAGCCAAATCCAACTACCGGAGTAAGCGTCCGGATGGGAACCATCCTAGACAAGTACCTTGATCGCATCGTTCGGTCCGCAAAAAGCGGCGGTGTTTATGCTTATCGAGGCCAAAGAAAAGCAAAATGGTTGTTGCATTCGGGCGCGACCCGACGGCTAATTCGCGAACACGGGGAACAGATACTAGGAGACCCCGAGTTCACTGCGTTGTACCTAAACTACCACCGGGATGTCCTAATCGAGCCGGCGCGAACACGTGGATATGGAATCGAAGCTGGGCGAGACCTTAGTGACCTCGAGTTGCTCGCTAAACTACAGCACTTTGGAGCCGAGACCGGACTGATTGATTTTACTTGGAGTCCCCTAGTCGCTTTATGGTTCGCCAGTGAAAACCCTGATCATGACGGAAAGGTGTTCTTGGTGGACTCGAGCTACCCAATCGGCATTACTAGAGTTCCCGGTAGCGGGAATGGCCATGGATTGAGCGACGTTTTTACTGTCCCTCAAGGTGGACAACCTATTTCGTATTGGGAACCAACCGGTAGCGGTGACGCCATGGCAAGGATACTGCGGCAACGTAGTGTATTTGTCATTGGTCGCCCACTCATCATCCAGGGAACTGGCGTCATCGAAGAAATAACCATCGATAAACGGGACAAGGAGGCGATACTCGGAGAGTTGGCGATCATTGATTTCAACGAAGCAACGCTGTTTCAGGACGTCTACGGATTCGCACAAGCTAGCAAACGAATGCGTGCGCCACGCCTCTCCGCTAACGCTTATCGGAGGCGTGCGGACAATTATTACCAGTTGGGAGAATATGATAAGGCAATCGACGACTACAACCGATCTATCGACACCGGACCCACCACGGGGTTGACCTATCTCCTACGTGCAAATGTATTGGCAGCGTCTGGACGCCATGAAGAAGCGATAGATGATTACAACAGAGCGGACGGGGACTCAATGATTCTCCAACAAGGTAACCAGGATGTTGTTCTCTACAACCGAGGGAATTCAAAGGCCGAGCTTGGCGATATCCAAGGAGCGATACAAGACTACACCAAAGCGATCCGTCGTAATCCGACCATGGCGCAGTTTTACTACAACCGCGGGAACGCTTACTTAGACGTCTCTCATTTCCAAGAAGCGATAGCCGACTTCGACACCGCATCCAATTTAGATGGCCCTCCGGCCCCCAGATATCTCAATAGCCTTTTCAATAAAGGTATCGCTCTGTTAGCGGCTGGCCAATTGTACGAAGCCTTAGACACTTACCGACAAGCATCGAGCTTGGGAAGTGATCACGAGGGGATTCACAAAAATCTTTGGACTCTAAACCGCATCGTCGTTTTAGTGCAAGGATTGGATTACTCGTTACGTGCTGAGCAGGCCGGAGATCCAGGGAGAATGGTTTTGCGGTTCTCATTACCCAAAGGATACGAACCCGTTGGGCGAGAACTACAGCGTTTCTTGTTCTTTGGCAGAATAGGGAATACCGGGAACACTGGTGGCCCTGGATTGGTTGGTGGGCCGGGGTTCGATGGGCAACCACCCCTGACCATCTCGTGCGAAACTGAAGAATGATGAGCGTGGCACTAGCCTGTCCGGACCATCGTTACGTTTACCCTGCTGAAACTGCACCGGACAAATCCGCATTGGGTCGGTTGGCAGAATTTGAACCGAAATCTACCATCTCATAGTGAGAACACGGCCCCACCATCGGAAGCCGCACCAAGCGAAGCGGGTTACGTACCAATCTCCACCCCCGCCCTTGCCAAAAAAACCCGCCCCGACCAAATTACACACCGCCCGCATTTTTCGGTGAAGTGATGCCCTGACCGATTACCCGCCAGCGGCCCCACCTACCGCGATGCAATCCCGACTTGTAAATCCCCCAATCCAGCAAATCCCACTGTCTGACGATTCCCCCAAACTCTGACACCCGCCCGTTGGCCCTGTCGGCACACCAGTCCTAGCATGGACTCATCACGCGAAAGACCGGCCGGTCCCGCAATCCCATATCCCGCCAGCCATCCCAACCCCCACGCCCAATCGCCGCTCCCCCCAAACCCTCTCCAATGCCCGCCAAAACCACCAATATCACCCCCAAAACCCGCCAATCCGCCCCCATTCACCGCCATAACCTGCCCCAACGCCCTGCTCAAATGAACGGAAATGAGCGGGATTTCCCAATAATCCCCATCATCCCATCCCAATACCCCATCCTGCCCATCCTGTGCATCGATGTTAAAGATGTCCCACTGCCTGAGTCTATCGTCCTCAACCTCCTGCACTGGGCCTGGAACGACCGCTACCGCGCATTCCTCCGCTGGGACCTTCCCGCTTAGGGCCGGAGAGCGCTCATGCGTACCCACCGCCCCTTGACAATTTACGAGACTCCGATAGTTTCTCTAAACAGAACCTGTCTTCAAGGAAGTGCAGCCATGGTAGCAGCCGATGACCGAATCCTTCTGGACTGGGACGCGCTGGAGGTCGGCGAGACCTTCGAGACGTACCAGTACCTCCTCACCCAGGAAATGATCGATACCTACCGCCAGGGGGTGATGGACCCGGAGGCCAGCTTCCCCACCATCTCCCACAAGGTGGACGTCAAGCAGTACAACGCCCGGTACCGCGACGCCGGCTCCGTCAACGCCCGGTGCGCGTTCCACTGCTACAACCCGCCCATCGCCGGCAAGACCATCACCGTGCGCGCGTGGATCGCCGACAAGTACCTGCGCCGCGGTAAGAACTACATCGTCACCGAGGCCGTTTCGGTTGATGAGGACGGCCGCCTCATCGACCGCGTCATCACCCACGAGCTCAAGCAGCCCACGGAGGTCGGCAAGAAATGGGGAGGCTAGTTCGCAACTACGAGGTGGGGGACGAACTGCCCCCGCTGGTCAAGGAAATGACCCAGGAGGCCATCAACCTGTTCGAGGGCAGCGGCGGGGATTCGGAACCGTCCCAGTTCACCGACGAGGAGACCGCCCGCGAAACCCTTGGAACCGAGGGCACGGTGGCGTCGGGCCGGATGTCGCTGTCCTTCGCCCTTGAGTTGCTGCGCCGGTACTTCGGTAGCGACGTGTTCAACCACAACGGCGCCGTTGATCTGAGATTCCTGCGCCCAGTGCGCCCCGGCGACACCATCACCTTCACGGGCACGGTCGCCGGCGTGAGCCGCGAGGTGAACGGCAGTCGCGTCTCGGTGGACATCAAGGTCGAGAACCAACGCGGCGACACCACCGGCGTGGGCCAGGGCAGCGCGGTCGTCCCTAACGCCTTCCTGCCGCAGGACGAGTAGGAAACCGACCAACTGTTTCGACAATCTGGCGGTATCTCCAACGCGGCCGGCGACATCCGCCCGGACCTGTCCCATCACCGATTCCATCCGCCGCGTTTTTCCGCCGCGCTGATAGAATACGGCCATCATACGCCGTAAATGTTGCGATAACAGGAGCAGGGCCATGAGAAACGGTTTCAAAGTGTACGACTCGGATACCCACGTGACCGCAACCGCCGAAGAGCTTGAGCCGTACCTGGCCTCCTCGGTCAAGGAACTCCTGCCGGAGTTGGAGAAATTCAAAACACCCATCAGGCGGACCTCCGCGGGTTCCGTGCTGGAGGCTCCTTATTCCCACCGCTTCAGCCTGGGCAGCGGCGGCGGCGGTTGGGGATCGGACGCGCCCCGAACCTTGGGCGACGCCGAACCCCAGGCCAACACCGAGCGGCGGCCCCAGAAGTTCATGGGCACCAGGCTGCCGGCCGCCGATGGCGAGTGGGTGGCCGAAAGCCGGCTGCGGGACATGGACGAAGAGGGTGTCGACGTCCAATTGATGGTGCCCGGAGTTCCCAGGGGCCATGATAATCTCAGGGTCGATGCGGAGTTCATGCGGGCGAACCACCGCTTCCTGAACGACTTCTGCGGCACCTCGCCCCACCGCCTCAAGGCGCTGTTGACCCTGGACGCCAGGTTCATCGAGGACTCGGTGCAGGAGATCAAGACCTGGGGCAAGTCATCCTGGGCCGTGGGGATCTGGCTGAATTTGCCTCTCGACTTTCCGCTGGATCACCCGTCGCTGGAACCGGTGTGGGCCGCGGTGGAAGAAGAGGGCCTGTGCGTGGTCCATCACTCGTTTTCCGGAGGGTATCCCGGTTACCGGGACCTCTGGCAGAGCCCGTTCCTGGGCCGCACCGCGTCCCACCCCTGGGGCGCCATGCGGGCGGTGGGCTCGTTCATGGGAGCCGGAATCATGGACCGCTACCCGTCAATCCGGTTCTCCATCCTGGAATCAGGGTTCGGCTGGCTGCCCTTCTGGACTGCCCGTATGCAGGACCAGATGGAGTACATGGGCTACGTACCGGAGTTGAAGCACACCATGGAGGAGTACATGACCGGCGGCCGGTTCTTCGCTTCCATCGTGCTGCACGAAGGGCCGGAAATGATAAGGATGGTGTCCGAGATGATGGGCAATCACCTGCTGATGTACAGCTCCGACTACCCGCATCCGGAGACCCGGTTCCCTGGCTCGGTGGATCTGGTTCTGGGCTGGGAAGCCCTTAGCCAGGAACTGCTGCCCCAGATCTTCTGGGACAACGCCGTGAAATGCTTCGGGGAGCCATAGGGCCGGCTCCGTGACTCAGGGTTCGGCGAAGCTGGATCGGCGCGCGCGGCTAGACTCGCAGGCGTCGCAGGGTTGGCCGGCAGACGCCCAGCACGAACGCTACCGTCAGGTAGATTCCGGCGCCGCCCGCGAAAGCCACCGTCCAGCTTAGGTGTTCCGCCACCAGCGTCATCGGGTAGGAACCGATGAACATGAACGCGGCGGAGATGTACCAGACGCTCATCACCCGGCCCTGCAACTCGGTCGGCACTGAGAGTTGCAATACGGTCGTCCCCATGGGCACGATGCTGCCCAACCCGACCAGGTACAGGATGGCCCACGACAGCCAGAACCACGGCGACCAGGCCAGGCAGAACAGCGATATGCCGAACAGGAATATGCACCCCAGCAGAAGGTAGTTCTTGTGAGGTGTGTTGCCCAATGATGCCATGATGATCGTGCCCGACAGGGATCCGATGCCGGCTCCGGTCATCAGCAGTCCGGCGCCGCCCGCACCGGTGTCCAGCTCCAACTTGGCGAACGCGGGCAGCAACTGCGCGTAGGGCATCGCGAAGAAACCGAAGGCGAACCCGATGCCGATGACGGTGAACGTGACCGGATTCGACCAGCAATACCGCAGCCCGCCCCACAACTCTGCCAGGATGTTCGGGCGCTCGCCCCGCGAAGGCATTGGGACCGGGTGGACCAGTAGCAACGTGACCGTTCCGATGCCAAAGCAGACGGCGGCCAGGTACAGGGCCGGAGTTATCCCGGCCAGTTCGATGACGCCTCCGGCCACGGCCGGGCCAATAATGCGCCCCGAGTTCATCACCGCCGAGTTCAACACGACGGCGTTCATCAGGTCGTCCTGGTCCACCAGGTCGCGGACTATGGCCAACCGTGCCGGCGTGTTGATGGCCTGCAGGGTGCCCAGGACAAATGCCGCCGCGTAGGTGTGCCACAGGACAACCAGTCCTGCGGTCTGAAGCACTGCCAAACCCAGCACCAGGACGCCAACCAGCGCCTGCGTCAGCATCAACAAAACGCGACGGTCGAACCGGTCGGCGAAGGTGCCTCCGAACAGCACGAACCCCAACGTGGGTATCCCGTATAGGAAAATCATGAAACCCATGCGGGACGCCGAATCGGTTAGTTCCAGTACCAGCCAGCCGAGGATCAGGAACTGCATCCCCCGGGCCAATGCCTGGGCGTTGGCGCCGATCCAGAACCAGCGGTAATCGCGGTGCCGTAGCGCGCGAAAGGTCTGTATCTTGCGTCCGATGGCCAGGATCTGGGCCAACTGATTCACCCGATTTGCCGTTTGGGGAGCCGGTGTCGCCGCCATCGCTGACGTGATCGTCAGGTGCCGGGACATTCGGCAGGTGCCGCATTGTACAACCCATGAGTCCGCGACCTAGGGCAACGCACCACGATTTGACAGGCTGATCGCCCAGGCTCCCGCATGGCGATCCTGTGCGTATCACCCGCGTCGGACGGTGTCGCCGGCGTTACAATAGCGGCGTCAGCCAACGACAACCCAAGTGAGCACCAAGGAGGAAAAAATAATGACGACGGTAGGAAGCGGAGATTACACCTACGAAGTGGTGGAGAACTGGGCCAAGCTGCCGGCAGGGGAGACCTTTGCCATGGTCAGCGCCATCGCCACCGACTCCCAGGACCGCGTGTTCGCCTTCCAGCGCAAGGACCCGCCCATCCTGATCTTTGACCGGGACGGCAACCTGCTGGATAGCTGGGGCAACGGTGCCTTTTCATTCGCCCACGGCATTTTCATCGACGGCGAGGACACGGTTTACCTCACCGACCGGGACAACTCGGTGTGCCTGGTCTACACCATCGACGGCAAGCCCGTGCAGATGCTGGGACGGCACGGCGTCCATTCCGACACCGGCTGCGAGAACCCGGGCGACCTCTGCCCTCGGGCCGCCGGACCGTTCAACTACCCCACCGAGCTGGTCCCATCGCCATCCGGCGACCTGTACGTATCCGACGGATACCGCAACGCCCGCATCCACCGCTTCAGCTGGGACGGCGAACTCAAGCAGTCCTGGGGGCAACCGGGGAAGGAAGAAGCGGGACACTTCCACCTGCCCCATAGCCTCGTGATCCACAACGACACGATTTTCCTGTGCGACCGGGAGAATCACCGCATGCAGTTGTTCAGCCTGGACGGCGAGTTCATTTCCATCTGGGACGACATCCAGCGGCCCATGGACGTCTCGGTGGACAGCGCGGGCAACTTGGTAATCAGCGAAGGGCCCGTCGGCGATGCCTCGGCCCGTGTCAGTGTCGTGGACACCTCCGGCAACGTGTTGTCTCGCTTTGACTGCCGCGGGCCCGGGCACGGCAGTTGGGTCGACTCACGCGGCGATATCTATGTCGGCCTCAGCGACGGCACCGGCGTCGACAAGTTCGTTCGCCAGAGTTAAAGCGAGCAGGTTGTCCCGTTGATGGGACAAAGCATGACGGCGGGGAACGCTCCCCGCCGTCGTGTTGTTCGCGCACTCATGGAGCGCGCAATCGAGCCTGCTTAGTCGGCGGCAAGCTCCGCTTCTTTCGCGGCCTTTTTCTCCATGAAGTCCTTGATGGCGTCGGCGTATTCGGCCCTGGGGAACAGCTCACCGTTAGGGACCTTCATGCCGTCGCAGAAGATCTCCAGCCGGTTGCCGTCGGGGTCCAGGAAGTAGAAGGAACGGCTGCCGCTGCCCTCCAGGTTCCCGCCGGCCTCGATGCCGTGGGTCAGTGGCCCGCTGACAATCTCCGCGCCGTGGGTGTGGATGTGGGCCAAAGCCTTCATGAATTCGTCGCGGTTTTCCACCTCAAAGGCCACCTGCTGTACCAGGCGGGCGTGCCCCGGCACATTCTCCGACACATCCACGCCCTCAGGAGCGCTGGCGATCACGAAATCGTGGTGCGTCTCGTCGAACCGCAGGAAAGCGGACTCGGCCCCGTCAGGACGCTTGCGGCGGGAAGTCACCTTGCAGCCCAACACCTTAGTGTAAAACTCGAAGGACCGCTCAAAATCGGAAACCAGAATCCCAACGTGTCCTACGCGCTTGATTTGAATGCCCATAACCAGTACCTCCTACGTAAAAGTCGGTTGTTTCCGGCATCGGTGCGGTATTTTCGCCGCACCTGCCATGGGATCGATTGGTTCCGATTATATACTCAGGAGAACGGGCCCGTCCGCCCGGTTCCCCCCGCCGTAAAGCGTGCATCATTCCGGTTGAACCAACCCGACGAACATCGCCGCTCCGATATACAATGGTGTTCGTACCGGGATATATAAACATATTTGCGACCATTGGAGGTTTCAATGCCGGCCGAGAAAGGCATCATTCGCACTGTATTGGGCAACGGATCAGAGGGTTGGGATGGCGACGGCGGCCCCGCCATAGCCGCCGCGTGTCAAACTCCCTACGCCTGTGAGTTCGATCCGCAGGGCAACATGGTGGTGTGCATGGGACGCCATCACCGGATCCGCCGCATGGATGCGCACACGGGCATGATCACTCTGATTGCCGGCACCGGAGAGGCCGGCTACGCGGGAGACGGCGGGCCAGCCACCGAAGCGCTCATCAACCAGCCGTACGGTCTGGCCATCGACGGCAACGGGGACATGTACTTCGCGCAGCGATTCGACCCCGCCGTGAGAAAGATAGACGGCCTCACCGGGATCATCACCACCGTGGCCGGTACCGGCGAGTTCGGCTACAGCGGCGACGGCGGTCCCGGCGACGAAGCCATGCTGCGCGAACCCAACGACCTGCACTTGGACGGGCGCGGCGGCCTGCTGATCGCCGACATACAGGACCAGCGCATCCGTCGCGTCGACCTGGCGACGGGTATCATCACCACCTTTGCCGGAACCGGCAAGAAGTCACGAGAGGGAGACGGCAAACACCGGACCGAAGCGAGCCTGATGGGCCCCCGGGCGGTGTCCGTGGACGGCCAGGGCAACGTTTATGTCTGCGAGAGGGAAGGCAACGGGGTGCGCAAGATATCACCGGACGGCGTGCTGACCACGATAGCCGGCGCGGACTCCGTTTACGGTTACGCCGGCGACGGCGGATCGGCCCTGGAGGCCACTTGGGGCGCGCCCAAGGCCATGCGCTGCGATCTCAACGACAACATCATCGTGGTCGATTCCGACAACTGCGCGGTGCGGCGAATCGACGCCCGTACGGGCATCGTTACCACCATCGCGGGAGGTCACGAAGGCAGCGGTGGCGACGGCGGCCCGGCCACCGAAGCCGGCCTGATTCATCCCCACGGCTGCGGCATCGATGCGGATGGCGACCTCTTCATCGCTGACACTCACAATCACCGGATACGCGTCGTCGGCTTGTGAACGCCCGCCCATTAGCGGCACAGCGCAATCCACACCACTGAACATAACCTTCAGGATCCAATCGACGAGCAGGCAGGGGGAGAATCATGGCAGACTTGGAATTCATGACCCTATCCGGCGACTACGCCGTCATCAAAGATGCTGCCATCAAGGACTTCAGGGGTAGCTTGCATGGTGAATCACTGCTGCCCGCCGATGAGGGATACGACGGTGCTCGTCGGGTCTGGAACGCCATGGTCGACAAACGGCCGGCCCTCATTGCCCGCTGCAGCGGCACGGCCGACGTGATCAACTCGGTCAACTTCGCCAGGGACAACAACCTGCTGATCTCGGTGCGCGGCGGCGGCCACAACTTCCCCGGCAACAGTGTATGCAACGACGGTCTGATGATCGATCTCTCCCAGATGACCGGCGTGCGCGTTGATCCGTCGGCCAGAACGGTGCGCGCCCAGGGCGGGACCAAATGGGGCGCGTTCGATCACGAGACGCAGGCCTTCGGACTCGCTGCGCCGGGCGGGACCGACCCGGATACCGGCATCGCCGGCCTTACCCTTGGCGGCGGCATCGGATGGCTGTCCGGCAGTTACGGCCTCAGTTGCGACAACCTCGTATCAGCCGACGTGGTCACCGCCGACGGACGGGCGATCACCGCCAGCGACGACGAGAACCCCGATCTGCTCTGGGCCCTGCGCGGCGGTGGCGGCAACTTCGGCGTTGTAACCTCCCTGGAGTACCAACTGCATCCCGTCGGCCCCGAGGTGCTGGCGGGCTGGCTGTTCTACCCATACGATCGCGCGCGGGAATTCTTCGCCATGGTCAATGAGTTCACCGCGAGCATGCCGGACGAGATGAATCTGGTCACCTTCCTTACCAATCTGCCCGACGGCGGTGGCAAAACGTGCAGCATCCTGCTCTGCTACTACGGTTCCATCGAGGAGGGTGAGCGCGTGATCCGACCGCTGCGTCAGTTCGGCCCGCCACTTTCCGACGGCGTTCGGCCCATGACCTACCCGGAGGCGCAGTTGCTGCCGATGGCGCCCCCGGGACGCCAGAACTATCTGAAGTCCCACTTCATGAGCGAACTCAGTGACGACACGGTGGAAATCACCCTCGATTACTTTGATCGTGCAACCTCGCCGCTGTCCAGCGTCCTGTTCCAATACTTGGGCAACGCCGCGCGCCGGGTCCCCGCCAACGAGACCGCCTTCGGCCATCGGGGCGCCCTGTGCGAGTGGGCCACCAACGCGGTGTTTTTGGACCCCGGCGAGTCTGAAGTCCACATCAGGTGGGCGCGCGATTTCGCCGCCGAACTGCTCCCCTTCTCCTCGGGCCCGTACCTCAACCAGGTCGGCACCGAAGAGGAGGAAGGCGCAGACGCGATACAGGCGGCCTTCGGCGACAACTTCCAGAGGCTGGCGGCCCTGAAGCAGAAGTACGACCCGACCAACCTCTTCAGCCGCAACCAGAACATCCGGCTGCGTATCTGAGCGTTGAACTGGACAGGCCAGATTAAACCGGCCCGTCGCGTTTGTATCGTCGAGTACGGGTGGCCGCCGAATGGCTATCCGATGCTACGCCGCTATGCCCCGCACCTTGGTTTGCAGGCTGTAAACCGAGTCCCCGGCGGTGATGAACATGGTATCCAGGTTTTCACCGCCGAAGACGAGGTTGCGGGGCACCTCAGGGACGCGGATGACTCCCAGCCGGTTGCCCTCCGGGTCAATCACCCAGATCCCTCCGGAACCGGTGCAGTAAACGCGCCCTTCGGTGTCCACCTTCATGCCGTCGGGGACGCCGGGCTCGGCGGACGACATGTCGCAGAAGATCCGGTTGTTGCTGAGCGTGCCGTCGCCGGCGACATCAAAAGCCCTGATGAACCGGTGCGTGCAAACCTCAGCCCGCTCCCCTTCCCCGACGCAGCGGTCGTCCAAGCGGCTAATGGCGACGTACAGCACCGATTCGTCCGGGGATAGCGCGAGGCCGTTGGGATATTCAACCTCGTCGGTGCCCACATGTAGGCTGTCATCGGGCGCGATGCGGAAGACGGCGGCGAATCCCAACTCACGCTGCTCCTCCGGGATGCCGCGTTCAGGATCTGTGAAATAAACACTGCCGTCGGAGCGGCAGACGATGTCGTTGGGCCGGTTCAGCCGCTTGCCCTGCCACCGGTCGGCCACCGTCGTAATCGATCCATCGGCACCCATCCGCGTGATCTGCCGGTTGGCTCCCTCGCACATGAGTAGCCGACCCTGGGGGTCCAGGGCGCAGCCGTTTCCTTCCCCGGTACCGGTGCGGATTGCTTGGGGATCGCCACTGCCGTCCCAGCGCATCAGCATGCTTTCGCGGTGCCGCACGTAGGTCAGGTAGTTGGCGGGATGCCAAAGAGGGCCCTCAGTCGGGCCGCCGGCAGCGATCAAAACGGGCTCGGCATCAACGATTGCGGAAAGGTCATCGGCCATGGCGCTCATACCCCCAAGTGTGTGTCGAAAAGCCCGTTTGAATTACGCCATTGTATCAGTAAACACCTGTTATTGACATACCGACAACGTTTCCGCCATGGCTTTTTCAAAGTAATCCGTCATTCCGGCGAAAGCCGGAATCCAGAATATTTCGAACACAACGATCTGCTGGATTCCGGCCAAAGTGGGAATGACGCTTCGGGGTGAAAGGCCGCCATACGGGACTTTGAAAAGGCCCTGCGGTTCCGCACTGCCAATCATTGATGTGAAGCGCGATTTCGACAGGCAAGTTTACCTGTCACGTACGCCTGCTTGAGCCAGCCTGTTCCGAAGCCGGCCCAAAATCAACCACCGCGCCATACCATCAGGATTGGCGCTGGAAGCCGACTCGGTCGGATTCGGTTGCGCGGAAGTTGTCAGGGGGAAACTTCAGCCTCGGAGCAGATCCAAGAGCCCGCTGACCGGTTCCCCCTCTTCCAACGAATCCAAACGGGACAAGACTTCCGCAGTGGTCGCGTCCGACAGCGCCTGAGACGCGCAATCCCTGAACTTGGAGCGGATGTCGTCCATCGTAACGCCGCGCAAAGCGCCGCTGTTGGCCCGGTGCGCCTGCTGACTCAGTGTGCTCCCATCCTTCATCTGCACGTCAACCTGGTGGTATCCCTCGGTCCAGCTTGGCATGCCCTCGTTGCCGGGGATCCGACGCATGTCTATGCGGGGAATCATCGCCTGGGCCTCGGGTCGCATCACCTGATCGTCGGTGAAGGACTGGAGGCCGACGCGGCGATCTAGCAGTGCGGCCGCCAGGCAATACTGCATGCTGAACTTGCCCTCCAGTGACGAAACCGGCCTGGAGTGAATCAGCGAACGGGGCGGGTCGAAGTCCACCGTCACGTCGATGCGCTCAATCGCCGCCGGATCTATCGTGCCCTGGGACAGCAGGTCAAAGGTGGCGTCCAGGGCCAGGTGGGCGCTGCCGCAGCACGGGTACTTCTTGATTTCGATGCCGGATTCCACCAGGTAAAGCTTGTTACCCAAGTTCTCCACCACCTGCGGGCTGTCGAAGCCCTGGCCTCCAGAGAAGGCGCGGATGAACCCAAATCGTCCTTCCAGCGCGTCGTTGCTGGAGGTGAAACCCTCTTTGACCAACTTTGCCGACACCACGCCAGCGCGGGCGGCGTCCCCGGCGTGGAAGGGCTTGGTCATGGTGCCGAAGTTCTGCCGCAGTCCTGATGCCTGGGAAGCGGCCAGAGAGACGGCCATGGCAGTCTGTTCAGGATCCAGCGCCATGATCTTGCTGGCCGCCGCAGCCGACCCCACGGCTCCCAATGGCCCGGTGGGATGCCAACCCAGGTCGTCGTAATAGGCTTCGCTGAGGGCCTCACCCACAGCGCACGCAACCTCGAAGCCCGACATGTAGCCCAGCAGCATGTTCCGGCCGGACGCGCCGCTTTCCTCGGCCGCCGCCAGGGCCGCCGGGAGGAGAACTGCCGTGGGATGGGTCTTGGTGATCTGGGTAATGTCGTCGTAGTCCAGGGCGTGGGCGATGGCCCCGTTCACCAGGGCGGCGTTGGCCGCGGTGGTTCTGAATCCCCGGCCCACTATGCTGGCGATGGGCGCAGCGCCCTCGGCTTCTATGTACCGGCAGAGGATGTCCGCCAGCGGTTCCTGCGAGCCGGCCAACATGCACGCCAGGCAGTCCATGATCGCGCCCTTGGCCGCTTCAATGGCATCGGGCGGGAAGTCCTCGATGTCGGCGCCGGTTATGTAATCGGCGATATGCTGCGTGATGTTCATGGAGAACCTCCTGCCGGTTTGCTACGGACGCGATGCTAACACGGGCCCAGTCGTGATGGAAATGTCCGACGGGTCAGTCCGCTGCCAGCGCCACCAGGTGGTCGCCGGCGCTGCCGTTCAGGTTCACCTGCTTGCCGTCCTTGATCACCGTGGAGAGGTGGCGGCCCTTCTGCAGGATGCTGATGTCGGCCAAAGGGTCCTTGTCCAGTATCAGCAAATCGGCCAGCATCCCGGGCTCGATGGTGCCCAACTCGCCCTCCA
Organism: Dehalococcoidia bacterium; assembly: GCA_034423115.1. Lineage (GTDB taxonomy): Bacteria > Chloroflexota > Dehalococcoidia > Lucifugimonadales > UBA3495 > Bin87. Next base: position 27,183 of record DAOUJD010000019.1, on the reverse strand, counting down.
ACCCCACGGCGAAGGCGTTGTCACGTGTATTGGCGACGATGGCTTCCATGGGGGTGTAGCCGCCGTACTTGACCATGATTTCCATCTCGTTGGCGTGCAGTTCGCCGTAGGGCATGAGCGGGGAGTTGCCGCTGTCGGTGCCGCATAGCACCTTCACGCCCATGGAGCGAGCGTGTTGCAGCATGCTGTAACCGCCTTCCAGGTTGTACTTGATCTGGTCGACCTCCTTGTCGCTACGTCCGAAGTCCCGACCGACCGCAACGGCGTGTTTCAGGAAGGTGATCGTGGGCATGATGCGGACGCCGTTCTCCGCCACCACCTCGAGGTCGGCCTCGGTGGCCAGGTCGGCGTGCATGATCCAATCCACACCCGCCTCGGCGGCCGCCCGGGTCGAGTCCGACCCCCTGGAGTGGATGGCGATGCGAGCGTTGCGGCGGTGCGCCTCCCCTACGACGGCTTCGAGTTCCTCCTTGGAAATGGTCTGAAAGTCGCCCCACGTGCTATCGGCCATCTTGATGAAGTCCACCCCGTGTTTGCACTGGCGGCGTACCTCGGTGACCATCTCGGAAACGGAGTTAGCCAAGACCCCGTTGACGTGCTCGGGCGTGCCCATCCACGACGGCTCGTTATCGGCGATGCTGCCGTAGGTGACGATGAACCGGCCGGCGCAGTAGATGCGCGGCCCTTCGATCATCCCGGCGTTGATGGCCTCCCGCAGCGCCACGTCGATGAACCAGGTGCCGCCGGGGATTGACAGGCTGGTGACGCCGGAGCGCAACACCTCCCGCGCATTTTGTGCGGCCCTGATGGTGGAGAACTCTGGGCTGGTTGTGCCCCTGGCGATGTTCAGCCCGGGCATGGCCGGCTGTCCAAAAGATAGGTGGCAGTGACCTTCGATGAGGCCCGGCATGATCCACTGGCCCGTGGCGTCGATGGTCTCCACGTTCTCTCGATCCTCAACGTTGACCTGCGGAGGAACCGAACCGACGCTCAGGATGCGGTTGCCCTGCAGTACAACGGCGTCGTTTTGCGCCGACGGTTGGCCGGTCCCGTCGATGAGAGCGCCATTCCGAATTATGGTGGTTTTCACGCTGTTGTTGCTCATGGTCTCTTCCTCCGCTTTCCATCTTGGTTCGGAAGTGTGAATCGTCTACAACAATCGAACCGCCCGATCACCCGAAATCATTGCGCGAATTGCCGGCGCCGCCCTTGGGATTGTAACGTTGGGCTGCTGGTCCTCGTTGTTGATCCAGACGCCTGGCATTTCCTTTGGCGCATCTCTTCGGGTTCGCCACTCGATTTCCAAATCTTCTGAGACGCGCGCCGCTCCGGTTTAGAGAAAGTCGGGAGCATTGGAATCGGGCGGCGACACGCGGCGATGCACTAGAAGGCGGAGGAAATGCAACACTATCGTCAATGGCAAACCTCGCCAATATATTCGGCTTACGGGGTCATGCGGCATCAAATGATCGTGGCCCCGCCGACTGGTTGAATCATCCGAAGATGAGGGCCATGGGCGGGGTCCGATGTGTTTACCGATTGGGGCAGGTCAGGCCGCGGCAGCCACCGGCGCGTGGGCCTTCAGGAAGCGGCGGGCGTGGGATACGACCTCGTCAATGTGCTCCTGTGTGTCCTTCCACGGATAAATGGTTACCTCGGAGTTCGGCGCGAGGTTGGCGACCTCCATCGCCCGCTCGTACGGGTGCGCCGGCACGTCGTCGGGCGCAATCAGGATCGGCACCTGCAATGAACTGACAAACTCGCGGGAGACCGTGAAAACGAAATCCGCCCGATTGTTGTACATGTTCATTAAGAAGTCATGCACCATATCCATGGTGATGTCGGAACGCTGCTCGCACAGGGGCGGCCCCCATCCGGCGGTGTTGTTCTCGTAGAACAGGTTCGGCAATTCGGGCCGGTATCCGCTGGGCTGCATCAACGCCGCCGCCACGACCCGGTCGCCGGCCCGGCTGAGCAGGTTGAGGATCATCGGCCCGGCGATGCAGAACCCGATCACGCCGAACTTGTCAATACCTAAGTGGTCCATCAAGCCGATATGGTCGTCGGTGAAAGCGTCCCAGGTGCGCTCGATATCCAACGGGCCGGTGGATTGGCCCGGCGGGGCGTTGCGCAGGTCGGCAGCGATGCAGCGGAAGTCGCCGCTGTAGGTTTCCAATGGGTTGAAGGGATGCGCCGTCCTCAAACCTTCTACGGTTGAATTGAGACCGCCGCCGGGAATGATCAGCAGGGGAAAGCCCGATCCGGCCTCTTCGTAATAAATGCGAGTTTCGCCTCTTTCGTAAAACGGCATTGTGATGTTCCTCCTTGCGTTCCTGTCGTTGGGCTGAATCTACGCCACAATGCCGCCACGGGTCAACTTGGCGGTGATATACGTGGGTTGGGAACAGGCGTCGGTGCAAGACGATCGAACACTTGGGAGATGGTAGCCAAAGCGCGTGGTAGATCCGTCTGGTGCCTCATACGTGTAACGCCTCGAGATGTGCGCTATGCTACGCCCCAACAATCCCCAACGGAGGTGTGCACCATGCCGGAAAATTCGCAGAGCATCGTTCAGGATGCCATTGACGTAGCCATCGGAGAACGGGGAGAAATCGGCGTGCAGGTTGCCGCCTACCTTGACGGAGAGCTGGCGATCGACCAGTGGGGCGGTCTGGCCGACGAGACCACTGGCCGGGAGGTGGACGGCGAAACCCCGTTCCCGGTGTTCTCCAACATCAAGGCGGTAACGGCAACCGCTCTCCACATCCAAGCCGAGCGGGGGCTGGTGGACTACTACCAGCCCGTGGCGAAGTACTGGCCCGAATTCGGGAAGTACGGCAAAGACAAGGGCACCGTGTTCGACGCGTTGACCCACCGCATCGGCGTACCGCTCATGCCTGTGGGCGTTACGCCCGAGTTGATGTGCGATTGGGACTGGATGGTGGGGCAACTCGCGGAGATGCACCCGTTGTTCGAGCCTGGCACCCGCAGCGGATACATGGCTTACACCTTCGGCTGGGTGGTGGGCGAGGTGGTGCGCCGCACCGATCCCGAGGGCCGGCCATTCGGCCAGTTCATCCAGGACGAAATCTGCCAACCCCTGGGCATCGATTCGCTATGGGCGGGTATCCCTGCCGAGGTCGAACCCCATGTCGCCAAGCTGACCAACGTGCCGCCACTCCCTCCGGGCGCTCCGGGCCTGCCACCGGACTCCCTGCGGTTTCGGGCGACCCCGCCGGAGGTGGGAACCACTCAGGAGGTGTTTGGCCGCTCCGACGTGCGACAGGCTTGCATCCCTGGCGCCCAAGGGATCATGACCGCCCGCAGCCAGGCACGGTTCTGGGCGATGCTCGCCAATGGCGGCGAACTGGACGGCGTCCGCCTGCTCTCCGAGGATCGTGTGCGCACATTCCACGTACCGCGTCCGCCCAGCGACTACGATCCGGTGCATGGCGTCCCCCATCACGGCACCATCGGCGGTTTCCACTTTGCCGGCAGTCCCGGGATGGGCGCGATGGGCGACAACCCATTGGCATTCGGCCACAACGGGGCTGGGGGATCCATCGGCTGGGCCGACCCCCAGCATCGCCTGGCCGTCGCCATCCACCACAACCGCATGGTGCCGCACGGCCCGCCGGAGGAAAGCCCACTCACGCCCATCGGCGTCGCGGTACGCAGGGCCCTCGGAATACCGGAGTATGGCGCCGGCTAAACGTCAGGCAGCGTCAACAGGCGGCAGGGATGGCTTAGGCCTGCTGTGCCCGTTCCCGCCGCCAGTCGTGCCGGGGCGTCCACCCCAACATCCGCTGCGCCTTGGCCGTGCTGATCACGCTGGCGGTTCCTTCGAGTCCGTCCCGTATCTCAACTTTGTCGCCGAAGTTGTTTCTCACGATGTCGATGGTTGGCTCTTCGAAGCGGCTGGACGGCTGCGCGATCATGAACGCCTCGTACTCCTCGATCTCCGCATCTAGCGCCAGCATCTGCGCCTCCGCAACATCTCGCGCGTCAGCGTAGGCCCACATCACCAGCGTCAGCGGGTTCTCCGGCGTCGGAGCCGGCCACGGAAATTCCGACACCACCTCTGGCGGCGGCACGTTGGTGAACCGCAAGCTGATCACGGTGGTGTCCGAACTGCGGGCTATCATCCTGCCGATGTCCTCGCCGACCTGCTTGGTCAGGCCGTAGGGCTCGAAAGGCATCATGGGGTGTTCCTCGTCCAACGGCAGGTACAACGGAACGAAGGCGTTGCCGTCGTGTGCCCAGCCCATGCCGAAAGCGCTGGACGAATACACCACCCGCCGCAGCCCCAACTCTGCCGCCGACATCATGACGTTGAAATCGGCCGGCGTGTTGTTCGCAAAGATGGCCCGTGGCTCCGCCCGCTGCGGTCCCGGAATCGCGCCCATGTGGATCACCGCCTCCGCCCCCTTGAGAACGGCATGCACTGCGTCGGCGTTGTCCAGATCGCACCGCACGAATTCCGCCGGCAGGTCAGTAGCCTCCAGCCGGTCCGTTGCCAACACGTCCCTGCCTCGGTCGACCAGCAAGTGTACAACCCGTCGTCCCAGCCGACCCGCCGCTCCCGTTACCACTATCATGTTAGCCTCACTTAGAGTCGGGCTTGACGATCTGACGGCCGCACCCGGCGCGGCGCTGTTTTTTACGCTCGATCCAGCCCGTGAATGCCACGGTAGTCTACCGTCTGCGGCGACTCCCAGCCCTCCAAAAGTTCCGAGTTCGGCTGGTAAACCTCCACGCCCAACGGATGGCAGGTGTCGATGGGATCGCCGGCGTCCTCTCCCCAGACCTGCACGGACAGATCACCGTGGGGGCAGGTGGAGATGGCGCACAGCAGGTCGATCTCGGCGAAAAACTCGAAGAAGTCGCCCCGCTTTGCCGGCGACGGTTTCACGAAGTATTGGTCCCCCTGAGTGAGACCGGTGACCTGGAAAATGTTGAGCACGTCGTGGACGTCGCTCTCGTTGAGGTGGTACGGCATGATCGCCCGCACCAAATTCGAGTGACAGCAGTAGTCAAAATCCTCGCCATTGAGCATCTTGTGGACGTAGGGGTCGCAGCGGGTGCCCAAAAGATCGTGGCACCCCGCGCCGTCCTCGTCCCGCGGATAGTCCACCGTGTCGCCGGTGATGGTGAGCATGGGCCGCAGATACGGCAGGCACGACCACAACCGATCGAACGTGGAGACGTGGGCACGGTGCAATTGCTTGGTGCGCGCCGCCCAGAACCGTTCCCGTGGGTTGTTCAGGTTCCACGCGTTGAAGTCTGCCACCTGCGCTCCTTCCACCACGACGATGCGGCAGACCTGGCCGGCCAGCACGGGCCACGCCCGCCCGGAGCGCATCGGCACCACGAACTGGTCCACCAGGCTCCGGCTTTCCGTCTCGCGCCCCAAACGCCCATAGAACTCCCGATCCACGTCAATGGGAGTCCCGGGCTTGGGTTGGTATATCACTCTCGGCTCGGGCATATCAACCTCTAGTTGCTACGGTCGTAGGCGTCGGCGGCGCGCAGCACCGTCGCGTCATCGCCATTCCGTCCCACCAGCATCATGCCGATGGGCAGCCCGTCGGAGTCTCCGCACGGCACGGAGATGGCGGGATGGCCGGTAACGTCAAACGGGCAGGTGTTGGGGATCATCTCCAACGCCCGGTCGGTGTATTCCTGCCGGCTGCAATCGGCCGGCGGGATGACCGTCGCTTTCATCGGCAGCGTGGGCATCACCAGCAGGTCGTACTCGCTCAGCGCCGCGTCGTAGGCTGCGGTCAGCGTTCGCGCCAGGTTCTGAGCCTTGGCGTAGTAGCGGCCATGGTACCGGTCCTGCATGTATTGCCCCATCAGCACCACCAGCTTGGTGGTCTCCGACAGGTCATCGGCTCGGCTCTGCCATCCGTGGGCGTACACGTCCAGCAGCCCGGTGGTGTAGTGGCCCTTCCAGTTGGTGCCCATGCTGTTGCCGGCAACCATCAGCATCGTCGCGCCTTCCACCGCGATGGCCCGCCAGACGTGTATTCCGTCCAGATGCCACGGAATCGAAACCTCGCCCACCGTCGCGCCCATCCCCTCGAACGAGCGGGCCGCCTTCTCCACCGCTTCATCCACGTCGGCCTCGGACTCCGGCAGCCCAAACCCTTCGCGGACGATGCCGATGCGCAAGCCCGAAACGTTGCCGGTCAACGCCTGCGTGTAGGCCTGACCTTGCAACCCACTCCCCTGCCGGGGGTCCAGCCCGTCCGGGCCGGCGATGGCTTCCAGCAGCAGCGCGACGTCGGCCGCGGTTCGCGCCATGGGCCCGGTGTGGTCCAGGGTCAGTTCGATAGGAAACACACCGGTGTAGGGCACCAGCCCATAGGTCGGTTTGAGTCCGTAGATGCCGCACCAGCTGGCGGGTATCCGGATTGACCCGCCTTGGTCGCCGCCGATTGCCATGTCCACCTCGCCGGCCGCCACCAGCGCCGCGCTGCCGCTCGAAGATCCACCCGCCGTGCGCGTGGGATCATGCGGATTGCGCACCGGCCCCGTGTCCGACGTGTGACTGCCGCCCGAGAAGCACAGGCTCTCGCACACCGCCTTGCCCGGTATTGATCCGCCCGCGTCCAGGATGCGCGTCACGATGGTGGCGTCCACGTCGGGAACGTATCCCTCGAGGACGCTGGTGCCGTTCATCATGGGTACGCCGGCCACGCAGACGTTGTCCTTGATGGCAATGGTCTTCCCCGCCAGGATGCCGCCGTCCGCGCCGTTGATGTCGCAGCGCCAGTACCACGCGCCCAGCGGGTTGTCCTCCGGTTGCGGCCGCGCTCCCGGCGAACGCGGGTACTTCACCGGCAGACTCGGCGCGGTCAACTGATCCAGCCGAGCGTATGAATCCAGGATGGGCTGGCTCAGTTCGATGTAGGAATCCACATCTTCAGTGGAAGGGTTCAAGTTGTAGGATTCCGCAATTCGGAAAATCTCCTCAACGGTGGGACGTCTGACCGCCATGTTCTTCACCTCCGGTTGCTGTTACACCACGCAAAGGGACTATACTACGGTCGCAATGATCTGACCCAGACTCGCGCCAGACCTATCAGCCCCACGATGCTCACCCGGGAGGCCCGAAATGCCAGTACCAGGAACCACGCTAACCAGTTATCGCCCGTTGATGCAGGGTGTCAACGGGATGGTCGCCGCCAGCCACCCCAGCGCAGCCATGGCCGGCCTGGAAATCCTCAAGCAGGGCGGCAACGCCATCGACGCCGGCGTGGCCGTTGGCCTTGCCTTGAACGTCGTGCATGTCGATGATTGCAGTTTCCTTGGCGTCGCGCCAACGGTCATTTACCTCGCCGACGGCGACGAAGTCGTGACCGTAGATGGACTCGGGGTGTGGCCGCGGGCTGCGTCGGTTGACTACTTCCACAAGCACCACGGCGGCAGGATGCCCGGCGGTGTCATGTCGTCCCTTACTCCGGCCGCCGCCGACTCGTGGATGACGTCGCTGTCCAAGTTCGGGACCATGACTTTTGGAGAGGTGGCGTCCGCTGCCATTGACCTGGCCGGCAACGGGTTCCCCATGTTCCGCTACCTGGCCGGCCGGTTCAAGACCGCCTACGACCAGTACAACGCCTACCCGTCCACCGCCGAGGTTTACCTGCCCGGCGGCCGCGCCCCCAAGCAGGGCGAGATGTTCTATCAGAAAGACCTGGCGAAAACGCTGTCCGAACTCGCGGATATCGAAGCATCCAACGCCGGCAAGGGCCGTGAGGCCGCAATGAAGGCGGCCCGGGACCACATCTACACCGGGGAACTGGCCCGCAAGATCGTCTCCTACAACCAGGAGATGGGCGGCCTGCTGACTGAGGACGATCTCGCTCAGTATCACGTCCAGGTGGGCCCGGGCGTGACCGTCAACTACAAGGGCTACGACGTCTACAGCACCGGGCCCTGGGGCCAGGGTCCGACGTTCCCCCAGGCGCTCAAGATCCTGGAAGGGTTCGACCTGGCTTCCATGGGCCACAATTCCGCCCAGTACATCCACACGGTGAGCCAGGCTCTGAACCTGGCGTTTGCCGACCGGGAGCAATACGTCGGTGACCCCGATTTCGTGGACGTGCCGATCAACGAGATGCTATCGGAGCCATACCTGTCCCAGCGTCGCGCGCTCATCGACCCCGACCTCGCCTGGCCCGGCACCCCGCCGGCCGGAGACCCACGCAACGGCAATGCGACCTTCGACGGCGCACCCCAGTCGCCTCGGGATGTCGCGACCCAAGTTGGCACACCCGGCGATACCGCCGGCGGAACCTCCTACTTCGCCGTCATCGACCGGGACGGCAACATCTTCTCCTGCACGCCCAGCGAAGGCACCAAGAACGGCGGCCCGATCATCCCGGGCACCGGCCTGGCGTTCTCCTTGCGCGGCACCCAGTCCAAGTTGGTCGAAGGCCATCCGGCTGCAGTCGCCGGCGGCAAGCGGCCACGGCTCACGCCCGCCCCGGCGCTGGTGGTGCGTGACGGCGAACCAGTGATGGCCCTGGGCGCCCACGGCGGCGACCACATCCCGCAGGGCACGCTGCAACTGCTGCTCAACGTCCTTGAATTCGGCCGCGACTCCCAGGAGGCCGTGGAGGAACCCCGCTTCTACAGTTACAACTTCCCCGGCTCAAGCTGGGCGTCGCCCTACAGTCCCGGGATGCTGCGACTGGAGGGCCGCATCTCCGACGACGTGGCCGAGCAACTGCGCCAAAAAGGCCATACCATCGAGGAATACCCCGAGTGGTGGGAAGGCTCGTCCCTGTACTGCGTCATCACCCGCAACCCCGAGACCGGAGTGTTGCAAGGCGGCGCAGACCCCCGCTGCGAGGCCTACGCCGTGGGGTACTAGCAGATTACATAACGTCATGCGCGGGAGTTGTACGCGGTGAAGGGCGTCATGTTCTGCTGGGTTGTGCCGCTGTAGAACCGTCGCAGGTGAGGCTCCACCAGCCGCGCCAACTCCCGCCGCTCTTCTTCCTGCGCCGACAGCGGGCGATCCAAGGCGTCTCGAATTTCCCGGAACAGGATCTCCTTGTCCACTCGGGTTAGTTCCTTATCCCGCAGCACGACCTCGCCATCCACCAGCACGGTGTCCACGTCGATGCCGCGTCCGCGATGCACCAGCGCGTCCACCACCGACACCCGGGGATCCAGGAACGGTTCCTCGATGTTGCGCATGTCCACCAGGACCATGTCCGCCCGTTTGCCCGGTTCCAGCGTGCCAATGCGGTCGCCGAACCAACTGGCGTACGCCCCGTTGGCCGTCGCCATTTCCAGCACTTGATATGATGTGGGCGGCTCCAGGCCAATCCCCGGCACCCGGTGGATCTTGAGGACCAGGCGCATCTCCTGGAATAAGTCCTTATCGTCGTTCAGGCCGGCCTCGTCGCTGCCGATGGCGACCTTGATTCCCGCCGCCAGGATGCGACCCATGGGCGCGATCCCACTCTGCAACCGCAGGTTGGAACTGGCGTTGTGGCAGATGTTGGTGCCGGTCTCCGCCATCAGCCTCAGGTCCTCCTCCGTCGCCCAAACGCTGTGGCCGCACACGACCTCCGACCCCAGGAACCCCAGGTCGTAAAGGTGCTGCAGTGGCGTCTTGCCGTACGCGGTGAATCCGTAGAGTTTCTGGTACACCGTCTCCTGCAGGTGGATGTGTATGCCTGTGCTGTGGCGTCCGGCCAGTTCCTTGATGCCGACCAGCAATTCGTCGGAGCACCGATGCACGTTGCTGGGCGCCATGGTGACCTGCACCCGTTCGTGCTGGTTGTCGCCGTACTTCCGGCAGATCTCATCCAGCACCGGGATGATCTCATCCGCCGGCCAGTAGCTTGGGGCCATGAACGACTGGTACCGCTCCGCCAGTTCCGGAGGCATCTGCGCCGCGAAATCGGCCTCGCCGCCGCCAACCCCGGCCACCATCGAGTTCTGGTCCACCACCGACGGCGCGTAGGAGACTCGCATACCCGAGGTCTGGTACGCGTCAATCACCTTGTCCGCGACTTCCATGCTCACCGGCCCGTAGCCTCGCCCCGGCGAGTGAATCGCCTGCACCGTGGTCGTGCCGGTCTCGATCATCTGAACCGCCCCGTAGAGTTGGTCAAGGTAGGGATCGATCATCCGCACGCCAATGCGGTTGAGGCTCCACATCTCCAGGGGCAGGTCGGGCGCGCCCATCTGAAACGGCGTCAGGCCCACGTGAAAGTGGTCGTTGACCATCCCAGGCATGACGATGTGGTTGCCGGCGCCGATCACCTCCGCGTCGGGATGCTGTCGTCTCAACTCCTCGTAGTTTCCCACGGCCTCGATGACGCCGTCCCGCTGCAGCACCGCACCATCCGACACCACCTCGGCCGAATCAGCGCCGGTTACCTTGCAGACGACGTGCTTTCCCCGTATCAGCGATACCGTCATGGCTCCCTCCTCCAGCGGTAATTCCCTGTGAGTCTGAACGTGTTAGGCGTTCAGTGGGTTGCATTCTACACATCAACTCGGACGGTTTTGACAGCCCTTGTCGCGCATCTATAATTGCCAGGGACGCGTGCGGCGTTATAGACCGCGCGTAAAGGAGTTAGCCAAATGCCCTCTTGGAAAGTTGCATATTACAGTGGAGTCGGCGGACGCCCCCAGATCATGCTGGATCAGGCCCCCGACGAATTCGAAATCACACTCGTGGACCCCACGCTGTCCGAGGCGGAGAAGATCGAACTGTGCCGTGATGCCGACGCGCTCATCACCAGCGACGTCACCGTCAACGTGCTGCGGGAATGCCCCAACGTCAAAATTATCCAGACCCTCAGCGCTGGGTACGATCGCTTGGACCTGGAGGCCATCCTGGAGATGGGTATTCCGGTGGCCAACAACGGCGGCGCCAACGCCATCTCGGTGTCTGAGCAGACCCTCGGCCTGATGATCGGCATCGGCCGGAACATGATGGCCCAGTGGGATACCACCACCAAGCAGCGCAATTGGCGGGGCAATCTCTACCAGACCGACCTCACCGAGATTACCGACAAAACGGTGGGCATCGTCGGCCTGGGGCGCATCGGCCGGCAGGTCGCCAAGCGGCTCACCGGGTTCGACACGCGGACCATCTACCACGACATCGTGGACATCCCCGAGGATGTGCAGCAGGAGGTCAAGGCGGAACCCGTGGGTCTTGATGAACTGCTGGAGACCTCAGATTTTGTCAGCATGCACGTGCCCCTGACGCGACGCACGCGGGGAATGATGTCTGACCGCGAGTTTGACTTGATGAAACCGACGGCGTTCTTCATCAACCTGTGCCGGGGCCCGGTGGTGGACGAGGCGGCGCTGTACCGCGCCCTCACCGAGGGCAAGATCGCCGGCGCCGGCCTGGACGTGCTGGAGGTCGAGCCAACCCCGGCCGACAACCCGCTGTTCGACCTGGACAACGTGATCATCACCCCCCACATGGCGGGCCAGAGCCAGGAAACCGCGCTGCGGGCGGCCCAATTCGCCTGCGAAAACATCATGCGGGTGCTGAACGGCAGCGAAGCGGAGTCTCTGGTAACGCCGGAGTAGTCTCTCACTGTATCCCCCGTGCCGTCGCGGTAATGCTCCCTCTCCCTCGATGGGAGAGGGTTTGGGTGAGGGTGAAAATATAAGAACCACGCAACCTTGAGCGAGGAGGCCCCCCATGATCTGGTGCCGCTATCAACTGGACGGAAATACCAGCTTCGGAATCGTCGAGGATGCTCGCGTGACCGAGGTGTGGGGCAACCCCCTGGACGATTACGCCGTCACCACCCACTCGCACGCGCTGGACGAGGTAAAGCTCCTCGCGCCCATCAAGCCGCCCATGCTGTACGCCGCCGGCCCCAACTACCGGGGACACGTGGAGGGCATGGCGGCCAGGCGTGGCGCGCCGCCGTCGTATCCTGACCGGCCGTCGCCCAACTACCGCTCCGTCCACGCGATCATCGGGACGGAGGAGAACATCGCGGTTCCCGCCGACTGCTCGGGCGCCGTTCAGCCGGAAGGTCAACTGGCGGTGGTCATCGGCAAAACGGCCCGCAAGGTGCCGGTCAGCCAGGCGCTGGACCACGTTTTCGGCTACACCATCGGCAACGACATCAGCCAGCGACCCTGGCAGCAGGCCGACCGCACCATGTTCCGCGGCAAGAACTGCGACACCTGGAAGCCCATGGGCCCGTGGATCGTGACCGACCAGGACCCCAAGGGGTTTCGCATCATAGTCCGTCACAACGGAGAGGTCTGGGAGGATTTCTCGTCCGCCGACCAGATCTGGGACACCGCCACCTGGATCCACGAACTCAGCAACTACGCCACCCTCTACCCCGGCGACGTCCTCTGGATGGGCACCGAGGGCGCCGACGGCGACATGTTCCCCGGCGACACCATCGAGGTCGAAATCAGCGGCATCGGCACGCTGCGGAACTACGTAGTGGGGGAGGGGTAGGGGTAGGGGGTGAGTCGGCTATATTCTCGCGGAGTGGATGAGCGTGGGTATAATATATCGGTGATGCACTGGTTGTGTGCCTCGCGTAAGGAGTATCACGAAATGGGTAGAATCCGGGCAGTCAAGCATAGCGGGCGGCAGTGCCGTCTGTGCCGTCGCAATGGCAGCTTTGCGACCGTGTACTGTGTCCATGGGAAGGGTTCGGCTTTCATGGACGGGATTGGACGCCTTTTTGACCCAGCGAGGTTGACTACTGTGAATAAGATCATGGCTCCGCATTTCGAATCGCCCGTAAACGCTTCACCGATCAGGGCTGTGCATCGGTCTCAAATGAAGCGCGCCCTAGGAAATTTGCTGGCAACTAACGTCGCCCAAAACGATCGGAGTAGCGATAGTGGCTGACGAGAGTGGCGCGATTACGCCTGACCATTCTTCAGATTCACTGGGGTCGGCTCTGGAAATATTGGTGCCTGATGATGCAGAGGCTCGTCAGGCATTGGCTTTATTGGCTGACGCTAACTCAGAGGTCCTGAGGGCGTTGACGATTCTGGCCGGGCAGGAATTCGCTGAGGAAACTGGCTTCCAGGCGGAATCCTGGTCTCGTACATGGATGGGTCCTCTGCCTAGCCCTGAAGATCTGGCTGCGTTCAAGCAAGTTCAGCCCAATCTGGTTGAGCGCATTATACGAATGTACGAGGTGGCCGCCAATCACGAGATGGAGATGGATCAGGGTACACTGCAACTCAACCAGAGCGTGGTTAACGCCGAGAACCGCATGGGTTATTTTGGGTTGGCAGCGGCTTTCCTTCTGGGTGCCGGATCCATTGTCGCTGCCGTTTGGCTGGCGTTAGCGGGCCATACATTGGTTGCGCTGCCTGTGGGTTTGGGGATCCCGGCTATGTTACTTGCGACTACCTTTGTCCGACTGTGGCGAAGGCAGTAGTGGAAGGAGTATTCCGATGCCCAAGCTCGCCTTACCCCCACAACCGGAGGAAAGGCAGACGACGTGGTCGCCCGGGTTGACGAGGACGCCAGTCACCTTACCCTCCGGCCAACCTACGGCTCTTCCCCGCGCAGCTGCTCCCTGAGGCGGGCGAGTTCGGCTTCGGCGGCGTCTGCTCGGATTTCGGCCTGGCTGCGGGCGGTCTGTTCGAGGTTTAGCTCGGCTTCGGCAACGATGGCGCGGGTTTCGGCAGCGGTGCGCTTGGCTATTGTCAGCCCCGTCGCCGGGTCCAGCACATCAAACAACTCCTCTCCGTCCCAATGGAATACCACGGCCAGCACTCGCTATGTCCCCGCACCGAACCGTCGTCGCCATGCTGCAGCTCGTACTCCGCATACCTGCCCGCCAACAATCGCTCCCCCGCAATCGCCTTGCCGTATAGCCGGCGGCCCGCTCGACGTTGAGTTCGGCTTCGGCGACGATGGCGTGGGTTTCGGCGACTAAGAAGGCGGGCACTGGTAACATCGGAGTAGGCCCAGGAGACGAAGTTCCCAAACGCCCTCTCAGCCTGGCAGTCAGTCCGGTCATGGAAAATGCCGGTATATTTCGTTGCGGTGCAGGAACCTTCGCAGCACTGCTACGTCCCCGGCCATTGTGATACCCAAGCGGTAGTCACCTACTCTGAAACGGTAGTGGCGACCCTCAGCCTGCAGCCGTCTGACGTTTGCGAGTTCGGTGAGGTTTGAGGCTGCCGTTAGTGCTTCAATAACATTCTCCACTTGGCATAGTGTCCGGGCGGAACGCAGGCGCCTGAGATCTCGGTTGAATGCCGGGGTACGTTCAACATTCATCGTTGCCCAGCAGTTTCCGCATCATTTCTTCATGCTTGACGAACTCGTCATCTTGCTCCCATGCTTCGGCCTGCCGGATGGCTTGGAGCATTGCCTTGTCTTCTTCCGCCTCCGTCATCGGCTTGAGGTCGTCGCGTAATGAGAAGGTCATTTCTAGCCGCTCCTCATCGGTAAGGCCGAAGACGTTGCAGATCAACCACTCCAGGTCCTCTTCGACGTAGCTGATATCCCTCCCCGGTTCGGCCTGCGCCATTTTGTTCACCAGATAGGTTATAACGCGTTCTTCGGCGGGGCTGAGCTTGGGGATGGAGACGGTTTCCCCGTGCGACAAGCACCAGTGCGCCAGGGCAGAGTTCTGGATAGCGTTGGCGTACTCGCTAGGCGGTGCGTCGTTCTTTGGGAGCGGGGCAGACTCCCTGCTTCGCACCTTTGCCAAGATGCGCTGCTCGAAACCCATTTCGACGTTCTGCATAACGCGACTTCCTATTCCCATGATTGAATATGCTGAGGCCAGGCCCCATTCAGGCGTGGGATCCTCGCCCTCCGGTCAACCTACGGTTCTTGTTGGCGCAGCTGAGCCCTGAGGCGGGCGAGTTCGGCTTCGGCAGCATCGGCGCGGGTTTCGGCCTGGCTGCGGGCGGTCTGTTCGAGGTTCAGCTCGGCTTCGGCAACGATGGCGCGGGTTTCGGCGGCATCGGCCCGGGCTTCGGCGGCGGTGCGCTTGTCTATCGTCAGGCCCGTTGCCGGGTCCAAGGCGTCAAACTCGTCGCCGTTCCAGGGAAACACTACGTCCAGCAACTCGCTATATCCCTGGACCGAACCGTCGTCGCCATGCTGCAACTCGTACTCCTCATACCTTCCCGCCACCAACCGCTCCCCAGTAATCGGCTTGCCGTATAGCTCGCCGCCTGTGGGGTCAAAGCGCCAGTACTCCTGTATCCCCAGTTGCTGGTACAGTTCCCGCTTCCAGCCCAGATCGTTCGCCGCAGTGCTCGGCGACGCCACTTCCAACACGAAGTCCGGCGCCTTGCCTATCTCCCAGATCCAGAAGTTCGGCAGGTTAGCCCTTATCCCCGCGCTGTCCACGTCAAAGGCGATGAACAGGTCAGGCTCTACCCGTCGGTTCCCGTTGGTTATGTCGTAGGAAACGAATATCTGGCCCGATATGAACACGTCCGGGCGGTCTTCGTAGCGCTCGTCAAGAAGATGTGCGATGCGGCGTATGGGCAGATCTTGCTGCATACCGTCCTCGACGGGTTCCGGTTCTTCGTAGAATATGTCCGGCAGGGTTCGCACCTTCCAGGCGTTGATCATGATTTTGGTGGCGGCCATGGGGGAGCCTCCGGTGCCGGGGAGCAGAGTAGGACTAACCAATTATATTCTGACTCTTTAACGGGTTACATACCCGTTCCTTAAATCCCACGCCGCCGCCGCCCTATCCCGCTCCGCTGCGTCGCCATACCCGCCGCCGCCGGAGGAGAGGCAGACTATGTGGTCGCCCGGATTCACCACGACGCCCACCTCCTTGGAGCCCAGGACGCGCTCCGTCCCGTTGTTGACGATCTTGTAATGGTGAGGCAGGCCGTCGTCCGCGCCGAACAGGCCGAAGGGCGGTACCACGATGCCGTCGCCGGCCGTGTTGAGCAGCGCCGGACCCTCGCCCTCGTACACCAGGTCGCACACCGCCCCCAACCCGCCGCGCCACGCGCCCACGCCGCCCGAGTCGGGGCGAAGCTCGTGCCGCCGGATGAAGAACGGGAACCGCTCCTCAGTCACCTCGATGCTGGGCGAGCGTATGCCACCTGCCACGTTGATCTCGCCCACGTTGGACCAACCGTCGAATCCCTCCGACGCGCCGCCCCCGCCACGAGCCAGGAAGAAGTGCCAGATGAACTGGCGTCCCGTTCGTGGGTCGTGGCCGGTGATGGCGTAGCGCAGCCTGCGCGAGAATCCGGCGGACACCGCGGCGGGAATGGCTGGCGCCAGCGCCTTGAACACCGCTTCGACCACCTCCTCGGCGCAGTGGTTGGTGCTCATGCACACGGGCGCGGGCGGGTTGGCGTTGACCACCAGGCCGCGCGGCGCGATGATCTGCACGGGCCGCATGGAGCCCTCGTTGCGCGCCACGTCCATGGGCGCCAGGTACATGATGGCTGCGTGGGCCAACGAGCGCGTGTTGGCGTACGCGCTATTGATGAACCCCTCCACCTGCGGGCTGGATTCGCTCAGGTCTATGGTCAAGGAGTCACCGGCGATGGTCACCTTGGCGCGAATCGGCACCAGCTTGCTGTCGAAACCGTCGTCGTCCACGAACGACTCGCCTTGATACACGCCGTCAGGCCAGCCGGAAATGAACTGGCGCACCTGCCGCTCGGTGGCGGCCAGAATCTCTGCAACCACTGCCATCAATCGGTCCGCGCCGTACTCGGCCAGCAAGTCCTCAATGCGACGGGCGGCCAGCATCACCGAGCCGATCTGCGCATTCAGGTCGCCCAGGAAATTTTCCGACTGGCGCACATTGGCGGACATCATCTGCAGCAGGTCATAGCGCGGCACCCCTTTGTCGTACAGCTTGAGCGGCGGAATGCGCAGGCCCTCCTGGAAGATTTCGTTGGCCCCGGGGTTGTAGCCGCCGTGAGTTCCGCCGCCCACGTCGCTGTGGTGGGCACGGTTGACGCCGTAGAACAGCAGCCTGCCTTGGTGGAACACGGGTCGGATGATGGTGATGTCCGGTAGATGGCTGCCGCCGAAGTAGGGGTCGTTCAGGATGAACAGGTCGCCGTCGTGAATGTCGTCGGCGAAGTAGTCGCGGACCGCCGCGCCGGCCACCGGCAGCGCGCTGATGTGCACGGGTATCCCCTCGCCCTGCGCCACCAGTTGGCACTCGTTGTCCAGTATGGCGGTGGAGAAGTCGCGGCTGGAGTTGAGGATCTGCGACATTGCCGTCCGCAGCATCGCCTCCGTCATCTCCTGCGCGATGGACTCCAACCGGTGCTCCACCACCGCCAGCGTGATAGGATCGTCATACGAACCATCATTTCGTACCCTTGAACCGTCATTCCGCACTCTTGAACCGTCATTCCGGCGAAAGCCGGAATCCAGTGGCATTTTTTGGACTCCGGTTTCCGCCGGAGTGACGGGCTTGCTGTTTTGCACACCTTGATTCACGCGCAGTTCGACGCCGCCCATAGCATCGACCGTAGCGACATCGCCCGGCGACACCAGGATGGTGGTGAACTCCGATTCAACGATGGCTGGCCCTGGTATTTCTGCGCCGGCGGGCAGCCCATCGGCTGCGTATATCGGCGCCTCCTGCCACTCGCTCAGGTAAACGCTGCGGGAGCCGACGGGAGCAGCCGCGCTGCCTTCCCCGTGCTCGCCGCTCTGTGCGACGCGGGGCAGCTTGCCGACTGCTGCCACCCGCAACGTGACCAGCCGCACCTCCTGTTCTTGCTGGTTGTACGAGTACAGTTCCTCGTACCTCCGGTGGAAATTGGCGGTCAATTGGTTGACGAACGTCGCATCGGGTTGGGTTGGGTCCGGCAGCGGCACCGTAACCTCGTAGATCTGGTCCAGGTAGCGCATGTCGGCGGAGTATTGAATCTCCACGGCACCGGGTGCGACGCCCTGATCTTGCAGCTTGTCCCGACCTTGGCCGGCCAGTTGGTCCAATATGGTGCGGAGTTCGTCCAAATCCAGGCGATCCAGGCTCACCGGATACGAGCGGAAATAGTCATATTTGATGTCGGTGTTGAGCATCCCGTAAGCCGACAGCACCGGCGCCGATGCCGGGATGTACACCTTCTCTACCTGCAATTGCCGCGCCACTTCGGACGCGTGTAGGCCCGACGCGCCCCCGAATCCCATCATGGTGAACTCCCGCGGATCCACGCCGCGTTGCACCGACATCAGCCGGATGCCCTCGGCGATGGAGGTGCAAACGACCTTGAACACGCCGTAAGCCGCCTCTTCGTTGGAGAGATTGAGCGGCGCGCTCACGTGGTCGGCCAATGCCTGCTCAGCGGCTGCAGCATTTAGGCTCGCCCGACCGCCCAGGAAGTTGTCAGCGTCCAGGTAGCCCAGCGCGAGGCTGGCGTCGGTCACGGTGGGATTTTCGCCGCCCCTGCCGTAGCAGGCGGGGCCGGGTTCCGCACCCGCGCTTTCGGGGCCGACGTGTAGGATGCCGCCCTCGTCCACCCGGGCGATGCTGCCGCCGCCGGCGCCCAGCGTGTGTATGTCGATCATCGGCGCGGCGATCTTCCAGCCGGCCTCGAATTTCTCGTTGGAGATGTGGGGAACTCCGTTCTCGATGAGCGAGATGTCGGTGCTGGTGCCGCCCATGTCGAAGGCGATGACCTTCGGTTCGTTGAGCAGCTGTCCGATGTAAGCCGCCGCGCTGACGCCCCCCGCCGGCCCGGAAAGGATGGCCCGCACCGCCATGCGGCTGGAGTCGTCGATGGGTGCGACCCCGCCGTTGGACTGCATGATCAGCACGTCTCGCATTTGGGGATACGCCTCGAACCGCTGGCCTAGATTCGCCAAGTAGCGACTGAACACCGGGCCGACGTAGGAGTTGATTACGGTGGTGCTGAGTCGGTCGAACTCCTTGATCTGGGGAATCACGTCGTAGGAGAGCGATGTGAACAGCTCGGGATAGCGCTGGTGTACTATCTCCGATACCCGCCGCTCGTGGGAAGGGTTCAGGTACGAAAACAGGAAGCAGACCGCCAGCGCCTCGGCCCCCTCTTTGACCAGGTAATCCAGGTTTTCGACCAGTGCCGCCTCGTCCAGCGGCTGTACCACCTTGCCGTTGGCGCGGGTGCGTTCGGGGATACCGACGCGCAGGTACCGGGCGGCCAGCGGCGCGGCGGGCGTCATGCGCAGGTTGTACCGGTCCTCCTTCAGACCCTCGCGCATCTCCAGCAGGTCCCGAAATCCGTCGGTGGTGATGAGCCCGACCTGTGCGCCTTTACGTTCCACCAGCGTGTTGGTCGCCACCGTTGACCCGTGGATCACCAGGTCAGTCTCGCCCAGGAACTGGTCCAACGATTGACCGTATGCTGCCGCGGCTTCCTGCAATCCGGTCATGACGCCGATGGAAGGATCTTCAGGCGTAGTCGCGGTCTTGAAAAAGCGCGGCTGGTCTTCCTCGCCGGCCACGACGAAGTCCGTAAAAGTGCCTCCGACGTCTATCCCGATCTTGTACAACTGGTACCTCCTGGGCGTTGTGCCCATAACCCGCGTGTCGTCAGCATCTTACCCCATGCCAAGGGATCACGAGCGGCCGCCAATCTGGGTCGATGCAAGCGCGAACCAACGCGATGATAAAATCGTATAAAGAGTAGCGGCGTTGGCATGCATTGAGGGAAGATGATTATGAACACTCGCTCCATCGCTTATCCTCCCGACCCCGTGGTCGACCGGTCATCCTTGCCCCCTGGCCCGCCGGAGTGGCCAGTGGTAGGCCAGTCCTTCCGGTACGTTTCGGACATCCTCGGCTTGTTGCAGGAAGCGGCCAGTTACGGCGACCTCGCTACGGTGTCCGTCAAGCCGTTCCTCCTGTACCTGGTCACTCACCCGGACCTGATTCAAGACCTGTTCGTGACCAATCACCAGCGGGTGGGTCGCGGACACCTCACGTCAACGTATCGGTACCTCATGGGCGATGGGCTGGTAACCGCCGATGGCCCTCTGCACCTTCGCCAGCGTCGCCTGATGCAGCCCCAATTCAATCATAACCGCATCTCCGGATACGCCCAGGACATGACCGACTACGCCGGCCGGCACCAGGAAAGGTGGACGGACGGGAGCAGGGTTGACCTTGCCGATGAGATGAGCGACCTGACGCTGCGCATCGTGGTCAAAACGCTGTTCGGCCTCGACCTTCCCGACACGGTGATGCGGATCGGGGATGCCTTTTCCGTCAGCAATGATTACATCACCGCGCGCGGCAACCAGCCTCTGTCGGTCCGTAAGCTGTTCCATCGCCTGCCGCTGCCCCTCACCCGTCGGTTCAAGCGCGGGCTAAGTTACCTGGACGAGACCGTCTACGGCCTCATCGAGCAGCGCCGGGAGTCGGGACTAGACGGCGATGACCTGCTGTCCCTCCTGCTCAACGTGCGGGACGACGAAGCCGACAATCCCGAAGAGGCGGTGATGACCGATCAGCAGTTGCGCGATGAGGTCGTCACCCTGTTCGCCGCCGGCCACGAAACCACCGCCGTCGCCCTGACCTGGACTTGGTACCTGATAGCGACGCACCCCGATGTCCAAGCGAGATTCCACGCCGAGCTGGACGAAACCCTGGGCGGGCGGACGCCGACGCCGGAGGACTTGCCCAGACTGGCCTTCACCGAAAAGATACTCACCGAGTCCATGCGCCTGTACCCGCCGATATGGTCCACCGGGCGCATGACCTACCAGCCGTTCACGTTGGGCGGCTGGGAGATACCGGCCGGCGCGGGCCTGGTCGCTCCACAGCTTATCGTCCAACGCGATCCGCGCTGGTTCGACGACCCGCTGGAGTTCCGACCCGACCGCTGGACCGCCGAGTTCCGGAAGGGCCTGCACCGGTTCGCCTACTACCCCTTCGGCGGAGGTCCGCGCCTCTGTATCGGCGAAGGCTTCGCGTGGATGGAAGCCATGCTCATACTGGCGGCCCTGGGCCAGCAGTGGGCGATGCGCCACGACCCGTCCCACCAGATTGAACTGCGCACCCTGGTGTCCCTCCGCCCCAAGGGCGGGATGCCCATTTTCCTGGAGCGCCGCCATTAGCGAGCGTCGCGGCTAGGGCAGGTATTTGTCCTCCATCTCCCGGATGCGGTCGGCGCCCAGGATTCCGCCGTTGGTGGCGACTCCCCACCGGCTTTGGGAGGCCGATGCCAGAAAGTCGTCGATGGCGCTGGTGCCCCTTTCCTGGAATTCGTGCAGAAAGTCCCAGGATGCCTGTAAACCGGCCATGGTGGTCAGTGCGGGATACCACGCTGCGGCCGCGCCGGCTTCCTGCAACTCTTCCAGCGTGGGATGGGTCTGGCTCCCGTGGGTGAACAGGGGCAGCACCGGCCCGGGGATCCGCCGGATGGCCTCGACGTTCTGGTCCCAGGGCCCGACGGCGGGACAGACCACGTCCACGTTGGTCTCGCTCTTGTAGGCCAGGCAGCGTTCCATAACTTCCTCGAAAGTCGCTCCCGGCACGCCGGCGAAATCGCAACGGGCCACGATCACGAAGTCCGGGTCCAGTTCCATTTTGGCGTCCATGGCGGCCCTGAGTTTGCCGACCATTTCCTCGATGGAAACGCATCGACGGCGAGGCCCGGACTTGGGCGGGTAAACCTGGTCCTCCAGGTGAGTGCCGGCGATGCCCGCCCGTATGTACTCCTGTACCGTCTCATAGACCTGGATGGCATCCCCGTAGCCGGTGTCCATGTCCACGAACGCGGGAATATTGATGGTGTTCACGATGCGACGGGCGTTGTCCACCATGTCGCGCATGCTGGTGCCGCCTTCGGTCAGTCCCATCAACTGCGCCGACGTGTTGCCGCCCGACATGTAGAACGCCTCGAACCCGGCAACCTCGGCCATCTTGGCGCCCATGGCGTTCATCCCGCCGGCCAGTACAAAAATCTCATCCCGTTCGAAAAGTTCCTTGAGCCTGGTGGTCATGCGCTTCTGCTCTGGCATCGTCTTCCCCCTTGTCGACTTTTCTGGATGAACCAACCGTACCGTCTCGCGCGGCTGCTTTCAAGCGGGAATGGCCCGTTGTCTTCGCGCCCTACCACCAGATGAGGTAGTCCATCAGGAACCCATGGACCGATCAAACCGCGTGCCGCCGCTAACGTCGTTCACTTCGACGGCACAAGATTGCGGCGCTAGTTGCCGAGGTTCTCATGCAGCGCGACCAGATAAAAAGCGATGCCGTCGTGCAACACCTTATGGAATCAGGGTGCCGCTCTCGCCCTCACACCCCACATGCTCCGCAAGCTGCCGAATCGTCTCGACGAACGTGCGGTCTCGATCCCTGGTCTCGGGGGATTCTTCTCCCAGCGGCGTGCTCCCGATGAACTGGTACATCTCCGCGACGCCCTCGAACAACTTGGGAGTCATGCCCAGGTGCGCGAAGGTATCGCGAATCTCCTCCATTTCACTGACCCAACGGCGCGATCGCGGCGGCACCGTGGGTATCGTGCGTTCCATGCGCTGCAATACAGCCTGCTGGCCCGATTGAAACTCGGCCAGCAGCAGTTCGGTGAGGCCCATCAACTCGGCGGCCATCAGCAACTCGGTGTACAGCGCCCAAGATCCCTTGGTCATGGCCGCGTAGCACATTTTGATTCCTGACGCCTGGCCCACTTCCCCATCCAGCTTCAACACTGTAAGGCCGAAGTCGTTGAGGCCGGCAAAATCCGCCGCATGGTCACCGGAAGCGTAGAAGTGCGGGCTGTACCCGGGACGGGGCGGCCCGCCGATGATCGACACGTCCACGTAGCGACCGCCGGCGTCGGTGATAACGGGTTCCAGTTGCCGCGCCAGTTGCGGGGCGATGGCGTTGCACTCGGCGAACAGCACATCCGACCCCGTCGCAGTGATCGCATCAGCGACTTGCCGGCACAGACCCGGCACCGCCGACGACACGGTCATCGACATCACCAGGCCCGCACGCTCCACCAACCCTTCCATGGTGGCAACGTCCCGGATTCCGGCCCGCTCCGCCAGGCTCCGCGTCCGCTCGCTCCGACCCTCCAGGCACGTAATGACGTCCAGCTCGTTCTCGCGAAGCCGCTGCCCGACGGCGTGGCCCATGTCGCCGGGGCTGAGAATGGCTACCGTGCTTATATTCATGAATAGTGCTCTCGGTTTGGTATGTCTTACGCCAATATAACACGAGTGAACCAGGGGCTCGGGCGCGATCCTCATTCTGTTCTGTTGCATGATCCTCCACCCCCCGATTGTGTCGCCAAACCCACCGTGGTACGGTTCCCAAAACCCCACCATACGGAGGATCCATGCCAGGAGAAACCGCAAGACCCGAACCGAATTACGATCCCTTCCCACCCGGGCAGACCCGCCGCGCCACCGTCACCGAGGTGGACGTGGAGGACATGGGCAACATGCTGCGCCGCGCCTTCGTCGGCCGCGACGTGAAGTTCACCATCTACTGCGACGAGGGGCCCAACGTGGGTGGCAATCACACCGCCCCCGCGCCTCTGAGCTATTTCGCCGCGTCCATCGCCTTTTGAGAGATGACCCAGATCGAGAGGTACTCTCGAATGATGAAAGTGGACATCACCGGCGTCAGGGCCCACATCGCCGTGCATTTTGGGCTGGAGGGTTCCGTCTTGCAAGGCACCATCCAGGCCAGCGCCCCCAAGGTCGAAACCAGCTACGAGATCGAATCCCCCGATGATCCCGAGCGCGTGGCCGCAGTGCTGAGAAACGCTCGCAACGGTTGCTGGGTGCGCGCCGCAGTCGCCAATCCCACGCCCTTCGAGGACAAATCAACCCTCAACGGAGAGCCCATCTACTTCGACTGAAATTTGGGCAGACATCGCGGCCCGTTATCATCATCCATAGGCGTAGGGGCGAGGCATGCCTCGCCCCTACCGGTTCCATCCACCCATTTCAAATCCCCTGATCGACCGCAGTGGAAAGACTCCGCCGGATGCCCAACGAGGTTGATCACCACCCCAAACTCTCCGGAATCAAAATCATCGTAATCCGCCCCACCACCGGTTCGTGCTCCATCACCATGAACTTGCCGATGGGAGCCGGACCCGACCCCCGTCCCTCCAGCCAACGGTCGTGGAGTTCCAGGGTGTAGCCACGGGTGCGCGCTTCGGCCTCGGCCAGCGTGGGGCATATCTTCTGCGTGCCCGCCACCATGACGACTCGCCGCGCGCCGTAAGCGAAAGCCCCTATCTGGCTGCCCGACCCGCTGGCGACTACGATCTCGCCCGTCTCGGCAATGGCTTGCACGCTGCCCACAAAGTAATCTGCGGTGGTGGTCGTGCGGCGAAATTCGCGCTGGGACGCCGCGTCGGGCTGCGCCAGCATCTCGTCGTGCAGGTTGATGTATCGGTCGTTGCCGTCCATGTATTCCGTGTAGCCGATGGTGTCCAGCGTTTCCGACGTGCTGACGAACACCTCGCAGCCCTCCGGGACCAACTCCTTCAGCATGGCCAGTGCCGCCTCCCGACTCTCCACCAGGATGGCATCCACGTTGCGGGCAGCGAGTGCCCCGATGGTCCGGTCGATGACTTCTGCGGAAGCCGGAGTGTACGTGGCGTCCGTGGACATTGTCGCGTCTCCTGTGCAGGTGTTCGCCGGTGTTTTGATCTACCCGCCCGGCCGCAACTTGGGCATCACCTCGTCCACGAACAGGCCCATGCAGCGCATCACCTGCTCGGGAGTCAGGTCGCCCCACGCGAATATCGGACAGAAGTAGTTGATGCCCGTCTCGTCAACCGCCCGTTGCACCCGCTCCCGCACGGTCTGGGGAGTGCCCACTATGATCACGTCCCGCGCTTCCAGCGAGTCGAAATCCCGCATCGCGCCCAGGCGGTCCAGGCCGTTCTTGGCCCACAGGTAATCGATGTTGTGGAACCACGTCCGGTACGCCGCCTTGGCTTCCGTCCGTGCCTGTTCTTCGCTGTTGGCGATGTACATGTGCCGCACCAGCCCCAACTTGGGTGCCTCCACGTGGCTGTTCATTCCGTCGGCCAACCGGTCAGCGTGCCACACCTGCTTGTAAAGGTCGTAGTGCGCCTTGACGCCGGCATTGTCCGCGAACACGGTGCAGGTGTTGAACCCGTGCTGCGCCATCCACGGCACTGTCTCGATGTTGTTGCTGGCGTACCACAGCGGCGGATACGGCTTTTGGTGCGGCGCAATCCACAGCTCGATGTCCTCGTAGTTATAGTGCTTCCCCTTGTGTTCGAGTTTGCCCGTTGTGAACCCCCTCGTGAACATGTCCATCTGCTCGTTGAACATCTCCCAACTGATGTCCAAATCGACGCCGAACTCCGCAGCCTCCACGGGCGACACGCCGCGACCCACGCCCAGGTCCAGCCGCCCGTTGCTGAGATTGTCCAGCATGCAGATCTCATGGTACAGCCGGATGGGATTGTAGAACGGCAGCAGGAACACCAACGGCCCCAGCCGCAACTTTGACGTGCGCTGCGCCGCCGCTGCCAGGAAGACCGACGGCGAGGGGGACACGCTCAGCGGCGTTATGTGGTGCTCCGCCAGGTGGTAGCTGTAAAAGCCGTTCCGGTCAGCGAACTCCAGCATCCGGAGCCGGTTCTCGAATATCTCGCTGGGCGCCGACTTGTCCCACTCGATCCAGTCGAAAAGCCCGAATTCCAGCGTATCGTTAAGCGCAGCAGCCTGCGTCATGGCTCACCTCCGTCCGAACGGCGTCTGTAAACTCCCTCTCCCCTGGTGGGAGAGGGTTGGGGTGAGGGGGTGTTCCTTTGCAAGGCCAGTTTTGGCCAGCATTCAGTCGGCCACCAGCGGCAGCGACGGGTCTGCGGCGTACTCGGACATCGAAGCGTCGTACACCGCCACGTTCTCGTAGCCCAGCATCGCCAGCACGAAAGCATCGTTGGACGCCGCGATACCGCCGCCGCAGTACGTTACGACCCGCTGAGTGCGGTCGGCCCCCGCGGATTCAAAGAGTGCCAACAGCTCATCAGCCGGCCGGAACAGTCCCGTCTCCGGATCGATCAGTTCACCCGACGGAACGTTCGTCGCGCCCGGGATGTGTCCTGCACGGCCATAGGCGCGCCCGCCGTCCTCACCCGAATGCTGATCTCGACCCAGCGCATTGATCAGGCAGGTACCGCCACCGTCGCTCGACTCGATGAACTCCATGACCTCGGCTAGGTCGGCGAACCGCGCCGGGTCATGCGTTGGGATGAAAGTCGTCGGTGCGTACGTCGCCGGTTCCGTCGAACCCCCCCGTCCCTCCGCGGTCCAACGCGTCCAGCCGCCATCCAGCACCACCGCGCCGGTGCAGCCCATGGAGCGGAACATCCACCAGAACCTCGCCGCCCACTGTGATCCCAGACGGTCGTAAAGTACGAGCTTGGTGGATTCCGAGATACCGTGCCGCCCTGCAGCCTCAGCGAACGCATCCGCCGTGGGCATCATGAATCGGTACGGTTGGTCGTTGTCGGAGAACTCGGCCTGCAACTCGAGGAAACCCGCGCCCGGGATATGTCCCGTGTCGTACTGAGCCCGTCCCGACTCGGCGCGAACCGTGCCCTCGCCGCGATGCAGGAATACCGTGGTCTCGAAAACGCGGACACCGTCGTCTGGCAGGTGTTCGGCCAGCCAATCGGTGGATACCAGGAACTCAGGATGTGCAAATGGCATGATCGACTCCAGCCTTTCGTGGCTCATCGTGCGAACTCTCTGCTGCCCCTAGTATCCCCGGCCAGTCGCCCGTTCGCAACCAATCCAAAATCCTCCCATGAGCCCGTCCCCCTCTGGCGGATCTATACGACCAGGACAAACGCGTCTTCAAAACAAACGATGCCGGTGCCTGCATTACATTCCGTTTGGTGATAATGACCACACACGTCGTTGCCTCAAAGTCCCCGAAACCAGCCCATAACCCCAAAACTTCCAAATCAAAATATCCTGTCTATCCCGTTCATCCTGGGAACCTGTCCGCCTTTGGCGGATCCCTGTGAATTCACCGTCCGTTACTGCCAATTCCAATGGCGGCGCTGTCGCTCATTAAGATGCGATTGCCCTGTCCATACGACCCCTTGACACACCATAACGGTACGTATATTCTATTATTCGCCAAGGCAAAAACGCGCGTTTCATCACGATCCAAAAAGAGAGGCAGGATTCCAGCATCGACGGCCAACCCCGTCAGTTTCAAAATCGCAACCGGCCCACGGGGGCTA
>DAOUJD010000018.1:0-5425 GCA_034423115.1 Dehalococcoidia bacterium | reverse complement strand
CCCGTTCATCCTGGGAACCTGTCCGCCTTTGGCGGATCCCTGTGAATTCACCGTCCGTTACTGCCAATTCCAATGGCGGTGCTGTCGCTCATTAAGACGCGATTGCCCTGGACGGTGACCACCGACGCTCGACACGCACCTGGCGAATCATCACCCCCCCTGACCCACTGCAATCGCGGAAACACGGCCGGGTATCATCCACCCGGCCGTTCAGATACGCTCCGAAACCGCGATGAATTTCGTACCCGCAATTGCCCCTCACAGCGACGGCTTTATCGCCGCCGCTTTTATGATCTTCTCCTCTGTTTGCCTGTTGGCCTTCCTGCCCAGCATCATCACGGGAGTCCTGTGCGCCCGCGCCATGCCTCATCTGAACTTCTTCTCGGCCATTATGCTGGGGATTAGTGTGGCCGTCCCGGCCTACGCTCTGTGCGTGCTGCTGAGCGCCACGGTGATATTCTTCGACATCGGTGATGAGGTTCTCATTTTCACCAACGTCATCGTTAGCGCAACGGTCGGAGCAGTGGGATCAGCAGCCACTTGGCGGATTTGCCTGACCTGGAACCGTCGCCGGCGAAAACGCTTCTCATAATCCCGATTGTCGGCATGTGCTCCCACTCGTCATAATGTCCGAAACCAAATCGGCAGGCATCGGAGGGAAACCATGCAGTCCATCACCATCGACCGTTCCAAGCGCCTCAAAGAAGAGCCCCAATTCGGCCACAACCGCTGGCACCCCGACATCCCGCCCATCGTTGAGGTCGACCCTGGCGAAGAGGTCGCCCTCGAAACCCGCGACGCCTCCGACTCCCAGATCCAGCCCGGCATGACCGAAAACGATCTGGGAGGCTTGGACGCCAAGGTCGCTCATCCCCTGACCGGACCGGTGTACGTCAAGGGCGCGGAACCCGGCGACTTGCTCGAAATCGAATACGTTGACATAACCGCCCAGCCGCGTGGCTGGACCCGCAACCGCCCCGGCGCCGGCTTCCTCGCCGACGTTTTCACCGACCCCTACCTTGTCCACTGGGACATCGCTGACGGCTGGGCCACGTCAGCGCGCATTCCCGGCGTGCGCATCCCCGACGGCTCGTTCATGGGCACCGCCGGCCTCGCTCCATCCCACGAACAGGTTGCCGCCTGGACCGCTCGTGAGGCCGACTGGGTCAACCGCGGCGGTACGGCTGCGCCCCCGGATCCCGAAGATGCCGTGCCCGCCGGCGGCCCGATCGCCAACGAGGGCCTGCGCACTCTCCCGCCCCGCGAAAACTGCGGCAACATCGACGCCAAACAGATCACCACCGGATCCCGCCTGTTCATCCCCGTCGCAGTACCCGGCGGCCTCTACTCCGCCGGCGACGGCCACTTCGCCCAGGGCGACGGCGAGGTCTGCATCACCGCCATCGAGATGGGCGCAACCTGCACCGTCCGTTTCAACATACACAAGGGCCAAGCCGTCCGACACAACATAACCATGCCGCGCTACGCCCACCCGGACTACTTCCTGCCCCCGGAATGGGCCGCGCCCCGCAACTTCATCGCCACCGTCGGTTACCCCATCCACCCCGACGGCACCCAGGAGGGGTTGGACAGCCTCACCTTGGCCGCCCGCAACGCCCTGCTCAACATGATCGACCTTCTCCAGGAACGCGGCTGGACCGCCCAGCAGGCTTACATAATCAGCAGCGTCGCGGTCGACCTGCGCGTCAGCAACATCGTTGACCTGCCCAACGTCACCGTTTCCGCCTTCCTCCCCGAGGACATCTTCAACGGCTGATCCGTATCCGGCCATTTGGCTCTCTGCGCCGCTAACCTATTATGCAGGGGACACAGCGTTAGCCCCAGCCGGACCCTCATTGAACCGCGGTCTGCTTAGTCTGAACCTGTAACCCGCAGACAAGAAAACGCCCCGGCCAATTGCCACCAGCCGGGGCGTTTTCTTGTCCATCGCGACAGCGAAGGACCGGACAGGCCTCGGAGTCAGCTCGCCTAAGACTCCTCGGTTTGCCCGCGCTGCGCCGCCCTCTGTGCCACCAGACGGGCGACGTAGTTTCACTGGTTGATGCGCTTCACCTCAAGGATCTCACCGGGCGCCAGGGCGACCCGACGGACGTTGATCCCCAGCTTGAGCATCCAATAGCCCAGCGTCGCCTTGCTGACGCCCAGGGTATCGGCCGTCGCCGTCAGGCCCTGGTCATTCACCAACTCGGGGAGCAAACGCTCCAGGGGCTGGTCGAATTCCTTTTCTACGCGTAGCATCAATTTCGTTTTCCGTGCCATAGTACACCTCCGGCGTGCACTAGCCTTTCTTGCACCTGCGGTATTTCGCCCCGCATAATTGCATTTGTTTGCTCGTTTTCCTTACATTCCCAAATTTAGCGACAATCTGAATCCATGTCAAGACGAGACATAGAACTTTCTAAAAGATTTCTTATAATCTTTTAGAACACGCTTGATCACGCGGTCATTTTGTCATACCGCCCAACTGGGTTCCTAGCGGTCCGGTTGCAATTTTTGGGAATTTTCGCGTCTAGGTCGATTTACCCAGAGCCATCGCTAAAGCCGTCTGTCCAGTCGGTCGAAGGCCAGGGCCGGCCTGGTCCAACCTCCTCGCAAGTATCAGGGGTCGCGTTCGGGCTCCCTAGGCTCGTGTGATCGGCGCTGGGGCACCTGGAGCGGCCCAACTGCTGGCCCTCCCTGATGCGGACGTGCACCGGGTTACACGTCACCAGGATGAATGTACTCAACTCCGAAGGAGTTAAAGACCCATCAGTATCGCTTCCGTGTACCAAGGGTCGCGGATTATGGGTACACTTTCCGCAGCCCGATAAAATTCTGCGACCGCGCATCATGGGACGGCTGGAATGCGGTTGAGTGTACCACTACATCGAGCCCACCATGCGGCCCATAACGTGTACGTCCATTACATTTTGGTACCAAGGAACACCGCTCGTTGGCGGACTCATAATGTGTAGTAAATGTAATCAGTGTTCCAGTAGTGTAACGGTCGATAAGTACACTGCCCATTTTTTCGTTACATCATGCGCTGATTGGTTGCCGTGTACCCCTTCCCCCGGTTGACACCCCACGAGCCCTTGCCTACCCTGCCCGTGCTCAAATCGAACCCAAACCGCAACTGTGGAGCAGACGCCGTGAAAATCCCCACGCTGCGCGATGTCTATCAGGCCCGCGCTACCATTTCCCCTTATTTCCCACGCACGCCGTTAACCTATTCGTCAGCCTTGAGTGACGCTCTGGATGCCGAGGTTTATCTGAAACACGAGGAACACTTGCCCTTGGGTGCGTTCAAATCCCGGGGTGGCATCAATCTCCTCGCGGGAATGTCTGACGAAGAACGCGCACGCGGGGTAATCACCGCCAGCAGCGGCAACCACGGCCAGTCCATCGCCAGCGCCTGCCGGATGTTCGGAGCTCGCGCCATGATCGGGTTGCCGGTGGACGCCAACCCAAATAAGGTTGCGTCCATGGAATCCCTCGGCGCTCAGTTGATCTTTCACGGGGCCAACTTCGACGAGGCCAGGGAGCATTGCGAACGCCTCGCCCAGGAAGAGGGCTATCGCTACGTCCACCCTGTCAACGAACCGGCTCTCATCGCCGGGGTCGGCACCGCCAGCCTGGAAATCATCGAGGACCTGCCCGACGTCGAGGTGATGATGCTCCCCATCGGCGGCGGCAGCGGAGTCTCGGGCGCCTGCGTCGTTGCCGGAGCAACGAATACCGCCATTCAGGTCGTAGCGGTTCAATCGGAAGCCGCGCCGGCTGCCTATCTCTCATGGCAGCAGGGACAGTTGGTTTCCGCTCCCATGCGGACCTGGGTTGAGGGCACGGCCACCGCCGTCGGCTACGAACTCCCCCAGCAGATCATCCGCCACCGCCTCCACGACTTCCTGCTGGTCAGCGACGATGACATCAAGCGCGCCGTCGCCATGCTGGTCGAAAAAGCGCACACGCTGGCCGAAGGAGCGGGAGCCACTGCCCTGGCCGGAGCGGTCCGGCACCCGGAACTCGTGCGCGGTAAAAAAGTCTCCATCACCATCACCGGCGCTAACATCACCCTAGCCCAACTCCGCGATTGCATAGACCGCTACCTCTCTGATTAGAGGCGACCGTCGCGGGTCGAAATCGCCGACGTCGCAGTGATTAACGCAAAAACGCCGCCCAAAGTAACGGGCGGCGTTCCAATGCGTTGCGGGATATCGGAATCCTAAGCCGGCGCGTCCCTCCGGCTCTCCAGGTACCTGGCCAATTCGTCCCGTTCGAACTCCGGCATCTCGTGTTCTCCATGTCGGTCAATCAGCCACATCCCCAGTTCTTGCTCGATCATCTGCCCGATTTCCCAACCGCTCGCACCGATCCTGTCCAGCGCCCGCAGAGCTCTGGGTGCCTCGATCGATGGCATGGTCGCCAGCAGAGCGCCCGACCCCAGCAAGCCCAGCGGATCAATGCCCAACCCGGCGCAGATCTCTTCGCATTCGGGCAGCACCGGCGTGCTCTCCGCCTCAAAGACCACTCCCAGATCGGACGCTGACGCAACCTCGCGCAGCGCAGTGACCACGCCGCCTTCGGTGATATCGTGAAGGCTGTGAATTCGCACTGACTCACGCAGCGCTCGCGCCGCCTCCACCACGCTGATCCCGGGATCTGTCAAATACCCAACAGCCCGATTAATTGTGTCGTCGGCGACGCCGTGGACCTTTAATTGTGCCGCGCACTCCGCCGCCAGAATCGCCGTGCCCTCGATGGCAATCCCCGTAGTCAGAATGATGCTGTCTCCGTCCTGGGCTCCGCTCGTCGTGATCATGCTGTGGCGGTCCGGCAGATCCCCCAGCATCGTGCCCGCCACGATGGGCCGGTCAATTCCCAGCGTTACCTCGCTGTGCCCGCCGATTAACGCAACTCCCAAAACTCGACACGCGTCGGCTATCTCCCCGAACAACCCACGCACGTCGTCAGCCTCGAAACTCGCCGGGATCAACACGGTCGGCAAAAACCACCTGGGCTCCGCCCCGCTGCACGCGATGTCGTTGGCGTTCACCTGTACCACGTACCAACCCACCCTTTCCGTCGCGAAAGTGATCGGGTCAGACTTCGCAACCAATAAGCGGTCCCCCATATCCACCACAGCGCAATCCTCGCCCACCGTTGGTCCGACCACCACCCGTGGGTCTTGCGCCCCCACATCCGTGAGTAATTCCGCCAGCAACTCCGGCGGTAGTTTGCCTGGCTTCAACATGCCTCCTCGATTCACCGGTTCAACACGGCAGTTTATCAAACCGGACGAATTGGTGTTGTTAACATAAGCAGATAATGGATTTATGATGGCCTCAGGCTGACTTGGTTGAGGTGGTCTGATGGCCCGAGGTAGAGTTTATCGTCATGACGTGCGGTGTCCTGATTGCGGTTC
>DAOUJD010000017.1:0-21959 GCA_034423115.1 Dehalococcoidia bacterium | reverse complement strand
TGTTCTTGGCCACCGTCGTACTCCTTGTTGGGTTTGTCACTTCCATCAAGGATGACGCGGTGGCTTTCTCCGTGCCACCCAGTTCCTGTTACACCACCTCTGGGTACTCTACTGGTGCCACCACCATCAAGGATGACGCGGTGGCTTTCTTCGTGCCACCCAGTTCCTGTTACACCACCTCTGGGTACTCTACTGGTGCCACCACCATCACGTCGTTTGTGTGCGTGTTGAAACGCCCTCAATTGACTGGTTCGCAGAAGGTCGGTGTTCTGTTGACGGCGATGGCATCGGGAATCCCGGTGGGTTTTCTCGTCTTCGTACCGGTGTCAGCCCTCGCTCTCATCCTATTCTGGGGCCGAGGCGTGTCGGACCATCTGGCTTTCTTGTACGTGGCCGCGCCGATGGCATGCCTGCTGAATCTGTTACCCGTGTTCTTGGGTTCACGTCTGCACTAATTCGAAACCTGGCAAATCCAAATGGAAACTGCTAGTGAAAAGGCGTCGCCGCTGACGGGAATCCCGGTCGTGTTCACCATTTTTGTCGCTTTGGTTTGGTTTTTGATGATCGCCTTCTGCGGCGCCAGCATGCCACTTCTGACGGTTTTAGCGTTCGCTTCCGAGCCGGCTGCTATCCTGCTCATCGCCGCTTTGTTCGGAGCGCCCGACCGGTTCAAAACGGCCCGCTCCGACTGAAATTCGTCGCGGCATCGTGTCGCAGATGGGTGATTGTGACTGTCGTATCTGTGGCTCAAAAATTTCTGTCGAACATACAACCCGGCTTGTCCCGCCGGGACGCGGATGCTACACTTTCGACACCTCCAAAACCGTTCTGGACCTGTGATGGTGGCAACCCCCGACGCCTCTCCCGTCGGTATTTTTTTGAATACAGACCCCTGCCTGGTCGACTTGCTCACGCAAGTTCAAAAACTGGCCGGCGACTCTGGAATTTCGGCGTACATGGTCGGCGGCCCTGTTCGAGATAATCTTCTGGACCTTCCCGTGAAGGACCTCGATATCTCCGTCGTGGGAGATGCGCCTGCGCTAGCCGAGCGTCTTGCCGACTCCGTCAGTGGTCGTTTGACCGTCCACCATCGGTTCGGCACGGCGACTGTCGTTTCGCAGGGCGTGACCGTCGATCTCGTTACCGCCCGGCGTGAAACCTACCGCCAACCCGGCGCCCTCCCGGATGTACTGCCCGGCGACATCGCCGATGATCTGGCCCGCCGAGATTTCACCGTCAACGCAATGGCGCTGCCCCTTACCGGCAGCGATACCCGGCTCGTCGATCCCCACGGCGGTCGGGCGGACTTGGATGCTGGTATCATTCGCACCCTGCACCCCGGCAGTTTTCGCGACGACCCCACCCGGATGATGCGGGCCGTGCGGTACTCTTCGCGCCTCGATTTTCAGTTGGCCGACACGACCGTGATGGAACTGCAGCATGCGTTGGCCGCGAATGCCTTATCCACCATCTCGGCCGATCGCGTCCGGCACGAGTTGGACCGGATTTCGGCCGAAATGGCTCCTCTTGGAGCATTCCGACTTGCCGAAAATCTGGGCGTGCTGACCGCTATTCATCCCACGTTGTCCGTCCGCTACCTGTCATCCGTCATGGGTCATGATTTCGACGAGCCGTTGATGTGGTTGTCCGCCCTGGTCTGGGCCTTTTCCCCGACCGAAGCAACGTCGTTCGCCGCCCGCGTGAACGCGCCGGCCGATTGGATGCGCACCATATCCGACACCAACAAACTTGTGAGCCGGCTGCCTCAACTTGAGGCCACCGGCCTTTCTCCATCCCGTGTATGCGCCATATTGGATGGTCTCGCACCGGCTGCTCTCACCGCCGCACGAGCGCTGGGTTCCCGATTAGCCGCAGACTATATCCAACGCTACCTTGATGACTGGTGCACCGTTGCGCCTATCCTGAGAGGCACTGACCTGCTGGAACTCGGCGTCCCGCCCGGCCCCTCAGTGGGCGAGGCGTTGCGCGCCCTTCGCAAAGCGCGTCTTGATGGAATAACTCACACTCGCCAGGACGAGGAGGACCTGGCCCGCGGATGGGCAACAACGTCAAATTGAACCAATTTCAACATATATTCTGAAGCAACCGCATAAGTTGGTTGCACTGTGAGGAAGTGAAGTGGCAACTGCATTCCAGATCCCCGGACCCGTATATTGTGTCGTCTGCAACGAGGAATTGGATGGTCCCCATCGCTCAACATGCCAGATGTGTGGCGGTCCATTCCACCAACCTTGGCTGCCGGATAACGCCTCCCCCAGGTGTGGTCGGGTCGCCAGCCACGACGAGACATTGGCCGTAGTTTTCTTGTGCCGCGACTGTTACGACAATCGCCGTCGCCCCAACCAGGAATGAGGAGCATGGACCACCGATGAAAGCCGTCTACATTGAAGCCCACGGAGACGCGGATGTCCTGCAATACGGAGATCGCCCCGACCCGACTCCCAGACCCGGCGACGTCGTGGTCCGCGTCGGCGCCAGCGCCCTGAATCGCCTGGACATATTCACTCGTGAGGGCCAACGGGGCTTGGAGCGCGAGTTCCCGCCCCCGTTGATCCTGGGCGGTGACACCGCTGGCGAGGTCGTGGAAACCGGCTCCAACGTATCCAGCCTGTACGTCGGGGATCGTGTGGTGGTCAACCCCCGGATCAGTTGCGGCGTGTGCCAGTGGTGCGGCTCCGGACGCGACGAGCTATGCCGGCACTCGCGGTTCCTGGGCACCGCCCTCGACGGAAGCTACGCGGAACAGGTCGTGGTCCCAGAGGTCAATGCCTACCGCCTAGAGGGCGACGTGTCATTCGCCGATGCCGCAGCCATCCCGACTACGTACTTGCCAGTGTGGAACATGGCCGTGCGCCGCGCTGCTTTGCAGCCCTGGGAAACCGCGCTCGTGTTCTCGGCATCAGCCGGAGTGGGCGCCGCCGCCATCCAGGTGTTCAAGAACGTCGTCGGCGCGACGGTGATCGCCACCACCAGTACCCCCGAAAAAGCTGAGCAGGCCCGGCAACTCGGCGCCGACCACGTCATCAACTACAACGAGGAGGACATCTCCCAGCGTGTTCGCGAAATAACGGGCGGCGCCGGCGTCGACTTGCTGGTTGACCACGTGGGAGCCGACGTGTGGTCCCACGGTTTCCGTTCCCTCCGCGCCGGTGGACGCTACTGCATCTGCGGAGCCACCAGCGGCCTCCGCGCCGAGCTGCACTTGGGCCTGCTGTTCAGCCGCCAGATCGAAATCTACGGCGGGTACATGGGATCCCGCGAGGATATGCGCCAGATCGTCGCCAGCCTCAACCGGGGCGTCATCAATCCGGCGATCCACCACACCTACCCGTTGGCACAGGCCGCCGACGCCCACCGCGCCATGGAAGCCACCAACTTCTTCGGCAAGCTCCTGCTGCAACCCTGAGGCTCCGGAGAGCGCCGTTTGGATCCACAATCGCATCGCGTGTACGCGATCTCCGAGGAAATGTCATCGGAAAGCGCGGCACAGTAATACGCGTGCGGCATCCATCATCGAGAAGGCGGTGAGATCGATCTTTCGGCTGGGGCGTTTGGATCGCAGAAAGAGTATGCGTGAGCGTCATCATCCCTGGTAGCTGGGCTTGCCTGTCGCGCTGTTACGAGGGTTCCAGTGCATTCCGGGCGGTGAATCAACCGGTTGTATCCCGCCCGATCAACCGCCCCAGCAATCCTTCCAGCCAGCCAGGTTGGCGGGCGGGTTCGGGCTCTTCCTCGGCCGGTTCTCCTACGATCACCACGGTATGGGCCGCCAGGTCGTACAGGGAGCGTCGCCGTTCCTGATCCATCAATACCAGGCCTACCGACACCAGTTGCAATATGAGCCAGAACAAGGGAAACGCTACGATGATGTGGAGCCCTCCCCGCGCCGTTTTCTGCCAGGTGCGCATCCGTCGACCGGTCGTCGCGTCCACGATGTGCGCCCCCGCCACCATGTGCCCCAGCGAACGGCCCCAGTTGAAATAGAACAGACCGTACATGCCCGCCCCCAGGATATGAGGGAGGCCCGCGTCGTCCACGATCCAGACGTGGATATCCGAGCCAGCGATAAACTCAAACCCCAGAACGTAGAGTATCAGTTGCCACCATGACAGGTCCGGGCCGCTCAGGACGGCGAAGAGCCCGCGCAGGGCCATCTGCACCAACCCACTTGGGAAACTCCCGTATATCGTGGTGAAACCCCGCTCCCATAGGGTGAGGGGGCGCAGTCCCGGCGACTCGGAAGGCAAGGCTAAGGCGTTCCCAGCAACTCCCCAATCGCGACGACCGCATCGCCCAGCGGCACCATCTCCGCATCTTCGGCCGTCCTTCCTCGGATCTCCACCGCCGACTGTCGGAGGTTGCGTGGACTCACCACCAGACGCACCGGTAGCCCCATCAGGTCGGCGTCGTTGAACTTCACCCCGGCTGCCGCGTCTTCACGGTCGTCAAACAGCGTCTCGATCCCGGCGGCCCACAGCCGGTTGTATAAATCCCCGGCTGCCTCGGCCACGCTTTCGTCCGACATGTTGAGCCCCACCAGGTACACCTGGTAAGGCGCGATGGGCGGCGGGAACACGATTCCCCGGTCGTCGTGGTTCTGCTCGATGCTCGCCGCCAGTATCCGGCTCACGCCGATCCCGTAGCACCCCATCGTGATCGGCTGCTGCTGACCCTCGGTGTCAAGGTAATACGCACCCAGCGATTCACTGAAGAACGTCCCCAGCTTGAAGATGTGCCCGACCTCAACGCCCCGAGTCGATCCCAGTGGCGCGCCACATCTGGCGCACAGTTGCCCCGGCTGCGCCAACGCGATGTCCGTCACGATGTCGGCATCGAAATCCCGGGGATAGTTGGCGTTCCGGTAGTGCGTGTCCTCTTTGTTCGCGCCCACGACAAAATTGCCGCCGTTGCTGATTGACGGGTCCGCGATCCGACGCATGTTGCTGATGCCTATGGGCGACGCTGATCCTGCCACCAGGCCGGCCGCTTTCACCTCGTCGTCCTCCGTCAAACGCAACTCGTTGCAGTGCAGCGCGTTCTTGAGTTTGACCTCGTTTACGTCCAAATCTCCCCGGATTGTCACGAACACCACTTCGTCGTCAGCAGCATAGAAAACCGCCTTGAGCGTCTGCGACTCCGGCACGCCCAGGAATTCGGCCAGCCCAGCGATGGTCTTGATCCCGGGCGTGCTCACCTCCTCCAACGGGAGAGGATCGGGGGTCGCTTGACTGGGATACACTCCCTCGGCCTTCTCGGCATTGGCCGCGTAACCGCAACGAGTGCACGTAATCACGGTATCCTCGCCCGTATCCGTGGGCAGCAGGAATTCGTGGGAGTCCTTGCCGCCTATGGCCCCGCTGTCCGCCTCCGCCATCACCACCGGGATGCTGCAACGCCGGAAAACGTTGCGGTACGCCTGCGCCATCGCCTGGTACGAGCCGTCCAGCCCGTCGTCGTCTGCGTCAAACGAATAGGCGTCCTTCATGGTGAACTCGCGCACCCGCACCAGTCCTGCCCGGGGCCTGGGTTCATCCCTGAATTTGGTCTGCATTTGGTACAGGATCACCGGCAGGTCGCGGTAGCTCTGCACGTTCCCCTTGACTATGTTGGTCACCACCTCCTCGTGGGTCGGAGCCAGCGCCAGGGGACGCCCCCTCCGGTCTTCCAACCGGAACATGTTGTCGCCAAACGCGGCGGACCGACCGGTCTGCTCCCAAAGTTCCAACGGCTGCAATGCCGGCATCCGCAGTTCCTGACTACCGGCAGCGTCCATCTCCTCGCGCACGATCTGCTCGATCTTCTGCAGCGACCGCCACGCCAGC
The DNA here is from genome assembly GCA_034423115.1 of Dehalococcoidia bacterium. Lineage (GTDB taxonomy): Bacteria > Chloroflexota > Dehalococcoidia > Lucifugimonadales > UBA3495 > Bin87. The sequence goes on along the minus strand of DAOUJD010000017.1, from coordinate 16,116 downwards.
GGCAAGTACGCGTACACCCCGGCGGCCACCTGTTGAATCAGGCCGGCCCGCAGCATCAAGCGGTGACTGGCGGTTTCGGCTTCCGGCGGGTCATCCCGCAATGTCCTGGTAACAAGTCTTGAGATGCGCATCGCTAGTGTGCCTCTTATTTTCCGTGCAGGTGGTTTGATTATAACCACCGCCACCGAGGTATCCGCAAAAAATCACGATTCGACGCTGTTCCCGCCAGCCGCGGGCGGCGCATGGACGAACCACTAAACGAGATCAGACTTGTACTGACCCCGATGGTTCATCCCATCGCGTTGACGTTGGCCATGCCCAGCCGGAACTGCCCCAGATTGTCGTACGCGCTGGTATTCACCATGAAATGCTGCGCGGCCGCGTTGATGTCGCGCATGCAGCGTTGCAGCACCCGGTCGTTGTATATCGCGTTGCCGCCGCCATAACGGAACGCCGTTGTCGCCACCTGGCACGCCACGTCGGTCGCGTACACACACGCGCCCCGCAGCCTCAGTTGCCGTTCCAGGTCGGGACGCTCGCTACGCAGGCAGAATTCCCAGGCATCTTCCAAGGCCTCCCGGCACAGCGCCCGCGCCGCTCGCAACTGTTGGTCGCACTTGCCCACGTCGTGCTGCAGCGCGCCCCGTTGCGCGATTGGCGATGTCAGGTACCCCCGCTGGTACGAACCCGCTTGGAAGGAAATCTCATCCAGCGCGCGCCGTGCCACTCCCAGCGCAAACGCCGCATGGTCCGGCGTCACGAAACCGGGCCGGCCCATCCAGAACATCGGCCCACCCTTCCGGGGGTCCGTAGTAGGGAGGTCAAAAGCCATATCCTCCGAGACGAAATAGTCGGTCAGCACAAAGTCTCGGCTGCCCGTGCCCTGTAGTCCCATCACCTGCCAGTTGTCCAGGAATTGCACGTCCTCTACCGGACACGCCATTATCATGTGTTCGGGTCCCGGTTCATCGTCCCGAACGATGCGGAACCCGGCCAGCAGCCACGACGAATGTGCCGACCCGCTGGCAAAGGGCCATCGCCCGCTCACCTTCCAGCCCCCTTCCGTGGGCGTCGCCAGTCCTCGGGGTATCAACGCTCCCGACGCGATGGGCATTCGCCCGCCCGCAAAGATGCGTTCGACGCCCGCATCCGGTGTAAACGCCCCAATGAGCGCGGTGCTCGTGCTGTTGATGAACGCGCACCACCCGGCCGAGGAGTTGATGTAGGAAAGTTCGTCGATGAGTTCCAGGTACAGCAACGGGTCGACCTCCGGGCCGCCCAGTTCTCGCGGCACCTTGAGCGACAGCAGCCCTTCCCGGTACATAGCCACCACCGAGGGCCATTCCACCGTCTCGTTCGCATCGTTGGCTTCCGCGTCCGCCTCAAGGACGGGACGCACCCGGTCCACGGCTGCCAGCAGGTGCTCTCTGAGCGCCTCACGCTCTTGCGGCAGGGATGGTATCCCCAAGTCTTCCAAGGCCGCAACGTCGAAAGGCGTGATCGTGTCTGCTGATGGGGTGACGGTGGTCATCGATTGCCCTTGGTTAATGCTGAAGGCTGGCTGATCACGCCCCAACCGGCGTTTGCTGGATTTCTTCCATCAGGGCATCCAGCATTTCCGCCTCGGGCACCACACGTACCTTCTCGCCCTTGCGGAAGATGATCGCCCGGCCGGCGCCGGCCGCAATCCCCACGTCCGCATCCTTCGCCTCACCCGGACCATTCACCTCGCACCCCATCACGGCCACCTTGATGTTCTTGTCCGTACCCTTCAGCAAGGCGTCCACGTCGTTGGCCAGCTTTCTGATATCAACATCGGCCCGACCGCAACTTGGGCATGCCACCATCACCGCGCCCTTGTCCCGCAGGTTCAGCGACTTCAGTATCTCGTACCCTGCGATCACCTCTTCAACGCTGTCGTCGCTCAACGACACACGAATGGTGTCCCCGATGCCCTCGTACAGCAACACTCCCAGCCCGACCGCCGTGCGGATCGATCCCGATTTGGCGGTTCCGGCCTCCGTTATTCCCAGATGCAACGGATACGGCACCATTTCCGACAAACGACGATATGCTTCCACCGTCGTCGGCACGTCAAACGCCTTCATCGAGATTTTGATCTGTTCAAAGTCCTGCTGTTCCAGAAGGCTGATTTCCCAAAGCGCCGTCGCCACCATGTGGTCCACAACGCTGTAGTCGCCCTCCTGAGCCTCGCCGGCTTTTGGCAACTGGTTGACCAGGTCCATGTGCCGCGAAAATCCCCTGGTGCGGCCGATCCCGCCCACCGGCGGCAGGCTGCCGAAGTTGACGCCGATCCGGATGGGTATGTCCCTCTCCTTGGCTGCCTGGACCACTTCGCGTACCTGGTCCTCATTCCGCAGGTTTCCGGGGTTCAACCGCAGGCAGTCAACACCTCCAGCCGCGCACTCCAACGCCAGTTGGTAATGGAAATGGATGTCAGCGACCAACGGGATGTGTATTTGTTTTTTGATCTCCGCCATCGCTTTGGCCGCTTCCATATCCGGAACCGCCGAGCGGATGATCTCACATCCCGCCTCTTCCAGTTCGTGGATCTGCCGCACCGTGGCCTTGACGTCCCGGGTGTCAGTCTTGGTCATCGACTGCACCGTAACGTCGGCTCCACCTCCGATCTTCACCCCGCCAACGTACACGGGTTTGGTAACTCGCCGCTTTGACATAACCATCGTCGCACCGCCCAAACCGGTTGGGAAAACCTCTTTCAATCGTCGGTCAATCATACACGATTGCCAACTCGCCCCGCCACCGAACCGCCTGCCCTCCACGGCATTTCGATTAGCGGTCTAAACCGGGTTGAGGGAATGGCTAGCGCGCCGGGGCGGGAAGGTCCCAGCGGAGGAATTTGTGGTAGCGGTCGCCGTCAATCCAGGGAAGCAGGTTAATTACGATGTCTTCAAGGTGAGGGACGTCCCCCTGGCGTCGGGCATTATCCAGGCAGTGGCGGAGGTTACCAAAGGTGGGGAGGCGGCAGCCGGCCTTGACGAAGCACTCGATTACTGCGGCGGGTTCGGGAGGTTGAGCGGGATCCCAGTGGTTGGAGACGGCTTCGGCGATGCGGCGGAGCTTGATGATGGTGAGTTCGAGGGCGAACCTGCGCTTGAGGACGTTGATGCGGCGGCGGATTTGGGAAAGGGTCATGGGATTACCTCGGACGGGAGTTTTTTTTACATGGATAAAGGGGATGGGCAGGATTGGGTATATGGGTGGGATGGTGGAGATTTTGGCGAAATCCCGCTCGTTTCCGCTCATTTCCGTTGATTTGAGTAGGGCTGGGATGTGTGATATGGGGGTAAATGGTGGCGGTTTGGGTGGGTTTGGGGGCGATATTGGTGGTTTTGGCGGGCATTTGGGAGGGTTTGGGTGAGCGATGTTACGGTGTTTGAACGTGGGCATTGGATGGCTCGTGGCCTAGGGTGACGGGTTGGATTTGGTGTATTGGTTAAATGGTAAGGATGGGTGAAGGGTGGAGGAAAGAGGGCAATGTCATTGGCAGTGGGAAAGGGCGGAGAGGGGATTTCCCGGAGAATGGAAAGAGGCGACCGCGGGCCGCCCCAGTCACAACCTCGGACGCGATCTGCTGCGCTTTTTGACCACGCCGAGCCGTGACGATTTTTGCATCTGCAAACGGGTGTTGGAGTATAATGCGGTATATTGACCCCGCCGAGTATGCCCCAGGTAGGTGATGTTGTGCGCGAAGTAATTCAGGAAGCCGTTAATCAACTCGACTCAGGTAACCCTTGCGTCCTTGCGACCGTGGTTCGCACCAAGGGTTCCACGCCGCAGAAAGCCGGCGCAATGCTCTTGGTCCGCGACGACGGGACCGCCGTCGGAACCCTCGGCGGTGGCTGCGTTGAGGGCGACATCTGGTTCGCCGCCCGCGAGATCCTGCGCAATCAGGGCGGGCCGGAGTTCAAGGACTACTACCTCAATGAAGACATCGCCGCCCGCGACGGTTTGGTCTGCGGCGGCACCATGTACTTCTATCTGGAACCGTTCTGGGACACCGACGATTTCGCCGACATTGGCAACGAACTGATCGGCGCTTACGATGGCGCAGAACCTGCCGCATTGGCAACCGTGGTCCGCTCCGACGGCGACACTGCCGCTCTGGGAGCCAAGCTCCTGCTCCGTTCCGACGGCTCAGTCGCCGGAGGAATCGGCACCGCTGAGTTGGATGAGATGGCGCTTGAGGTAGCGTCTCGCGTCGCCGCCGTTGGCGCCAACGAGGCCGTGTCCATCGATGACCAGACCGAGCTATTCGTGGAGGGTTTCACCACTCCACCGACTCTTGTGATGGTGGGTGGCGGACACGTCGGCAAAGCCACCGCCGATTTGGCTCACCGCTTGGGCTATCGGGTCTACATCGTCGATGACCGCCAGGACTTCTCCAACCCGGAGCGCTTCCCCTACGCCGAGGACACCATCGTTACGTCCTACACCAACTGGGCAGAGCATCTGGACATCAACGTCAACAGTTTCATTGTCGTCGCGTCTCGCGGGCATTGGTTCGACGACGTGGCGTTGGAATCCGCCCTGACCACGCGCGCCCGGTACATCGGGCTTCTCGGCAGCCGCCGCAAGACCCTGATGATCTACCAGCGACTCCTCCAAGAAGGCGTCCCACGCGAACGCCTCGCCGAAGTGCGGGCCCCCATTGGCCTGGACATCGGAGCCCTCGAACCCGAGGAGTTGGCGGTCAGCATCATGTCTGAGATCATCATGGCCCGTCGAGGCGGCAAAGGCAGCCCCATGACCATGGATGATTGGTACCTGGAGCGCGCCGAGCGTCGCGCCAACCGCGCCATGGGACTCCCCGCCGACTGAGGCGTCGAGCGCATTCCGCTCACAATCAATCCCAGTTTCTGGGCCGAGGGATCAGCCTTGGTCGTGAGTTCAAAGGATTGCGCTGAACCGCTCGTGCGGCGCTGCTGTTGGTGGTCCTACGGGCGTCCGGTATACTCGGGTCCGGACCCTCCTCAAAGTCCGCCGCATCCGGCGATCCACGGATTCATAGCTGCTCGTTGCTGATGGGAAAACCTGAATTATCTTAATCCATATCCATCCCATGCCAGAGCCAGCCGAACGTCCCTTTACCTCCGCCATCCTACTCGCCGCCGGCGTATCCCGGCGCATGGGCACCCTGAAAGCCCTTCTGGATTGGCACGGCCGGCCTCTGATCATGCACCAGATTGTCGCCCTTCGACGGGCCGGCGCGGACGAGGTTGTCGTGGTGTTGGGCCACCGCGCCGACGAACTCCAGGCGCGCATCGGGGCCAACCGCGATGTCTATGAAGCCGGCAACGTCCGCTGCGTAATCAACTCCCACTACTCGGAGGGCAAAACCACGTCCATCAAGACCGGTCTCCGAGCAATTTCCACGGATGTAAGTTGCCCGGGTCCGATCCTGATGCTAAACGTGGACCAACCTCGCAGCGCATCAATCATCAATCAGGTCCTGTCCGCCCACGTCGACCAGTCCGACAAGCTGATCACGATCCCTACGTACAATGGAAAGGGCGGCCACCCCACTGCGATCAGCCGCTCCCTGCATCAGGAAATGCTGGAAATCGATGAGGCCACCCAGGGCATGAGGGCCGTTACGGAGCGCCACCGGGAATCTACGCAGCGGGTGGAGTTGGGCGCTCCTGAACTGCTCTGGGACGTCAATACGCCCGAGCAGTACCGGGCGGCGCTGGCCGAGTCGGAATCAGCTACCTAGTTTCCCGAACGGCCGTTTAACTAAAAAATGGCCGGAACCCGATAAACAGTCGGTGTTCCGGCCCATTTTCTTCCCATCGAACTCGCCGTCGCCTCCGTCTGTGCCCGTAGGCTTCCGCCTTTCTTGGGAGCGCCTTGGCTGCGCTGCGTCCGGCGGCCTGGCGTCGTCAGCGCCAATTGACGGCCCGCTCGATGCGGTTTCGCCCCTGTTGGCGGCCCCGCGGTGTCGTCACACTACATCGGCTCCGCCAACGGGGCGGTTACAAGGGAATTGCCAACTATGGTTCAGCGCTATCAGCGAGACCACTTCTAACCTCCTAGATGACGACGGCTCTTTTGCCATCGGGTTTCCGGTGTGTGGGGGTTCCCTGCAACCCCAGCACCTTGAATACATACTATAACGTATCGTGATGCTTGTCAACACCCCTGACACCGCAATTTTCGATGGATTTTCGCCAATTTTGCCGTTGTCCTTAACTGGTGGGATAATCTAGCCCCAACATCGCAGCAATCAGGAGAATTTGGCGCATGACCGCACCCGGCGGCAACGGAACCGGCACCGCCTCCACCGTTCCCAGCGTTTACGGCGCTGACGGCGTCACCATCATCGGGATGATCGGAGTTGTCCGCGAGGCCGCGGCAAACCGCGGCGCCACCCTCAGCCTGTTCGGGGGCGGCATCAACCCCGGCGCGCAAGTGCCCTCCGGCGTAGATCCGGACTACATCCTGGACTTCGCCCGTACCCACGAGGCCGCCGGGTTCGATATGGTCCTCACCGGCTATTCCTCATCTACCCCGGACGGTTTCGAGGTCGCCGGTTACGCCGCCGCCCACACCGAACGCCTTGGTTACCTCATCGCCCATCGCCCCGGATTCGTCGCTCCGACCCTTACCGCTCGCAAAGCCGCCACGCTGGACCAGCTTACCAACGGGCGTATCGCGCTGCACATTATTACCGGTGGCAACGATGTAGAGCAACGCCAAGACGGCGACTGGCTTGACCATGACGCCCGATACCGCCGCACCGATGAATATCTTCAGGTCATGCGCCGCGTCTGGACGGAACTCGAACCCTTCAACCATGAAAGTGAGTTCTACCGGTTTCAGGACGCCTACAGCCAGGCCCGGTGCCGACAGTGGCCCCACGTACCGCTGTTTTTCGGCGGGGCGTCCGACATCGCCTTGGACGTCGCTAGTAGGCGCGCCGACCTGTTCGCGCTGTGGGGCGAACCCCGGGCGTCCATCGCCCAGCGCATCGCCGACGTGAGGAACCGGGTGATCAAGGCCGGCCGCGACCCCTCAGCAATGCGGTTCAGCCTGTCTGCCCGGCCCATTCTCGCGTCCACAGAGGAAAAGGCCTGGGAGCGAGCCGAGCAGATCCTGGCTCAGATCAAGCGCGCCACGGCCGGGCGTATCGCTCCCGGCGTGCCCACCCGTCCTCAGTCTGAGGGGGCTTGGAGATTGCTGCGTTTCGCCGCTGAGGGCAATGTCCATGACGAAAGACTCTGGATGCCTATCGCCGCCGCCAGCGGCGCGTCTGGCAGCACCACCTGCTTGGTTGGCACGCCGGAACAGGTCGCGGACTCCCTGTTGGCATACTACGACCTTGGTTGCGAAGCGTTTATCATTCGCGGGTTCGACCCGCTCGCCGATGCCGCTGAATATGGTCGTGAGCTAATCCCCTTGGTGCGCCAAGGTGTGGCCCAACGCAACGCACAAATCGCACGCTAAACCGGTCCAACTACCCCACTGCCGGAGGCCTCAAATGGTAGATTACGCCGCTTTGTTTTCCCGCAACCTGCCGCGCGCCGTCTCCTCACCGCCGGGCTCCGACGCTCAGGCCAAGTACATTTTCTCCGTGACCAATGCCGTTCCTGAGGTGATCGATGCGGACGAGTATTTGACCGCCATTCGCGCGGGGCTCGATGTTGGCGGCCCCAACTCGCTTGCCGCATATCCCCCCACGGGTGGGCACGTCGGCCTCCGCGAACTGATCGCTCAGCGTTTGTCCGCGAACCGCGGCTTCGACGCGTCTCCCGACGACGTGTTCATCTCAGACGGCGCCGGCGGGGCCATCACCATCCTGCTCGAATCATTCATCAATCCAGGCGACCCCGTGCTCGTCGAGGAGTTCACCTACATGGGTAGCCTCCGCATGATGCTCGAGCGCGGAGCCGAACCCGTGCATGTGGCCTGCGACGATGACGGCATGCTCCCAGATGCCTTGGAAGAGGCCATCGTAACGCTGGAAAACGCCGGACGACGCCCCAAGTTCGTCTGGCTGATTCCGGTGTATCAGAATCCGTTGGGGTTCTCTCTATCCTTGCAGAGGCGGCGTGCGCTGCTGCAGGTAGCCCAAAACCACGACATCCCCATATTGGAGAACGAATCCTACGCCGACTTTCGAATCGACGGAGATCCCCTGGCCACCGCGTTTTCCGGGCTCAGTGATCGCGGCGACGTGTTCTACGTCTCGTCCTTCACCAAATTGCTCGGCTGCGGGTTGAGGGTGGGATTCGGCGTTCTGCCGCCGGGCGTCCGCGAGGCCCTGCCCCAGGTCGACGCTGGCAACCTGCCCCGTCGCGGCGTCAGCCATCTGGCCACCATGATGGTGTACGAGTACATGCGCGAACATGAGGCGGAACACATCGCGAACGTGCGGAACGCCTTGCTGGTGCGTCGGGACGCCATGCTCAGCGCCTTGGAGGAAAACTTCCCGTCGTTCTGCGAGTGGACCCATCCCGAGGGAGGGATGCTGGTGTTCGTACGGCTACCGGAAGGCGCGGACACCTGGACGACCCTCGCCAAAGCCACCGAACGCGACGTCAAGTACAACCCGGGCGGGGTATTCCGGGCCGGTCGCGACCGCAACAACTATCTGAGGCTAACCTTCAGCCACAATTCCCCGGAGGAAATTCGCGAAGGGGTGGCCCGTCTGGCCGAGCTGTTCCGCGAAGAGGGATATTTCGAGGGTTAGGCCCGCCTTGCCGGGACGGTGCGCATGATCATCATCACCAATGCTCGTGCAAATATCGGTGCGTGTCAGCCTCTCAGCCGCGCCCGCTCCCGTCCCTCGATAAAGTGCACGGCCTCGTCCGGGCTGATACGACCCACCGGCCCGCTAGCGTACATGGCGCCCAGCACGGTGCCTCCGCGACCGAGCAGGAACTCGGTGGGCTGGATGTAGCCGCCCCGGTCGTCCGACCACCAGGAGCCCAGCAGGTCGGCCTGGTCGCGGGTGATGCCGTAGGCCATCGGGAACGAGACCCCGGCCTTCTCCGCCATCTCCTGCACCACTTCCTTGGGTTCCACGCTGGCTCCTACGATGGCGACACCCATCTCAGCCAATGCATCCTGCTCCTTTTGCCACGCGGCCAACTGCCGCGCGCAGTAAGGTCACCAGACCCCCCGGTAAAACAGGACCGCGAGGTATCGCGACGACATGTCCGTCGGGAGTGAAAGCGTCCCGCCGCCTATCATGTCGAATGAAATCGGCGGCAGTCGATCCCCCTGTTGCAGCTTCTCGCCCATAGTCGAGGATCCCCCAATCGCTTTCTAGTCGCCGACCGTTTCAGCCGTCTCGGACTTGAGATTTTCCGGCCACCACGGGTCGTCGTATTCGTTGAACAGCCCTTTCATGTGGGGCATCACCTCGTTGGCGAACAGGTCGGTGTTCTTCTTGACCAGTTCCGGCGGCATGCTGCCAATTTGCAGCAGCACCATCAGGTGACCGATTCGCAGCAATTCGCAGGCTTCCGTCAGCTTTTGGCGAACGGTTTCCGGACTGCCGCCGATCACGTGCCCCTGCGCGATGTAATCCTTCCAACTGTTTTCGGTGGCCGCCCTTTGCGCTTCCTCGCCCATCTGCGGCCGCAGAGACTTGCGGATGGAATCCAGGGAACGGTACCCGGGTGATTCTGCGAAGGGCGGGTATACGCGCAGCATCTTTTCGTAGAAGTACTTGACGTGTTCCTCGTAGTCCCGCTCGGCCTGCTCGTCAGTCTCCGAGACGCACACCAATTGCAGGAACCCCAACCGGTGCGGATTGTCGTCTATCCCACGCTCCGCCACCCGATCCCAGTAGCCTTTCACGATGTTGTGGCCGCGCAGGTACCCGTAGTACGACAGATAGCAGTAAACATAGTCGCGGTCCAGCACCCAGTCCCAGGTCTCCAGGCTGCCCGAGCCCGGGACCCAGACCGGCGGGTGTGGCTCCTGCATCGGGCGCGGCCAGATGCTGATGTATCGCAGTTTGTTGTACTTGCCGTTGAAGATGGTGGGGTGATGCTGGGTCCACGCCTGCATCACCACGTCGTGGGCCTCGGTGTGCCGGTCGCGCAACGTAATCGGCACCTGACCGTACGAGAACGTGGTGTCCATGGATGTCCCAACCGGGAATCCCGCAACCAACCGGCCGCCCGAGATCACGTCGATCATCGCCATCTCCTCGGCTACCCGGACGGGCGGGTTGTACAAGGCCAGGCTGTTGCCCAGCACTATCACCGCGCCATTGTTTGTGCTGTTCGCCAGGACCGACGCGATCAGGTTCGGCGACGGCATGATCCCGTAGGCGTTGTTATGGTGTTCGTTGACGCAGATGCCGTCAAACCCGACTTCGTCAGCGTAGCGAAGTTGGTCAATGTATTGCGCGTAATACTCGTTGCCCTTCGCCGGGTCGAAGTTTTCATTGGGCAAATCTACCCACGCCGAGTGGTGCTGCTCGGCGAAATCGTCCGGCAGATCCTGGTAGGGCATCAGGTGGAAGAAGGAGACTTTCATGGTTGGGATTCCTTAGCGGTCGGAGCTCCATTTAGTGGCTTTCCCGGATTTTAGCACAGCGGCCCGGACTTGCCGGGCCGCCCTCGAATCCACAGGATTCTGCTTACGAGTTCAGCCAGTCCTTGACAGCGGTGATGAAGTCTGCGGGGTTGTCCTCGAACACCATGTGCCCGGCCCGCTCGATCTCTACCAGGCTGCCTTGGGCCAGCGTGTCGACCATCTGCTGGGCCGTTTCCCGGGTCAGCAGGTCGGTCTCCGTCCCGCGCACCACCAAAGTCGGGCAGGTTATCTTTTCCAGAACCGGCCAAAGATCGGCTGCTGGCGCGGCGGTCCCGTTGATCCGTTGCTCCCGGATCTCCGGATCGAACTTCCATCCGATCTTGCCATCTGGCAACGTCCGAGTTTGCCCGCCGAGCCTGCGGCGCATCACCGGCTCGGATGCGAACCTGTTGCCGGTTTGTACGTGCGCCAACGCGTCTTCAAAGTTGTCAAACTGGGGCGGGAGAGAGCGCAATTCTTCCGTGATACGGTTGCCACCGGCCGGCTCGATTTTTGGCCCGATGTCGACGATGCACAGCCGCTCCAGCCGCTCCGGGTATTTGCCGGCGAAAGCCATGCTGTTGCGCCCGCCCATCGAGTGGCCGAAAAGGACGAACTTGTCGAGCCCGATGGCGTCCACAAATCCGGTAACGTCGGCTACGAAAGCGTCGGTTGAATAGTCGCCGCCTGGCGCATGGTCCGTGTCCCCGCGACCGCGCTGGTCTACGGAATAAACATGGAAATCTCCGCACAGCGATTCGGCCACGTCCTCCCAGACTCGAGCGTGGCCCCGCAGGCCGTGCAGCAGCACCATCGGTGGCTTGCCTTCCGTGCCCCAGTCAAGGTAGTGAATGTTGATGCCATTGGCGGTAACGGTCTTGCTGGTGGGTTGGACTTGCGTAGTCATGATTGCCACTCCTTATATTCGGGGGTGATTGGTCGTTGGTGGAGTTGCCGTCTTCTTTGAGATCTACTTCAATTGCCAGTTCGGGCGGCGTTTTTCTGCGAAAGCGCGGGGCCCTTCCTTGCTGTCATCGGTGGTGAGAATGTAATCGTAGGCCACGTAAGTCTTGGCGCTGATCTCCGCGATGGACATGTCGAGGCTGCTGTACGCCAGGTCTTTGATGGTGCGTACGGCCAGTGGCGCGTTGGCTGCGATGCTTTCGGCCATCTTGATCGCCTCGGGCACCAACTCGTCGGCCGGCACCACCTTGTTCAGAAACCCCATCTGCCTCACGCGCTCGGCGGGCAACAAATCGGCGGTCATCACCAGTTCGAGCACGTTTGATATGCCGATCATTTTGGTCAGTTCCACGGCGAACGGGGGCATCAGGCTCCACTTGGTTTCCGTGATACCCAACCGGGCGTTGTCGGCCGCGAGGCGAACGTCGCACATCTGGGCGATAGACCAGCCGCCCGCGGCGGCAGCCCCGTTGACGGCGGCCACCAGCGGCTTCGCCGGCCGCTCCCACATGTGGGGTTTGTTCGGAGACATGCTGTTTTCGGCCCGAGCCTGCACTCCTTCCGCGTTGTCGGCGGCCCGCTCTTTCAGGTCGCGGCCCGCGCAGAAGTTGCGTCCCGAACCCGTGATCACGGCAACCCAAGCCTCGTCATCCTCGTTATCGAAGTGGCTGATGACTTCCTGGAGTTCCCGCCGAAGTTGCCGGTTTATCGCGTTCGACGCCTCCGGCCGGTTCAGCGTGATGATTGCGACATGGTTGTCTATGCCGGTTTTTTCGTAAAGGATGGTTTCAGGCATTGGGGTATGATCTCCTTGCTCGCCAGACTTCGAGCGGTTTTTTACGCGTAGTGGCCCAGATACTGCCCGCCGATGACGTGCAGATGCCCGTGAGATTGGCTCTGCAGCCCATCATAGCCGAAATTCGACAGGATGCGAAAACCGTTGGGGCAATACATGCAACCCAGCGTGGTGGCTACGTCGCCGATCCTGGTCATGAGTCCGCTGCTCCACATCTCCAGTTGCGACATATGTTGGCGTGGCATCACCAGCAGCATGATTGGCACCCACGTCAATCGGTTGACGATGGCGATGATGTCGTTGTCCAGGTAGCGCACGCGCGCCGGTTCGCGTCCGGCCACGATTTCACAAAATACGCAATATGGCGCCGACGGTTCTGGGGTGGATGTTTGGTTGGTCATTGCAGAGTGAATCGCGCCCCATCGGGCACGGCTCCCGGGTCAAATTGCCAGCGATTGTAACGCATCCAAGCATCGCCTCGCCCGACACGGGTCAAGTCGTTCCCGGTAATGCGCGTAATCCGTCAATCTTCTTCGGGAATTGCCGTGTTCCACGTCGCTATAATCGCACCATCTTGGGCGCTGAAATTGCATGCTTTTCGATGGATAAACGTAATGAAACTACGAACCGAATCCTTGTTTGATAATCTCAATATCTCAATGCTGCAGCAGCTTGCCACAATGGTGTTGCTCACGGTAGGGCTTATGACCTTGACGGGATGCTTTGTGGGCAATTGGTTCGGTGGCGGCGATATGCCTTCGGTGGCCTACATCTCTTCGGACGGGGATGATTCCCGGGTTTGGATCAATCAATCGAGCGAGGATGACCCGATGAATGTTTCTCCGCGCTCTGCGCAGGCCAAGTCCGTTCGTTGGTCGCCCGAGCAGCGATATCTGGCCTGGGTGGCCGGAGGCGACATACCGCTGCTTATGTTGTACGACGTGGAATCGGGCGAGACTGAACTGCTGGTATCCGAGATTGATCAAGATCAGCCACCGGTTTGGGCTCCGCAGTCCGACCGCGTGGCGTATGTATCCGACGTCGACGGTTCTCCCGACATCTACATGGTAGACGTCGCGACTGGCGATCAAACTCGCCTGACTTTCAGCGACGAGCGAGAGCAGGTTGGCGATTGGTCCCCGGATGGGCAGTGGCTGGTTTTCACCAGGGCCGGACATGACGGCCTGCTCCTGCGCAATCCCACCGGCGTAAACCTGATTGAGCTTACAGATGGTGCGGACAGCAACCCGATTTGGTCGCCCAAGGGAGACAGGATCGCCTTCTTGCGAGATGCGGGCGAGGACCTCGATCTCTACGTCTTACGTCCCACGGAATCGGATAATTGGGCCGATGATACCGACGAGCTGGCGGTCGCTGAAACCGAATACGATGAATCCTCTCCGTCCTGGTCCGCCGATGGTCGCCAGATAGCGTACGTGGTGCGGTTCGACGACCAGTCCGAAATATTTACGGTGCGAGTGGACGGGTCAGAGCGCAAGCAACTCACCTACAACACCGCTGATGACCTGATGCCCGATTGGTCGCACACGGGGGACTTGATTGTCTTTGCCTCTTTTGCCTACGGGAACTCTGAAATCCTTTACATGAAAGGCGATGGAGACGGGCAAACAAGGTTGACCACTAACGATCATATGGACTCGCAGCCGACTTGGTAATGCGTATCGCGCACTTCATTATTGTGTGGCCCGCCCGATCATGCTCACTCCCGCGCCGGACATAGAACCCACCGACTGCGGGCCTATGCTCGCCGGATTAACCGCGCCACTCGCGGCCGTTTCAACTCGGTCCGGGGATTCGGTGAATGCCCAGATAGCGGTGGCGATCACCTCGGCGTCCATAGTGCTGCACCGGCCCCGGCTGATCGTCCAGATTTACCGAACCAACCTCACCCACGACCTCATCGCCGACAGTGGAGTCCTCGCGGTCAATTTCCTTAGCGCTGGTCAATTGCCTCTGATCTGGGAGTTAGGCATGAGGTCGGGCCGCGACGTCGACAAGTTCAAGGACATTGCATATTCGACCGGCGCCACCGGGAGCCCTTTGATCGACGGAAGTTTTGGATTCCTGGATTGTCGCGTGATCAACGCCATGGACGGTGGCGATATGACTGCGTTCCTGGTTGAGGTCATGGCGGCGCGCACCAACGGTGGGGATCGATTGACCTGGCGCGATGCCCGACCACGTCTGCCTCAACATTGGGCCGACGAATGGGACCGCAAGATAGCTGGCGAAATGGAGATTTCGTTGCGGACGATGAACGATATCAATCAGTCCTTGGGGAACGAACGAACTCAATCCTGACCGGAGCGCAAATGGTACAATGCGCAAACTCTTGGGGATAGTTTCAAGTTGATCAATTTGGGCGCCGCGTTCGGTGGAGTCTGGCCGCTCAGGTGATGTATCGGACGTAATCACCGAGCGACGCACCGAAATCTGATAGGCTCTGCCAAGCAATCCGCTCCTTTGCCGTGGCTCGGCATCGGCGTTCCGGGTGGTCTTGATGGTGAAAAGCAGTATGGATGCTGATATTGCCGATGTCGTCGCTAGAATTCACAGCACCCCTGAACAGGCGGTGCTCGCGGTAGCCGGCGCCGGAAACTACGCGCTAGCTTGGCTGCTGGGAGTTGGCGGGGCGTCCCGCACTGTCCTGGAGACTCGAGTACCTTACGGCTACCTGGCGATGACTGACTTTCTCGGAGGCTATGCGCCCGAGCAGACCGTCTCCGTCGACACGTCTTCGCGCATGGCGCGAGCGGCCTGGAACCGAGGAATGTCTCTCCGAGAAGCGGAACTTCCCATCATCGGTGTTAGTTGCACGGCGACCATAGCCACCGACCGCACCAAACGCGGCGATCATCGGGCGTTCGTGACTACTTGGGATGCCGATGGCGCAACTACCGATTCTCTCGTGTTGGAAAAAGGCCTGAGGGATCGAGCCGGCGAGGAAGACGTGGTGAGTCGGTTGGTAATCGCTGCCCTAGCACGCGCCGCTGCCGTCGACGCCGAAATTGCTTTGAATTTGTCGGGGTCGGAATCGCTAACCACCCGAACGGTGTCCCATGCGGATCCAATCCAAAGCTTGTTGGACGGCCATGCCGACTGGGTTGTGGTGCGCCCGGACGGAAGCATGGTCGTTGACGCCGAAACCCCGGGTACTTTGCTGCCCGGTTCGTTCAACCCTCTCCACGAGGGCCACGTCCAACTGGCCGCCGCGGCTGCCGCGGTCTTTGGCAATCAGGTGGCGTACGAGCTTTCCGTGGTCAACGTCGACAAACCTCCGTTGGAGGCTACGGAAATTCGCCGACGAGTTGACCAATTCAAAGGCGTTGGCACGGTGGCACTGACCAGGGCCGAAACTTTCTACAAAAAAGCCAAGTTGTTCCCAGGTTGTGGCTTCGTCATTGGCTGGGATACGGCCACCCGCCTCATACAGCCGCGTTACTACGACGACTCTGAGACCGCTATGCTCACCGCGTTGGCCGAGATGTGGGGGTCCGGTTGCAGATTCCTGGTGGCCGGCCGCGCCGATGACCAGGGCGTGTTCCGTACGTTGGCCGATATCAACTTGCCCGGCGGTTTTCACCCGTTGTTCGTCAATCTCCCTGAAGACTCCTTCCGGGCCGACGTTTCGTCAACCGCAATCCGGCAGTCCAGGGCAATCGCGTCTTAATGAGCGACAGCACCGCCATTGGAATTGGCAGTAACGGACGGTGAATTCACAGGGATCCGCCAAAGGCGGACAGGTTCCCAGGATGAACGGG
>DAOUJD010000016.1:0-44206 GCA_034423115.1 Dehalococcoidia bacterium | reverse complement strand
TGCCCGATCCAGAAGTACGGCATGAAGGCCACCATGGAGCACTACGCTGCCACCGGTCAGGTCCTCGGCAAGGGCACCCACGACCTCGAAGGTTACAACATCGAGGGCAAGGGCTACTTCGGACCCGGCGAACTCCCCATCTTCGAGACCGGCTTCTTCGACATGCCTCACGGCGACACCGGCGAATGGGCCTTCGACCTGTTGAAGGACTCCGCCCGCGCCAACGGCAACGAAATTACTGAAGAGATGCTCGAAGCCTTCCGCGTCGAAGTCGTTCGCGGCCTCGGCCAGAGCACCGACAACGTCGACATGATGTACGAGGAGGAAGACTACATCTAAACGGTGTAGCCAACCAAATCGGTCGGTTCTCCGGAACGGACAAGAACGCAGGGGCGGGAGATTTCCCGCCCCTGTTTCGTGTGTCGACGCGCCCCGCGCTGGGCCACGTTGACGTGATCGGAGGCAAAACTTGCCAAAGAGGTCTACGTCTGGTGTGCGCGTCACCGCCTGTCGAACATCGACTGCGCGGCCATGAATCGTCGCTCCTCTTCGGTCAGCTGTGGGAAGTCCCTTATGGCAGTTTCTGCCTGAGTAATGACGTTGATGGCGAATACGCGCGTGATGGAGAAGTTGGGGTCGTAGTCGGCGTCTTGGCGAAAGCCTTGCAGGTCAATGAAGGCACGGGCGAAGTTCTCTCCGTTTGGTGACAGATGCGTCAGGATTGAGCGCAGGTTATTCTGTGCCCGGCCGTGGTCCAGGCGCCTGTAGACCCGTTCCCACGCCTGAGAGGACATGCTGGTCTGCGGTCGGCCGGCGATGAGTTCCGCGTTCGAAGCCGCCAGGGTGTGGAACACTGCGTAATACGCGGTGCTGATCGCGCGCCGCAAATCGGCTTCCGTGGGCGCCGACGGGGAAACGACCGACACCAATTTGTAGCAGGCGCCGATCAGCTCGTGCGGGTCTATCACGGCGTCGGACTGGATGGAGTGGCAGGTTTGCGGTTTTCCGGCTTGGTGGGGTCGTTTATGTCAGAGTAGCCGACCAACGTATGTGCAGTAATTCCTGCGGCCCGGATCGGCTCATCGATCGTCCTGAACAGGGTGTTCATCAGGTGCCCGTCCAGCACGGGGTTGGGAGCGGTATATAAGAGCTCCACCCGGAAGTATTCCTCCTCGTCAGCGTTCAGCCGTACGACGACGTTGGCGTCGTGGAATTGCACGGTGGGAGGGAAGTGGGTCCTCGCTCCGTTCAGGATGATTTCCTTGACGGCCTTGATGTCCTGTTCCGTGATGGCCATGTGGGTCTCCAGATGTCGGGACGGTCTCAGTTCTGATGCTATCGGCCAAACCTTCTGTGGTCAACGTTGTCGCCCGGAGTCAAAAAATAGGGGCGACACGATGGCCACCCCCATTGCTACGCCGTTTTGGATGACCGCTACAGTTGCAGCGTCCTTGGGTCCACGGCCTGGCGCGCCGGCTTGCCTGCGCTGGCCGGCTGCTCCTCCCTGAGGTTCTCGATAAGATCGGCCAGCGTCGCGCCGTATTCTTCCGATCCTGATGCCTGCTCCGTGAGGTCGAACACCCGGTGGTCTTCCTTGAGCAGACGGGCCGCCCGCACTCGACTGGCGCCCATCACCCCGTCCGAGTCGACCAGGAACATGGTCCAGCGGTCCCCGGTGTTCTCCGCTTCCTGGGCGGCGGTGATGTCGTTGCGCACGGTCTCGCTGTCCAGGCCGGCGGCGCTGCACACCACGATCAGGCGGTCGTAGTGCCGCACCCACCGCTCGATCTCCTCCTCGCCGGAGCTGGCCCTGCGGTCAACCAGGGGATTGCCCCGGAAGCTTTCGGAGAACACCCAAGTGCGCACGCCCTGCGCCCGCAGGTTGGATTCCAGCTGACGGGCGAATTCGATATCGCCATCCGCGCAGGAAATGTGCACCTCGAGGGTAGTCACCGGCGCGTCGGCGACCGCGTCCTGGATGCTGGCTACAGCCACCGGGATCCCGGAACCCAGGATAAAGGACTGCGGCAGCGCCCCCCGGGAGCGCAGCAGCGTATCCAGGCCGATGGTGCTGGGGGCGTCATGGCGAACGCTGTCCAAGCCCAGCGCCGTGTCCAGGGCGCAATTCTGGAATACGGTGTAGCCGATGATGCAGTTGTTGAAATCGGCCTCGCCGGTGGCCACGTCGTTCAGAATCGCTTCGTAGAAATCGGCCGCGTTGAGCGTTGCTTCTGAAAGGTTCGTGCGAGACAGGTTGGCCCCGTTCAAGCTGGTGCCGGTCAGGTTGGCTCCGGTGAAGTTGGCGCGGTCCAGGTTGGTGCGATCCAGGTTGGCGTTGGTCAGGTCTGCGCCGGAGAAGTTGGCTTCCGAAAGCGTCGCCCCGTCAAAGTTGACGCCGGCCAGGTTGGCGTTCCGCAGGTCCGCTCCCCGCAAGTTCGCCCCGGACGCGATGGCGCTGGTCATATCGGCTTCCCGCAGGTCCGCCCGGTAAAAGTGAGCGTTGTTCATGAAGCTGTTGGACAGGTCGGCGCGGCGCACCATCGCTCCCATGAAGTCGCCATTGCGCATGTGCGCGCCCCGCAGGTTCACCATTGGAATGCGGGCGTGGCTCATGTAGCACTCGTTCAGGTCCATGATCGTATTGGGGTTCTCCTCGCGCCATGCCGCCACCGCATCGCGTCCCCGCTTCACTATCTGGACCAGTTCCATGTTGGCCATCAGTAGGTCTCCAAAAAGGGTCTCAACCGCGATTTTAGCACAAAACAAACCGCCAAACGGTATCGTGTAAAATGGCTGAACTGCCATATCAAGGAGAAATGGATATGTCGAAAACAATCGCGCTGACCGCGCTGGTCCTCGCGCTGACGCTAGCCGTGGCTTGCGGCGTTAAAGACGATGTCGAGGTGGCAGGGATACCCGAAACCGATCACATGGTCGCGCAGGCTACCATCACCGCACATTACATCGATGCCGCCCTCAGAGCCGGCATGACCGAGCAGCAGATCAACGTCACTTTGGGTCAGATCGCCAGCAACACCGTCATCGACGAATTCTGGATCAGCGATGAAGGGGGACGTATCGACTTCACCAATGTCCCCGGTTTGACCTTCGAATTTCCCACCGATCCTAGCTCCGGTTCGCAGGCTGCCCCCTTCGCGGATCTTCTGCTGGGCGGCGAAACTGTCGTTGTGCAGGACGCACAATTCCGCGACGCTGACGGTGCCCTGTTCCAGTACGTCGGTGTGGCCGGCGTTGACCAGCCACGTATCGTGCAGGTTGGGTTCGACCGCCGCCCGTGAGCATCACTACCCATGCTGCGGGATGCTCCATCCGACGTTCATACGTCGCGCAGGCTGCCCCGCGATCAGAATGAATCTCCGTGATTTCGCCTCGGCAGCCGTTTTGACGGGCCGGGGCGAAAATAATACTATTAGCCAGGTTTCCGAGATGCTGCTTACCATCGACATTGGCAACACCGCCGTCACCATGGGCGTGTTCCGCGACGGCCTCGCTGCCGAGACCGACACCAACGGAACAAATCCCGTTGATCGTCTGGTAACCACGCTCCGGCTCGCCACCGATTCCGGACGTCTCGCCGATGAGTACGGCATCATGCTCAAGAACCTGCTGGAATTCCGCGGCATCACGCCAACGGACATCACGGCGGCCTGCATCTGCTCGGTGGTCCCTCCCTTGACCGCCCTGTTCGAGGATGTGTGCCAGCGTTTCTTCGGCGTCGCGCCCCTGCTCGTCACTTCCCAACTCGACCTCGGTATGCCCGTGCGGTACGACACCCCCCGAGACGTGGGAGCCGACCGCATAGTGGATGCCGTGGCCGCCGTAAAGCTCTACGGCGCGCCCGTGATCGTCGTGGATCTGGGCACCGCCACCGTCCTCGACGCGGTTTCCCGCGACGGCGAGTATCTGGGCGGCGCAATCACCCCGGGCATCAACGTATCCGTCGACGCCCTCTACCGCAACACCTCGTTGCTCCGCCGCGTGGAACTGGTCGCGCCCGACCAGGCCGTGGGCCGCAACACCACCGCCGCATTGCAGTCCGGCATCGTTTTCGGATACGCCGGCCTGGTCGCCACCATGGTCGAGCGCTTCAAGTCCGAGATAGGCGCCGACGCCAGGGTCGTGGGCACCGGCGGCCTGGTAACCGTGATCGCCGACCACGCCCCCGTATTCGACGACATCAACCAGGAACTCACCCTGGTCGGCCTGGACCTTATCTACCGCATGAACTCCGGCAAAACGCCGCTGGCGGAACGGGCGCTCTCCGCTGATGGCGGCGACTGACTGTATTGGTGAATGACATGCAATCCGCGCTTGCTGGAAAAAATATCGTTCTGGGTGTCACCGGCAGCATCGCGTGCTACAAGGCGCTGGACCTGGCGAGCAAGCTGGTGCAGGCCGGCGCCAACGTCGAGACCATCCTGAGCTACGGGGCCACCCAGTTCGTAACCCCGCTGGCGTTCCGCAGTCTCACCCACCGCTCCGTCGTCACTGACACGTTCGACCCAGACTCCGAACAGAGCGTGGAGCACGTGGCGTTGGCAAGATGGGCCGACATCGTTGTCATCGCGCCGGCCACCGTCCACTGCATCGCCAAGCTGGCCGCCGGGCTGGCCGACGACCCGCTGACCACCACGGTGATCGCCACCGAGGCCCCCCTGCTGGTCGCGCCGGCCATGGACGCCAATATGTACGACCATCCGGCCACCCAGGAAAACGTCGCCCGCCTCCGCGCCCGTGGCGTATCCCTGGCCGGACCCGCACCGGGACGCCTGGCATCGGGCCTGATGGGCATGGGGAGGCTGGTCGAACCGGCGGACCTGCTCGGCCACATCGCCGCCGCACTGGGCAAGCATGGCGATCTCTCCGGCCGAAAGGTGATCGTCAGCGCCGGCGGCACCCAGGAAGCCATCGACCCCGTGCGGGTCATCACCAACCATTCGTCGGGTCGCATGGGTTACGCCGTCGCCGAAGCCGCCCGCGACCGTGGCGCCGATGTTGTTCTGGTCACCGCTCCCACCGCCTTGCCCGACCCGCCGCTGGTGCGCGTGGCATCGGTCAAGTCCGCCCAGGACATGTGCGACGCGGTGCTCTCTGAAACGCCCACCGCCGACGCGCTGATCATGGCCGCCGCCGTGGCCGACTACCGTCCAGCCGTAGCCGCCGAGCAGAAAATCAAAAAGACCGCCGCGGATGAAATGTCCATTGACTTGGAGAAAACCACCGATATACTGGCGACGGCCGTCGGGGATTTCGTCCGAGTCGGGTTCTCGGCGGAGAGCGAAAATTTGGAAGCCAACGCCGCCGACAAGGTTCGCCGCAAGTCGCTGGACCTGATCGTCGCCAACGACATCACCGAAGAGGGCAGCGGGTTTGGCGTGGACACCAATCGCGTCGTCCTGATCGACCGGGAATTGCAGGCTGAAAGATTGCCGTTGCTGACCAAGTACGAGGTAGGCCATCGCATACTCGACCGAGTAGTAACTTTGTTGGGCGAAAGCACCAGAGGTTGATCATTGCATTTGGGAATGCGATCAAACCATAACCCTTAGATCCAGTCCAATAAGCAAACAATGAGACCTAACTACAGCCTCGCCATGCTGCGCGGTGACCTGTTCGGCGGCATCACCGCGTCCGTCGTGGGATTGCCGGTCGCGCTGGCCTTCGGCGTCGCCTCCGGTCTTGGACCCATCGCCGGAATGTACGGCGCAATCGCCGTGGGTTTCTTCGCCGCTGTATTCGGCGGTACCCGCTCCCAGATCTCCGGACCCACCGGCCCCATGAGCGTCGCCATGGCGGTGATCGTAACCGTCCACTCCGAGGGCGACTTCGCCAAGGCCTTCACTGTCGTTGTGCTGGCGGGGGTTATCCAGATTGTCCTGGGCGCGGTGAGAATTGGGCGATTCGTCGCCTACACCCCCTATTCCGTCATATCCGGCTTCATGACGGGCATCGGCATCATCGTCATCCTGGTGCAGGTCGCCCCGTTCGTGGGCGCAGAGGCTCTACCGGGCGGGGTGCTGGCGAAAATCAGCGCCATCCCCGACGCCATTGCCAACGCCCAGGTACACTCCCTGATCGTCGCTGCCATCACCCTTTTGGTGGGTGTGCTTTGGCGGCCGCCGCTGAGCCGCTTCCTGCCCGGCCCCCTGGCGGCCATGATCATCGGTTCGGCCATCGGCATCTTCTGGCTGACCGACCTCAGAGTGATTGGAGACGTGCCCACGGGTCTGCCCGAGCTGCGAATCCCGGTCTTCGACATCGGCTTCATCGTGAGTTCCCTGACTCCGGCTCTGATCCTGGCGCTGCTCGGCTCCATCGACAGCCTGCTCACCTCCCTCATCGCCGACTCTCTG
This sequence comes from Dehalococcoidia bacterium, assembly GCA_034423115.1. Taxonomy (GTDB): domain Bacteria; phylum Chloroflexota; class Dehalococcoidia; order Lucifugimonadales; family UBA3495; genus Bin87. The sequence continues at coordinate 37,832 of DAOUJD010000016.1, read as the reverse complement.
ACTCGCACGCGGCACAACGCCAACCGCGAACTGGTCGGCCAGGGCATCGGCAACACCATCGCGGGACTGATCGGCGGACTCCCCGGCGCGGGAGCAACCCTAGGCACTGTGATCAACATTCGCTCCGGCGGACGCACCCCATTCTCCGGCGTTGTGCGCGCCGGCGTGCTGCTGGCCCTGGTACTGGGCCTGGGCCGGTATGTCACGGAGATTCCCCACGCCGTGCTCGCCGGCATCCTGGTCAAGGTGGGATGGGACATCATCGACTGGCGACTCATCAAGCGCGCCCATCGCATCCAGCGCGACCACCTCATCGTCATGCTCATCACGCTGGCCCTCACGGTGTTCCTGGATCTGGTCACCGCCATCGCCATCGGCCTGATCGCGGCGGGAATGGTCGCGGCGCGGCAGGTCGAACGCCAGGAACTGGACAGCGTGGTATCCACGCCCTTGCTCGACCAAGTCTTCCTGTACGACACGCCTGAAGAAGCGGCCGCCGCCAACGACGGCGACGAATTCGCCGCCCGTTGCGGCGTGGTGGGCATGCGCGGGCGATTCTCCGTGGCGTCTTCCAGCAACCTGGTCAACACCATCGGCGGCGACATCCGCGACCACGAGGTGGTGATCTTCGACTTCTCCGAGACCCTGTACATGGACGACAGCGCCGCCATGGTGGTGGAGCAGATGATTGATATTGCCTCCGAAGAGGACACCGAGTCCATCGTCATGGGCCTTTCCGGATCGCCTGTCGAGAATCACCTGCACGCCCTCAATACCCTGCACCGCGTCCCGGAGGACCGCTTTGTAGACAACCTCGACGGAGCCCGCGAAGCGGCCCAGCGAATCCTCAACATCGAACCCGAACCGGCGGAGGCAGACTGATATGCGCATCGGAGTTTTTGTTGGAGCGTCCACCGCCGACCTGATGAGCCTGGACGAGCTTATCGGCCGCATCAAGCAGGCCGAGGCCGATGGTTTCGACAGTTTCTGGATTCCCCACATCTCGGCCCGAGGCTACGACGCCTTGACGGTACTGGCCCTCGCCGGGACCCAGACCAGCCGCATCGAACTGGGCGTCGGCGTGGTTCCCACCTACCCACGGCATCCCGTGGCGTTGGCCCAGCAGGCGCTGACCACGGCCACTGCGACCGATAGCCGGTTTATCCTGGGAATCGGGCCGTCCCATCGCCCCGGCATCGAAGAGAGCTTTGGACTGTCCTATGACCGCCCTGCCCTGCACACTCGAGAATACCTCTCCGTCCTGCGCCCTCTCATCGATGAGGGTCGCGTGCAGTTCTCCGGCGAGTTCTATAACGTCAACGCCGAACTGGATGTACTTGACCGGCCGACCTGCCCGGTGGTGATCTCCGCTCTCGCGCCCCGTATGCTCCGCCTGGCCGGCCAGCGAGCCGACGGCACCATCACCTGGATGGCCGGCCCCCGCGCTATCCGCGAGCACGTCCGGCCTCGCATCAACGCCGCTGCCGAAGCCTCTGGACGTCCCGAACCCCGCATCTGCGTCGGACTGCCGGCCACCGTGTGCGACGACGAGGCCGTCGGACGCCGCGCCGCCGCGGAGTCCTACGAACGCTACGGTCGGTTGGTCAACTACCGCCGCATCCTGGACGTGGAAGACGTGGAGGGCCCGTCCGAGGTCGCAGTGGTCGGCAACGAGCCATCCCTGCGCAGCCAGCTCGAATCCTTCGCCGACGCCGGCGCCACCGACTTCATCGCCAACATCTTCACCGCCGGCGACGACTCTGAATCAAACGCCCGCACCTACACTGCCCTGAAGGACCTGGTGGGGAAAATCTAGCCGGAAACCGTATTATCCTCATCAACTTGGCTTGAGCAGGAAACAAAGAGTTCGTCGGAGGCCCTGCGGGTTCACAAGTGGCCGGCTTCCGGGCGAAACAATATCGCCCACGTGGAATTGGATAATCATTTCTGGATTATATTTGCAGTCGTGAGCGCGCATCTGCTAGAATATATGCAGAATCTCAAGTGAGAAGCTGATATGGACGCGCAAACTATTGCAATCATTGGCGTGGGCGCCACGCTCATCGCAGTATTCATGCCGCCGCTGATAATGCTGATTCGCCGCGTCGATGACCTGAACAACCGGGTCGATAGGCTCGCCCAAGTCGTGACTGCGCTGGCAAATCACCGCCACGACGCCGAGGGCACAGCAACTTTCACGCTACCCGCGGAATAACGACTGAACCACCCGCTGGGGACCCGCCACCGGTATGCCGGACCTAGTGGGTAAGAGCTAGCGGATGAGATATTCCAAGAATTTTCGTCGCCTTATCTAAACCGGTCAATGGACTATATCGTCCGCATCTCGCCCCAACAGATTTGGTGCGTTTAACAAGCGTGGAATCTCCAATGCAATGCTACTGACGCGCATCTAGGTGGCGTCGAATAACGGCCTTGACGAACTCGGGCGTCTCTTGGTTATTGTCATGGGCTGCTCGAGTTAGTTGGTCATATTGTGAGGTTTCTTCACCCGCCCACACAATATCCAAGCGACGTATTTGCCGCATGGCAACATGGGTATAGTTTTCGGGGAAAGCCCAGTAGCAGGATTGGCAGTTGTTCACGTCCCTTATTTCCCAATTCTCGCAATGCTCGCAGCTCCAAGACTTTGCTCGATTGGCCGATGGGCACAGCAGCATGTAATCGTCCAAAGTGTCGGACAGGCCCGAGTCACCTGCGATTTCAAACGGTATGCGATGGTCTATTTGCAATTCTCGCTCTGGAAAATCTTCGAGGTAAATGTTACAGCGGGAACCGAATCGCTCAATCAGTCTGGTTTTGATAGTGTTGGAAAACGCTGTCCGCCCTGAAAGCGAAGCCGACCGCTGTGCCGTCGGGTCTCCGAATCTGTAAGCTCCGATTGACCGGCCGTCTGATCCTGTAACTCGGAACGTCTCCAGTGGTATGCCAAGTTCGCGAACATCACGAGCCCCACGCGGAGGATGATTGTACCCATAGAGATCCCGAAGTTCTTCGGTGGTAACAAAACCATGTTGGAGGATATGATCTATAACGGTCTTGGGACGGCGGGCGGTTACGCTGTTCAATAATTCAACGAATTCCGGCGGCAGATTAGCTTCATCCATGTAATCGTCCCTGTGCGGTCCCAGATAAAGCCCCGAGATCACTACGATTAGATTCCAGCCTTTTTACGAGTGCCGGTGATAGATACAAAGATTCTACGGTATCGCGACGTTCACCAAGCAGCGTGGCTTGGCTCGATTTACCTGCGGGAACCTCCAAGTGGCGGAGGCCCAAATCACTCGGCAGAGATTGGCCATGATGCTTCTCTCCGGTTCGTCCATCATAGCTCACTAGGTAAGAAATGCCGTTCAGGTTCATCAGCGCAAGTACATCCGCCAGCTCGTTGTATGAAAGCCCTTGATAGTAACGGTGATCTCTAGCGAAAGATATCCCTTGATATGGCGGATCTAAATACACGACGTCCTTGGGTGTCGCGTCCATTATAGGAACTCTAAAATCCGATGCTGACAAGCGCGTCCGGCCTGCCAGCAATACCGACACGCCGAAGATTTGCCGGCGCATGTTTTCTGGCTTCATTCCCGCGCGTCGATTATCCGGAGCTTGATTGAACTGGCCGTCCGAACTGTATCTTACTGAACCCTTGACGATGCGCGCCAACAGGTAAAGCAAGTGGTGAGGTTCGTGCGTGCGGTTAAATTCAGCACGAACGCGGGAAAAATATTCTTTTCTATCCGATTGTTGTTCACGCCAAAGCCGTTCGTATTCATTCGTTAATTGTGCAGGCCGTTCCAGTATGTCCGACCACAACGCCATCAAGGCAGAGTTGATGTCGTTAAGGATGAACTTGTCGGCTAATCCGTGTGCGGCGGCGGCAATCGAAATCGCCGCCGAACCGCAAAACGGCTCAATTAGCTGCTCAACGTCCCCCGGCAGGTGGGGCAGTATTCGGTGCGCGATATTGCGCTTACTACCTTGATATGGGAAGGGATGTGGAACCTGAACGGACATCATGCGTGCGTGGATCGGTGGTGGGCCGTAGTTGCATAGTCGTCGCCCGGCTACGGACTAACTCACTGCTTCCTTGAACCGCCGGATCGCCTCGATGTGCTGGTCGGGCCCGCTGAGGCCGGCGCGCATGGTGTTCACCGACAGGTGCGATGCGCCCGCGTCGTCCCAGTCCGACGCCAGCTTGTTCCAGTCGTCGGGGTCGTTGCTGTCCATCAGCGCGACGCGACCCTCCACGCCAATGTCGGCAGGATCGCGACCGTAGCCCCGGGCCAACTCACGCATCTCCTCCAGCTTTTCCCGGCCCTCGCCGTCCGGTTTGAACTGCGGGAACCATCCGTCGCCCATCCGCGCCAGACGCCGCACCACCTGCGGCGCGCCGCCGCCGAACCACACGGGAATCGGACGCTGCACCGGCAAAGGGTTGATGCCGGCGTGGGTGATCTTGTGGTAGCGGCCCTCGTAGTTGACCACCTCCTGCGTCCACAGCATCCGCATCACCTCGATCTGCTCGGCGGAGCGGCGGCCGCGGTTCTCCCAGTTCTCGCCCAGCGCCTCGTACTCAACGTCGTTCCAGCCCACGCCGATGCCCAGGCGCAGCCGGCCATTGGTGAGCACGTCCACCTCGGCGGTCTGCTTGGCCACCAGCGCCGTCTGACGCTGGGGCAGGATGATGATGCCCGTGCAGAACTCGATCTTCTCGGTCAGCGCGGCCAGGTAGCCGAACATCACGAACGGCTCGTGGAACATGTCGTCCTTGTTGTACGGACGGTTCCACTCGGCGCGCTGCGTGTGGTCCGCGCCCAGCACGTGGTCGAACACCAGCAGGTGCTCGTAGCCAAGCGCCTCGGCGGCCTGCGCGAAATCCTTCACGGCAATCGGGTCCGCCCCGATCTCGGTCTGCGGAAAAATGGCTCCTAGTTGCATGAGTAATCGCTCCTCGAATGGGGAAATCGGCGTATGTCTGCGTAGCAATTCCGCCGCCATTCTATCCGCCCCTGGGTTTGTGCGCCACCGCGTGCTAATCCATCCCACGCATCCTGTAAATCCTGTAAATCCTGTTCATCCCTGTAAAATGAACCTACCCTTTCCCGGAGCAGTGCATTGATGACCCCCCAAGCCCGCCAGCAGAAAATCGAGTCCTACGCCAACGCCTACACCCAACTCGTGGAGGCGTTGGACAAGTTCCCCAGGGAGATGTGGCAGTTCCGCGACGAGCACGGCTGCTGGAGCATCCACGAGCATGTCATCCACATCACCGACAGCGAGGCCAACAGCTACATCCGCGCCCGCCGCCTCATCGCCGAGCCGGGCCGCACCCTCATGGACTACGACGAGAACCAATGGGCCGCCGCCCTCGACTACCACGAGCAGGACATCGACGACACGCTCAACCTGTTCAAATGGCTCCGAGGCAAGACCTACACGCTAATCAAGTCCCTGCCTGAATCCACTTGGTCCAACACGGCCTACCACCCCGAAAACGGCGACACGACCCTCGACGACTGGCTCGACACCTACGAAGCCCACGTCCGCGAACACGTCGAATACATGCAGCAAAACCTCGAAGCCTGGCAGGCCCAGCGATAGGCGGGATGTATGCAAACCACTGTCATTGCGAGCGAAGCGTGGCAATCTCGTCAAGGTCGAAACATCCCCGCTCATGGTACGGAACGTCCGCCTCCGGCGGGAGCCTGTCCAACCACGAGCGTGTCCTTCGACAGGCTCAGGACGAGCGGATAGACTTCAATCGCGCAATTTTGGACAGGTCCTGACGATAGGCTGGCCGCGTTGAAAACCCGCCTCCCCCTCTGCTAGAATCGAAGGGCCGCGCTGGGGATTAGTCTAGTGGTAAGACGCCTGACTCTGGATCAGGTATCACAGGTTCGAATCCTGTATCCCCAGCCATTTGTTTTGCTCGCTGCTGCTCTTATCGGCTCGTCGGAGGCCGAACTTGCCCCCTAGAATCCGCGAGTTGATCGCCGACTTGGAACGAGCAGGATTCGTCAATCGTGGAGGGCGGGGAAGCCACCGAAACTTCACGCATCCCAACGTTGCCAAGCCTGTTACCATATCGGGCAATCTGGGAAACGACGCGAAGCACTATCAAGTCCGTGCGGTGCGCATGGCCATTGAGGAATCGAGGAAATGAAAGACAGCGCCCGCTACGTCAAAATCATCGAGTGGTCCGAGGAAGATCAATGCTACGTGGGCAGCGCTCCAGGCCTCATCTACGGCGGGTGCCACGGCGACAACGAACAGCAGGTTTTCGAGGATCTCTGTCAGATAGTTGACGAAGCAATCGAACTATACCGAGCAGACGGCAAACCGCTGCCTCCGGCAACCTCCGGTCACGACTTGGCGAACACCATTGGGGTGGTCAGTTAGCGGCACCACGCGGCTTTACAATTTCCCGGCATCCCCAACGCCCGCGCCCCAAACCGACCAGTATCACGGTCAGCGAGTCGAGCGCATCAAGTCCAGGTCTCCCTCCCATCCGATGCTTCGCAGGGAGCGGGCCTCATCGAGGGATGCGGGTTCGGCGGCCAGCGTTCGCAGGGCGAAGTTGATGGCCTCGCGCTTGGTGGGGAGTTGGTAGCGTCGCATGACCTCAGCGCAAGCCTGGTCGTCGATGTCCACATTGGTGCGTGCCATAAACATATCGTACACATCCAACATCGAACCGACAAATCATCTCACCTCCAACGCCCGCCGCACCCGGCTCACCCCGCCGAACTCTCGTCTCAGAGATCCCTTGACCACCTAGGCTTTTGGTGCAATCAACTCGGCGGAATGCAGATTTCAGGCTATGGCGTGGTACGCATTATGCCTGGTTTCATCGAAAAAGCTATTCGTTCGCATACCAATCCACAAACGCGCTGAACGCATCGTGCGCACCGACGAACTCGGTTCGGACATCGTAATACCGACCTAATGCATCACGATAATGTTTTTCGACAGATCGGTCGATATCCACGACGTAGAGCAGCTTTTTCGAACCACCTTCACTACGGAATCGGCTGCCTTCCCACAACAATGAGTGCATCGCAATGTCGGTTCGAGGAAGCGAGTAACCTATGACAAACAGCCTGTCCGCCGGTTGCAAGGCGTTTTCTTTGGCTTGCCTCCAGATGCTACGGACGCTTTCGTGACTCAGCAACGTGGATTTGTCGTACACGGGGGGAACTATAAATCTCCGTTTATCGGCGACGAGGGTTTGGTTCTTGGGGCGATCGGAGTATTGGGCAGGTAGTCCGTATATCGGGGCAATATTGGACTCCATCGAATGAGTGTACCAACTGGTCGAACCGTGAAGCTTGTATAGGGCGAAAGTTTGTTCGTCGGTTTCACCGAAAAACCCTATCCCTTTCATGGCATTCACTGGAATTATCGGGACCGGATATAGGTCCACGTAAGACAAAGCTCTAACCGAGTTTTGTTCGCAAAATTCCTTGCTCGCTACCAACTCCTCCACCAAAGTGTCGTAGTTGGTTGTTAGTATTTGGCTTCCATCCCAATGCCACTTTGAAACTAGCGCGTTACCGTTCAGATTTGTTCCCGACGATAGAGCCTGAGATTCTCGCTCGGCTATGGCAGTTCCAATTTCCTGTTCGATCAATGCGGTCATGCGTTTTTTGAGATAAATCTCAGGCACGTTATCTTGCGGTCCGGGGATCGCGTAATATGTTAGCAACGCTTCCGCATCGCTGGCATAAGCGTATATTTCTTCAGGGATGCCGTCAGCAACTCCCACCAAGCGCTGTAGCGATCGGTACAACTCTGTCATTGTGGGCATGCAGTCGTGCATGGCCTTTGAGAACCCCGCGCCCAGCAGAAAAGCATCAGCCATTTACCTCACCCCCAACGCCCGCCGCGCCCGGCTCACCCCGCCGAACTTCAGCCGCAGCAGCCCCTTCACGTCCTCCCACGCCGTTCGCAGGATGCGCACCCGCGTGTCGGGATCGTCCTCCCAATGCACCGGCAGCTCCTTGATCGGGTAGCCGCACTTCTGCGCCAGGATCAGCAACTCCGAGTCGAAGAACCACCCGTTGTCCACCACCAGCGGCGCCAGGTCGTCCGCCGCCCGCCGGCTTGCCGCCTTGAACCCGCACTGCGCGTCGCGAAACGACGTGAAGAACATCGTGCGGAACAGCAGGCTGTACCCCCGCGACGTTATCTCCCGCTTCAGCGTCCGTCCCACCACCCGCGACTCGGGCAGCAGCCGCGACCCCGTCGCCACTTCGTACCCATCGTCGGCGATGGCCTCGATCATCGGCGGCAGGCTGCCCAGGTCCGTGGACAGGTCAACGTCCATGTAGGCCACGACGTCCGCCCTGCTCTCCGTCCACGCACGCCGCAATGCCCGACCCCGCCCGCGCTGCTCCAATCGGATGTAGCGCACCTGCGGAAACTCTTGCGACAGCGACTCCGCCGCGTCCAGCGTACCGTCGGTGGACCCGTTGTCCGCCACCACGATTCCCCATTCGTACCGCTCCATGGACTCGGACATGAACGCATGCAGCCTCCGGATGCACAACGGCAGCGCCCGCTCCTCGTTCAGGCAGGGTATGACGACATCAAGGCTTATGGACATGGCGGGAAATTATACCAACCCCTCGCAGGTCGCCGTCCGTGCCGCCAACACCCTCGCCTGCCCATTTGGATTTTGCCGGCAGCGTGATCTGCAATCGTCCTGGACGAGCTTGCGATTGGGCGAATCGTTGATATGCCAACAAGCCTCATGGTAGTATCCAATTGAATTTATTATTTACAATTAGATTATTAACGCGTTCATGGAACGACCATCAATATGGAAGATGTGCTCATCTTACTCGTCCTGCTCGTAGGGGCCACGGCTCTGGTGAGCGTCTTTGCCTGGATGGGCCGATTGACCAACCCATTCATGCTCATCCTTTTGCCGGCGATGACGGTGGTGGCTGCTGTCCTGGCCCTGATCACACGGACGGACAGTCCTTTGTTGCCTGTGGTAGCGCTCTTGATGGCGTTGTCGGCCGTCGCTCTAATCCTAACCGCGATAGGGCTCATGTTAGCTGTTTCGCTCCGATCTCACCGCCGCTCTAAAAATTCGGAGCCAGGGGATAAAAGAGCAAGCAGCGAAGCGGAGGCATGAACGATTACTTTGTCGCCGCTGTTCTAACGGGGCTGTTCGCTTTTGGCGCTGTGGGCTTGGCGTGGATGGCAGGAGTTGCCTCACCCGAACCTTCCGTGGTTGAACAACGGGTTTTGGAGGCATTTGATTGGATTATGAAAGGGTCGTTCGGCGCCCTCATAACCTTCCTTACACGTATGTCCCGTCAACGTAATATTGACAACGGCGGCGGTCAACCGGGGTAATTCACGGTGCAACGCGGTCGTTGCGTCCTCGGCAAACCGATGAATAGCTCCGCTACGATCAATGACCCATGTTAGGTTCTGGCAGGGCCTTTCGATTGTCGCTCCACCTATCCGCTCATCTTGAGCTTGTCGAAGGATGGTCTGCCGGCGCCGGAACATGGTTCGACAGGCTCACCACGAGCGGACGACTTGCATTGTGGCAATAATCGAAAGCCCCTGAGGTTCCGTGCCGCCAAATTGACAAATTCGGGCGCGTAATGCTATATTCCGTGCGCTAATCACATCGGCGCTATCGTGCTCGCATCGTATTCGCAATGGTGCGACCGGGTCTCGAACGCAGCCTGATCGGGTGCTTTCCCTGCAGTACACCACAATGCCTTGTGGCAACACCTCCCATCAACAACCGGGCAGGTGTATTTTTGTATCCGTGGTTATCGGGCTCCAGGGCTTCGGCCCGAAACATTTCGCTGGTGTCTGGCAGATAATCGCCGGTTCGGAGGAACCTCCAGATGCAAATGAACGACTTCGTCGTCCGGTTCGCCGGTGAGGGCGGACAGGGCGTCGTTACCTCAGCCGAAGGACTGGCCCAGGCCTCTACCCAGGTCGGCTACCATGCCCTGACCTACGCCACCTTCCCCTCTCAGATCCTCGGCGGTCCCACCTGGACCCAGGCGCGCATCCGCACCGAGCCCGTATTGAGCTCCGGCGACGAGGTGGACGTGCTGGTCGCCTTCAACGAGGAAGCCTACGAGACCCACGCCGAGGAAGTCCGCGAGGGCGGCGTTATCATTTACAACGCCGACGACTTCACGATGACCGACCCCCGGTCGTTCGGCCTCGCCATCGACACCCTGGCCCGCTCCACCGGCAACAACCGCGCCGCCAACATGGTCGTCATCGGCGCGCTGGCCCAGCTGGTCCACATGCCCCAGCAGTACCTGGAGGACTTTGTGGAAGCCCGGTTCCGCCGCGGCCGCGACAACGACGACGAGATCATCTCCTCGAACATCGAGGCCATGCGTCTCGGCCGCCAGAACGCTGCCGAAAGCGGATTTGTGCTGGGCGACCTGGCTCCGCCCAACCCGCCCGACTACACGCAGATGATGCTCAAGGGCAACGAGGCCATCGCCCTGGGCGCCACCCATGCCGGTCTCAAATTCTACGCAGGCTACCCCATCTCTCCCGCCACCACCATCCTCCTGTGGATGGAGCGCAACCTGGTCGGAGAGGACAAGTTTGCCTACCAGGTGTCCTCGGAGATCGAGGCCATCACCGCGATCCTGGGCGCCGGTTTCGCCGGCAAAAAGTCCATGACCGCCACTGCCGGCCCCGGCATCTCCCTGATGAGCGAGGGCCTGGGGTTGGCCTGGATGGCCGAGATCCCGCTGGTCGTGGTTGACGTGCAGCGCGGCGGTCCCGCCACCGGCCTGCCCACCAAGACCGAGCAGTCCGACCTCATGGGCTGCATGTACCCCGCCCACGGCGACGTGCGCATGCCCATTATCGCCCCCGGATCCGTGGAAGAATGCTTCTTCGCAGCCGCCCACGCCATCAACTGGGCGGAGCGTTACCAGGGCCCCGTGATCCTGATGAGCGAAATGTCCATGGCCGAGCGCGTGCAGAACATCCCGCGACCGGACATCACCAGGGTCCCGGTGGAAGAGCGGCTCACCTACGAAGGCGCGAACGGCTACCACCGCTATTCCGGCTATGAGCTTTCGCCCATGCCTTTGCCCGGTGGCCCCGGCGCCTACGTCGCCAACGGCAGCGAGCATGACGAGATGGGCGACACCACCCACCTGCCCAGTCGCCACATCCAGATGACCGAGCGCCGGTTCAGCAAGCTCAAGCTCCTCGAAGAGGACAACTACGAAAGCGACAACACCGACGCCAACATCGCCATCATGACCTGGGGCGGCTCCAAGGGGCCGGCGCAGGAAGCCTACGATGAGCTTCGCGAGCAAGGCGTCGACGTGGGTTGGTACTTCTCGATGTTCCTGAACCCGCTGCCGCCGCGCCTCCTTGAGGAACTGCGCAGCAAGGATCTGGTCATCGTCCCCGAATTGAACTACCAGGGTCAGTGGGCCGGCATCCTGCGCTCCGAGGGCGTCAAGGCGCAGGCCATCACCCAATACACCGGTCTCCCCTTCAAGGTCAGCGACCTGGTGTCCCGAGTAACAAAGATTGTGTCCGAACAAACGGAGGCCGCGCGGGTATGAGCAAGAAGAACCCCGAATACGACTTTAAATGGTGCCCCGGCTGTGGCGACTTCGGCGTACGCCGCGCCCTGGAATTCGCCATGATCAACCGGCTCGAGGAAACCGGCCTGCCCGTTGAGAACAACGTGGTCGTGGCCGGCATCGGCTGTAGCGGCAACTTGGTCCATTTGCTGGAGGGCGAGCAGCCCTACGGCATCCACGGCATCCACGGGCGCACCCTGCCCGTCGCCATGGGCATCAAGATGGCACGGCCCGAGCTCAACGTCATCGTGGTTGCCGGCGACGGCGACTTCCTCAGCATCGGCGGCGAGCACATCGCGCCCCAGGCCGCGCGCAACGTGAACCTCACCGCAGTCATCATGGACAACGGTGTATATGGCCTCACTAAGGGCCAGAGCTCGCCGACCACCGAGATGGGCGCCATCACCAGCAGCACGCCCTTCGGCAAGATCGAAGAGGACCTGGACCCGCTGGAACTCTACCTCACCTTGGGCGTTTCCTTCATCGCGTCCGGATTCTCGGGGCAGCCCCGCGTTCTGGCTCGCCTCATCAACGAGGGTATGAATCACCAGGGCATGTCCATGATTCACGTCCAGTCCCCGTGCGTCACCTACAACGACACGTACCAGCTCATCAAGGGTAACGCTCGCGAGGGCATCGCCCCCGCGCTGTGGGACATCCCCGAGGATCACGACCCCAGCGACAAGCGCGCCGCCGAGGATCTGGTTCGGCAGGGTGGTCTCCCCGTCGGCGTCATCTACAAGGATGAGGAACGCCAGTCCCTCGACGCCAACATGAACATCATCCGCGCCAAGGCCCGCGAACGCACCGTCGAGCAGATGATGGACGCCTACACCTTCTAATCCGCTCCAACCACCGCAAACAATAAAGCCCCCGGCGCGATGTGCCGGGGGCTTTCTATTCCGACGGCGTCAGCGGAGCGACGGTCACCCGCCCGCCAAACTCCCACTCAACGGACATAGCGCTGCCCCACAACAGTTTGGTTCCGACCAGAGGGATGTTTTCTGCAGCTGAAATAACGTTGACTGTTTCTTGGTTTCCAAACCAAAGCACGGTCCCTGCGTGTATTTCGGCCTGAACAATGCGCCCGTCCGCAAGTTGCGAGTCTAGCTTGTCCACCAGCGGCAAGTTGAGCCGTACAATGTCGGCCACAGGGAGTTGCAGGTCACCAGTGAATCCGGTATCGACCACTGGATTGAAGTCAACGAACTGGCCGCTGGCCTCGTCCTTTATCGATACGGGTAAAGTCGCTTGCCTGATGGGATTGATGCTTCCGGTAATCATCCTTTTCTGGGCCCTCTGATTACCCCGATGATGGAGTTATCGCGCCCGATCTGTAATACATAAAATGGCGCGCCGGGCAGTCTCTTGCCCAAATTCGCAACCGCTCCCAGCATGTCGCCGTTTACCTCGCAATCTCCTGTATCCGGATGCAAGGCCAGGAACTTGCCGTTGTGTCTCGGCTCGACCCACTGGCGAATTTCTGCTTCGTAGATTTCCTGGCTGCGGCTCCAGAACACATCGTACTGTACGGAGTCTGCAATCGGGGTGCCTTTATACCCGCTTGGCCATCCGCTTCCCATCCTAATGGCCGCTTTATGGCCGATACGCAGGATGCAGGTCAGTGATTCTGGCCGCCGTTCTTTCAGTTTCTGCGATGCAATCGCTAGGTCTTCATTGAATTCATACTCCCCAGTGTCCGGTTCTATTGCAATGTATTCGTGCATATGCTCCGCTTCCACCAGGGCACGAATGTGGTCCTCATAAACGGCTCGGGCTCGCTGGCATACGTTTTTTTTGGTGGTCGGCGTGACAAACATATTCCACCTTTTCGCTCGCTGGTGTCCTCAGTACCCGCCCTGCGTCGCACCCGCCGTTCCCGGTACCACGTCAGGGTTTTCCGCCTGCAGCGACTGGTACTTCGACGGGCATTTCACCAGGATGTTGTCCGTGGTGAACACAGCGTTCTCCGCGTTGTAACTCCCTTCCAGAATGATCTCAGAGTGCGGGTTGAAGAACAGGTCTGGCAGCACGCCTACGTAGCTCGCTTCCAGCACCCTGCTCCCCGGAATCAGCCCGGGCACGTCCACTTCCTTGTCCCCCACCGCGAACCGCGACTCCGCCGATCCATCCTCCCTGCGGAAGCTATCGGGATCCAGCGCGCCGGCCACGCGCAAAGTCTGTCCGTCGTGCAACTTGGGGTCGTCAAGGAACTCGCTGACACTCACGAAGTACTGCGTGTTCCCAGGAAACGCCGCGTACACCATATAGGCCACCGCCAGCGCGATGACGCCCACCAGGATGATCAGGCGCGTCCGATTGCTGCGCCACCCCGAACGTTCCTCTTCCGAGTCTGCATCCAGCAATATCGCTGCGTCCGCCGGACGATTCGTATAGTCTTCCGATTGCATGCTCAACCTTTACCTGTCCGATGTTGTCTCCGTCGAGCGTCCATTATACCGGTCTATCCGCTAAGGATCGTCCGAGCCGGATCCAGGGGCCCCTTCGCCATCGGATCGCTGTATCTCCTCCAGTTCCCGCTGCACCGACTGGCGCCGCCACGACATATACGCCGCATAGATGAAAAACACCACCCACACCACGGCGAACGCGGCGAAGAGATAAGGCAGATTGGCCGGGGGCAGTTCACTCATGTCAGCTTGCGTTTCTCCGGCGGCGCAGTTCCGATAGCCGATCCTCGATTGTCCGTAGGCCCACCCGTTCCAGCATCAGGTACGTGAACAGCGCCAGCGTCGCGACCAGCGAGAATATCAGTATCTGCGCCATGATCGGCTCCAGCGAACCTTCGTCCGCCGCCGGGCCTATAACCTGTTCAGGGTGAAGAGTCCTCCACCAGTTAACCGAGTAATAGACGATGGGCACGTCAACGAATCCAATGATCCCAACCACTGCTGACCAGGTTCTTCCCTGCTGCGGCGTCGGCGCGTACTGCCGGATCATCAGATAGGCCACGTAGATGAACCATAAGATCAGGGTGGTGGTCAGTCGCGCATCCCATTGCCACCAAGCGTTCCAAACTGGCTTGCCCCAAATAATCCCTGTCACCAGCGCCAGCGTGACGAAAACCACGCCCACCTCGGCCGACGCATGGGCCACGCGATCCCATCGTTCGGTACGGCGGACTAGGTAGCCGATTCCGGCAATGGCGCACACTAGGAAGCCCAGGAACGACAGGATGGAGATGGGCACGTGGACGTAGAAAATGCGCTGCACGTGGCCCAGCACCGCGTCGGTTGGCGCCACCATGAAGATCAGGTAGCCGTCCACCAGCATCAGAATCGCGGTCAGGAGCAACAGCCATAGCCGCAAATCCCGCACCGCGTTTTGCCAAGACACTTTACCCTGCGGCCGGTCGGCCATTGCTGCCAAAGTTCGCTACCCCTCGAATGCGTAACCGAATACCCACGGACATATTACCAAATACAAAGCGTCGAATACTATTAACAGCGGCAGCCACCGCGTCCACACCGCCGTCATCGTGCCACCCTGCAGCGCCAGCGCCGACGCCTCCACCGCCGCGATGATCACCGGCACCACCACCGGGAAAAACAGTATCGGCAGCAGGATCTCCCGCGAGCGTGTCTGCACCGCTATGGACGCGAAAAACGTCCCGACGGTGGCGAACCCCACCGTCGCCAGCAGGATGATCAGCCCCAACGCCGGCGACAGCGTCGGCAGGTCCAGCATCACCGCGAACACGGGCAGCAGGATGGCCTCGATCACCAGCATGAACGCCAGGCTGCCCAGCATCTTGCCCAAGAACACCGCGTCTCGGCTCACCGGAGCCAGCAGCAACCCGTCCATGCCGCCGTTCTCCAGTTCCCGCGTGAACGCCCGGTTCATCGCCAGCACGCCGATGAAGGCGTACGCCACCCACAACAGTCCCGGCGCAACCGGCTCCAGGCTGCCCGGCGACCGGTTCAGCCCGAAGTTGAAAACCACCACCACGATCAGCCCGAACACCAACGCCGACGCAATCACGTCCCGGGATCGCAACTCCAGCCGCACGTCCTTCCACGCCACCGTTAGCGCGCCACGCAGCAGTTCCATGGCCTGGACGCGCCCGGATCTGACTCGCCAGTTCCGTTACCTACTCGCCATCATCAGCCGCTTTGCCCAGCAATGAATCAATATCCTCCGGTGTTAGCGTGACGACGCCGGTTTCAGGGTCTGTCGAGACAGCCGGACTACGCAGAAGGTTCCGTAGTTTAGTAAGCGCTTCCTCGCGTCCTTCCTTTAGTCCTTCCTCACGCCCTTCTCTGCGTCCCCGAGTCAATGCTCGTTCCATCATCTTTGCCCGCTGCGCCGCCCTTATTTCCGAAGCCTTCTCAAACATTTTGCGCGCTCCTTCAATTACGCCCGCCAGCGGCAGGACGAACAGCCAGTACAGATCCTTGGTTGCGATCTCAAAGCTGCGGTACACCCAGAAATCAGACCCTTCCCAAATCTGCAGGACCGCCACGCTGACGCCACCCACGATTGCGAACCCCGCAACATGCCACCATATCCCCCGTTCGCCCAATTCGCTGGGCAGGTCCGACAGGCTCATTGTATCACCCTGGGCGCGGCGGATTCGGGTCTCGCCGGCGCCCCATCCGATTCGATCCGCCCGCCGGCCAGCGTCAGCGTCCGGTCCGCCCACGCCAGGCCCACCTCCGTGCTGTGCGTCGTCAGCAGCGCGGTGCGACCCGACGCAGCCCAATCTCGTAGCAGGTCTCCCAGCGTCTCCACTGATTCCGCATCCAGCCCCGACTCCGGTTCGTCCAGCAGCAGCGCCACCGGCTCATGCAGGATCGCCCGCGCCATCGACAGCCGCTTCTGCATCCCGTGGGACAGCGTGCGCACCCTGCGGTTCGCCCGGTCCGACAGGTTCATCTGTGCCAGCACCTGCTCAATCCTGCGGCCGGCATCCCGGATGCCGTACAGCCGCCCGTAGAACTCCAGGTTCTCCCGGCAGGTCAGGTCGCTGTACAGCATGGTCTGGTGTCCGGCGAAACCCACCAGCCGCCGCGCCCTGCTGCCACGCCGGTGCATCGGCCGGCCGGCGATGTGCGTCGTCCCGTCTTCGGCGCGAGTCAAGCCCGCCAGGATGCGCAGCAGCGTCGTCTTGCCCGCGCCGTTCGCCCCGAACAGCACCGCGATCTCACCCCAGCCCACTGTCAGATCAACGCCGCGCAGCACCGCCCGGTCGCCGTAGTCCTTGCGGATGCCGGACGCGACGATCGCCGCGGCAGCCTCGCCCCGGAACTCAGACGTGGCTCTCAAACCGCTCCCGCAGCACTTTCTTGTCGAACTTGCCCACGCTGGTCTTGGGTATCTCGTCGATGAACACCACGTCGTCGGGCAGCCACCACCGGGCGAAATTGGGCTGGATGAACTCCAGGATCGTCTCTTTGGTCAACTGGGCGGTGGATTCGGATCGCTGCACCACGCACGCCAGCGGCCGTTCCTGCCATTGGGGATGCGGCACTGCGATCACCGCGGCTTCCAGCACCTCCGGGTGCGCCATGATCGCCGACTCCAGATCCACCGACGAAATCCACTCGCCGCCGCTCTTTACCATGTCCTTGACCCGGTCCACGATCTGGATGTACCCGTCAGGGTCAATGGACGCGATGTCGCCGGTGTGATACCACCCGTCCACGAATGTTTCGTCGCTGCGCTCGTCGTCAACGTACTCGCCGGCGATCCACGGCCCGCGGAACCACAACTCGCCCCGCTGCTCGCCGTCCCAATCGGCCTCGTCGCCGTTCTCGTCCACCAGCTTCGTTTCGATTCCCGGCGCAACCGTTCCCTGTTTGGCGTTCAGTTCCAGTTGCTCCTGCTCCGAGAGCGTGTCCAGCCAACTGCGCCTGCGGTTGACGGAGATCAAGGGCGCGGCCTCGGTCATTCCGTAGGCGTGGATGATCTCGACGCCCAGCCGGTCCCGGTAGGCCTGCAACACCGCCAGCGGCACCGCCGACCCTCCGCTGATCAACCGTCTGAGCGACGACAGGTCGTATTCGACTCCCGACCGGTTCAGGTAGTCCAGCACCCCGATCCAGATGGTGGGCACTCCCGCGCTGAGCGTGACCTTCTCCCGCTCGATAAGTTCGCAGATGACCCGCTGGTCAGGCCGCGCTCCGGGAAACACCTGGCTGGCTCCGGTGAGCGCCGTGACAAACGGCATGCCCCAGCAATTAGCGTGGAACATCGGCACAACGGGCATGACAATGTCCCGCTCCGACAAGTCGAACATATCGGTCATCGCGGCAGCCATGGAGTGCAGGTACACCGCTCGGTGCGAATACGCCACCGCCTTGGGCAATCCTGTCGTCGCGGACGTGTAGCACAGCCCCATCGTGTCGTATTCGTCCACGTACTCGGGCTGGTACTCCGGAGACGCCGCCGCCAGCAGCGTTTCGTAGGACACCGCCCCGGGCAGCGTGGTCGTCACCTCGTCCGGCTCGCCCATGATCACGTAATGCTGCACCTTGGTCAGGCGGTCCGAGATTGCTTCAATCAGCGGCGCCAGGTCGGGGTCGATCAGCAGCGCCTTGTCCCCCGCGTGGTTGATGATGTACGCCATGTCATCCTGGGCCAGGCGGATGTTGATGGTATGCACCGCCGCGCCGATGGTGGACGGCGCATAATACGCCTCCAGGTGGCGGTAGTTGTTCCAGGCGAATGTGCCCACCCGGTCGCCCTTCCCGATGCCCAACTCCCGCAGCGCATTGCCCAGCCTCGCCGTGCGCGTGAACATGTCGGCATAGGTGTAGCGGTGCGTTCCCTCGCCCACCCGCGTGACTATCTCTTTCTTGGGAAACCGCACTGCGGCCCCCTCCAGAATCCTGGGCACCAGCAACTCATAACGCATCGTCATCGCAAATCTCCTGTATCAATCTCGCCATTCCCGGAAAAGTCGGATATGTCCGCCACAGGCTCATCCGATTATCAGTATTCCCTTCCTGTCATTCCCGCGAAAGCGGGAATCTAGGAGCGTTGGTCAATACAGGCCGTAGAGGAAGGTCCCGTTGCGATTTATGTGGTTTCTCCCTGTAGGGGCGAATAATTATTCGCCCCTGCCCGCGCCAACTGCGGCGTTTACCAAAATCAAACCACCTGAAACAGAATCCTGCCTTATGGGTGCTTGATGCTCACTCCCCCGTCGATCGCCCACGTCTGCCCCGTCACGTATGCCGCCGCCGGCGACGCCAGGTACACCGCCAGGTAACCCACCTCGATCAACCGCCCGACGCGACCCAGCGGCACGGTATCGGCGGCCCCGGCGTCCCGCGCTGCAAACGCTTCCTCCGACATCTGCTCCGGATCGGGGAAACTGCCCGGCGCGATGGCGTTGCAGCGTACGCCGTGGGGAGCCCATTCCTGCGCCACCACCTCTGTGAAACGCATCAAGCCCGCCTTGGCGGCATCATACGCCCCCGACATCGGCCGGCCCCTGAACGACGCCCACCCGCTGATGTTGATCACGTTGCCCTGCCCACGCTCCAGCAGGTGCGGCCCAATGGCGCGGCAACCCTGGAACGCCTCGGTCAGGTTGATGTCCACGATCTCGTGCCACTCGGTCTCGGTCATGCCGGGAACGTCGCTGCCGGGCAGTTGCACCACCGGCTTGCGGATGGCGTCGCCCACGCAGTTCACCAGCGTGTCGATGTGGCCGAACTCCGCGATGGCGCGCTCGACGATGGCATCGGTGTCCGCGGCCTTGGTGGCATCGCCTGTCAGTGGCAGGCACTCACGACCCAGCGCCCGAACTTCCTCCGCCACCTTGTTGACCCCCGTGGTCGTCAGCCCCGTAACCGCCACGTCCGCGCCCGCCTGCGCGAAAGCCAGCGCGATCCCCTTGCCGATGCCGCGTCCCGCCCCCGTCAGCAATACCTTCTGACCGGAAACGTCAAATATATCCAGGCTCATCGCTCCACTCCTTATCATCCCGCCGTTTTATCGCAACAATGGTGCCACAACACCCCCAACCCGGCAACCGCCATACTCCCTCGCCCCTTGAGGAAGAGGGCTGGGGTGAGGGGTATCGCCCCCATGTGATACAGTTGCGCCATCCGTTACTCCATCCCCCACAGGAGGCTCCCATGCAGTTCGGAATCTTCACCATCGTCCCCTACCATGAGGACTTCACGCCGCCCCAGGCGCTCAACGACGCGCTGGAGCAGATCGCCTTCGCCGACGAGGCCGGCCTCGATGAAGCCTGGCTGGGCGAGCACCGCTTCTCCCGCCACGGCCTGCTCTCCGGCATATGGTCGTTCCTGGGAGCCGTCGCCGGACGCACCAAAAACATCCGCATCGGCACCGCCGTCATCGTCCTGCCCCTGCACAACCCCATCCTCGTCGCCGAGGAAGTCGCCATGCTGGACGTGATCAGCAACGGCCGCTTCAACTTCGGCATCGGCGCCGGCTACCAGCAGCAGGAGTTTGACGGCGTCGGCGTCGACATCGACACCAGCCGCGAGCGGTTCCAGGAAGCCGTCGACGTGATCATCCAGGCGTGGACCCAGGAACGCCTCACCTTCCACGGCAAGTACACCAACGTCGACGATCTCTGGGTACTGCCCAAGCCCGTGCAGAAGCCGTACCCGCCGTTGTTTCAGGCCGTCAGCACCAGCCCGGCCAGCATTGATTTCGCCGCCAGCCGTCAGATCCAGGTCATCACCGGCGGCCCCACCGACATCCTCGGCCAGGCGCCCCAGGTCATCCAGCGCTGGCGAGACCGGATGGACGAGTACGGCTACCCTCATGCCCATCTCGACCCGCCCATGTCCAAGTCCATCTACGTGGCCCCCACCATGGAGGAAGCCGAGCGGGACCCCATCGGCCTTGAGGACTTCTCATCCCGCGTCCTGCGCTCCGCCGGCTCCAACGGCGCGCCCATCGGCATGCCCATGGACCGCAACGGCAACATCGCCAAGGGCTACGAGCACTGGGCCAACCGCCAGCAGGATCGTGAACGCCGCGACGACGTTGGCCACGCTGGCCTGCCACCGCTCCGTGGTACCCCCGAGGTCGTCGCCGAGCGCCTCAAGCAGGTGCAGGAGGCGGGCATCAACCACGTCTTCGGCAACTTCGGCTTCGCCGGCCTGCCCCACAGCAAGGTCATGCGCTCCATCGAGCTTTTCGCCACCCAGGTCATGCCCCACTTCCAGGGCGCCCCCGTCGCCACCTCCGCCGACTGACCACGCACTCTCGGCTACCACAAAACCACGTAGGGGCGGGTTTCAAACCCGCCCCGTTCGATTCCCCTCATCCTCATCCTGCGGAGTTCGCCCGCCCCATGCGGATCCTGCACATGGTGCCGCAGGTCCGCAGCGGCGTTTATACTACGCCAAGACGAGCATCCGTTGGCGACACACGGAACCGGACGCTCCAACCCGAGGTGACAACATGACCGACTGGAGTATCTGCCCAGCCGTCGAAAGCGTGCCCGACCGGATGAGCGGAGCATGGGTCTTTACGGGCACCAGAGTACCGGTATCCGCCCTGTTTGGAAATCTTGCCGAGGGTGCCACTATCTAGGAATTCCTGGCGTGGTTTCCCGGAGTCACCGAACTACAGGTCCGATCCGTATTGGAGCACGAGGTGAAAAGCCTTGACGCCAAGGTCAGGATTGAAAATCCTGTTTGACCACAACACGCCGAGTCCGCTGCGGCATTCTCACCGGAAGAGCAGCCACAACATCCATCCTCCCTACCATTATGACGATGCGCCCAATCCCAATAATATAATCCAAAAATCCTGCAAATCCTGATTCGGATAATCCCCATCCCGTTCATCCTATTTATCGATGTAAAGAAAAACCCACAACAATGACACCCGCCCGTTGCCCTTGATCGCACCCACGTTCTATCCTAACCATGTCAGGTTCCCCGCTCGGAACTCGAGAACCGGGCGGGGTCGGCCGCATCGCATGCAGCGGCAGCCACCAAACTACTCAACATGGCGAGGTGTCAAAAAGGTTCGGGTCGCATAACGGCCTGTCGGTTACCAAACAGCAGGATAAGGTTCCCAAGGAGCCTAGAGT
Source organism: Dehalococcoidia bacterium (assembly GCA_034423115.1). Classification (GTDB taxonomy): domain Bacteria; phylum Chloroflexota; class Dehalococcoidia; order Lucifugimonadales; family UBA3495; genus Bin87. The sequence continues at coordinate 16,157 of DAOUJD010000016.1, read as the reverse complement.
CGTAGATCCGCCTCTGGCGGACCGAAGGTCCGCCTCTGGCGGATTGATATTCCCCGGCCAAGCTCCCGGAACCCAGCGGGTGTTACCACCGCCCCGTGCTCGCATTGCCCCGGTATCATTGGCCGGCTACCCGCGAGGACACGGAAGCCTAGGACGATATCTTTCTGCGCAAGCAAAAAACAGTGTTGGCCGTGCTCCGACACGCAACCCGAACCACAACCTGACACCCGAAACCTCAAACCAACCACCAACCCCAACGGAGGCAAACATCCAGAGAAACACTACCGACGACGACCGCGGTGCTACCACGATTGCTCGTGAGTCTGTCCGTGTCGAACTGACGCTGAAATAGCGTGCCCAAGCGAAATCGCCGCGCCCTCGTCCCGGGCCCTTGTACTTCAATGGCCGGTCTCCCAGACCGCCCTGTCGATGGTGGGCAAGGGTGCGCGCCCCTGCACGCCAACCCGCCACAGACTGACCTACGGCAGCTCAGGACCATCGGACAGGCGGGGCAGATAATCGAAAGCCCTGCATTCAAATGCGGGGGTATAATCATCTCCGCCAAATTTCTGTTGGCGAAACTATTCCCAGGCAGCAGGAGTTCCTCAATATGTTGATCGACCCCAGGAATTTTGACCGATTCAACATGATTCTGACCGGCGTGGTGGTGCCGCGGCCCATCGCATTCGTCTCGACCATATCCACCGAAGGAGTCGTGAACCTGGCTCCATACAGTTTCTTCAACGCCATGGCTTACAACCCGCCGACGCTGATATTTTCATCGTCTCGCAAGGCCGCAGGATGGCAGGACAAGCGTAAGGACACGTTGACCAACGTTGAGGAAACGGGCGAGTACGTGGTCAACGTAGTGGTAGACGACATCGCTGCGGCCATGAACGCCACCGCCGCTGAGTACCCCTCCGATGTCTCGGAGTTCGACATCGCCGGACTGACAGAGGCTCCCAGCGAGATCGTGAAGGCGCCCCGGGTGCTGGAATCGCCGGTCAACATGGAATGCCGGTTGATGCAGGTGGTGAATATCGGCGAGCAACCCCACTCCCACGGACTTGTGATCGGCGAGATCGTCAGGATGCACGTGCGCGACGATATTCTCTACGAAGGACCGAACGGCCTGCGCATCAACCATGAAGCCCTGAGGCCGACGGGCCGTTTGGCGGGCAACATGTACTGCCACACCGATGACGTCTACGAGTTGGTGAGGCCGTCCTACATTCCAGAAGAGGAATCTGCGGGTCGAGTCGCGGACTGAACGCGTCCGCTGCCATCGGGGCCCCTCTACTGTGAAAGCCGTCTGACCGCGAGGCCTGGAACGGGCCAGCGTAATCGGGTCCGGTACCAGGCCGGCCCGGGCCTGCGACTATTTGGGGAATTGGAGCAACTGGAGCACGTTGCCGTCAGGGTCCTTCAGGGTAGCTACCCAGCCGCCCCAATGCTCCTGTTCGGGCGTGCGAATGAACTCCACGCCCTCCGCGGCGAGCCGTGCGTGTTCCGCCTGGATGTCGTCAACTCCCAGGTGAGGCATCACCCTCAGGGGATCGCGTGATTGGCCTCGGATTTCACCATGCAGCCCCACGTTGAACCGTAGATTGCCCAGTTGGAACGCGGCGAATCCCTCGTCTTCGTGGAAGGAGTGCAACGGGAACCTCAGGGTATCGCGGTAGAACCGGAGCATCCGGTCCAGGTCGGCGGTCCAGAGTGTGATGCCGACTATTTCGTTGATCATGAACCGGCGTCTGCGGTTTCCAAAACGCCCGCCGAGGTGCAGGCGGGACACCAACCGTGGAAATCTATCCGTTGCCACATGACGTGGAAACTGGTCTCGGTGGAAACCTGCTCGCGCAACCTCACGATGGTTTCGCTGCTCTCGTCTGCGTCAGTGATGTTTCCGCACCCGATGCACACCAGGTTGACGTGCGGCGAGACATTGCTTTCGTAGCGGGACTGCTTGGCGAAGGGGAGTTCCTGGATGAGTCCGCTCTTGGATAGCACACCCAACGTCGAATATACGGTCGCCAGGGTCATCGACGGGAAATGCTGCTGTACCCGTTCGTGTATCTGCTGCACGGTGGGATGGTCAGTGGAGTTCAACACGGCCTCGGCGATCGCCAACCGCTGCGGGGTCACACGCACGCCGCTCTGACGAAGTTGTTGCACCACCACGTTCTGCATCATGAGACCCTCCGCGCACGTCGGGGGAGCCCCACATTGCAGTGGCCGGACGCACGCGCTGAGTATAGCACCCGGCCTCCGGGAGCGGCAAACGTGAGGCCGGCAAACAGGCGACGTGCCGCACAATTAGAACGTCAAACCGGAGACGGAATACGAAAGAGGGGCGGCTCTCTATGCCGCCCGTTCGTTGGCTGTTGACGGGTTGAGCGATTAGATCTCGCGGAATTCCGGCTCAGGTTCTCCCACGTAAAAATTGTTCGCCCACAGGTCATCGATGATGGCCTGATCGCCCTCGGTGATCGGCGGGGTTTCCACGGCGGCCGAGTATTCGTTGAGTTCCTCCAGGGTGGTGAAGTTGGGCAGCACGCTGGTGATGGTGGGTTGGTGCAGCACAAACTGGATGGCGGCCTGGCTCATGGTGCGACCAACCTCTTCGCCGGCCAGGAACTTGACCTGATCGACCTTCACCAAAGCCTCGCTCAACCACTGGTGCCGGCGGTACGAACGGTGGTCGTTTTCGTCGAATTCAGGTGCCTCATCGTATCTCCCGGTGAGCGCCTCGGAGGCATGCGGCACCCGCGACAACAGGCCGACTGCTTCTTTATCCGCGATGGGGAAGAAATCTTTGGCGGGATCCTGCTCCAGAATGCTGTAAATGATCTGGCAACTGCTGACGTGCCGTTCCTCCATGCTGGCCTGGCCTTCTTCGAACCATCCGATATCAGGACCCAAAGCCGACCCGTAGTAGCGTATCTTGCCTTCCTCTTTGAGAGCCTCCAGCGCTTCGAAGACGTCGTCATCTTCGATGGCCGCGATGCGCGGGTTGTGGAGTTGATACAGGTCGATGTAGTCCGTATTCAGACGCCGCAAAGATTGCTCACAGGCGAACCGGATGAATTCGGGTTCGAATTTTTGGGGCCGTTCCTGGTGCCCGATTCTTGGCGTGGTTTGGTCGTAGATGTCGTAGCCGAATTTGGTGGCGATGATCATGTCGTGGCGGCGGTGTCCCATGAACTTCGACAGGACCTCCTCCCCATAGCCGTCGCCGTACGTGTCGGCGGTATCGAAGAAATTGATGCCCAGTTCCAAAGCTTCTTCAAGGAGTTGACGCCGGGTCTCCTCGGGTATCCGTCCCCACCAATTGGTGGCGACGGTCCAGACACCGAAGCCGACTTCCGACAGAAGGAGATCCGTGCGAGGCAATTGGCGATATTTCATGATATAGCGTCCTTACTTTGTCGCTGCCTGGTGTCCAGTTTGAAAATCCCGTCGAGTCAACTGGGCAATTTGGGAGTTTGGAGTCGGCGGCGCACAGCGGCGATCCAGTCATTGTTGCACGTGGCTGTTTTACGCGGCCGAGATTAGCACTTGTTGCTCCCGAGTTCGTCAGCATATCCCCAATGGAAGGTGATTTCATCCCTGTGCCAGGGGAGTTTGTCCAATTTTAGCAGCAGATCCACTCGGTCCGGCCAGGTGAGATTCTCTTCGCTTGCCCATTCGAGAGCCAGCGAGTCCATTTCGTCCCGGTGGAAACGAAATATGTCGCCGCATCCGCACGCTCCTGGGCCGTTGCTGAAACCCACGCATATGGGATCAACCACCAAGTCGAACAGGAAGTCGTACATGGGCGGTCGTGTGGCCGCCAATGTAGCCGTTATTTCAACGAAACCGGCCAAGGGGAGAGCGAGGGTCCACTATGCAGGGACAAGTTCCAAACTATCGTGGATCGCTTCCACCATTCGGTTGAACCGGTCATCGTCGATCACTGGAGTCGCGTCGCCCAGGCGGACGGTTGGGATGACATCTACCCATGATTTGCATCCGCCGTACTCCGGGATGAAGGGCACGGTTGTGGGTGTTTCCATTCGGAAAACGCGCAGCAGCATAATGGTCAGTGGCACCATGGCCTTCCAATGAAGGCGGGACTCGGCGTAGCTATCGGCCCAGATATGGTGCGACGCGAGGCTCTCCACCTTGTCCAAACGGTCGATTTCCAAAAGTTCGTGAACGCGTGCCCAATGGGTAAAGGTAACCGCGTCGGTGTCGGTTGGGTTGCCTTCGAGCAGCCGATGCAAGGCGGGTTGATGCGCACTTTTCAGCAGGTCTTCGCGCTGGTGGAGGTAGGTCGGGTAAAGCAAAAATTCCGGATGCACGACACGGAAGTCTTTGCTCTCCTCATGGATTCCACCCTTCCGGATCATAAGAATCTGGTCGCCGTCGGCCAAAGCCTGGACGGTGATAGCCCATTCTTTGAGGGCAAGTTGGCAAGTTTCCGGTGTGTTCATCAGTTGTGCCTCCGATGCGGACGAAATCTCAAGGGGTCTCCACTAGCGATATCCAACGACATTGGATCATTTTCCGCGGTTACAGAACTCCGCGTAGTCGGGAACCTCTTCTCCCAGCACGTACATCCAATAGTAGGTACCCGTGTCTCCCATGTATTTGAACTGTTTGCGAACGTCCTTGAGCACGTCGTAGAAATCCCCATGCGAGCGGAAGTAGTTGCGGATGCCCTCGTACTCCTCATCGAGTTCGATCAAACGCTGAGCGTTGTGGACGGTAGCTACAATCTTGCGCCGGTTGCGGATGATTCTAGTATCGGCGGCGAGGTCGTCAACGGCCGACTCGTCCATGGCAGCAACTCTGGCGACGTCGAAGCCCTGGAATCCTTCTTGAAATCCCGCCCATTTGTTGTTGACCACCCTCCATGACATGCCGCTTTGGAAGACTGCTTTGGTCATGACTTCCAGATAATCGTTCAGGCTCTGCGGAACAATTTGCTCAGGCGCTTCGGGATGTTGACGTTCCGGTTGGTCGGGCATGGCGTTCCTCTCCTGGCGACCGCGTGTGCTCAATCAGGCAGTGGTCGCCAATTCACCAGGTTGCTGTGGAGCGTTCAAGCGGAGCAGATTGCTGAGGTTGGCGGTGGTGATTTCCGCCACCTCTTCAACTGAAATCCCCTTGACCGAAGCCAGGCACTCGGCCACCTCTGCCAAATGGCGTGGCTCGGTCCAGTTGTGCCGGTATTTTTTGAACGGCTGCGGATAGGCATCCGTTTCGAGCACGATATGCTCCATCGGGATGACCCGTGCGACCTCCCGAAGTTCCGGCAGTCTGGTCAGCGGTCGGGCCAGGGATATGAAAAACCCGCAATCTATAGCGGCCCGCGCCGTCTCCAGATCGCCCTGGAAGTAGTGCATCGCGCCCCCCACCTGGCCGGCGTTTTCTTCACGTAGCACCTTGAATACTTCAGGATGTGATTCACGCGAATGGAATATCACCGGCAAGCCCAGGCTTTTGGCGAGGTGGATGTGCTGGCGGAAAACCTGATCCTGGACTTGGTGATCGGGTGAATCGGGCAGGTAATCAAGGCCCACTTCCGAGATGCACACCACGCGGGGGTTGTCGCGAGCGAGAGATTCTAACTGAGCGTAGGAAGCATCGTCGACGGGAACGTGAGCTTGCATCGGATGGATGCCAACACCCGCGTAAAACATGGGATGCTGATTGGCGAGCGCGATGCAACGCTCGGTGGACTCCACGGTCGTGCCGGCCAAAACGATATAACCGACTCCGGCGTCGTGGGACCTTTCCAGTATCCCGGGCAACTCCGCCGGATCGTATTGTTCGTATTGGTCGAGGTGGGTGTGAGTATCGCAGAAGATCGGGCCGGAGGTCATCCGAATACTCCCAAGCGTGGCCGGCGTCGGGCCGTTTGTCTAACGACCAGAGTATAGCATTTACCACCTGCGGAGTGGCGAACGCACAGCAAATGCTGTCCGTAAACTTCAGCGAGTCGCCGACCAAATTTTGGTGGGCCACGTCCTGGGGACGAACGCTATCGACACGGTGGGGCGGGCGACGCAACCCGACCTCTCCCTGCACCGCGAGTGCGGATTCGGCAGGCCGGGGTTTGCAACGGATCACCCGCTCACACAAAGCAACGCCGAGGGTGTTAGACCTCGGCGGACGCGGCGTGTGCAAGGCAGTCCGTGGAAAGCGTGGGCCAATCAGACCACAGCAACTTCGTTCTCTATGAGCGGGGCCGGGGTATCTTCCGCGGCTCCTTGCATCACTCCGGATAGCAGACCGTAGGCATTGGCCCAAGCCTGTTCTACCTCAGGGGTGTAATGTTCCCCAAGCCCTTGTTCCAGGGTCCAGAGCAGAGCCGCGCCCACGGTGTCGTAGTGGCCAGGTTCAACGCCGTAAACCTTGTGCCGTTGTCCCAGTTGCTCGACCAACGGCACCAACGTGTCCAAATCGTCCAGATGATCCACCGCGGTGGAAATCATTTTCATCAACAGCCGGCCCTGACGTTCCAGGTCAGAATGAAAGAGCCAGCGCAGGCTTCCATCTAACTCGAACAGGCGGTTGTAGAAAAGCTGGGCGGCGGTGTCAGCGGTGTCCGCGATGTGGGCGAATGATGACCGGATCAAAGTTATATCGGACGAGTTCATTTGGTATCTCCTTGGATTTTGTATGGTGGCGAAATCGTATCGATGCAGCCAAGTTATGGAATAAGTGTACCACGCTACCTAGCCAACGCTCCCGTTGACAGGAAGGTGTCGCTGGTCTACGATGATTGTTGACCCTTTGGGTCGGGAATTACAAACCATCTCCGGCGACGCCGCTGAAACGCCGGTAGGGAGGATGCTCGGTCGATGACGACGCAAGCACAACGTGTGATATCTCGGGATACCACGTCCGAGGAGTTGAACTCCGATTACAAATGGGGTTTCACCATCGACATCGAGGAGGAGGCGTTTCCCAAAGGCCTCAGCGAAGATGTGGTGCGATTGATTTCGGCGAAGAAGAATGAGCCGGAGTGGATGCTGGAATGGCGACTCCGAGCATACCGATTCTGGTCGAGGCAGAACTACACGGAGCCGACTTGGGCAAACGTCGAATATCCTCCCATTGATTTTCAGGATATTCACTACTACGCGGCGCCAAAATCGGCGGACGACGGACCAAAAAGCCTGGACGAGGTTGATCCCGAAGTCCTTGAAGCCTTCAACAAGCTCGGCATCCCCCTGGAGGAACAGGCGCGCCTGGCCGGAGTAGCCGTGGATGCAGTCCTGGACAGCGTTTCGGTTGCGACGACCTACCAGGAGCAACTGGAAAAGGCGGGCGTGATTTTCTGCTCCATGAGCGAAGCCATACAGAACCATCCCGACCTGGTCCAAAAGTACCTGGGTTCGGTGGTTCCCTACGCCGACAACTTCTACGCCACGTTGAACTCGGCCGTGTTTTCGGACGGCTCTTTCGCGTACATACCGCCTGGGGTACGGTGCCCCATAGAGTTGATGACGTATTTCCGCATCAACCAGGCCGATAGTGGTCAATTCGAGCGGACGCTGATCGTCGCCGACGAAGGTTCGTATGTCAGCTACCTGGAAGGCTGCACGGCCCCGATGCGGAAGTCGACCCAGCTGCACGCGGCCGTGGTGGAGTTGGTCGCCATGGAAGGCGCGGAGATCAAATACAGCACCCTGCAGAACTGGTATCCCGGCGACAAGGACGGGCAGGGTGGCGTGTACAACTTCGTTACGAAACGGGGGAAGTGCGCGGGCAAGGACTCCAAGATTTCGTGGACCCAGGTGGAGACCGGATCGGCCATCACGTGGAAATACCCCAGCGTTATTTTGCAGGGCGACAACTCGGTTGGTGAATTCTACTCGGTTGCGTTGGTCAACAACTGGCAGCAGGCCGACACCGGCACCAAGATGATCCACATGGGCAAGAACACGCGCAGCACCATCGTCGCCAAAGGTATTTCCGCCGGCCAGGGGCAGCAGACTTACCGCGGCCTGGTGAAGATTAACCCGACCGCCCAGGGCGCCAAGAACTTCACCCAATGCGACTCATTGCTGGTGGGAGACCAGTGCGGAGCCCACACGGTCCCGTACATCGAAGTCAAAAACCAGACGGCGCAAATGGAGCACGAGGCCACCACGTCCAAAGTATCCGATGATCAGCTTTTTTACCTCCAACAACGGGGTATCGGCGTTGAGGATGCCCATTTCATGATCATCAACGGTTTTTGCCGAGGCATCTTCCAGGAATTACCTTTCGAGTTCGCGATGGAAGCGTCGCAGTTGCTCAAAGTTAGCCTGGAAGGAACCGTAGGCTAAATCGGTTTCCATATTAGAACTCTCATCCAAACGGTGACCCAAGGCACACAGATGACGACCAATCACGATCACAATGCCCCCATCCTCGAAGTGAGTGACCTGCACGTGTCCATTGATGAGCAGGAGATCCTGCGCGGCGTCGACCTGACGGTTCGCGCCGGTGAAGTGCATGCCATCATGGGACCGAACGGTTCGGGCAAGAGCACGCTTGCCAACACGTTGGCCGGCCGGCCCGAATACTCCGTGACCTGCGGACAGGCGGTTTACAAAGGGATGGACCTGCTAGCCATGGAACCGGAAGACCGGGCTCGCGAGGGAGTGTTCCTGGCTTTCCAATATCCGGTGGAGTTGCCGGGAGTGCGTGCGTGGCAATTTCTGAAAGCCGCCGTGGACGCCAAGCAAATCCACTTGGGCGAAGAGGAAATGGGAGCCCGCGAGTTCGACCGATTGCTGCGGCAGAAGGTAGCGGAGGTGGAGATAGACCCGGAATTGGTCCGTCGGTCCGTGAATGAGGGATTCTCCGGAGGCGAGAAAAAGCGGAACGAAGTTTTGCAGATGGCGCTGTTGGAGCCAACGCTCTCGCTGCTTGACGAAACCGATTCAGGACTGGACATCGACGCCCTTCGGATCGTGGCCGACGGTGTGAATCGCCTACGCCGGCCGGACAACGCCACGGTCGTCGTAACGCACTACCAGCGCATTTTGAATTACATTATGCCCGATCGCGTCCACGTGCTCGTAGACGGACGGATCGTTCGGAGTGGCGGTCCTGAACTGGCCGAACAATTGGAGGCGCAGGGCTACGATTGGGTCCGAGATGAAGCGGGCGCCGATTCCGAATAACGCCGAGGGGCCTTGGGACCAGCCGATTGACCAGTCTGTTTCGCCCCGCTATCGATGATGCCGCTGCCCTTCTTGCGGCGGCACTGCACCCCCCAGCGAACGTGAGCGCATACTCACCGTCAGATGACATAACGGGGCGGCTTGTAGGCGAGCTTGAACAATATAAAAAGGCATCCTGATCCGCCGCTCGATTCATTCGAACCCTGATCCACCCAATCGCCAAACAGATTCAGTGACTACAATCACCATGACAACTGTTGCCGACGCCTACCCACACTACGCCGACGCTTTTGCGGCTCAGAGCCATGACACCGCCCTGTTCGTGAGAGATGCTCGTCAGCGCGGGTGGGAGGCTTTCCAAAAACTTGGCTTGCCCACGGCGCGCCGAGGGAATGAACCCTGGAAGTACACGAACGTGGCTCCTATCGCCAGAGAGGCGTTTGGATTTGCGCCGGACTTGCAGCCCGATGGATCCGGCATCGCCGCCGAACTGCTGCGGGAAACCGTGCCTTGGCAGAATGAATGGCGGACCCTGGTCGTGGTGGATGGAGTGTTTGCTCCCAACCTGTCCAATGGAACTGCCGCGGATTCTAACGGCGGCGGCATCGTGGTCGCCTCCCTGCCGGAAGCGATCCAAACCGATACCGATTTTGGTGAGTCGCTGCTGGGGAACCTGGCGGACGTTGAAGATGAAGGATTCGCCGCGTTGAATACCTCCTTCCTTGGCGACGGGATGGTTGTCTCCGTAGCCAAAGGCCAGCATGCAGGCGTGGTCCATATTGTGTACCTGACGACAGATCGCGCTCAACCGCGTGCGACTCACCCGAGGACGCTGATTAACGCGGAACCGAACTCGCAAGTAACCGTGATCGAAACGTTTGTCGGCCCCGACGATGTGCGCTACCTGACCAACTCGGTGATGGAAGCCTACGTGCGAGAAGGCGCGAACGTGGAGCACTATCGACTGCTATTCGAGGGCAGGGATGGTTACCATGTGGGCATCAGCAGGGTGGAACAGGACAAGGACTCACGTTTTTCCTCGGTGTCGATAGCCGACGGCGCGGCGTTGGGTAGGAACGACTTCGGCGTCCGACTGGGAGGGACGGGTGCAGAGTGTGTTCTAAACGGTCTGTACCTGACCAAGGGCGACCAGCACATCGACAACTACATCAACATCGACCACGCCGAGCCGAACGGCATCAGCCGTCTCTTTTATAAAGGCATCCTCGACGGCAGTTCGAGGGCGGTATTCGGTGGCAACGTAACGGTTCGCAAGGACGCGCAAAAAACCGATGCTCAGCAGACGGACAAGAATCTGCTGCTGTCGGCCGAAGCGGAGGTGGACAGCAAACCCAGCCTCCTCATCTACGCCGATGACGTAAAATGCGGCCACGGCGCCACGGCAGGGCACATCGACGAGGACACGGTCTTTTACATGCGCAGCCGAGGGTTGGACTTGGCCACCACGAGTCGGATCCTGATCCACGCATTCGCGAGCGAGATAATCGACACGGTGGAACTGGAACCGTTGCGGGAGTACTTGGATGTGCGGTTCCAGAATGCGATACCGGACGCTGAGTTGACGCTGTCCATTGGAGGTCGGTAATGTCCACCTCATCCAATGGCCCCGGACGCGAGATGGTCGTTTCGAACGACGGCCTGTCGGTTATTGATCCGATTCGCTTGCGCGCGGATTTTCCCATCCTGGACCAGGAGATCAACGGGAAGCCGTTGGTGTATCTCGACAACGCTGCCACGACTCAGAAACCGCGAGCCGTCATTGACGCCATCAGCAACTATTACCTCCAGAACAATGCCAACGTTCACCGCGGCGTGCACACCCTCAGCCAACGAGCCACTGACGACTATGAGGTGGCGCGCGAGGCGATACGTAGATTCATCAATGCTCCGTCAGCGGATGAGGTGATCTACGTCCGTGGCACTACCGAGGGCCTGAACCTGGTAGCCAGCAGCTACGGTCGCAAATACTTCAACCCCGGTGACGAGGTGATCATCACGGGGATGGAACACCACTCGAACATCGTTCCCTGGCAGATATTGAGGAAGGAGATCGGCATCAAGCTGCAAGTCGTCCCGTTCAACGACGATGGCGAACTCCTAATGGACGAATATGAGGCCATGCTCAACGACCGGACGCGGATGGTGTCGGTGGTGCATCAATCTAATGCGTTGGGCACTGTCAACCCAATCGCATCCATCGTCGAACTCGCCCATGCGCGGGGCATTCCGGTCATGGTGGACGCGGCGCAATCGATACCGCACATGCCCGTCGATGTGCAAGCTTTGGATGCGGATTTCCTCGCTTTCTCGGGGCACAAACTGTATGGGCCGACCGGAATAGGTGCCCTATGGGGACGCGCGGAACTCCTGAACGATATGCCGCCTTACCAATCGGGCGGAGAGATGATCCGGTCGGTGACGTTCGAGGAAACCATCTACAACACGTTGCCTCACAAGTTTGAGGCTGGCACGCCGGACATCGCCGGTGCCATCGGATTGGGAGCCGCAATAGAATACCTCGAATCGATAGGGATGGACCGGATTGCCGCTTACGAGCACGCTTTGCTCAAGTACGGCGAGGAACGACTGGAGGGTATCGAAGGCGTCCGTATGATCGGTATGGCCCAGGACAAAGGCGGTATCCTGTCTTTCTATATGGAGACAGCACATCCGCATGACATCGGTACGATTCTGGACTCAGAAGGCATCGCCGTCCGAACCGGCCACCATTGCGCACAACCTGTGATGGCGCGTTACGGCATACCCGCCACCGTGCGAGCATCGTTGGCGTTCTACAATACGACGGATGATATCGACGCGCTGGTCAAGGCGATCGACAGGGTAATCGAGGTGTTCGGCTGATGGTTTCCGACCTGAGCGACCTTTACCAGGAAATATTGTTGGAACACAACCGGCGACCTCGCAACTTCCGAACTCTGGAAGATGCGACCCATCAAGCAGATGGATTCAATCCACTGTGCGGCGACCAGATCTCGTTGCAATTGAAGCTGTGTTGCGAAAAGGTGGACGACGTAGGGTTCCAAGGGCATGGCTGTGCGATCAGCCGGGCTTCGGCATCGCTGTTGACCCAGGCCGTTAAGGGCGCAACACCCGAAGAAGCGATTGCGATATTCGACGAGTTTCACAAGATGCTCACCGAACCGGACGCCGAGTTGGATGTCGACCTGCTGGGTGATCTGGAGATGCTTGCCGGCGTCATTGCGTATCCAACGCGGATCAAATGTGCCGTTCTACCCTGGCATACCCTAAAAGCTGCGATGGACGGACAGGCGGTCGCTACGACCGAGTAGATCGCCGCGCCGGCCGGTTGTCTCGGAAACACCGGCGAATCGACATGGCCCAGTTGCCCGACAACCCGGATGCCCTGTACGGGGACGTCATAATGGACCACTACCGGAGCCCCAGGCACCGGAAAACGCTGGACCAGCCCGATGCACAAGCCGAGGAGTTCAACCCGTTCTGCGGCGACCGGGCGAATTTGCAATTACGGTTGGGTGGCAACGGAAAGATAATCTCTGGAGTCAGCGCGGTCGCCGAGGGTTGCAGCATCATCCAGGCGTCCGCATCGTTGTTGGCCGACGGCGTTTACGGTCGGACAGTGGATGAGGCAAGAGACCTATCTCAGTTGTTCAGGGACCTTATGCAGGGTAAGCCCCTGCCGCCGGTGGCCCTGGAGGAGCTGGGAGAGCTTGGAGCGTTGGAGGTGGTGCGCCAATACCCGGTGCGGGTCAAGTGCGCGCTGTTGCCCTGGGTCGCGCTGGAAGAAGGACTGAAACGACTCAACTCCCGGTGAACGGGTGGCCTCAATTGGCTACGGGCGGATGGGATGCCTGCTCCTTGGAGAGAATCTTCAGCAAGCGATAGCCGAATTTGGAAGTTTCAGCCGGCGGCTCGGAGACACCAGGCATCAGGTCGTACTTCTCAACCCGCAGGCGATATTTGTAGCCGTGGGCGCGAGGAAAATCTTCGATCTGTCCATAAAACGGTTCATCGTTTACGACGATGCAAGCCGCAGTGATGGGCGCGTTCTCATAACACTGCACGCGCCACGGACCCACGGTTATTTCTTCGACGGAGCTTTCGGCTAGCGTCTTGGTGATCACCTCTAGCAGCCGGTTGGAACCGTCGTCAAAGCGCTCGTAGCGGATGCGGTAGTCGTAGCCGGCCTCGTAGTCAAAGCCGGATATTGTTCGCCTGAACGGCTTTCCGTTGAGTAACAGACAGGTCCGATCCGATCTGGGGCAGTTGATTCGCGCGGGAGCGACGTCGGCCTCCACTACTTTTCCGGAAACTTTGGTTTTGGAGATAACCTCCAACAACCTGTAGCCGTAGCGACCGGCATCCTGGGGAGGCTCGTCCTGACCGGGAAAGGCGTCGAAACGTCTTATTCGAAGCCGGTATTCGTACCCGGGTTCGTGGGTGAATCCCCTTATTTCTTCATAGAAGAATGAGCCATCGACGATCAGACACATCCTGCGGGACGGCCCGTAGCATTCCTTTCGAGCGGGTCCGACCGTCACCTCCATGATCCTGGAAGCTTCGCCGCGGGGCGGTTCGGGTTCAGGCGGTTCTCCGTTGGGCGGGGTGAAGCACGCTATGGCTGCAAGTATGCCGCTGATCACCAAGGACAGGATCAAGGCGATATGCCGTCCGAAATTGTTCGGCGACTGGGATGGCCTCACTTGCCCTGGAGGCCACGGAGGTAGGCGATGTGTCCGACGTGTTGGTACATTTCGCCGATGATCTGGCGGAACATGGCTCCGAGGGACATTTCGGGGCGACGTTCACGGGGGACGGTTTCCATGTCGTCGGGGCTCAAGGTATCGAGGTAGACCAACGTGCTTGCGCGGACGGCAGCGCGGTATTGGAGGAACTGCTCGAGATCGACACGGGGGAAGTTGTTAACTTGTTCGGTTGTGTGGCCGAAGCCGTTGTCCCTCGTGGGCAGCCCAAATTTTTCGTGCCACCCCTCGGCCTCCCACAATTCGGTTTGGAACTGCGCAAAGAACTGGATCCACATGTCCTCAACACGAACCATGTGCCAGAGGATCCAACCGATTGAGTTGGCATCCGGAGCGGGTTGCCATGACATCTCGTCCGCAGTGAGGCCATCCAACGCATCAATCAGAAAGCCGTTTTCTTTTTCCAAAGCGTCGGTGATAAATTCGTTCAGCGTCACGATGCTTGGTCTCCGTGCGGTTGGGTCTGGAAGTTGAGCAGTGGGTTCCGCCTAAGCTGGCGCGGTGGCCATAGCGATTGGAGAAGCGGCGGGGCGGGCGCCCATTTCGCGGTCCAGCAGGAGCAGGGCGTCGCTGCGGCCTTTGACCATCTCTAGGGCAGCGATCACGTCGCGCGCCGTTTTTTCCTCTTCGACCTGCTCCGACACGAACCACTGAAGCATGATCTGGGACGCGTAATCATTGGCTTGAACGGCTACGCCGTAGAGATCGTTAATGAGTTTGGACACATGCTGCTCATGGGCCAGGGTCTGGCGCATGATGTCTTCCACAGAATCGAACTCGATCGGAGGTTGGTCAATAGGCAAGAGGGTCACGCGGCTGTCGCGGTCCTGGAGATAGTCCACGAATTTCATAGCGTGCGTGTACTCTTCCTGACTCTGGATGCGCATCCAATGAGCGAAGCCCGGCAGATCGATTGAGTCGCAATAGGTCGACATGGACAGGTACAGGTAGGACGAGTAAATTTCGGCGTTTATGTGCCGGTTGATGGCGTTCTGAAGATTGGGATCGACGGGCATCGTGATTCTCCGTACTTACTTTGCGAGTCGGCGGACGGTTGCGTCAACAAAGATTTTGGCGTGGGCGCGAATGATCTTAGTCGTGGCGAATGATCTTAGTCGTGAAGAAAGCCGAGGACGCTATCAAAAAATGCGTCGGGGCGTTCCATTTGGGGGATGTGTCCACACTCCGGGATGACGGTTAGCGTTGCGTTGGGGAGTAAGTCCCGGAAAGCCTCCCCATATTCCGGCGGTATGACCTGGTCGGAGTCGCCCCAAACGATGAGGGTGGGCATGGTGATGCGATGCGCCCGCTTGGTCAGGCCGCGCTCCGGTATCGGCCAGGTGAACTTGGCTACGGACTGCAAAGTCTGGATGCGGTCCAGCGTGTATTCCAGGCGCTCTTCCGGGTCAGTGGGTTGTGCGACGTAGGCGTGGGCGAGCTCGCTTTCCGGGTCGTGCCACAGCATCTGCCGACGCTCATCGGGTGTGAGGATGAAAAAGTCGGCTACCGGATTGTCTTCCAGCCATAAGCCGAGGGAGTTCACCAGGACCAGGCGGGAAATGCGGTCCGGTCGATGGGCGGCCAGCTCGGCGGCGCAAAAACCGCCATAGGAATGTCCAACCAGATGACAACGCTGAACGCCCAACGCGTCAAGGAATTCCTCGAAAAACTGGACAAGGTCCCAGAGGTCATCGATGCTGTTCAATCCGGTGGATTGGGCCACGCCCGGGTGGGCGGGAGCGTAAACGTGGTAATCCTGCGCCAGGCGATCCAGGAAATCGGGCCACCCCACGTAACCGCCGGCGCCGTGGAGGTATATCAGCGGGTCGCCGGAACCGCCCTCCGCGACCTGGACGTTGAACATTCCATTCCGAACGGACACCATCCGTTCAATGTGGGAAACCATCTGGGAGCCACCTCGAGCGAGTCAAAAAATCAGGCCGGGCGGTCGTGATTACAACTGGTCCCGGCCCGAACGTCGCTAAAGGATACCACAGCCCTGAGTGTGCCATGCTGATTCCCAGAACAGCGCCCAGGGCAATCGCGTCTTCAATATAGTCGATACCGGTGCTTGGATTGTATTCCGACTGGGCGACAATAACCACACGCTTCGGCGCCTGAGGGCCCCCGAGACCAGCCCATAATCCCAACACTCCCGGATCAAAATATCCCGTCCATCCCGTTCATCCTGGGAACCTGTCCGCCT
>DAOUJD010000015.1:0-84516 GCA_034423115.1 Dehalococcoidia bacterium | reverse complement strand
TGATACCATGACATGGTCGGCCTCCCCTGGCGGAAATGTGGCAGGTAACCCATTCCTTACCCGGAGAGGCCGACCTTTTTCAACCCCTTAGCTCAAAGTGGGTACGCGTGAGCGGCGTCGGAGATGGCGATGTTGGTGGTGGCGCTGCGCCCATCATGGAACTCGGCGCGTATGGTTACGGTTCCGGATTGTGAGGGCGGCAGAGTGACGAACAGGTTATCGGATGAGGTGCGCCATTGGGCGGTGCGTCCGGCGACGTAAACGGTGCGGATGCCCGGATTGCCACCGACGATGCGTAGCCTGACTTCTTCACCGGGGCTGATGGAGCCGGAACCCGAGATGATGAGTCCGGCGGCGACGGTGATGCTGATGGATCTGGCGAGACTGCGGGCGGCGCCGTCGCGCACGCAGAGCTGGTATTTACCGGCGCGGCGGAACTTGGAAGTGTCGATGAGCACTTCGGAGGTAAAACGGGAGTCGGAACCTACGACGGAGGAGGCGATTTCGCGCCAGTCGCCGACATCGCTGGCGCTGCAATCACTGGATCCGCCTTGCTGATTGGCAAACAGATTGGCCGTGACGCCCCTGGTAAAGCCGACGCCGGTGAAGGTGACGGTTTCGCCGTAGTTGACGGTTTCATCATCGTCGTCAACCACGAGGGTGGGATCAACGCGCAGCGAGCGAGTCAGTTTTTCGCCGCTATCCCACTGGACGGAAACGGTGTAGGTTTCGTCTTCCGGCGGAGGATGGTCGGGAAGGCGGAGGTCGTTCAGCGTGATGCGAACGGCGGTCAGGTTGACCTCATCGCAATCGGCGCGAGTGTCGTAGAATTCCCACTCCACGCAACCGGGCAATCGGATTTGGTGCGGCTCTCCGTCTCCGCGATCAACGTCCATCCAGTTGGGCTGGTAGCGTGAGCCGGCGCGGAGCGCGATATCGTCCCGGTCATAACGGGCAGGCAAGTTGAGTTCCTCAGGAAGCTCGATTGTGATTTCGTCGGTTGGCAGGCCGGGGGTACAGTCTCGGTTGCCATCGGCGTCGGTAAAGGTCAGCTCGAGGTCAACCCGAGTGCCGGGGGTGTAATCCTCATCCTGGTCGATGACGAGGATGGCGCAGTCGGCCGGCTGGGACTGGCCCACGGTTGACGCTGCCGCGTGGTTTTCGGAGATGGCCGAAATAGCCAGGGCGGTGGCCGCCAGGACGATGCCGGCCAATACCGTCAGCCACGGCCTCATGCGGAAGGGAGCAGGGCGGTTATTGAGGTCGGAAGGCATGAGCTAATAATTCTGCTGCTGTAATTCGGCGGGGTGATCGAGGCGGACTTTGAGGAGAAGGACGGCGCCGATGATGAACAGCAGCGCGCTGGCTCCGAGCAGCGCAGTATACCCGTAGCCGGGGCCGAACCAAACTGTGACCAGATCGGGCAGCGGGCCGATGGCCTTGGCGCCGGCCGCTCCGAAAAGGGTGCCGAGATTGACGATTCCCATGTGCTGGGCCTCGCGGCCGGGGGTGCCCAGATCGTTGGCCATGGCCCAGTGGCTGGTGAGGATCATGCCGACCGCGCCGCCGATGACGCTGGCGACGACGACGGCGATGAAGTAGGAACTGACCCACATCATGGCGACGGTGGCGCCCACGGCGATTACGGCTCCGACCGCCAAAATCGGCTTGCGTCCGACGCGGTCGGAGAGCCAACCGGAGGGGTAGGTTGTGAGCACCAAGGCTCCGCCGATGCCGATGATGGCAAGGCCGAGGGCCTGGGCGGGGTTTTCCACCTGAACCTTGTCCCGCAAGAAGAAGAGGCCGTAGGTGGTGAAGATAATCACGGCGGCCATGAACGCGCCGCGGGATACGATAAACCAGCCGAGGTCAGGATGGAGGCGGGCCATGCTGGTTGATTCCGGATAAGTCATGGCGGCGCGGTGGAAAGCCGCCGCGGCCGAGCCCCCGGCCTGACGCATGCGGCCGAAAATGGTGAGGGAACTGGTCCCGGAGGTGAACAGCAGGACGCCCGCGAACATGGCGAGCGTGGCCCACAACCAGTGCACGCTGTCGGGTCGGGAGTAATGCGCGATCATGAGGGCAGCGAGGCAAAGGAGGCTGGCGCCACCAAGAGCTTCGAGCAGCGTTTTGATGGAGGCGGCGACGCCCATGCGATTGGCCGGAACCAATTCGCGGACGCTGGCGAGATACGGCGAATAACCGATGCCGGAATTGATCTGGATGAACATCCAGATGACCAGCAGGCTGACGTAATTCAGGGGCATGGCGAGCCCGGCCAAACCGACCGGAATGCACATGCAGGTCCACAGCATGTAGGGGAGGCGTCGGCCCAAGCGGGAACGGGTGCGGTCGCTGGCCCATCCGACCGGGACCTGCACCAACGCAGTGGCCAGGAGTCCGGCGAGTCCGACGATGCCGAGCAGCGTGTTTTTGGCAGCGTGGGGCGCGACTTCCAGCACCAGGATGGGCAGAATCGCGGTGTCCATGGCCAGGATGAAGCCGGCCAGGCCAAAGCTGTACGCGTTGAGCGCCACCAGTGAGCGCTTGGCCCAGGGCTGCTCCGCCAGCGTGGGCGGCTGAACTATGGTGGTGGCGTTCATGGTGGCCGTTGTTAACTGAACGCGGTGGCGGTCTTCCGAAGAGTATATGCTACAATCCGCGTGCCGACTACGCAGGATGAATTTGAGGGGGGAACCACGCCGTGCGGATCTGCTCGCTGCTCCCCAGCGGAACTGAGATACTATTTGCCCTGGGCCGGGGCGACCGGATTATAGGGATTACCGATCTGTGCGATTATCCGCCCGAGGTCAGGGACATACGGGTGGTGTGCCGGAGTCGGATCGATCCGGCGGTGATGTCGAGCGAGGAAGTTGAGGCGGAGATGAGCCGGATACTGTCGTCCGGCGAGAGTCCCTACGACCTGGATGTGGAGTGGTTGAGGCAGGCCGCGCCCGACCTGGTGCTCACGCAGGACCTCTGTTACTTTTGCGAGGTAGATGCGGGCACGGTACGGCAGGCGGTGGAACCCATCCCGTTGCCGCCAACGGTGCTGAACCTGAATCCGAGGACGCTTGACGAGATATTGGATAGTTTCGCCGAGGTGGGTGAGGCTTGCGACGCGGCGGATGAGGCAGCGGAGCTGGTAGCCCGACTGCGGGCACGGATTGAGTCGGTCGAGCGGAAGGTAAACCGAGCGAGTTACCGTCCGGCGGTTTTTTCCCTGGAGGGAGTCAACCCGCTGGTGATCGGCGGGCACTGGGTTACCGACCTGGTGTCGCGAGCCGGTGGGGTGCTGCCGGAACGGTTTGAGGCGGGTTGTCCAGCGGAACGAATCGAGTGGAGTGAAGTGGTGTCGGCTGCCCCTGAGAAGTTGTATATCGACCTGTGTTCGTCGGACCTGGCCCGGAGCGTTCGGGAGATCCCGTGGTTAGCGGGTCAGCCGGGGTGGAATGAATTGCCGGCGGTGCAGACGGGCGAGGTGTACCTGATCGATCACAGCACGCTGAGCCGGCCGGGGCCACGGGTGGTGGATGGACTGGAATTGCTGGCGGAGTTGACGCATCCCGACCTGTTTTCGGGGCACATACCGCCGGACACGGTCCTAAAGCTGGATGCGGAGCGGGCTCGAAGTTTGCCGACCGACAGGGTCGGGGAGGCGTTTTCGCCATGGCCGCTGGTTCCCGGCGCAGTGGGGCGCGAGGTATTGGGAGTCGGGGTTGGCTGACCGGGTGTGAGGCCATGGCACCTGGGCTTGCGGTGCAGGTTAGGCTACGTGGCACGAAATCGCGGTGATGGGTAGGTAGTGCGGCCACGGAAGGGTTGCTCATATTTAGGTTATCACCCTAACCCTCTTCCGCCCTTGGGGGAAGTTCCGCCCGTCAAGGGAGATGGGACCTATTGAGATATCGAACGGACCCGCACGGGGGCAGGGCCGTTCAATTCTCCACGAGATCGTCTCTCTGCCCTTTCCCACTGCCAATGACACTTCCCCCTTGCCCCCACCTTTCACCCATCCTTACCATGGTAACTGGCGCCTCAAATCTGTCCCGCCGCCGTCCCCTGAGCCGTCCCGATTCCAACATCCAAACACCGAACTCCCCAACGCCGCTCCCCTAAACCCGCTCATCTGCCCGCCAAAACCACCAATATCACCCCCAAAACAACCCAATCATCTCCCATTCACCCCCAAATCCCACCCCAACGCCCTACTCAAATGAACAGAAATGAACGGAAATGAGCGGGATTTCGCAAAAATCGCCGCCATCCCGACCTCATACCCAATCCTTTCCATCCCGTTTATCCCTTCTATCCATGTAAAAAACTCCCGTCCGAGGTAATCCCATGACCCTTTCCCAAATCCGCCGCCGCGTCAACATCCTCAAGCGCAGGTTCGCCCCCGAACTCGCCATCATCAAGCTCCGCCGCATCGCCGAATCCGTCAGCGATGACTGGGATCCCGACCAACCTCCCGAGCCCGCCGAAGTCATCGAGCGCGTCGCCAAAGCCGGCTTCCGCCTGCCCACCTTCATGAGACTCCGCCGCTACCTCGACGACACCATAAGCCAGGGCGACGTCCCTGAGTACGAGGCCATCGTCCTCAACCTGCTCCCCTGGGCCGGCAAAGACCGCTACCGCGCATTCCTCCGCTGGGACCTCCCCGCCCCGGCGCGCTAGCCGTGCCCTCAACCCGGTTTAGGCCGATAATCGAACGGCCCTGGCACGGGGCGGAGGGTGTTTGGCAACGGTGATACTGTCCGGGTATAATCATCGCCAAATTATCGGGGGTAAGCCGCAGTGGTTAGTCAAACCGACTTTCGCCAGGCAATGTCGAAATTCGCGACGGGTGTGACGGTGATTACGACACTGGATCCGGAGGGGAATCCCCACGCGATGACGGCGAACGCGTTCACTTCTGTATGTTTGGATCCGCCGACGCTGCTGGTATGCGTGGCGCACAACACCATCACGTACGGATACGTTGAAGAGCAGAAGAGGATCGGGGTAAACGTGCTTCGGGAAGAACAGGAGGAGTTGGGCATGTATTTCGCCCGGCGACCGGAGCAGCGAGAGGGGAACCCGGAGTACTCGTACACGATGGGGGAGCACGACGTACCGCAGTTGGACGGCTCGATGGTGTTTTTCAACTGCGACATCGTGGGCGCACACGTTTACGGTGATCACACCATCTACGTGGGCGAGGTCAAGGAAATGCAGAGCAGCGGAGAAGATGCGAACCCGCTGATGTTCTACGACAGCCACTGGTACCACCCGATGCACTAGTGGCGATTGCCACCCCGAGAATTCGGTGGTCGCGGCGTTCGTGATCTTCGACGGCGGTTCAGGTCGGTTGCCAGCGTTGGCGGCCTCTGGCACAATATTGGCCTTGCGACGAACCAATCGGGTTCACATCGAGCCCCGCGCTCACCCATTTGGGGTTGAGCGAGCGACCAACGGAGGTATCATCCGGTGGCTTTTGTTAAAGGATTGAAATGCCGGGAGTGCGGCCGGGAGTACCCGGGCGGCCCGTTGAACGTTTGCGATTTCTGCTTCGGTCCTCTGGAGGTCATATACGACTATGTGACCATCTCCGAGGTGGTCAGCCACGATCGGATCGCCAAGGGACCGCTCAGCATCTGGCGCTACGAGGACCTGTTGCCGGCGTCAGCCGAGGATCCGGTGGACATCATGTCGGGTTACACGCCGTTGATGAAGGCCAAGAACCTGGGCAAACGGCTGGGCCTGAACAACCTGTACATCAAGAACGACAGCGTCAACCCGTCATTTTCGTTCAAAGACCGGGTGGTCTCGGTGGCGGCGACCAAGGCCGTGGAGTTTGGCTACGAGACGTTGGCTTGCGCCAGCACCGGCAACCTGGCATGCAGCGTGGCGGCTCACGCGGCCCGGGCGGGCATCGACGCGGTGGTGTTCATTCCCGCCGATCTGGAACGGGGCAAGGTGATCGGCGCGGCGGTGTACAATCCGACGCTGGTCGCCGTTGACGGCACCTATGACGAAGTGAACCGGCTGTGCAGCGAGATCAGCGACAACTACCACTGGGCGTTCGTGAACATCAACATGCGGCCTTACTACGCCGAAGGCAGCAAGACGCTGGGCTACGAGGTTGCCGAGCAGTTGGGATGGCGGATTCCGGACCACGTGGTGGTGCCGTCGGCGTCGGGAGCCATGTTCACGAAGATATGGAAAGGGTTCAACGAACTGGCGTGCCTGGGCCTGCTGGACGGAGTGGACCCGATGCCGTTTGGCGCGGACCAGAACACGGTGCATCATCCGGCGGTCACGACGCGGATGCACATGGCGCAGGCGGAGGGATGCAGCCCCATCGTTTGGGCCTGGGAAAACCAGAAAAACCAGATTCGTCCGGTGCGGCCGGACAGCATCGCCAAATCGCTGGCGATCGGCAACCCCGCGGACGGGATCTACGCGCTGCGGGTGATCCGGGAATCGGACGGGAGCGGCTACGCGGTGCCGGAGAACCGGGTGGTGGAAGGCATTAAGCTGCTGGCGGAGACGGAAGGGGTGTTCACGGAGACGGCGGGAGGCGTAACGATTTCGACGCTGAAATACCTGGCCGAATCCGGGGCGATTGGGCCCGATGAATTGACCGTGGCGTACGTCACGGGGAACGGGCTGAAGACGCAGGAAGCCGTGGAGGAAGTGGTGAATCCGCTGCTGGTGAAGCCCATGATGGGATCGTTCGAAGCGGCCCTGGAGAGCCGCATGGCCGCCGG
This sequence comes from Dehalococcoidia bacterium, assembly GCA_034423115.1. Lineage (GTDB taxonomy): Bacteria > Chloroflexota > Dehalococcoidia > Lucifugimonadales > UBA3495 > Bin87. The sequence continues at coordinate 77,764 of DAOUJD010000015.1, read as the reverse complement.
AGTGTAGCTCTCGATGGCGCGACAACGGGTCCGGTTCACATTCTCGGCGGACATGGTGCGCGAGCCGATCATCTACCGGCTGGGGCACGATTTCGATGTGGTCACCAACATACGGCGCGCGGACGTGCGCGCCGACATGGGATGGGTGGTATTGGAGTTGGATGGAACGGACGAAGAGATTCAGAGAGGTTTGACGTGGGTGGCCGACAACGGCGTGCGCGTTGATCCGATTGCCGGAGACGTAATTGAAGGCTAACCCCGGTGACCGATGACGCCCCGGGGCACGCAGAACAACAAGAGGAGAATCCCCAATGGGCGTTATGGTACGTATTCCCACACCGCTGCGACGGATGACCGGCGGAGCCGACAAGGTGGAACTGGAGGTGGATGACCTGTCGCAGATGATCGAGCGACTGGAGTTCGACTACCCCGGTTTCAAAGAACGTCTACTGGATGAAGAAGGAGAGTTGCGGTACTTCGTCAACATCTACGTGAACGGCGAGGACATCAGGTTCGACCAGGGCCTGAAGACGTCGATCAAGTCGGGCGACGAGGTCAGCATTGTGCCGGCGGTTGCTGGGGGCTAGCTGGCGAGAGCAGCAGCGGGTTGAGCAAGGACAACCGCCGTGACCACTGAAAGCAGAATCAGTTTTCTCGAAGGCGCTCTGACCCAGGTGAGCGAAAGGCTCAGGGACCACACCGAGCGTTTCACGGCCATCGCACAGGACATCCAATCTTTGCGCGTGGAGGCGAACGCGCATCGTGCGGAGATGAACGCTAACGTGGAATCGCTACGTGCGGAGATGAACGGCAACGTGGAGTCGCTGCGTGCGGAGATGAACGGCAACGTGGAGTCGCTGCGGGCAGAGATGAACGCTAACGACGAAACGCTGAGAACGGAAATAAACTCGCTGCGTGTGGAGATGAATACGAATGTGGAATCTCTGCGCGCTGACAACGCAGCCATTCGGCGGGAATCCCGATGGATCGGCGGTATCGTTGTATCGGGAATTATCGCGGCATTCATCGCCAACCTTGCGGTGCAGATCTTCTGACCTGTGCAAGAAAACGCATCGCCAATCATAGACGACTCGGGGCGGGTTCAAAACCCGCCCCGTTGAGGTTATGGAGCCGCTGTGAACTAGTTGCGGCCGTATTTGTCGACGGCGCGGTCGCCGGTGAGGGCGAGGAAGATGTCGCCGTGGGCGTCGCACCAGATGCCGTGAGCTGAGCGGCTGTCCCAGCGCGCCAGGACGTTGCCGTCGCGGTCGAATATGCTGACGCGGGGGCTGGCTGAGTTGTCCAGCGTGGCCAGTTCGCTGACTACGAAATCTCCCTCGGGAGTTTCGGCGATGTCTGTTGGACGCTGGGCGTCGGTCCACATGGCGATGAAGTCACCGGAAGTGTTGAACACCTGGAGGCGACTGTTCTCCCGGTCGCAGACGTACACGCGGTCGTCGCGGGTCACCAGCAGGCTGTGGGGCAGGTGGAACTCGTAGGGATGCTCCTTGCCGGGCTTGCCCCAGGAGAACTTGTGGTTGCCGTCGTTGTCGAAGCGGTGGATGCGGGCGTTGCGGTAGCCGTCGGCGACGTAGAGGTCGCCGCTGGGCGACGGGACCAGTTCGGCGGGGTAGTTGAACGGGCCGGCGGCGCGGGGCACCAGTTGCCCAGCCACCTCTGCTCCGGTGTCGGAGTGGACCATGTAGCGACCCAGCATCTGGATGAGCTTGCCGTCCAGTGTGTACATCATGCAAGTCGAGGTGTCGCGGTCGGTGAGGTAGACGATATCGTCTTCGATGTAGAAGCCGTGGGCGTATACGTAGCCGCCGTTCCCCCAACCGCTCTTGAATGCGCCGCTCTGCCGGTCGAAGATTGCGATGGGCGGGTCGGCGCGATGGAAGGCGTAGATGTCTCCGGCGGAGTCGCTGGCGATGGCGCTGACGGCTCCCAGAGGGTGGGCGTCGGGCATTTTGGCCCAGTCGGAGGTGAGGGTGTAGGTGTGCTTACCGGATCCGACGGTGGTCATGGCGTGTTGGCCTCCAGGCGGTTGGGGATTTCCCGATGGCAGGGGCCAGGCATGCCTGGCCCCTACATGGCTCATCCTTCGACTAGCTCAGGATGTGTGGGAAGACTGCAAAAGCTGGTTTGAATCGTGCCCCTACAAGAATCGTTATGCTACCAAACGGCGGGCGGTGGTGATGACTCGCTCGGCGTTGGGAACGTAGAGGTTTTCGAGGGCGCGGCTGTAGGGCACGGGGGTGTGGGGCGGCGTGACACGGGACGGCGGAGCGTCGAGGTAGTCGAAGGCTTCCTCGGCGACGCGGGCGCAGATGTCGGAGGATATGCTGCACACGGGCGTGTCCTCGTCCACGACGAGCAGGCGATGGGTGCGGCGCACGGACTCCAGCACGTGGTCGTAGTCGATGGGGGAGACGCTGAGCAGGTCGATGACCTCGGCGTTGATGCCCTCTTTCGCGAGTTCTTCGGCGGCTTCGACGGCGGTCCAGGTCATCTTGCTGATGCCGACGATGGTGATGTCGGCGCCGGGTCGGACGGTGCGAGCCTTGCCCAAGGGGAGGGTGTACATTTCTTCCGGGACGGGGCAGGTATCGCCGTAGAGTCCCTTGTGCTCGAAGAAGACCACGGGGTCGTCGTCGCGGATTGCGGAGAGCAGCAGACCCTTGGCGGTGTAGGCGTCGGACGGACAGACGCCCTTGAGTCCGGGAATGTGACTGAAGAGGGAGTAGAAGGACTCGGAGTGCTGGGCCGCGCTGCCAAAACCGGCGCCGATACGGGTGAGCATTACGAAGGGGACCTTGACCTGCCCGCCGAACATGTAGCGCATCTTGGCGGCGTTGTTGAGGAGCTGGTCCATGCAGACGCCGACAAAGTCGACGAACATCAACTCGGCGACGGCGCGCATGCCGGTGGAGGCGGCGCCAATGGCGGTGCCAACGAATGCGGCTTCGGACAGCGGAGTGTCCAGGACACGCTCGTTGCCGAATTCCTGGATGAGGCCGCGGGTGGTGCGGAAGGCTCCGCCCCAGGCGTCGACGATGCCCAGGTGCTCGCGACCGGCGCCGCCGGCGATTTCCTCGCCCATGATGATGACGGTAGGGTCGCGGCGCATCTCCTGGGCCAGGGCTTCGTTGATGGCCTCGCGGGTCTGTATCTCGCGGGTTTCGCCGGGTGGCGGCATCATTGGGATGTCAACCAGGGTGGTCATATTGTCAGCCTCCGATGGGAGTGATGGTTACGGGGCCGTTGGGAACGGCGTCGATGGTGATGCGGTGGTTCCAGAGGAATTCCATGCCGAGGAGAGGTTCTGATTCGAGCTGCAGGATTTGTGCCTGTCGCTGGATGCCTTGCCAAACAACCGCGGCCTCGGCATAGGGTATTTTTACGAAATCTCCAGTTGCAGGCCGGGCGTCGATCCATTCTGAAGCCGTTAGTCCCAAACGATCCATGAACCGCTTGGGCATCAGCAGTTGGCCGGTGAACCCGGAGTCGCACACGAACTGGACGGTGTGCGGGTTATTTTGGTTGTCAAGGATTGTGACTGGCACAAGAGGCTTGCGAGTGGCAGTTACTCTGCCGGAGGTCATAGTTCCGGCTCCTCATGCCACCCCAAGAATACAGGCGCCGAGTAACCGACCCGTATCATGAAGCCGCAGGCCTCCGGAACACGTCTCCTCAGCTTGTGGGTGGCATCGAGCATATTCTCGGCTATCTCGTATTGGCCACTGTGGACATCCACATACACGAACCTACCGATGTCCTTTTCGGTCATCAGCGGTCTGATTTTCTGACGGTAGATCAATTTGCCCAACGCCGAGATTTCGACGTTGGTCAGATTGGGCTTGCCCTTGCTGATGTCCAGGTCCATGCGCAAATCTGATAAACGCGGGCTATACGGACATGTTGGCGCCGCGGCGCATCATGTCGACGGGGTAGTCGGCGTAGACGTCCTCGTAGATTTCGTGGGGTTCCGGCAGCGGGCTGGCGTCGGCGAATGCGACGGCGTCTTCCATGAGGACGCGAGCTTCCTCGTCCATCTGGTCCATTTCCTCAACGGTGACGACGTTACCCTGGGCCGACATGTGGTTGCGGAAGGTGAGCAACGGGTCGCGGGCGCGCCAGTGGTCCTCCTCTTCCTTGGTGCGGTAGGTCAGAGGGTTGTCGAATACAGTGTGGCCGTAGTAGCGGTAAGTTCGGGCTTCGAGCAGGGCCGGGCCGTCGCCGGCGCGGGCGCGCGATACGGCTTCGCCAGCGGCTTCATACACGGCAAGAACGTCCATGCCGTCGACGTGGAAGCCGGGCATGTCGTAGCCGGCGGCGCGGTCGGCGACGTTGGCGACGGACAAACCGTACTCAACCGGCGTGGACTCGGCGTAGCCGTTGTTCTCGCAGCAGAAGATCACGGGGAGCTTCCAAACGGATGCGAGGTTCATGCACTCGTGGAGGACGCCCTGGTTGGCTCCGCCGTCGCCAAAGAATGCCACGGCGACGCGACCGAGGCGCTGGATCTTGGAGGTGAGAGCGGCGCCGACGGCGAGGGGGACGCTGCCGGCAACGATGCCGTTGGTGCCGAGCATGCCCTTGCTCATGTCTGCGATGTGCATGGAGCCGCCCTTGCCCTTGTTGGGGCCGTGGCTGCGTCCGAAGAGTTCGGCCATCATCAGTTTGGGATCGACGCCTTTGGCGATGCAGTGGCCGTGGCCACGGTGGGTGCTGCCGATGTAGTCGTCGTCGGTGAGGTGGGCGCAGACGCCGGTGGGCACGGCTTCCTGCCCCACGGAGGAGTGGACGGAGGAGGACATGCCGCGCTGGCCTGTTTCTGGCACGCCGCGCTCTTCGAAATGACGAATGGTGGTCATGGTACGGTAGAGTTTCAATAAGGTGTCGCGTTCGGGTTCCATGGCAACGCCCTCCTTGTGATGTTTCGGGGCTGTTTTCTGGCACTTGAGTGTGGCGATTATACAAAAACCGGCGGGTGAACGCCGGTATTACGATTGGGAAATAGTAGCATTCGGCGGATGGGTGTCAAGGAACGGGCGCGCGTGCGGCTCCAGTAATCGAGGCAGGAGCGCCGGAGCCTGACTTGAGCGTCGCAGCTGCGCTGCCGTCGACGACGGCGATTTCGAGGCGACCGTGGCTGCCGATGAGGGAGCGGAGTCCGCCGCCCGGAGGGTCGTGGAAGGTGCGGGACAGGCCGATGATGGTTTGGCCGTCGATGGTCACGGTGGCAGATGGATCTCCGGGGGCGACACCGATTTCGTCGAGCAAGTCGGCGGTGATGTCGGTGACGAGGTTGCCGAAAACGTCGGCGAAGATGACCTGTCCTTGGATTGAGTTGCCGTCGGTCCGAGGTATTGGCAGGGCGAGGGCGGTGATGGTCGGCGAGGGGACGCCCAGGGCATCGGGTGATCCATGTAGGGAGAGGTGAGCCGCGACAGGAGCAAACACGTCGCGGCCGTGGAACGTGTTGCTCACCGGGTGTCGCCAATAATCGGGGTTGGTGAGTCGCCAGGCGCGGCAAGGATGCGGGACGGTTGTAGTCGCGGAGGTGTCGCTATCGCCGAAGAAGGGTTCGTACGCACGGCAGACGAGGGTGAGGAGTCCGTTGTCGGGAGCAACGAAACGGGCATGGGGAGTTTCGAGCAGGATGGCGGCGCGGTCGGTGCCTACGCCGGGGTCGACGACGGCGACGAAAATGCTGCCGTCGGGGAAGTATCGGTACGAATCGGCGAGGACAGCGGCACCGTGGCGCACGTCCTGAGCGCCTATGCCGTGGGTGAGGTCGATGACGTGGGCGGACGGATTAATGCCGTGGATCACGCCGCGCATCATGCCGACGTAGGCATCCGAGAGACCGAAATCGGTGGCCAGGACGATGGGCGGTGCGGTCATGCCGGTAGGGTTACAGGCCGGTCAGGCAAACCAGCGCCACCAGAAGAAGACATCGCACGACATATCCAACCCGCTGGCGACCGCGTCCAACGGGCAGTAACGGCTCAGAAACTCACCCACCATGAAGAACCAGGCTGTGAAGACGGCCGCTATGATGAAAATTGGTAAATTGTGAGAGATAAACTTGCGCCACCTCATTATTCATCTCTCCGAATCGCGCGGAACTTAATCACCAAGTCCATCAAACCGTTGATGAACAGGATTGGGGTATACGCCAACCCCACGAACACTGCGACGTTTCGCAAGGCTTCCAAAAACTGGGGATCGAATATGTCCATACGAACCCCAGAACGGGTCGAATGGCGGTTGAGTTTGGCTAGCCGGGGAAGCGGGCGCTAAGGGTTGAGACCACTAGGAAGACCACGATCAGTACGATGGTGAGTTGGAACAAGGTGCGTTCCAGGCCCCGTCGGGTGCGGACGGTGTTCTGGGCGCTGCCGAACATTCCGCTGCCCGCTTCCCGCACCTGAGACAGGATGATCAGGACCAAGATGACGGAAGCGATGATCTGGGCAACGTTGAGCAATGTCATGGTGAGACTCCGTGGCTTTCGATTGTACCACGTCAGTTTTTCTGAGCTTCCAAGCCTTCCTGCACCAAGCGGAGGGCGAGGTCGGGCTGGGCCTGGCCCTTGGTGATGCGCATGACCTGTCCCATGAGGAAACGGGCGGCGTTTTCTTTACCGTCCAAGTAGTCGGCGACCGCCTTGGGGTTGGCGGCGATGGCCTCGGCGACGGCGGCCTCGATTGCGCCCGTGTCGCTGATCTGGGCGAGGCTTTTCTCCTCGACGACCTGAGCGGCGGTTTTGCCGGTGGCGTACATTTCCTCGAGGACGGTTTTGGCGAGGGATGTGGACAGGGTTCCGTCGGAGATCAGGCCGAGCAGGTCGGACAACCCGGTAGGCGCGACGGGAGAAGCGGCGATGTCCCGGTAGTCCTGATTGAGCAGGCGGGAGAGGTCGCCCAGGATCCAGTTGGCAACCTCTTTAGCGGAGGCCTGTGCAGCGCCGGTCAAGCCGGACGCTCGGCTTAATGCCCACGCTGACTTTATGCTATCCGCGTCTGCGGCGGACCCAGGAGATCCAGTGGCTTGTCGTAGGAGCCATGTGTGCTCGAAGAAGTCGGCGGTAGCGCGGGAGACGGTGAGTTGGTCAGCGTCATATTCGGACAGAGCGTAGTCGGACATGAAGCGGGATTTACGCTGCGGAGCGAGTTCGGGCAGGGCGGCTTCCAGTTGGGAGACCCAATCGCGTCCGATGTTCAGCGGCGGGAGGTCAGGCTCCGGGAAGTAGCGATAGTCGTGGGCGTACTCCTTGCTGCGCTGGGAGACGGTGACCTCGCGTTCCTCGACCCAGCCGCGAGTCTCCTGAACAACCTGGCCGCCGTCTTCGAGAACGCGCTGCTGGCGTGCGACCTCGAACTCGAGGGCCTGGAAGACGGAGCGGAAGCTGTTCACGTTCTTGATTTCGGTGCGAGTGCCGAAGGTGTCGCTGCCCATGGGTCGGATGCTGACGTTGGCGTCGCAGCGGAAGTTGCCGTCCTGCATGTTGGCGGTGGAGACGCCAAGGAACTGGACCAGGGAGTGCAGTGAGGTGAGGTATTGGCGGGCCTCCTCGGGCGAGCGGAGGTCGGGTTTGCTGACGATTTCCATGAGGGGGACGCCGGAGCGGTTGACGTCCACGAGGGAGTAGCCTTCACCGCCATCGCCGTCGGGGAAGTGCTGCATCTTGGCGACGTCTTCCTCGAGATGGACGCGCTCAACGCCGATGCGATGCTGGCTGCTGCCGATGCCCGGATCGCCCTGGATTTCCAGGTAGCCATCGAGGGCCAAAGGTAGGTCGTATTGGGAGATCTGGTAGCCCTTCATCAGGTCGGGGTAGGGGTAGTTCTTGCGGTCGAACTTGGTGAATTCAGGGATGCTGCAGTTCAGGGCCAAGCCGGTCATCATGGTGTACTCGACGGCGCGGCGGTTGATGACCGGCAGCGCGCCGGGGAGTCCGAGGCAGACGGGGCAGGTGCGAGTGTTGGGTTCAGCGTCCTGGTAGTCGGCGGGACAGGCGCAGAACATCTTGCTGCGGGTGTCGAGCTGGACGTGGACCTCGAGGCCGATGACGGTTTCGTATTGCATGACAGGCGGTTTCCAGGTGGATTCGACGGCTGGCAATGAGTATAGCAAAGGCGGTTGGCGGCGGATTGACAATGCGGGAAGAGGAGTATTGGAGCGGTTGCTGGAGTTGAATTTGGAGCGGGCGGGGGACAGCTTCGTGTTAGAACGAGCGGAGACGGTTGAGGAAAGGGGTGACGGCATGGAACTGTTTGAGCCAATCCTTGGGATTACCATGATGGTAATCGGTCTGATTATGGTGTTGGGTGGCATGGGCTTGTTGTTTTACGCAATATGGACCAGCGGCAGGAAGGAGTCGCCGGCCGGCCGCGCTGCCAACAGCAATGTTGAAGTAGAACCTACATGACCGGCACATTAGCCACTGCTGGTGTCCTTATTGTCCTGTTCGGTCTGGTGGTTCTCGGCGGTGGCGTGCTGGTGTGGATGGCCCCGGTTCCGGCAGAGGAAATGACCCCAGCGAGGGAGATTCTGCTTAACATTGCAGACTGGATGATAAAGGCTTCGGTGGGAGCTATCCTAGGGTTTGCTGGCTCGCGTTTAGCGGTCAGAAGAAGCAGCCCGGCAACGGCGTAATTGAAAACAGGGTCAACCGAGAGAGGTTGGCCCTGTTGCCATCCCAGTGGAGGGTGGCCGGCTATTCCTCGTCGTCGTACTGGGCTTTCAGCATTTCTACGACGGCGGGGTCGGCCAGGGTGGTGGTGTCGCCGAGGGCGCGGCCTTCGGCTACGTCGCGGAGCAGGCGGCGCATGATCTTGCCGCTGCGGGTCTTGGGGAGCTCCGCGGCGAAGTAGATGTCGTCGGGGCGGGCCATGGGGCCGATCTTGCCGGCGACGTGCTGCTTGAGTTCGTTGATCACGTCGTCGGAACTGGCAACCTGGTCCTTGAGGGTGACGAAGGCGACGATGGCCTGACCCTTCACGTCGTGGCTGCGGCCGATGCAGGCGGCCTCGGCGACCTTCAGGTTGTCCACCAGGGCGGACTCCACCTCCATGGTGCTGATGCGGTGGGCGGAGACGTTGATCACGTCGTCCACGCGGCCGAGGAGCCAGAAGTAGGATTCCTCGTCGAGCTTGGCGCCGTCGCTGGTGAAGTAGATGCCGTCGTAGTTGGACCAATACTGCTGCACGAACCGTTCGGGGTCGCCGTAGATGCCGCGGAGCATGGACGGCCAGGGCTTGCGGACGACCAGGTAGCCGCCACCGCCGGGTCCGATCTCGTTGCCCTGCTCGTCGAGGATGGCGGCGTCGATACCGGGGAAGGGCTGCGTCGCCGAGCCGGGCTTGAGAGTAGTGATGCCGGGCAGCGCCGAGATCATGATGGACCCGGTCTCAGTCTGCCACCAGGTATCCACCACGGGGCAGCGTCCGCCGCCGATGTGCTGCCAGTACCAGACCCATGCCTCCGGGTTGATGGGTTCGCCCACGGATCCCAGCAGGCGGAGGGAGGACATATCGTGCTTGTTGGGATATTCCTCACCCCAGCGCATGAAGGTGCGGATAGCGGTGGGAGCGGTGTAGCAGATGGTGCAGGCGTATTTCTCGACGATTGCCCAGAACCGATCGCGGTCGGGATAGTCGGGCGAGCCCTCGTACATGACGGTGGTTGCGCCGTTGGCCAGCGGGCCGTAGATGATGTAGCTGTGTCCGGTGACCCAGCCGATGTCGGCGGTACACCAATAGACATCGTCCTCCTTGAGGTCGAAGATCCACTTGCTGGTGGCGTAGGTGCCGGTCATGTAGCCGCCGGTGGTGTGGACGATGCCCTTGGGCTTGCCGGTCGTGCCGCTGGTGTAGAGCATGAACAGCATGTCCTCGCTGTCCATCTGCTCGGGTTCGCAGTTTAGGGGCTGGTCGGCGACGAGGTCGTGCCACCAAACATCGCGGCCTTCGACCATGGGCACGTCGTGGGCGGTGCGCTTGACGACGACTACCTTTTCGACGGGCGTGTCTCCCTCGATGGAGGCGTCGGCGTTCTGCTTGAGCTGGATGATGCCGCCGCGCCGCCAGCCGCCATCGGCGGTGATCATCACCTTGGACTGGGAGTCCTCGATGCGGTCGCGGAGGGATTCGGCGCTGAAGCCACCGAAGACGATGCTGTGGGGCGCGCCGATGCGGGCGCAGGCCAGCATCGCGATAGCGAGTTCAGGAACCATGGGGAGGTAAAGGGTAACGCGGTCTCCTTTCTGGACGCCCAGGCTTTTGAGGCTGTTGGCGAATTTGCAGACCTCGCGGTAGAGGTCGCGGTAGGTGTAGACCTGCCAGTCGCCCGGCTCGCCTTCCCAGATGATGGCGGCCTTGTTCTTACGAGGGCCGTTGAGGTGGCGGTCGATGCAGTTGTAGGCGGCGTTGAGTTTGCCGCCGACGAACCACTTGGCGAAGGGAGCGTCGGACCAGTCCAGCACGGTGTCCCAGGGCTTGAACCAATCCAGTTCACCGGCGAAGCGGGCCCAGAACGCCTCAGGGTCGCGCATCGCCTCTTCGTACACCGATGGATCGGCGATGTTGGCGTTGGCGGCGAATTCGGACGGCGGGGGATAGGTGCGGTCTTCCTGGAGCAGGGCCTCGAAAGCGCCGGTATTCTGCGTCATGGTGGTGAACCTCCGGGGCAGGAAATGGCAAGGGTGATGTGCGGAGATATTAGCATATCGGCGATTTGGGTGGCCGTTGGATCAGGGAAGCGGGCCGTACCAACGGTCTACGATCTCATCTACCTTGGCGGCATCGGCATCGGTGGCATCAGTTTTGAAAGCGGAGACGAGGTGGCAGATGCCGAGGTCGGTTCCTTCGCAGTTGTCGGAGGGGTCGTCGTCCAGGGACTTGAGGTATAGGTTGCGGAAACCTTGGCGGAAAGCGTCTTCGCTCACACCGTGATACAGGTCCACGAAGAGAGATTCCCCGAGGTAGTAGTTGCAGTTGAACCCCTTTTCGCCCAAATCTTCGGGATCCAGCGCCTCCAATTCGGAGATGGTTTTGGCCGACGCGCAGGGATTGTTGGTTACGACGATCTCTGTGTCGATGCGTTCGTGCTCGGAGATGGATGCCAGAAAATCGGCGGCGCCTTCGTCGATCCAATCGCTGTTTCCCCTCCAGTAGTAGTGAGCGACCTCATGGGCTATCACGTTGGGCGTGTATTCCCACCAGAAACCATGCTCGACGTCATAAAGCAACTGCATAGCCATGTGGGTGCCAAAGTTGGTGCCTCCCGAATCGGGAAATACTGCGTCATCGAAGAAGAGCGCGATGTAACTGACGGGAAACGGTTCGGCGATGAATTCTTCCACAGCGCGCACAGCGTGCTCCAGGTAATCCATGCTGGGCGTTTGCTGATCACGAATGCGCACCACGGCCAACGAGGTGTTGCCGGTGTTTGGCAGGTCAATGACCCGTTCTTCCTGGTAAACACCCGTTCCCTTGAGGAGAAACTCGGCCGATTGGGGTCGATACTGGTATGTTGCCCCGAGCAAGGAAACGATTTTGGTTTCTTCGTCGGTGATGCCATCGGCAATCTTGGGATGTTCCAGCAATTTGAGGAAATCTTTCGTGTTGGCGCGTTCCAAGCGTTCCAAGCGCTCCAACGACCCGACGGCGGTTGAATCGCCCGGGCTGATGCTTTCCAGGAACGGCATGTCCAAGATAGTGAGGGTTGCCGCTACGGTTTTTTCGGCGAACGATTCATCGATAGGCCGGGCCATCCAGTAGATGCCTTGGATCATACCTGCTTCTTCCCGAGTGATACCGTCGGACACCCAAGCCTTATTGAGCATGTTTTGTGCCAACGAGGGATGCGCGCGGTATGACCAGTATATGTAATCGATTGCTGTCAACTCGTCTGGGGTAATGTCGTCTTGAAACCATTGCTTGTGCCAGATTTGATTCCCAAACGCAGGGGAGTCCTGGGAAGCCCAATTCAAAAATCCGATTGCGTCGATCTCCGCTTGATTGGGGCCAGCAACGACCCACGGGGCTTGGACCAGGTTCCAGGCATGGGCATCGTTGACCCAGGCTATCCACAACAGTTCCTGGAGCATTTGCGTTTCAAGCTCAGAAACACCGTTAGACACCCACAGCAAGCCACGGACCGCATCGGCCAATCTCGGATGATTGTCATGGATCCAACGATCATTCTGCAGCCCGGCGAAAGGGTTTGGAGGGCGTGGAGTGCTGGTTGGGCGAGGAGTGGGCGTGGGCCCTATTGTGGGTACGGGCGTTGGACTGGGTTCCAAGGTTGGCGTGGGCCTGGGCGTGAAAGTTGGGGCGGGAGTGTTGGTCGGTGACGGGGTTTCAGTTGGGGGAATCGGCGAATTGGTCGGAGTGGGTTCAGATGTGGGCGTAGGGGCGGCGAGCGCAAGAGGGGGCGTTGCCGTAACGGTGTCGGCGGATGCTGGATACGGTGTGGCAGTTGCAGAATCAGCGATGGTTGATCCGGGAGCCGTGGGCGGGACTGTTCCGGGGTCTGAGGCGGTGCATGCGATACCCGCGCTGATGAGGACCAGAACTGTTGCTGACAGTATTCGGATTCGCGACACCGGATGGCTGTGCATCGAATCTCCTCCAGCAGCGACAATGTGGCACCATACGCGGATCGCACGATTATAGGCCAACGACGTCGCGCGTGGGTTTTGGCGTACAATCGGGCGCCATGCCTGCCGCCGCAGAACCGAGCGTCGCCCCGTCCGTACGAATAACTTGGCGGACGATTGCGCTGGCGGCGGCGGCGGCGCTGGGGATGGTGCTGGCTTCGCTGGATTTTGCGGTGAACGTTGGGTTGCCGGCCATGCGGGATGCCTTCGGGACGGACCTGGCGGCGGTGCAGTGGGTGATCGTGGTGTTCATCGCGACGCGGGCCGGCTTGGCGTTGGGAGCGGGCGCGTTCGCCGACCGTTTCGGGCTGCGGATGGTGTACCTGTTTGGGACGGTGACTTACCTGGTGTCCATGGTGTGCATGTCGCTGTCGCCCACGCTGGAATCGCTGGTGGGCTTTCGGGTGCTGCAGGCGCTGGGGACGGGCTGCCTGTACAGCACCGCGCCGGCCATCGCGGCGTCTGTTTTCCCGGAGCACCGGCGCGGTTTGTCGATGGGGTTCACCTCGGCGAGTCTGGCGTCGGGGATGGTGATGTCGACGCTGGCGGCGGGGCCGCTGGTGTCGGCGTTCGATTGGCCGTCGGTATTCTGGGGACGCATTCCGCTGACCGTGCTGGCGTTGGGGATCGGGTTGTTCGCCATCCCGCGTGCATTCGCTGGCGGGTCCGCGGCGGGTCCGCTGCCACGGTTTGACGTGGCGGGCGCGGTGCTGGTGCTGTCGCTGCTTTGGTGCCTGATGATTGGGTTGAGGTTGGGGCAGGCTGTCGGCTGGACATCGGTGGTGGTGTTGGCGTTATTGGCGGCTGCGCCGGTGGTCCTCGTGGCGTTGGTTTGGGTGGAACGTCGGGCGGAATCGCCGGTGCTGCCGGGGGCGCTGGCGCGCTTAAGGGGGTTTCAGACGGCGACCGGCGCGATGTTCCTGGGCCATTTCTCTCAGTTCGTGCTCTGGTTCATATTTCCGTTTTACATCACCGATTCGCTGGACCGCAGCCCGGTGGTGCTGGGGGTGCTGTTTGCCATGATGTCCACATGCAACATCCTGTCGTCGCCGGTGGGCGGTTGGCTGTGCGACCGCTGGGACGTGAGGCCGGTGGGATCGTTGGGTCTGGCGATGACGGCGACGGGGTTGCTGGTGATGTCGGCTTTGGATGACGGTTCGGCGATATGGCATCCAGCGGGCGCGATTGCCATCGTGGGCCTGGGCGTGGGATGGTTCCAGTCGGCGGCGTACGCGCTGATGCTGGGGAGCGTGCCGTCGGTGCGGTTCGGGACGGCGTCGGGGGCGATGTCGCTGGCGCAGGCGTCTGGGACGGTTCTGTGCGTGGCGATAGTGGGCGCGATATTCTCGGGGTTGAGCGACCACTACGAGGTCAGTCGTCCGGCGGGGGAGGCGTTCTTGCTGGCGTACCGGGACGTTTTCCGGATTGGAGCGATTACGGCGGCGCTGGGGGCATTGTGGTTCGGGCTGCGGGCCAGGCAGCCGGGACGGTAGCGGTGTCAGTGCGTTTTACGAGGTCAGCACCAGCGGTCTAATTTGCCGATCTCGACGCCATCCCGGGTTGTTCAGAGTCGGTCTGAAAGTTCGGAACCAAGAACTTCGTACCACGTTTAGCCAGCGTCCACAGGACCGTACGGCAAGTGGAGGTCTTCAGTGCCTGGGGTTCTGGATTCCTGCTTCCGCAGGAATGACGGCTGGGGGAAGATGACGAAAGCCGCTCCCGGTCCAAACCGGGAGCGGCTTTTGGGTTTGCTTTGAGGCCGGCGAGGGCCAGTGGTGAGGAAGTTACGACGGGCGTTCGCGGCGTTCGATTTCGCGCTCCTCGGCCTTGTGGCGTAGGGGGCGACCTTTGTCGGGGGTGGGGTCTTTGACTTCGCCGTAGATGGCGCGGCCTTCGTGGTCTTCGGGGAGATGTTCTGTGATGGGCAGACCGCCCTCAGTTACGAAGAGCAGTCAATGGCAGTATTTGTAGATCTGCATATCGTCGCAGGCGCAGATCCACGTGCGGTGTTTGACCTCTTCCTGCTTGCAGGGGTAGAAGCGGCAGGGACAGAGCGGACGGCCGATTTCATCGACATTTTGGGCCAGGCCCAGGATGACGGATTCGGCGATTCCCTCTTCAGGATGGGTGAATGTGCCGGACTTCTCGCAATAGCGTTCGACAAACAGGCGCATTCGGTCGATTGCTTTTTGGCTGGGCTGGTCGGCCAAGGTACTCCTCCTCGATTGGCGGGGATGTGCGACGCCGGATTACCTGGGGGCAACCCGACCGGGCGTTCAATGATATTCGGATATGTCAATATCTGCAACGGCGTTGGGTGGCTCACGCGTACCCAGTTTGAGTTGAGGGGTTGAAAAAGGTCGGTCTCTCCGGGTAAGGAACGGGTTACGAAGCACCGTTGCCACCTGGGGAGGCCGACCATGCCATGGTATCACCGCATCGCCACCTTTCTGAATCACTCGTTGCCGGAGTTCCGTGCCACCCGCCGCACCAATCTGGCTCTGCTCACTGCGGCAATTCTCCAGCGTCGCACCCTTGCCATCTCTGTGTTGGTGCGCTCGTGGCAGGTTCAGGTACCCTACTCGCACCACCAGCGTAAGAAAAGGCTCTTTCGCTTTCTGTCCAACACCGGCTTTGACACCGTGGCGGTGCAGACGGTCCGCCAGAGGCGGATTGGGACCCATCTGTCAGGCAACTCGGCTTCGGGGACTGACGCCGATCATGATTGACTGGTCTGATCTGGGTCAGGGGCGCAACGGTCTGTTCGCTGCGGTCTGTTTTCGGGGTCGGGGGTTGCCGCTGCTCAGTTGGGTTTCCACGCCGGAAGAGCTGGACCCGTCCCAGAACCGAGTGGAGGAGTTTTTCATCGGACGGTTGTTGCGACACCTGCCCAACAACATCCGGCCCCTGCTGCTGGCTGACCGGGGCTTCGGACGGGCCAGCCTGATCCACTTCCTGCAATCCGCCTCTGGCGGACCACACCACACCGGCTACCCAGTGGACTACGTAGTCCGCCTCAAGGGCGACGTGGTGGTCCAGAGCGCCCACTATCGTGGTCGGTTGCGGGACTATCCCCTGCGCAAGGGCCGCATCCTGTTCTGGCCTCAAACCCTCTACCGCTCCGATGGCGCCGTGGTGATCAACCTGGTGCTTTATTGGGCCAGAGGCCATCGGGAACCCTGGTACCTGGCCACGTCGCTCACCGACCCTCGTAAAGCAGTGCGGATGTACCGGAAGCGGATGCAGCCGGAGCAGTACTTCAAGGATGGCAAGCAGCGCTTCGGGCTGAACCGAAGCACGGTCACCACCACCGATCGGCTGCAACGGTTGCTGGTGGGATTGCTGTTGGCCTGCTGCCTGCTGATATTGGCGGGAATGCGAGTGTCCCAAACCTTCCGGCGACAGGTGTGCTCCCGCGGGAAGCTGGGCATCCTGCACTTGGGTTACGAATACTACCTCGCCACACCCGACCCACCGGACAACCTCTTCCCCATTCAACGCCACCAAACCGGGTACGCGTGAGCGTTGGGTGGTGGTTCAGGGGCCTTTCCAAAGTCGCCACACGTCCCGCTCATGGTGAGCCTGTCGAACCACGAGCGCGTCCTTCGACTCGCCACAGGCGGAACCGCCAAGGGCGGACCCAAGGGCCTACGGCAGCTCAGGACGAGCGGATAGACTTCAATCGCACGACTTTGGAAATGCCCTGATGGCGGGTGTATACGCGAGTCGTTGAGCCGATTGGATGGTTACACCACGTCTCCCCTTGGTCAGTTGGGGGATGGAGTGGCGGTGGCGTAATCGAAGAAAGCGGCGGAGACCAGGGCGTGGAGGTCGAAGGTGTACGATCGCAAACGTATCAGCAGACGCTGCCGGTCGGCGGAGTCGGGCCAGTCGTAGTGGACCATGGAGGTCAGGCGTCCGGCGATCCGCCGGGCCGCTGCGTCATATTGGGCATCGGGGCCAGTATCGATGGAGTTCAACTCGGCAGCCGCTACGTCCAACGAGCGGCATAGAGAATCGGGCAACAGGGGATCGGTGGCGAGCAGGTCGAGCACCTGCTCGGGTACGATCTCGACGCTGTAGGCGCGGTTGTAGGCTTCGAGGGCGTGATACATGCGCAGCAGAGTGACCCAATCGGACTCGGAACCTTCCAGGGAGCTTGACGCCGATAGCTGGAACAGTTCCATCTGGGCCAGGAACAGCGCGACGGCCATCTGGGCGCGCTCGATGAACCTGCCCAGCTGCATGAAGTGCCAACCCTCATCGCGGTACATGGTGGCGGCGGCGACGCCCATGAAGGTGTCGATTTCCGCGGCGGTGTCGGCGTAGAAGGTTTCCGGAGAGGTGTTCCAGATTTCGAGGATGTCGATCGGCTGGATGCGCAGGTAGGCGAGGTTGAGGGAGGTCCACATCTCGGCGCTGATGCAGTGGCGCATCTGGCGGGCGTTTTCGCGACCCATGGCGAAGCAGCTAAACACCGAGCCAGGGTTGGAGCGTTCAAAGGTGAGGTCGTCGGCCAGGGTGAAGGAATCGGCCAGGGTGTAGTCATCGCCGCCGCTGGTCTGCCAGGCGCGGGTGCCGGGCACGCCCATCACTTGGAAGAGGCCCTCGGCGCTGTTGGGATCAAAGCCGGGGAGCGAATCGGGCCGGGCGCCGGGCGGCTGGCGGTCCAGGCAGGCATAGATACGGTTCCAGCCGCTGTAGATTTCGGCGATGGGACGGTCAACCAGGGCTTCGGTCTGGAGTCGTAGCAGGCGGCAGAGGTGATCGGCCCGCTCGAGGTAGCGGCCCATCCAGTAGAGTCCTTGGGCGCTGCGGGCGAGCATTTCGATCAGTCCTGGAGGACCCAGACGTCCTTGCCGCCGCCGCCCTGGCTGCTGTTGACGACGATGCTGCCGCGACGCAGGGCGACGCGACAGAAGGCGCCGGGAACGATGCGGGTGGAACGTCCGTGGAGGATGAAGGGGCGGAGGTCGACGTGACGGGGCTCGAAATTACCATCGATGAGACAGGGCGAGCGGGACAGGTCGAGGGTAGGCTGGGCGATGAAGTCGCTGGGATCGGCGAGGATCTGCCTGGCGTAATCGGCGCGTTCCTCCGGGGAGGCCTGGATGCCGACGAGCATGCCGTAGCCTCCGGACTCGCCGACGCGTTTGACGACGAGGGTGTCCAGATTGTCGAGGGTATAGGCCAGCCCCTCGGGGTTGCGGCAGAGGTGGGTCTCCACGTTTTGGAGCAGGGGTTCCTCGTTGCGGTAGTAACGGATCATGTCGGGGACGTAGGCGTAGACGCTCTTGTCGTCGGCGACGCCGGTGCCGGGGGCGTTGGCGAGGGCGACGTGGCCGGCGCGGTAGGCATCCATCAGGCCGGGGACGCCGAGTACCGAGTCGGAGCGGAACACCGAGGGGTCCAGGAAATCGTCATCGACGCGGCGGTAGATGACATCAACGCGCTGGAGTCCGGTGGTGGTGCGCATGTAGACGAAACCGTCGCGCACGACGAGGTCGCGGCCCTCGACCAACTCGGCGCCGATCTCGTGGGACAGGAACATGTGCTCATAGAAAGCGGAGTTGTACACGCCGGGGGTGAGCAGGGCGATGCGGGGATTGTCCCGCCCGTCGGGGGCGAGTTCGCGGAGGGTCTGCTGCAACAGCCGACCGTACTGCTCGACCTCCTGGACGCGGGATTCGCGGTAGAGGCGGCGCAGGCTGGCCTTGGTGGCCTTGCGGTTGGCGATCATGTAGGAGACGCCGGAGGGCACGCGGAGGTTGTCTTCCAGGACGTGGAATCCGTGGTTGGTGCGCACGACGTCGGTGCCGCAGACGGCGACCCAGGTGCCCTGGGGCGGAGTGAACCCGCGCATCTCGGGCCGGTACTGGGGGCACTCGTAGACGACCTGGGCGGGGATGACGCCGTCGGCGACGATTTTGGCGTCGCCGTAGATGTCCTGCAGGAAGAGGTTCAGGGTCTGGAGGCGTTGCTTGAGGCCGGCGTCGAGGAAATCCCACTCGCTCTTGGGCAGCAGTCGGGGGATGCAGTCGACCGGGATGATGCGCTCCTCGGCCTCGGCGTCGCCGTACACGGTGAAGGTGATGCCCTCGTTGGAGAAGGAGCGGGTGACGCGTTCCTGGATGCCGGCCAACTGCTCGTCGGCGTAGTTGGAGAGCGCGTCGAATACGCCCTGGCAGTGGGAGCGAGGGTTGCCGTCGGGCAGGAACATCTCGTCGTAGACGGCGTCTTCGAGGGCGTAGTTCCGGAAACGGTCTGGCGGCGGCGTGCTCACGGGCGGTTCCAACGGTGGGGTGAGGATGCCGCGCAAGCGTAGCAAAGAACGCTGGGAGGGACAAGCGGGGGATGTGGTGGTGGGGGTAGGTTGGGCTGAACACCATCTGTTCACACCGAAAGATTGCGGTGTTGCTTCGCCACCCCACCCAATCTTGGTTCGGCGATACGAGCGTGATGGCGGTCAGTGGGAAGAGTCCGGTCACGGGTGAGTTCGCTCGATGGCCGTTACGTTGAGTCAACCCGGCGATTACCCATTGGCCGATCTCATTAGCAACTTTGCCATTGGACCTGCATCCGCCTTGACTCGCATGCTTGATCTGGGCTCCGACACCGACCGCCGGGATCGAAAGACGGCAGAGTTTGCGCTGAACTCTGCCGTCTTGAGGTAAAATGGATATTGACTGCAACAGACTCGGTCTCGTAGGAAGAAGATGCCGATCTTCAACACATTCGCGAAACGCAAGCGGGCAGCCGAAAATGCGGACAAGCCGGTGATCTACACCCGGGATCACCTCCCAAAAGCATTTAGGACTCAAGTGGTTTGGATATTCCGAGTATTGATAGGGTTCCCGCAAGGAGGTTTGGAGGGCCAGTTTTCGACGGGCCTTCTTTACAGTTTTGGCAACAAGCCCGCGACACGCTTGCAGCGGAGCTTGGAACATTCTCCCTAGTACCAGGAACCCAAACCCCCACCGAAGATTGCATGCGTTTTATCATCGAGGGCAAAGACGTTGACGATGTGCTGAGTCTAATAGAATTTTGCTTTCACTTAGCTGAGCTGACTCACACATCGCACCCTCAGGAACGACAGAAGGTGGTCGATGCGATTGAAGAACTCAACCAAAGATTCCTTGAGCACGGTATTGGCTACCAGTATCTGTCAGGCCGGATCATCTCGTTAGAATCCCAATACATCCACAAGGAAGCTGTAGAGCCGGCTATCGCTTTGTTGTATGAAGCAAACTTCACCGGGCCGCTGCAAGAGTTTTTGGAAGCTCACACTCATTACCGAAACGGGGAAATCAAGGAAGCCATAACCGATGCAGGAAACGCCTTCGAGAGTACGATGAAAGCCATCTGTGACGATCGCGGATGGGTCTACGATGACAAGCGATCTATCGCGTCTACTTTGATCGGTATCTTGTTCGACAATCAACTAATTCCGCGTGAAATGCAGAGCCACTTCACCGCCTTGCGCACGACCCTCGAAAGCGGAGTTCCAACGGTGCGGAACCCCGGCGGTCGGGGTGCCCATGGTCAAGGGATCGCACCTGTGGACGTGCCACATTACGTGGCTGCGTACTGTTTGAACCTTACGGCATCTAACATCGTCCTCATGATGGAAGCGCACAAATCCTTGGCTCAAAATCGATAAATGATTCGTAACCACCTTGATTCGTTGCGACGCACTGCGGGCGAAATATCTTCGTGGCCATCCGCGATCTCCGGTAGTGTTTCATGTCAGATTTTCAACGGAACTCTGCCATTTTGTGATTCGCCCATCATGCATCAGATATCCCGTTGGTCGTTGGTTAGGTTGGCCGTTCGCACGGGCCTGTGATATGATTCGATGAAATGGCATCTCGTGGGCGATTAGCTCAGTTGGTTAGAGTACTTGCTCGACACGCAAGAGGTCGGTGGTTCGAGTCCACCATCGCCCACCACTCGAAATAGATGGAGCCGCAACCTGGTCTGGTTGCGGCTTTTTTTTGTTGTCCGACATCTCTACAGCAGGACTTCTGCGCGGTGGTCGATTGAGTAGGGGCCGGTGAGTTGGTTGATGGTCATGTGGGTGTCGGCCTGGGGTTCGACCATTGCGATGGCGGGGCCGGCGTTGCCGACCAGGACGAAGAGACACCAGGCATGGGAATCGCCCCAGATGACGGCGCATCCGTTGACGCCGTGCTTGCGGGCCAGGTTGGAGCGCAGGGCCTCGGAGAAGTTTTCGCAATCGTAGTTGCGGCCGCCGTGGTCCGCGATGTAGTCCAGGCGGTCGGTTGAATCTTCCTCAAGGAACTGCTCCAAGCCGCTACGGGTGAGCGCGACGATGCCCTGGTCGCTGGTGGTCTGGCCGAATAGACGGACGTCGCGTCCGACGGCATTCTCGATGGCCTGCACGACGGCCGTTGGGCTGTAGATCCTGCTGCCGGCGGTTACGCCGGTTATGGATGGTGTGGTTTGGGCCGAGGCCGTCGCGGCGCGGGCATTGCCATTGCGTGCGACCACGGAGCATGGAGCCGCCAACCTGCCCTGCCATCCGCCACGGTGGGGTTTGAGATCGGTTACAGCCACGCCATTGATGACGAGGCCGCGCCGACTGATGGCCTCGTCGCCGAATAGGCGGACCTGGTCGGGTTCACGGAGAACCAGCCGGCACCGCCTGGGGCGATGGAATTGGCCGGGCAATCTGGTTTTCGCCCGATAGAACGGGCTGCGGTAGGTGAATTGAACGTCGTTCAGGATGATAGGACCGGTGGCATCGGGCGTCGCGGGCGTGTTTGCCGCATCAGCCTTCTTGGGGTAGGGATTGCCGACGACTTGCAGCATTTGCTCCGGGGAGACCCGGGCGACCATGCGGCAAGTGGGGCCGAAGGTCTGGGCGGTCAACTCCACGGGCACGCCGTTGATGGTGATGGCGGGCGCGTGGTCCAAGGCGCGTCGGGCGATCCACAGCCAGAGCATCCCGTCGTCGAAGAGTTCCATGGCCGGCCCGAAGCGGTGGCCGTCGATGGGGTCCACATCGTCGTCGCGGAGTGCGCCCTGGCCAAGGGGTCGCATGATCCACGACCGGTGGCTGGCCCACGTGGCCGACTGCGGGGGATGCGTGCGACGGGCTTCCCAGCGGGAGTTATCCTGGGCGCGCACCCAGGAAACCTGCAAATCGGTGTCGTAGGTGAAGCGAGGGGAGGCGACGGCGAAATTGTCCAGAAGGCTCCGGTCGGCGATGCGGACGGCGCGGCGGGTGGGAGAATATGAGCCCTCGGCCTGTTCCTCCGGTGCGCGGGGATTGGTCACCTCAATGAGCAGGTCATCGCGGCCGAGGCGCTTTGCCGCCGCCGGCAGGTAGTCGCGGAGGAAGTCGACGATGGAGAGGTCGTGTTCGTCCAGCCAGTAGCGCAGGATGATGTGTTCGCTGGGGTCGTACTCGGGAACCTGCCACGCGTAGGCGAGACGACGGGGGCTCAATGGATCGCCGGCCATCTCACGGGCGATGCGGGAGACGCGGGCGGAGTCGGCGGGTTTCACCGCCGGTTGTTTGCCGGTCCAGTAACGTCCCTCCCACCAGGGTTTGGATCCGAACAGGATGAGGAGCGGAGAGTAGGGCGCCGACGGCCACTCGGGGATGTTGACGCTCGCATACGGTATTTTGGCGGCGCGGATGGACTTCTGGAATCGATCGTATTCGTCGGGCGTGAGACGGGCGCGGTGGGCGATGTCGCGGAGCAGGCGGTGTTGATTCTTGTCGTATTGCAACGATTTACCTCTGTTGTCGTTGGTCGGTTGGGATGACTTGATGGTATACAAACGGATGTGCGTAGGGCAATCGCGTTTTGTCATGCCGGCGGCGCGATGTGGGGCGGAATCAGGCGGGTCATAGAAATGCCCCCGTCGCTGGGATGCGACGAGGGCGACGGGACGGGAGGAATGGCCGCTAGAGGTCGATGATGAGCACCCACATGGGTCCCTGGCCGACGGGGTTGACGGCCTGCGGTTCGAGGGCGCCGGTGTCCTGGTTGATGCGGTAGGTGGCGAGGTTGCCGGATTCCAGGCCGGTGGCGTAGAGGAACGCGCCGGTGGTGTCCAGGCTGAAGGCGCGCGGGATTGGCTCGGTGGCGGTTTGGCCGAGGGGCGTCAGGCTGCCGTCGGACTCGTCAACCGCGAATCCGGCGATGCTGTTGTGGCCGCGATTGGGCGCGTAGAGGAACCGGCCGGACGGGGTGATCTGGATCTGGGAGCAGGAGTTGTAGCCGTCGAAATCGTCGGGCAGGGTGGGCACGGTCTGGAACGGTGAGAGGGTACCGCCCAAGGGGTCGAAGTGGTAGGCGGTGACGCTGCAACCCTGCTCGTTGGACGAGTACAGCACGTTGAGGTTGGGGTTGAAACAGAAATGGCGCGGGCCCTCAAGGGTGTTGGGGACAACTCGGTCCGGATCGTTGGGGGTGAGGCGGCCCGATTCCGGGTCGAACTGGAATTGGAAGATGGCGTTGACGCCGGTGTGGTTGCCCTCGGCGATGTGGGGGACGAAGGCGTAGCGGTTTTCGGGGTCGGTCTGGACGTAGTGGGCGCCGATGCCGGTCTCCCGCCACTCGATGGGCGACGCTGCCAGGGTACCGGCCTGGTCAAATCCGTGGACGCCAACGCGAGCCTGGTAGTAGTAGGCGGACAGCAGGTAGTTGCCGCCGCGGTCAACGGACAGGTGGACGGGGTCGCCGCCCAATGGGACGCTATTCAACTGTTCGAGGTGGCCAGTGTCCGGCTGGATGGTGAAACCGGTAAGGCCGAATTCGCCGGGTCGACGGCGGCCGGCGAACAGGAAACGCTTTTGAGGGTCGGCGGCCAGTGGAGCGGGCATGCCGGCAAGCGGGTAGTCGGCGTGATGCTCAAGGGCGCCGGTGGCCGGGTCGACGGTGTACTGGGCGATGCGGTCTTCCTGCTGGAGCGATACGTACATGAAAGTGGCCATTGTGTGTTCCTCCCGTGCTCTGCGTGACTGTGTTACGCCGGGGCGGCGATGTTGCGGTAGATGTCTTGCATTTCGTCCACAAAGTCGGCTGCCATATTGAACCGATCCGCGAAGCGGTTCGGTAGCAAGGTGGCCTGGTCGGCGTGGATGTGCAAATCCCAAGCCGCGCTGGAGCCTTCAATCAAATCGAAGGCCGTAAAGCCCTCGGCAACAATGGCGTTGATTTTGTCCATCTTGGCGCGATTGTCCTGTGGGTCCTGCCCACGCAAGTTTGCAACGGCGTTGACGCACTGCTTGGCGGCTTCGTACAGCAGCGCGCCGGCTGCGTCGGCCAGAACTGCGGCACGTTCAGCGGCAGTGCGCGATCTTTCCAACAGCTCCTCTGCGAGCTCGCGATATGCGTTGGCGCGTTGATAATGCCAACGGGCTTTATCCGGGCCTGGCTCAGAGGGTTGCGTCATAACATTCCGCGATGAACGCCGAGGTTCCGGAGTGGATGGTTTCCCACCAGTAATCCTTATAGATGCCGATGCGTTGGTGATCGCCCAACGAGTTGCCGCCGCCGAGCTTGCCGCGATAGTGGCGATAGTGTCTTTTCTTGTCGCCCGGAATGTCCATCTCGTCCAGCGCCTTGGCGATGGGAATATACTCGTCGTCGTCAACTTTGCCGGCCTTGGCGTCGGCTATGAAGTCTTCACTGGCCAGGTCGTGCCGGGCGGCCAAGTCAAGGAAGGTGAGACGGACGGCGGCCCACAGGGTGCCAGCCCATTGGCGGTCGTCGCAGGCATCCAGTTGCTTTCGGGCCTGGGCGACCAGTTCCAGCGGCGTTGCGTTGGGCAAAGGGCCGGACCTGGTGAAGTATGGCGTCCATTTCGCAGCGCTGTCGGTGCTTTGAGACATGATCGCGTCGCCTTGAGTTTTTCCTGTGCGCGTTGGCGGCAGGTTGATGCTATCGGGTTGGGAAGGCAGTGTCAAAACGACCGGCGTCAGTTTTTCAATAGCATTCCCGGTTGGCAGCGTCGGCAGTAGCTGGTGATGCGCTGGTTGGCGCGCAGTTCGGTGATGGCGTTGCCGCATTGGGGGCAGGGCTGGCCGCCCTTGTTGTGGACGGCGAGGAAGTCGCGGAGCTTGTGATCAATCTGGTTGCCCATGCGCTGGCGCACCTGCTCGATGGCGTCCAAGACGACCTCGCGGGAGCATCGGTGGATGCTGCGCAGGTCGTCGTCAGAGAGGGCGCGGCGCTTCTTGAAGGGATAAACGCCGGCGCGGAACAGGATTTCGTCGGCGTAAGCGTTGCCTATGCCGGCGATGACGCGGCCACGGGTGAGGACGCCCTTGATCTCGCCGCTGAAACCCTTGAGGTTGGCTTTGAAGTCGTCGAAGGTGAAATCGTCCAGTACGTCGGGTCCCTGGTCGGTCAGGCCGGGGACGGTTTCCACCAGGTCGTCGGGTACGTAGTAGAACTGGCCCATCTGCCGGTCGTCGACGTAGCGCAGGTCATCGCCGTTGGCGAGGGTCAGGCGGACGCAGGTGCGCTTGTACACGCGCTGGTTTTGCGGGACGTACTGGATGCCGCCGGTGAGCTTGGGGTTGATGACGAGCGTATTATTGCCGGTGAGCGAAAGGAGCAGGAATTTGCCGCGCCGGGTGATGGAGATAAACTCGCGGCCCACGGCATCGTCGGGGAACGGGTCCGACGAAGAGCGCACTACGCTGGGTCGGAGGACCTCGGCATTGGTGATGGCCTGACCGGGAAGGCGTGCGCCGAGGAACTCGACGGCAACCTGCAATTCGGGCGCTTCGGGCATGGTGATTCACCTCCCGGTCAGTAGGGAACCCTGAGTTTAGACCTCTGCGGTCTCGTCGTACTCACCAATTATGCTGTCGTTTATGTGGCGTAGATTGGGCGTCTGGCTAAGCGTTTCGATGGAATCGTACGACAAATATGAACATTGTTCGTACAGAGGCCCTTTTTCCAGCAGTGAAAACACCGGTCGTCTGATCTCGCGCAGAACTTGGGCTCTCCTCTCATCGGGCGCGACGATATGTAGACGTATGTCCATGTTGGGCTGCAATGCTAGTAGGTCCGCCATCCTGAGCAAGCCCGAATTGATCGCCGTAGTATGTTCGATTTCGAAAGCGCGAGACATCGAACGATTCTTGAGCCACAAAACGTCTATCTGTTCAATCGTTCGAAGGGTAGTGTCGTCGTAGTTTAGAGGCAATTCAGCTAGGAACGCCGCGTGCCAATCTTGAGGTATTCGTTCAAGAATCCTAGATTTGTCCGCCCGCGGGACCCAAATCCGAAACCCCATTTCGGCCCCAATCTGTGCCACCATGGCCTGCATCTGCAATGAATGCTCCCGACTGTTCAACGTCAATTCGTTTGAAGCGGACGTATCTGTCAAATCGTCCTCTGGCACTTCTACTTCAACATCACGATCTGGCGTCCGGATCGTCGGAGCACTCCGTAGCTCGCGCTTATCCCTTTCGCTAAAAGGGTGAACAATTCGGTGATTTTTTTGATCAAACAGAATTTCGGATAGGAATTTCCCATCCTCCGTTGTGAACGAATTCAACGATCCCCGGAAGAACCCAGTCCAATACGGATAATCAATGGCGTATTGGTTTGTGATCGACAATCGGTTCCATACGGTATCTATGCGCACGGGAATGGCTAACTCAGGGTCAAGTATTACCAGCGGTTCTACTTTAAATCGAATCGGAAACTGGACGAATATGTCGGAATCGGAGTCCAATGGCGAATGGTCTTCATACATCTCAGATACCACGCGCAACATACCGCACCATCGTGAAAGCCTGGTTAGGTAGCACAGGAATATATCGCCCTGGTGAACCCGTTCGGCGGCTAGATTCTTGTGTCTTTGGCGGAAGCCGGTGACGGTGGCACCCGAGTCCCTGAATGCTTGCCATGTAGCCGGCGTGAACAAATCCAAATGGAACGCCATGGGTACCTCCGGTACCATCATCTCGCGACGTAATAGCATTTATGCGCCGATGCTTGGCTCAGTAGGGGTCGAGCCAGCCGAATTTGCGGAAGCTGATGCGGTCGGCGTCGCTGAACTCGACGCCCTCGGCGATCAGGAGTTGACGCTGTCGCAGCGCACCGTCGCCGACACCGCGGGGACTGATCTTGCCCTGACGGTTGATGACGCGCTGCCACGGGACGTCGGAGTCGGGATCCAGCGAGGCCATGCAGTAACCAACCATGCGAGGGGTGCAGTTGCCGACGATCATGGCGATCTGCCCGTAGGTGGCAACCTTTCCGTAGGGGATCTGGCGCACGACTTCGAGGACGCGGTCGTACACGGCGGGGACACGGCGTTCCGATTGTTCAGTCACAACGTCGTGCATCGTGGGATTACTCCGCGCCGGCGGGTTCCGCGACGTTGGCGTAGCGGGCGGCGGCGGCCCAGGCGATTTCGGTGAGCATACGCACCGGGTCCATGATCTGCCAAACGACGGCGTTGTTGACGAAATATGCGTTGGCGAACAGGACGACCGCCAGCGCCACCGGGATTGCAACGCCAATTTTGCCAGCGGCACATCCGCAACGCCAGAGGGCAACGGCGGAGACGCTGCACGAAGCGATGAACAGGGGGTTGACCGTGCGCCAGACGTCGCCCCAATAGTCGCCGAAAACTTCAGTGTATCCGTTGGCGAAGACCATCGCGGCGAGGATTCCCAGCGCGAGGCTGCGCACCCAGGCGACCCGGCGGGTGCTGAGCCAGATCCACCACACGCCGACGAAGGCGAACACCAACGGGCCGATCTGCCACAAGCGCCACGACCAACCGGTTACCGAGAGATCATGCGGGTCAACCAGGTCGGTCCGTTCCGTCCAGGCGAAGATGGCGAGGATGAGGAACGCTACGGCGGCAACGGCCGCGATGCCGCCCAGATCACGGGGCGCGAAATATCGCAACATGAGCAGACCTCTTATGCGCCGGAAGTTATGACAGCGCGCTTGGTAAGTTATGCGCGGCAGTCCGGTGCGGTTTTAGCCTTATATGGGAACTGCCGCCTTGGTCCGGGATGAAAATGAAGCGGTATGGGGTCCGGTTGGTCTTACCAGTTGACGAGACCGGGTTTTTGGGCGCGCCAACCGTCGTCGGAGGGGAACACGGTCTCCATTTCGACGCGGCCCAGGTCGCCTTCAAACATGTGCTCGACGGCGGAACGCCAGGCGACGTAGTGGGGCTGCTCGCGGTGAGTAGCGTGGGCCTCGCGGTTGGCGTAAACCTCGTAGAGGTAGAACTGGTTGGGGTTGTCGGGGCTGCGCAGGATGTCGAAGCGGAAGCAGTTTTCCTCGTCGCGGACGCTGCCCTGGCCGTCGCCGAGGCTGGCGGCGGAAAACTCGTCGGCGAAGCCGTCCTTGATGTTGATGGTCACGAAAATGGCGTACATTTTGGGATTCCTCCTGTGAGTTGGGGAGCGCCGGCGTATCCTTCGATTCTCCACAGGCGGACCTATGGCGCGCTCAGGACGAGCGGGGCTCAGGCGGAATTATAGCAGGCGGCCCGTGCTAGAATGCCACGAGGAGTTTGCCGATGCCTACACCCAAAGACTGTTTCGTTGACCTGCGAGGATTGCCGTTTCACTGTCGGGATTGGGGTGGTCACGGCCGTCCCGTTTTGCTGCTGCACGGGCTGGCGTCCACGTGCCACATCTGGGATCTGGTTGCGCCGCTGCTGGCGGAGGATTTTCGGATTGTGGCGATGGACCAGCGAGGGCACGGGCAGTCGGCGCAGGTGGAGGAGGGCTACGACTTTGGGACGGTTTTGGGCGATGCCGCGGCGATGATCGATCACCTGGGTTGGGAGCGACCGATCATCGTGGGGCATTCCTGGGGCGCAGACGTGGCATTGGAGTTGGCGGTAGCCCATCCCCAGATGGCCGGTGGCCTGATCTTCGTGGACGGCGGGACCATCGACATTTCTAGTCGGCCGGGATGGACGCTGGAGCAGGCGCGGGAGGAGATGGCGCCGCCGATTTTCACGGGCTTCACGCCGCAGATGATGCGGGAACGTGTGGAGTCCAGCGGGCGGTTCGGGCCGAACGCGCCGCCGGAGACTACGGAGGCGGTGCTGGCGAATTTCCGCGTGTTGGAGGACGGGACGATCCAATCCAATTTGCGGCGGGCGAACCACCTGCGAATCATCGACGCGCTGTGGGACCACAGACCAGGCGAGCTATACCCGCTGCTGAAATGCGCGACCCTGATGCTGCCGGCGCGGCAGTCCACACCGGACGCCCACGAGCGGCGGTTCCGGCGGGAGGAATCGATCTCCAGAGCGCAATCGCTGCTGCCTCGGAGTAAGACGGTCTGGATGGAAGACAGCATCCACGACGTGCCGTTGCAGCGTCCCGGGCTGGTGGCGAACGCGATCAAAGAGCATATCCTTAGCGGATTTTTCGACTGATCGCCCGGCGGCTACCGTCTGCTAGAATGCGCCCATAGCCAGCGAGGCTATGGAGCGTTTGAGAACCCGATTTCATCAAGAATCGGCATCCGTTTGGCTCACCGGCAAGGAGGTGGCGCGATGACTACCGTTGGTTCCGGAAATTACACCTACGTTTTGGAAAGAGACTGGGCGCAGTTGCCCGAGGGGATGACCATGGGCAACGCTTCGGCGGTTGCCACCGACTCACAGAACCAGGTCTATGTTTTCCAGCGCAAGGACCCGCCCGTGCTGATTTTCGGGCCGGGGGGCAACTACCTGGGTTCGTGGGGTCTGCGGGCGATTGACGAGGCGCACGGCATCTACATCGAGGACGATATCGTGTACCTGACCGACCGCACCGACTCGGTGTGCGTGATCTACACGCTGGATGGCAAGCCGTTGCAGGTGATCGGCGACCGGGGCGTTCACTCCGACACTGGCTGCGAAATTCCGGGCGAGGTGTGCCCGCGTTCGGCGGGGCCGTTCAACTATCCGACGGAGTTGGTGCCGGCGCCCAACGGCGACCTGTACGTGTCTGATGGATACCGGAACGCCCGCGTGCATCGATTCTCGCGCGATGGGCAGCTGAAGCAGTCGTGGGGCGAGCCGGGCAAGGGTGGGCCGGGAGAATTCCACCTGCCGCACAGCATCGTGGCGCATCCGAACGGCAACCTGTACCTGTGCGACCGGGAGAACAACCGCATGCAGATTTACTCTCCCGATGGCGAGCACATCACCATGTGGGAAGACATGCGCCGGCCGCTGGACATATCGGTGGACAGCGAGGGTTCGCTGGTGATCAGCGAAGGCGGAGCCAACGGGATGTCGCCGCGGGTGAGCATCATGGACCCGGACGGCAACGTGCTGGCGCGGTGGGACTCGGAATCGGCGCACGGGAGTTGGGTGGACGCCCAGGGCAACATCTACATGGCGCTGGGGGCGCAGGAGCGGGTGGACAAGTACGTGCGGCAGTAGGGCGGCCTCGCCTGGCTGTCAAGCTTTTATAAACCGGCGATGCGTCCCCCAAGGCAACAGCTCGGGGGGCGCGTCCTTTTGTTCCCCGATAGTATAATTTTTGCAATGTCGCAAACTAGGAGGCGACCATATGGAGACGCCGGCCCAATTCACCCAGGACCCGGCCAAGGTGATCGAAGCGGTCATCTGCATGGCCGAACATTCCAAATCCGACTCTTATTTCGGCGAACGCAAGGTGTATAAGCTGCTCTACTATGCCGACTCTGAGGCGTACAGGCAGCACGGCGCACCCATCACAGGAACCACGTATGTCCACTATCCCCACGGCCCGTTTCCGGAGAACTGGCCGGCGCTAAAAAGGGAGATGTTGGAGGCCGGCGATATAAAAATTTTCGGCAGTCCGCCCCGAGATGGCCGCAAGGATCACGGACGCAACCTGATATATCCCCAGCGGACGGTCAAAGAGGGTGTTCTTACTTTTGAAGACTGTACGATTCTGGCGGCACAGGTAAAGCGATTTGCCGGCTTCAACTTCGCGGGTATCGAAGAATACGTGCAGGAGGAAGCGGGATGGCTCGCGACGGACGACGGCGACGCGATCCCGTATGAGGTGGCTGGAATTTCGGCCCCGCCGTTGAGCGCAGATGGAGTCAGGAGGGGGAACAGGATTGCTGAGAGACGCGCCCGACAACAGGTCAGCCTATGAAGTTCTGGAAACGCCCGGGTTTGACTCCGATTGGCGGAGGGAAATCCAACTTGGGAGACTCAATCCGATGGTGGCGCCCTCTGATCTGCGGTTCATCAAAATGCTGTTGGCGCAACAACCGTATTTGGGCAAGTGGCAGCCCGGCTCGGCTTACGATAGTCGCACCATAGCCTTGGGCAGGGTTTTTGAGATTGGATACTACGTAGTCGAGGATGACCGGGCCGTTTATCTCGAAAGCATCAGTTTCATCGGCGTGGAATGAGCCCGGTGTTGTAGTTCGCGCTTGTGATAAAATGTCGCCGATTGTTGGCAGCTAGTGCGGTGAGAGCGTTACCTAGCTATCGACACAAACTCCACTGCCGTCGTTGGATTAACCATGAAAGCATCTGAACTGGTTTCTTTTGAGACTAACGAAAACATCCCGGAATTTGGGCCAGGGGACACGGTACGTGTGAACTTCCGAATCCGAGAAGGTGCGCGGGAACGCGTGCAGGCCTTCCAAGGAGTTTGCATTCGGCGGACTCACGGGAAGGGGCCGGCGGCCAACTTCACGGTGCGGCGGATTACGGCCGGCATAGGAATCGAGCGCGTGTTTCCCCTGCACTCGCCGCTGATCGAGTCGTTGGAAGTGACCAGGCAGGGCAAAGTGCGACGGGCGAAGTTGTACTACCTGCGTGGACGCCAAGGGCGTGCCGCTCGGATCAAGGAAAAGACCACCTACCGCAGCCGGTAGCTTCTCAGCCATCAGGCAAGCCGCCGCCCGTGTCGTATGGCACGGTAGCGGCGGTTTCGTTTATTCTGGCGGCGGAACTGCTCACACGCGGTCTGGATTGAACCGTGAACTATGCCGACGTGGCCATCGACGCCGACTGGATTCCGGCGGGCAAGACTTTCTCCTATCGAATCCCACGGCATCTCGCGGTAGAGCCGGGGCAACTGGTCTGGGTACAGTTCGGGCGTAGCTACGTGCAGGGGGTGGTGGTCAGCCTGTCGGACGCGTCGGCTGTGCCCGAAGA
Source organism: Dehalococcoidia bacterium (assembly GCA_034423115.1). Lineage (GTDB taxonomy): Bacteria > Chloroflexota > Dehalococcoidia > Lucifugimonadales > UBA3495 > Bin87. The sequence continues at coordinate 45,960 of DAOUJD010000015.1, read as the reverse complement.
GGAAACGCGGGACATTCTGCATCCCATTGAGCCGTCGCCGTTGATCGGATCGCTGGGGCTGGAATTGGCGGAATGGGTGGGCCAGACCTACCTGTGCTCGCCGTTTGAGTCGTTGGCGCCGATGCTGCCACCCGGGTTCCGCACCCACCAACGCTCGCGACTGACTGCCGTCTCGGGTCCCGACGACGAGGCCAATCTCGGGTCGTTTCGTGAGAGCACGCGAGAGGCTTGGGTGGAATTGTTGGCGGCGGGGAATCGGTGGGATGAAAGGGATTTCGTGCGGCGGATTGATGCCAACAGGCCGAACGTCGGACAACGAGAGTTGCAACGCCTGGTTGATCGGGGGATGGTCAGCAAGCAGGTCAGTTTGCCGAGGCCGCGCACTCACCGTTACCGACGGCATTTGATCCGGAGCGGGCATGAGTCTGCCGAAGCGGATGCTCCGGACGCCGTTCGCGCGAACGCCAGCCGTCAAATTGAGTTGTTGGCTGCGATTCGGGAGTCTCTGGCGCCGTACGATGCTGCGGGGGTTGGACAGGTCGCGGACGCGCTGCTGGAACGCGGGCTGATCGCGGAGGAGTGGCAGCGGGTGAAGCCCGAGGCACCGACCGGCTCCGCTCCAACAGCCTCTTTGCCGGCCGCGCTGACTGACGCGCAGGAACGAGCGCTGGCACGGATTACAAAGACGCTGGATGATCCCGGAATACTGCCTCGTAGCGTGTTGCTCCACGGCGTGACCGGGAGCGGGAAAACCGAGGTGTATCTGCGGGCGATTGCTCACGCCGTGGGGTTGGGCAAACAGGCAATCTACCTGGTGCCGGAGATCGCTTTGACGCCGCAGACCGTGGGTCTGGTCAATGAGCGTTTTCCCGGGCGCACCGCGGTGTTACACCATCGCCTCACCGAGCGGGAGCGATTTGATCAGTGGTGGGACATCCGGGACGGGTTGAAGGACGTCGTGGTTGGCCCTCGGAGCGCGCTGTTCGCGCCGACGTTCAACCTGGGCCTCATCATCGTGGACGAGGAACACGAACCTGCCTACAAACAGGAGGAGTTTGCGCCGCATTACCACGCTCGCGACGCGGCGTTGGCGCTGGCTCGACGATGTGGAGCGGTCGTCGTGATGGGATCGGCGACGCCCGATGTCTGCACATATCACGACGCAAGGCGTGGTCGGCATCATCTGATGAGTCTGCCGGATCGTGTGCCCGGACCCGACGGAGCGCCGATTCCGTTGGCGGAAACCCAGATGGTGGACATGCGGCGGGAACTGCGGGAGGGCAATCGCAGCGTGTTCAGCCGCCGCCTGATGGATGCCTTGGACAGCACCATTGCGGCCGGCCAGCAGGCGGTGCTGTTTTTGAATCGGAGGGGGAGCGCGGCGTTCATGCAGTGTCGCGATTGCGGGTGCGTGGTGACGTGCAGCCGGTGCTCGGTGGCTTACGCCTACCATGCCGAGACGCGGAGACTGTTGTGCCATTACTGCAACCACTCCCGTCGGCTGCCCCGGGCGTGTCCGCAATGTCGCGGTGGACGTATCCGGGAGATGGGCGCAGGAACCGAGGCGGTGGAGGGCGAACTGCAACAGCGTTATCCCGACGCCAGGATCGAACGGTGGGACTCCGACGTGGTGCGCGACCCGCTGGAATTGGAGCGGGCGATGGGCCGTCTGGCGAACGGAGAGGCTCAGATCCTGGTGGGCACGCAGATGGTTGCGCGTGGGTTGGACTTGCCCAATGTAACGCTATCGGCGGTCTTGCTGGCGGATTTGGGGTTGAACCTGCCGGATTTTCGGGCGGGTGAACGGGCGTTTGCGCTGCTCTGCCAAGTGTGCGGACGTTCCGGGCGGGGAACCCAACCGGGCAGGGCTATTATCCAGACCTACCAGCCGGACCACTACGCCATCGTGGCAGCGGCGGCGCAGGACTACGAAGGGTTCTACCAAACGGAGATTGAAGCCAGGCAGTTGCAGGGGAACCCGCCTTTCAATCGCCTGGCCCAGATCATGTGCGCTGATTTGAGCGTGCGAGCAGTACAGCAAACGTTGGAGGGATTGGCGGGGCGATTGAGTGCGCGGGCCGCCAGGTATGGGCGCAGCGACGTCGATGTGATCGGGCCTACGCCTTGCCAACCGGAGCGAGTGCGGGGCAGGTATCGCTGGCGGTTGCTGCTGCGAGGCCGGCGGCTGTGGCAATTTCTGGACGGTGAACCCATCCCCCGCAACTGCCGGGTGGTGATCGACCCGGTGCGGATGGACTGATGAGACAGCGCCGGCGAGCCGAATCCGCGATGTGATACGATCAATCGTATGGTAGTCCCATGTTCAACACAGGTGAGCCATGAGCGCATTCGGAATGTCCTACGACGAACAGAAAAAGCGCGGCGAGGAAATCTACAACGCCAAAATCCGACATTTGCTATCCGATGCTGACGCGGACAAATGGGTCAACATCGACGTAATCTCAGGCGATTACGAAGTGCATGAGAACTCGGCCACTGCCGGACGGATACTGCGCGAGCGATGCCCAGACGCAATCATTCACACTATCCACAGGCACAAAACCTACGTCGGACGCTTGCGAACCCCTCGCTACATGAATCTTTCGAGGAGTGCGTTGTGACGCACTATGGCATAGTTCTCGATGCCACGTTTCCGATGATCACACTTGCCTTGTCTGGTGAGAACACCGCCACAGTCGAGGTTGATTTCGCCATTGACACGGGCTTTACCGAAGTGATGACCCTGCCTCCGGACATCATCGAAGAGCTCAATTTGCGGTTCAACAAAGAAATTTTCCTTACCCTGGCTGATGGCACGGCATATTCGGGCGTTGCTTATACTGGATGGGTTCGGTGGCACGACAGCGTCAGGGAGATCGAAGTTATCAGCGTGGACGCCGACCCGCTGGTTGGAATGAGACTGCTGGCCGGTTCCAACTTGAGCATCGACGCCGAACCTGGCGGAGCAATTACCATATCGGAGTTGCCCGCCCGCTAGCACTCATCCGATCGCGGGCGCGCAGCGACAGTAAGATACTAATACTGGGGGCAGAATGGACCCAATTTACGCGGTGGCAGAACGTCTTGGCATAGACGAGGAGCACCTAATCCCGTTCGGGCGGTACAAAGCCAAGATCAGTCTTGACGCCATTAAACCCGATGCGCCACGGGGCAAACTCGTGGTAGTGACCGGCATCACGCCAACGCCGGCCGGCGAGGGCAAGACCACGACGTCAATCGGGTTGACCGATGGGTTGGGCAAGTTGGGCTACAAGCCGGTGGTGAACCTGCGCGAACCCGCATTGGGGCCCATTTTCGGAATCAAGGGCGGCGGAACAGGCGGCGGAAAAGCGCGGATCGTTCCCGAGGATGAAATCAACATCCACTTCACCGGCGACGCGCACGCAGTGGGTTCGACGCACAACCTGCTGGCGGCGCTGGTCGAGAACGCCGTTTACAGGAACAATGCCAATGACATGGTGCCGGAAGGCGTGACCTGGTCGCGGGTGACGGACGCATCGGACCGGGCTTTGCGACAGATCACCGCCGGCCTGGGCGGCAGCGCCAACAGCCCGCTTCGGGAAACCCGGTTTGATTTCATCACGGCGTCGGAGATCATGGCGATCCTGGCGTTGACTGCCGACCTGGACGACCTTCGCGAGCGACTCTCTCTGATGGTGGTGGGAACCAACAGGAGCGGCGCTCCGGTGTCCGTAGGCGACCTGGGGTTTGAAGGCTCATTGATGGCGGTGATGCGGCATACCATCATGCCCAACCTGGTGCAGACGATGGAGGGTCAACCTGCGATTGTCCACGCCGGGCCATTCGGCAATATTGCGCACGGGTGCAGTTCCATCATCGCGGATCGGCTGTCCATGGGCTACGCCGACCACATCATCACCGAGGCCGGTTTCGGGTCTGACCTGGGGTTTGAAAAATTCATGCACATCAAGACCCGCCAGAGCGGTCTGCCGGTGAGCGCGGCGGTGCTGGTGTCGTCGGTGAGAGCGATGCGCTGGCACGGCGGCGCGACCCGTCGCCAACTGGGGGAGCCTAACCTGGACGCAATGAAGGCGGGCGCGGCCAACATGGTGCACCACATCAACAACGTGCGGGCGTTCGGTTTGCCGTGCGTGGTGGCGTTGAACCGGTTCCCGGGCGACAGCGAGGAGGAGTTGCAGGCGGCTGCCGAGATAGCCATGGACGCGGGCGCGTACGCCACGGCGGAGTACGCGGGCTTCACCGACGGGGGAGAGGGCGGTATGGCACTGGCTGAAGCGGTGGCGCGCGCGACCGCGGACCCGGATGCCGCACCGAAACGGATTGACTACGCCTACGAGTTGGACGGCACCATCGAGGAGAAAACGCTGGCGCTGGCAAAGCGGGTGTACGGAGCAGAATCGGTTAGTTGGTCGGCGGAGGCCCGGCGTCGGGCCAGGTTCTTCACTGAACAGGGTTGGGGCGACCTGCCCATCTGCATGGCGAAGACTCACCTGTCAGTGTCCCACGACCCGACGCTGCGGGGCAGTCCGTCGGGGTACACGTTCCCGATTTCGGATCTGCGCGCTTCGGTAGGCGCAGGGTTCCTGTACGCGCTGGCGGGCAGGATCGAGACGCTGCCGGGGCTGCCGACGCGTCCCAGGGCTATGGACATGGACGTAAACGCGGATGGAGAGATAACCGGTCTGTAGCGGGACAGCCAACGGGCGACGAGGCCGGGAGAGCACTATCGAAATGTTTCGCACTGCGTTGGCGTCGTCGCTTTACACGATTCTGAGACCAAGCCTATAATTTCACAGATTTCGTTACGAATTTCGCAACGTGGATGATGCCTGTTCCCGCATCCGGAGTGCTGTTGTGGCCATATTAGAAGTAAGAAAATTTCCCGATCCGATCCTTCGTCAGCGGGCCATCAAGGTCACGCGGTTTGACGACAAGCTGGCGAAGCTGGCGGCTGACATGGTTGAGACCATGGAGGCGGAACGGGGTGTCGGGTTGGCGGCCAACCAGGTCGGCGTGCTGCAGCGCATGTGCGTGGTCAAGCCCGAGGACTGGGAAGAACCCCTGATTATGGTGAACCCCGAGATTATCCGCCGGGAGGGTGAGCGCGAAGTCGAGGAGGGGTGCCTCAGCCTGCCCGGGTACCGGGGCATGGTGAATCGCTCGGTACGCATCCGGCTGCGGTACCAGGATCTGACGGGCAAGCAACTGCGGCTGAAAGCGGACTGCATTCTCGCGCAGGCGATTGAGCACGAGACGGATCACCTTAACGGCATTCTGTACATCGACCACCTGATCGCTCACGACCAGTTTTTCCGCCTCCACGTTAACGAAGACGGCGAGGTTGAGTACATTCCCACTGGGGAGCCGGACGCGGCGGAACTAGAGGATGCCGCCCGGAGAATGAATCTCGCGCCGCGGGTTCCGCAGTTCGACCCGACCAATGGCCGGCCTGCATCATCGGGCAACCAAGACGCCACGGCCGCGGACTGACATGGACGCTGACAACCTGCTCACCCGGTTGGGCGAGTTCTTCGCTGCCCGGGGCGACGAGGATGTTTGGGTGGTGGGGGGCGCCGTTCGCGATGCCATCCGCGGGCGCGAAGTCCACGACATCGACCTGGTGGTACGCGGAGATGCGGAACCCGTGGGACGTGCGGTTGCTGAATTGCTGGGTGGTACTCCGGTGGTGGTGGACGCGTGGAACATCACGCGGGTGGCCCTTGTACCCGAAACGGACGGGGCGTCTCCGTTCATCATCGACATCAACGGATACCACGGTTCGCTGGAAGAGAACCTGCGATCCCGTGATTTCACGGTTGACGCCATGGCGGTGCCATTGCATTGCTGGGACACCGATGAACGGTTCGATGCCATTGTGGACCCGATGGGCGGCAAAGGCGACCTGGCGCGGGGTGTGCTGCGGGCCACAGGGGATGATGTGTTTCAAGCCGACCCAGGGCGGATGCTGCGAGGGGTCAGACTGGCCAATCAGCACGGATTCCGGATGGAACCGGACACCGCGCGCGCCATTCGTCGGGACGGTTCGCTGCTGGATCGGGTTTCGGCGGAACGGGTGCGCGACGAGTTCATGGCGATACTGGCCGCCGATGGATCTAAGGCGCAACTGGAGGTGCTGGACCGCCTGGACCTGCTGTGCCGCGTGATACCGGAACTGGAGGCAACCCGCAATTGCGACCAGCCCCGCGCCCATCATTATTGGGACGTTTGGGGACACCTGCTGCATTGCGTCGAATACGCCGAGGCGATCACAGCGGGGCACCGCAACAACGCCATCTATACGATGGCGCCGTGGACCGCGAATGAGGATGCGTATTTCTCGGAGATAGTCGGCGACGGACACAACCGTCGCACGGTGCTGAAGTTGGCCGCGCTGTTGCACGATATTGCGAAACCGCAGACCAAGGGGCCCGACAAAAACGGCCGGATCAGGTTCCTGGGGCACAGCGAGCAGGGGGCCGACATGGTGGAGGCCCGCCTGCCGGCTTTGCGGATGGCGCGGCGCATCACGGACCTTGTGTCCACGATGGTGCTGCATCACCTGCGTCCCAGCCAACTTCGGGAACGCGACCAGATGCCCTCGAAACGGGCGATCTACCGGTACTACCGGGATGTGGGCGACGCGGCGGTGGACACGCTGTATCTGGCGATGGCCGACTTCCTGGCGGCGCGGGGCCCGGAGCTATCTCCGGAGCGCTGGAATAACTATGCTAGAATGATTGCCGCTGTTCTTGAAGCGGGTGCCACGCCTCCGGCTCGGGAGGAAGGCCCCCGCGCTTTAGTGAACGGCCACGATTTGATGGATACTTTGAACATACCGCCCGGCCCACGTATCGGAGCGCTGCTGGATAGGCTGCGCGAAGCCCAGGTGGTGGGTGAAATTTCCAGTCGGGACGACGCGCTTTCAATGGCGGCCCGATTGCTGGAAGATAACGCATTCGAGGATTGATCACGCAATATGCGACGCCGCACCGTTCTTTTGACCGTCCTGATACTGGCCGTACTGGGCATATCAGCCGTTTCGGTAGCCCTGCCTGAAATCCACATCGCGATACCGGGCATTCCGCGCTTTGACCGGGCCGAGACCGGGCCGCTGGGTCTGAAACTCGGATTGGACCTGCAGGGCGGCGCGCACCTGGTGTACCAGGCTGAGACGGGCACCACGCTGTCGGTCGCGTTCCCTGACGATGTTGAGGTGGACACGGCAGCGGTCGAAGAGTCGATAGCGGATGCCGACTACGAGGCCACCGTGTCTCGATTGGATGGAAGTGCCTCGTTTGAGATCGTTGGCCCATACCTGGCCCCGGAGGCGCGGGAACTGGTCCGGTTGGCGTTGGTCAACAATATCGGCGAACCCACAGAGTTCGTGAACAGCGACCTGGCCCCGCCCACCTCGGAACAGATGGACGGCGTCCTGAGCATCATCACGCGGCGCGTCAACCTTTACGGTACGGAAGAGCCCATCGTGCAGCGGTTCGGTGAGGACCGCATCATCGTGCAGTTGCCGGGCGCCAGCGGGTCGGTGATCACCGTGCGGTTCTCCGACGCTGCGGACGTGGAAAAGCTGGGCAGCGTGGTGGCCAGCCGGGGATACGGCGAGACGGACGTGGTGAGCAGGGGAAGCAACGAATACAGGATCACGACGTCGAACACGCTGAGCATCGACCAGCGACAACAACTGAGGACCGTGCTGGAAGCTGAAGTGGGGACCATCGAGCTGTACCTGGTCACCGGCAGCATCGAGGACGCGAAACGGCTGATCGGTGAGACGGCGCAGTTGGAGTTCCTGCGGCGGCAGTGCGCCGGTCCAGTGCGTGAGTTCGGATGCCTCGAACCGTTCACCGACAGCAGCATCGGGCTGACCGGAGACGACCTGGTGGACGCCTACGCGAGCACCGACTCGGTTACCGGAGAGTGGGTGGTGAACATCCAGTTCAACAGCCGGGGCGCGGAAATATTCAGTCAGATGACCAGCGAGATCAACGTGCAGACCAATCCGAACACGGATGAGGTCATCGCGGTGATCCTGGACGGTGAGCAGTTGATCGCTCCCGTGGCCCGAGCGCACATTCGAGACGGACGCAGCCAGATCTCGGGCGACTTCAACCGGGAGAGTGCGCGGACGCTGGCGGTGCAGTTGAAATCGGGACGATTGCCGGTTCCGCTCAAGTTGATCCAGGAGTCGGAGGTAGACGCGCTGCTGGGCGCAGAGTCGCTGCAGCGTAGCCTGATGGCTGGCATGGTGGGTCTGGGCCTGGTGTTGGTGTTTGTGATCGCATATTACCGTGCGGCGGGTGTGGTTGCCGCCGTCGCGCTGATGTACTACGCGATAGTCACGCTGGCCATATTCAAGCTGGTGCCGATCACCCTGACGCTGCCGCACATCGGAGGGTTCATCCTGTCGATTGGTCTGGCGGTTGACGCGAATATCCTGATTTTCGAGCGGATCAAAGAGGAGATACGTTTGGGTCGAAGCCTGGCGTCGGCGATGGACGTGGGGTTCAACCGGGCGTGGCCGGCCATCCGGGACGGCAACGTAAGCACGCTGATCACCTGCGTCGTGTTGCTTTGGTTCGGGAACAGGTTGGGCGGTGGCCTGGTCAACGGGTTCGCGCTGACGCTGTTGGTCGGAGTGATGGTAAGCATGTTCACCGCGGTGCTGGTGAGCCGCAACCTGCTGCAGGCTCTGCAGGCGATGGGCATGGGACGCATGGCAAACCTGTTCACCCCCGAAAAGGTCCAGCCGCGCGCCTCCGGACAACAACCCCGTTCAGCCCAGGGAGGCCGTTAGCACATGATCAACATCGTCGGCAAACGGGGCTGGTATTTTGTTCTGTCCGCCGCGCTGATCATTCCCGGCCTGCTCTCGATGATTGCGCCGCCGGGTTGGGCAAGCGGAGGATCGGGACTGAAACCCGGTATCGACTTTACGAGCGGCTCGGTGCTGACCATCGCTTTTGAGGAACCGGTGCGACCGGCCGACGTCCGGAGCGTCCTGTCGAGGCTGGGGCATCCGGGTGCGCTGGTGCAGGCGGTGGGCGATGACTCGGTACTGATTCGGACCCGGGTGCTGGAGGAGGCTTCCGGTCAGCAGGTTTCCGAACGGCAGGTGATCCAGGATGCCATGGAGGAATCCATAGGTCCCATCGCCGGATCGGGCGTGGACACGGTATCGCCAATCATCGCGCAGGAAACGGTGCGCAATACCTTCCTGGCCCTGCTGGTGGCGTCGGTGTTCATCCTGGTGTACATCTGGTACGCCTTCCGACGGGTGCCGCGGGCGTATCGCTACGGCGTGGCGGCGGTGGTGACCCTGGCGCACGACACGCTGATCGTGCTGGGAGTGTTCTCGATACTGGGTCGCGTGCTGGGCATGGAGGTCAACTCCATGTTCATCGTGGGCATCCTTACGGTGGCGGGTTACTCGGTGAACGACACCATCGTGGTGTTCGACCGCATCCGCGAGAATGCCATACGAGTGCCGGACCGGCGGCTTGAGGACACGGTGAACCTCAGCATAATCGAGAGCGTGGGACGCTCGATCAACACCAGCTTCACGACGCTTTTGGTGTTGATGGCGATGTTGCTGATCGGCGGCGATTCGATTCGGGAGTTGCTACTGGTGGTTGCCATCGGTGTGATTGTGGGAACCTACAGTTCCATATTCATCGCGGCGCAGTTCCTGGTGATCTGGGAGCGGCGGGAATTCGGGCGGATCTTCTCGCTGGGTCGGCGCGAGGCTACGGCGTAAGCACCACACGGCCCAACGGTCGGCGTTCCGAAACGAGTCGGATCGCTTCGAGGACCCCTTCAGGCGAGAGCGGTAGGGTTTGGGAGACCACCGGTTGGATCCGGCCGGTTGCGACGAGGTCGACGGCCCGTTTCAGGGTAGACAACGATACGCCGGATACTCCCAGGATCCGCGCGTCGCGAAAGATCACCTCGGCCAGGCGGAGCGCGACGGGTTCACCGCTGACATCGCCGAGGAGAGCCAGGCGTCCGAACTGACCCAGGCAACGCAGGGTGGCCGGCCACAGTGGTGGGCCGACGGTGTCGATTACGGCGTCAGCGCCGGCGTCGTCGGTCAGAGCCATCACGATCTCCGAGAAATCGGGGCCATCGTTGGAGTCTACGACTAGGGATGCGCCCAGGGATTCCAGGTCGGCGGTTTTGTCCGGTGAGGTGGTGACGGCTATCACCTGCGCTCCCTGAGCGGCGGCGAACTGAACGGCGCTGGAGCCCAAACCACCCCCGGCCCCGGTGACCACGACCGTATCCCCTGGCGCAATTTCCGCCGCAGACACGGCGTTGATGGCCACCCCCACCGGGCAGGCCAACAGCGCGGCTTGTTCCGACGGGATGCTGTCGGGGATGCGGACGAGCGCGGACGCCGGCAAGGCGACGTATTCGGCGAATCCGCCGTCGCGACCGTGCCCGATGCCACTTCCCGAAAGGCAGCGGTGCTCGTTTCCCGCGATGCACCGGACGCACTGGCCGCAGGCGGCGGTCAATAGACTGACGGCCCGGTCGCCGGGTTGCCAACTGTCCACATCTGATGCCGTTGCCGAGACCGTCCCTGCTATTTCGTGGCCGAGAGTCACGCCGGCGGCGACCCCGCGGCGTAGCACTCCACTCATCACCAGCAGGTCGTGGTGGCAGAACCCGCAGGCATCAACGCGCAGCAGCACCTCGCCGGGGCCGGGCGTTGGAGTGGGCCGGGTTGTCATGGCGAGTTGAGGCGGCGCCCCTGGCTCGACCAGCGTGAGTGCGGACATGGTTGGGGGAATTAGCGGTATCGGAACGCACATGACGGTAATAGGCGCAGAAGCCTTGTGTTAGTGTACGGTGAACAGTACCAAGTTATGCGAGGAAAATGAAATGATCATCGGCGCTCATGTATCCGCGGCCGGGGGCATTGGCAACGCGGTTGACCGGGCGGTGGAAATCGGGGCGGAAGCGGTGCAGATTTTCGGCTCGTCAACGCGCTCGTGGCGATTCAAGGCGCTCACCGACGCGCAGGTGAAGGGGTTCATGGAAAAGAATGCAGAGGCTGGCCTGTCGCCGCCGTTCCTGCATGCCATCTACCTGATCAACCTGGGGAATTCCAACGCGGAGAACGTTGATAAATCGGTGACGTCACTGGTGCAGTACATGAACCTGGCGCACCAGATCGGCGCGGGCGGGGTCATCTTCCATCCGGGCAGCCACGGCGGAGCGGGCTATGAAGGCGTGTTTACACAGGTGGTGGAGAGCATCAACCGGGTACTGGATCAGACGCCGGAGGGACCGATCCTGTGCCTGGAGAACATGGCCGGCATGGGCCAGCACATCGGCGCAAAGTTCAGCGAGTTGGGTGACGTGCTGAGGGCAGTGGACAGCGACCGGCTGGGCATCTGCCTGGACACGCAGCACGCGTTCGCGGCGGGCTATGACCTGACCAATCCGGAAGGCGTGGCCGGCATGATCGACGAGTTCGACCGGGACATCGGGCTGGACCGTTTGACGGCGGTGCATGCCAACGATTCCAAGCGGCCGTGCGGGTCCGGGGTTGACCGCCACGACAACATCGGCGAGGGCCTGATCGGGGAGCAGGGCTTCACCAACATCATGTCCCATCCGGCGTTCGCGGACCTACCGTTCTTCCTGGAGGTTCCCGGGTTCGGCGAGGACAGCCGCGGGCCCGACAAGCCCAACGTTGACATCTTGAAGGCGATACGGGAACAGGTGGGAGCCGGCCGTTAGTACGACATCAGGTTGACGAGAAAGGCAGGCGCAAAGGGTTCGATCAGCCGCCACAACAGGACGCCGGCGAGCATCACGAGCGCGCCCCAGGTTCCCGCGCCCACGTCGTCCAGCATGATTCCCCAGCCGGCCGGCAGCCTTTCCAGCCGGCGGCAGGGCCACGGCTTCAAGACGTCGAACGCCCGGAACACGATGAAGGCGGCGGCCAACCAAACCGGCGAGCTCAAGGGTACGAACAGACAGGTCAGCCACATGCCCACGAACTCGTCCCACGTCGCGCTGCCGGGGTCCGGGTTTTGCGGAGTCGACATTCGGCCGGTGGCCCAGATGCCCACTGCCAGCCCCGCTATCGACATCGCGCCGACCAGTGCCGCCCGCTCCCAGTTCAGCAGATCGACGGGCATGATCAGCGCTACCAGGTAGAGGATCACCACGCCGGCCAGAGAACCGACGGAACCAGGCGCTAGTGGCGACAAACCGCAACCGAAACCGGAGCCGATGAACCAGGCGATGCGGTCGGCCCAGGATTGCCCTGGCAGCTCACGCATAACCGAGACGTTCCAGATCTTGCTCTCCCAGACCAAGGTAATGCCCAATTTCGTGAAGCAACGTAATGCGAATCTCCTCCACCACTGTGTCGTATGAATCGCAAACCTCCAGAATCGGGTGACGGTAGATATAGATGCAGTCGGGCAGGATCGGGTCGCCGCCGTAGCGGTCGATGAGAGGGACGCCGACGTAGAGGCCCAGCAGGGTACCGTGTCCGTGATCGGGATCGAAGGCCCCCTCGGCCTCCGCGCCGGGCCAGTCCTCCACCACGATGTCGATGTTGCCGTCGTCCAGGGCGTCAAGGGCCCATTGCGGTAGCTGCTGGTACGCCGACAGGACGTGCCGCTCAAAATCTTCGAGGCGCATCTGCATGGTTTAGCCTCCACGCGCTCCGAAGATGGCGTCCAGCGCGGCGCGTTCGAGATGCTGCATGGTTTCGCGTTCGTCGTCTTCGTAATGGTCGTGGCCCAAAAGGTGAAGCGCGCCGTGAACCAGCAGGAGGGCAAGTTCGCGACGCAGGGGGACGCCCTGTTGAAAGGCCTGGCGCTTGGCCTGGGGCAAGGAGACCACTATATCGCCAAGGGGCGGCGGTTCGTCGTCGGGCAAAGGCCAATCCGAGGGCCAGTCGGATTCGGAAACTTCCGGATTGGCCGCCCCCTCCCAGTGTCCCGAGTGTTGCGCCGAGAATGAAAGAACGTCGGTGGTCTGGTCGAGGCCGCGATACTCGCGGTTCAAGTCGCGCACCGTCTCGTCGTCGGTAATCAGCAGGCTGACCTGGCCCAAAGAGTCGGGCGGGAGCACCTGGGCCAATCCATGCCGGATGGTGGCGGCGCACCAGTCGGTCGGTGGCACGTCGGCCTCTCCGTCCACCAGGACGGCCTGTACCGAGACGGTGATTTCGGGGAGTGGATTCGTAGGCATATCGCGTTTTCGAACCTCGCCGGAGGATTATACGCAATCCGGCGTGCCATGCCCCAATGCGGTACGGCGGACCGTGAGCGGCCTTTTCGGCAGCGGCAGTGCCCGACAACCAATGCCGGCGTGTTTCAGCCCAATGCGGACTCATGGCAAGGCGGAAGGGAGCACCGTGATACAATAATTCGCGTGGACTGGCGATCCTCGCCGACCGAGATTCACAGCCCGAGCGGCGAACTCACGGTGGGCCAAATCGGCCAACGGGAGTCCTTACCATGAGCGACGAACAGCACAACTCCCAACCGGAATCCGGCGATGATCAATGGGCGCAATTCGCCCTGCCCGAGGAGGGGGTGGCCGATCTAACGGACAGGTTGACCGAATTTTTGCCCGAACAAGACGAAAACGATCCTCCGTTGATTATCGGGCAGGTATTGGATGATTTTATCGACCAATCGGGCGCGATGCCCGAGAACCTGCGTGAGGAGGACGCTCACGCGCTGATCTGCCAGATGCAGATGGCGGTGACCCTGGCGTACCAGTTGGGCCGCCTGGAATCCCGCTCGCCGGAAATGGTACGCCGTTTCATACTGGAGGCGATCCAGAAGTGGGAAGCGCGACCGTTGCCCGACTCGCTGGACTTCGTGGAAGCGGACTTTCGCAAGCCCAAGGAGTTGGTTTTGCCACGCTTACGCCGGTGGTGGCAAGAAAACCTGATGGCCGAGGACTACTATTGGGACGAGGACTGATTGCCTGCCGGGAACGGTTTCGGTATTGTAGGGGCGACCGACCGGTCGCCCTTTTTGTGGGGGATGGCAACGGACGGTATCCTCGGACCGGAGGGAATTGGTACCAATGACCACGGCAATGTATGACCTGGCGCTGACGGGCGGGCGCCTGCTGGACCCCGGCCTGGGCATCAACAACGAACCACGGGACATCGCTTTCAAGGACGGCAAGGTGGCTGCGATAGCCGATAGCATTGACCCGTCGACCGCTACTCAATCGATTGACGTAACCGGCAAGCTGGTTACCCCGGGACTGATCGACCTGCACGGGCATTTCTACCACGGCGGCAGCGGGAGCGCGGTGCATGCGGACCAGACGTGCCTGGGCAGCGGCGTGACCACAGGTGTCGACGCGGGCAGTTCGGGCTTCCTCAATTACGGGGCGATGCGCGATTACGTCTTTCCCGCGCACCGCGCGCGTTTGATAGCGTTCCTCCACATTGGCGCCGTCGGATTGGCGGCCAACGGTGTGCTGGGCGGTGGGCTGCACGATATGCGGATCATCGACGTGGGCCGGACGGTGGAGGCGATCAAGCAGAATCCGGGCTTCATTTTTGGCGTAAAGGTGCGGATGCACCACGATGCCGTGGCCCGTTGGAACGCGCACGAGGCGATGTCCAAGGCCAAGGAAGCCGCGACGGAGGCGGGCGTCCGACTGATGGTCCACGTCAGCGGAACGCCGATACCGCTGCCCGACGTGCTGGAACACCTGGGGCCCGGAGACATTTCCACTCACGCGTTCAACGGACTGCCCGAGAACATCCTGGACAATAGTGGCAAGATCCGGCCGGAGGTTCAAGCGGCCGCAGACCGGGGCGTGATCATGGACGTTGCCCACGCGGGCGTCCACTGCGACGTAGAGGTGGTCAAGGCCGCGATGGACCAGGGAATGGCGCCAGACACCATCAGCACCGATATTCACATCGCGCCGCCAGGCCGCATCGTTTACCTGATGAACGACCTGGTCAGCAAGTTTCACGCCATGGGCATGTCCCTCTCGGATGCCATCGCCGCCAGCACCAGCCGGCCGGCCCAGGTACTGGGATTGGAGCACAAGATAGGATCGCTGGGTGTTGGCATGGCAGGCGACGCCGCCGTGTGGGAGCAGCGGCAGGGACGCTTCGTGTGGCACGACATGGCGGGGCACAACGTTGACGGCTCGCTGCGCCTGGACACCTTCGCCACGGTCAAGGGCGGTATGGTGGCCTGGCGGGAGGGACGCCTGACCGAAATGGGGAATTGCTGACGTTTGGGTGGTTTCACGACAGAAAGGCCCCGGGCAGAGATCGAGTCCGGGGCCCTTCCGTTTCGGTTTGCGGGGAACTGGCTTGGATCACGCGGACGCCGAGTCCGGCGCGCGATTGGCCACCGGCAGCACCAGGAACACTACTGCGGACAGGGCGAACAGCGCCGCGATGAAGTACACGGCGGCCGAGAACCCGCCGAACTCATACAAGGCTCCGGCGATGATGGCGGCGCCGGCGGCCATCAGGAAAGCGGTGAATGCGACCACCCCCAATCCGGTGGAAGCGACCTCGCGGCCCACTACGTCGAATACAGTGGCGGTGAGGATGGGCTGGTCCGGATAGAGGAACAGCCCAAGCAGCGCGATGGTGACGGTCAGCATGATGCCCCCGTCGAAGACCACTAGGGCCAGGGCCATCAGGCAGGACCAGATGAGCCCGGGTACCAGTACCTGTTTGCGGCCGAACCGGTCCGACAGGTATCCGGCGCCGGTTTTTGCGACCAGTCCCACGGCAATCAGCAACCCTATGTGGAAGCCCCGGTTCCACTCGGTCATTCCCAGGTCGTTGTTCAGATACAGCGGGAGAATGGTCACCAATGAAACCAAAGCCATGGAACGCAATCCCCGCACGAACATGAGGCCCCATAATGCCGGGTTCCTGAGGAGCTGGCGAGTGGCCTGGATGCGACTGCCCATGTTTGCATCGGTTTGTTCCTCTTCGGTAACTCTGCCGATGTTGCGAAAGGCCCACAGCGCCAGGACGCCGAGAACCAGGGGTACGGCAGCGTACACGCTGAGCAACTGCTGCCAGGTCAGGAACAACAGGAACGCCCCGGTCGCCACCGGGCCAGCGACGTCGCCGATGCTGCCGCCCACGCCGTGGATGGACAGCGCCATGCCGCGCCGTTGGGCGAAGTGGTAGGACAGGGACGATGACGCGGGCAAGTGCCAGATGGAATGGGCGGCTGCGACGATGGCGATGCCGATCAGCAGCAGGAAATAAACGGGCGATATGCCGATGGCGAGAGAGCCCAGGGCGCAGGCGCCGAGGCAAATCGCCAGGAGGAAACCCCAGTAACGCCGGATAATGTCGACGGCTACGCCGCCGGGCAAAGCGACGATGCCGGCCGCCAATTCGCGGGCGGTCAAGAGGCCGCCCACTCCCACGGCGCTCAGGCCAAATGCCGCCTGTATCTCGGGCAGCACCACGATGAAGCTCTGTATTATCCAATGGTACACCACGTGGCCGGACGCCAGCCCGGGCATGATGGTTCGACCACCCAGCGGAAGGTGGGACCGGTCAACTGGAGTCGTGGTTTGGGTGTCCTGCACAGCGCTCACCTGTTGGCGGACGTGTCGTCAGTTTGGCGACGATGTTACCACTTCCGGCTGCCAATCGTAGGTCTGCAATCGAGATAATCAGAGTGCTCACGCGTACCCGCTTCGCGCAACCTGACACTGCCAGCGCCCACGCCGCCCCAATTCAGATGGCACAGTCATTCCTGTCGGTGCCAAAACGCCCAACTTTGTGTGAATCCCGTGCCTTTTGTGGAGAAAAGCCGCCCCGTCGCCCCCCATAATCACCCAAATTCCTCCCAAAAAACCCCAGTTCAGCCACCCCTGCGCCCCGGTGACACTTTCGCATTGCTCCAATCCTTCCACCATCCGTACCATATTACCCAACGCCCCAATTCCAACCCGCCACCCGGGCCCGCGACAGCCGTCCCAACGCCCACTTCCCAACACCGCGAACCCTGCTCCCCCAAACCCGCCCACCTGACCGCCAATACCCCTTAAACTGCCCCCAAAACGCCTCTCGCGAGGCCCATCCAGCACCACGACCCGGCCAATGCCCTACTGGAATTAGCGGAAATGAGAGGAAATGAGCGGGAAATCGACCTTTCCGTCCTTTCACCACGCCATTGCAAAGTGGGCACGCGTGAGAATCAGGGTGTTCTTGACTCCGAATATTGCCGATGTTACCTTGCCTGACACTTATGCGTATCGGCGAATTCGACATAGCAGAACCCGTCCCCGAGTTGCGCGACCCGCACATGCTGGTGGTGCTGCGTCCTTGGATAGATGTCGGGAACGTTGGCAGCCTCTCGTTGGGCCGCATCGAACGGCACCTGCGGAGCAAGGAGCTGGGACGACTGCACCGCCCGGGGCGTTATTACGATTTCACGCGCTATCGGCCCCGATCCTACTTGGTGAGCGGAAACCGAGAGGTTACGATACCCAACACCATCATCCGGTACTCGAACCCGGAGGAGGGGCCGCACCTGCTGACGGCTCACCTGTTGGAACCGCACCTATACGGAGAGGACTACTCGGACGCCCTGCTGGAGATCATCCGATATTTCGGCGTGAAACAATACGCGCTGATCGGCGGCATGTATGACATGGTTCCCCACACCAGGCCGCTGGTGGTGTCGGGACTGGGTTCCGGGGAAAACGTGGAGCGGGACTACAACATCGCGAATGCCCGGCCCAGCAACTACGAGGGCCCGACCACGATCACCTACACCATCACGGAAACCGCCACCAAGATGGGGCTCGAGACGCGGGCGTTCGTGGTGCACCTGCCGCAGTATCTGAACCTGGACGATGACTACCAGGGCGCCGCGCGCATGATGGACGTGTTGTGTCGGTTGTATGATTTCCCGGATTACATCGCGCAGACCGACCGCGGTCAGAAGCAGTACGACGAATTGACGTCCAACGACGGCCAGATCCCCAGCGGGGATACGCTGCGCCGCATCGAAGAGATGTACGACAGCGAGTACGGTGGCGAGGCAAATCACGATGAGCCGACGACTCCGTTACCGTCGAGCATCGAGGAGTTTCTCCAAGGACTAGACTTGGACGCGACGGATGGCGACGATGCCAGGGACGATACCGAGCCAGGGTCTTCCCGAGTTTAGCCGCCCGATGCGATGACCGCCTCTCGGTCAACGGCCGGCGAACGGCCCCACGTTGCGGAGTTGCTGCAGGCGCTGATCGGCTTCGACACCACCAATCCTCCCGGCAACGAGCGCGAGTGCGCCGTTTATTGCCGCGATGTCCTGAAAGCCGCCGGCATCCATGCGGAACTGATGGGGGACGATCCGGACCGGGTCAACGTGATCAGCCGGCTGCGGGGCGCAGGCAACGCTCCCCCGCTACTGCTCTACGGACACATCGACGTGGTGCCCACGGCAGGGCAACCGTGGGACGTGCCTCCGTTCGAAGGCAGATTGCAGGACGGGTACGTTTGGGGACGCGGCGCGCTGGACATGAAGGGCGGCGTCGCCATGATGATGGACGCCTTCATGCGGGCACACACGGAGGATATCGACCTGCCCGGCGACGTAATCCTGGCGCTGGTGTCGGACGAGGAGGCCGGCGGACACACCGGAGCAGCGTGGCTCACGGACGCCCATCCCGAGCTATTCGAGGGCGTCCGGTACGCGGTCGGGGAATTCGGTGGGTTCAGCAAGAGCTACCGGGGCCGCAAGTTCTACATGGTGCAGGTGGCGGAAAAGCAGGGGTGCCGTGTGGAGGCCATCGCTCGCGGTCCGGGTGGTCATGGCTCGTTGGTGCATCACGACACCGCCCCGACTCGCATGGCGGAGTTCCTGGTCAAACTCGACCGCACCTCGCTCCCCTTTCACATCCATCCGGTGACTCGGATGATGATCGAAGCGATGATCGGCAGATTGCCGCTTCCGGACAGCGCCTTTTTGAAGCTCCTGCTGAACCCCGCATTCACCGGGAGCATGCTGCGGCGCATGGGACCTGTGGGCAAAGACATGGAGCCGCTCTTCCGGCACACGGCCAACGCCACCATCATCAACGGCGGCGAGAAGGCCAACGTCATTCCCAGCGAGGTAACCGTCAACCTGGACTGCCGGATGCTGCCCGGCTACGACTCCGAAGGCCTGCTGGGCGAACTACAACACATTGCCGGCCCGACTATTGAGTTTCGTGCGGTCAATTTTCAGTCCAGGCCGTGGAATCTCAACATGGGCCTGTTTGATACCTTGTCCGGCATTATTGCTGAGCAGGATGCGGAGGGCGTGTCGGTGCCCATGCTGATGCCGGCCGGCACCGATGGGCGGCATTTCGCGCAACTGGGGATACAGACCTACGGCTGGATGCCGATGAACCTGCCGGCGGATTTCGACTTCCTCAAAACGATCCATGCGGCCAACGAGCGGGTGCCGGTGTCGGCGTTGGAATTCGGAGCCGAGGCGCTCTTTCGCCTGCTACAACGTTTTCACGAATGAGGGTTTGGATCCTGGCGGTTTGGGTGGCTCTGGCGGCGGCGTGGCTGTTTGCATGCACTGAAGATGTGCCAGATGCCAGCGAGATCATCGCGACTGAGCCACCAACCCGGGACACGAGCGCAGCGACGGCCGTTCCCACCGAAACGCCGATACCCACACCGACGCTGACGACACTTCGACCCACCTCTGCTCCAGTCCCATTCACACCCACATTGCCCCCGCCGCCAGCGACGCCACGGCAGGCGGAGTCTCGGGCGTCATCCGCACCAGGCTTGTTGAGGCTGGAGGATTTTCTGGACGATCCGTTGGGCTATTGTGTTGACGTGGCTGGTTTCGGCGCCAATCTTCGATTGGACGCGCCTTTGCAGGCCCATACCTGCAAGCCAGGGTCGGATGACCAACTGTTTTCCCAGCGCGGCGATGACGGCATACGGTTAGAACGGCACGACCGATGTTTGTCGGCATCGGCGGCGACTGCGGGCTCAGCGGTGGAAGTGGTTACCTGTGATGCCGACGCGGCCGATCAGAATTTCCGATTGGACGGAGACGGGCGGGTGGAGTTGCTGACGGCCGATGGGTCTGCGTTGTGCTTGGGTGTGGCCGGCGGCGCGGGTGAGCCCGCCGGTGGCCGGAATCACTTACGGCGAGACCTGGTTCTCTATCGGTGCAGTGAAGCTGACGGATCCCTGATTACCTGGGAATTGGTCGCACAATAGAAACAGGGGCGAACGACCATTCGCCCCTGCGTCCAAATTGGCTCTGGCTTTAGCTGGTCAGGCGGCTGTTGCCGCGCCGGCCACCTCTACCAGACGCTCAAAAGCGTCGGGGTCTTGCACCGCCATGTCGGCGAGCATCTTGCGATCGATCTCGATGCCGGCGACCTTGAGCCCGTGCATGAACTGGCTGTAGGTGGTGCCGTGCATTCGGCAGGCCGCGCCGATGCGGATGATCCACAGGCGGCGGAAGTCGCCCTTGCGTTGGCGGCGGTGGCGGTAGGCATGGCTCCAAGCGTGCATCACCGCTTCTTTGGCCCACTTGTAGTTGCGGCTGGACGATGCGCGGTACCCTTTGGCCGCCTTCAGAACTTTCTTGTGTCGGGCGTGCTTGGTGACGCCTCTCTTGACTCTTGGCACGGTGTGGTGTTCTCCCGGATTTAGACGTCGTAAGGTATCAGACGACTGAGGCGCTTCACGTCGGCCTTGTCGTAGCCCATTTTCTGGGCGAACTTCCGCGTCACCTTCTTGGGCTTCTTGCGCCGCAGATGGCTACTCATGCGCTTGCGGCGCATGAGTTTGCCGGAACCGGTGACGTGTATGCGCGCCTTGGCGCCCTTGTGGGTTTTCAGTTTGGGCATATCTTCCTATTCAGCGGTGGCTGGTTCCTTGGATTCGCTGCGTTCCTGACGGGCGGCGGCGGTGGGGCTGGGGATGAGAACCATCGACATGGCGCGGCCTTCCATCGAGGGTTGCTGCTCGAGCCGGATGTCGTCCTTCATTTCCTCCGCGACTTTCTTGAGGAGAGAGAGGCCGTTCTGTTGATGCACGGCTTCGCGTCCCCTAAATCGCACCGTCAGCTTTACCTTGTCGCCGTTGCCGATGAACTGCCGGACCTTACGCATTTTTGCGTCGAAGTCGTGGGTGCCGATGTTCGGACGGAAACGGACTTCTTTGAGTTCGTTGCTTTTTTGTGATTTGCGGGTCTCGCGTTCCTTCTTGGAAGAGAGGTACCGGAGCTTGCCGTAATCCAGGAGGCGGGCAACGGGGGGGTCCGCGTTGGGGGCCACCTCCACCAAGTCAAGGTCGTTCATACGCGCTCGGGAGAGCGCGTCAGACACTGTCATCACACCAAGCTGCTCGCCGTCTTCTCCGATTACCCTTACTTGCGGGACGCGTATTTGTTCGTTGACCCTGTATTGCCTGGCTATGGTGCCACCTCCATTGTGGTGCGTCGGTTGATGCAAATCGGATGGTGCCGAGATGCTACGTCAAATTTGTGGCTTTATTTTACCGACGGGTCAACGCGCAGTCAACGATTCCCCACTTGGCACGCGATAGTTGTTATTTGAATCCTTTAACCGCTCGAATGGCGGGCCGATCAGTCGTCTTCGTCGTCCTCGCCTTCTTCGTAAGGATCGTCGTCATCATCGTCGAACAGTTCTTCTTCATCGTACTCTTCGGCATCATCGTCGATGGCCGAGAGTATTTCGCGGAGCAGTCTATCTTCGCCGTCCTCACCGGCTCTGAGCATCGGGAGGTCTGGTTCGATAATTTCAGGCTCGGGAAGGGCAATAGGGTCGAATCCGTAGAAAACGTCGCTGTCCAGGATGCGCGCCAATCCAGCGATGGTGACGGAAATGGGTCGGATCGGCGATGACCAACGCTCGGTGAGTTCCCGGTGGATTTCGCCCAAGGTCATCGTCTGATCTTCGGCCAAGAGCAGGGTGCGGAACACGATTTCCTGGAGGGGCATTGACTGTCGGATGAAGTCGGGGTCATCGACACAATTCACCCGAATTTCCGCGATCAGAGTGTTGGGGTCGCCGATTTCGGACGCCGCCTTGCCGTAGGATGGACATGGCCGGCTCAACCGCGCCAACAGCAACGGGATCGGAGAGCGGTTCAATTCGGCAAGGCGTTCGAGATTGAAACGGTACTCGATGCCCTCCAAGCGGGCGTTCGCGGCAACTGTCGTCATTGGGCAACCTCTTCGTTCCAGTCCAGCATCAAGATTTTGACCGCCTGTCCGGCTTCTTTCCTGGGCAAGTCGGCGGGACAAATAGCCAGGCCGTTGGCGCGCGACAAGGACGTAAGGATATTGGAGCCCTGAGGGCCGGTCGGCGTGGCAAACCAGGTTCCGTCGCGGCGCTCAACCTCCACCCTGGCGTACACTCGCCGACCGTCGCTGTTGAATATGGGTCCGGTGAGCACACCTTCCACTACCGGGCGGGCCAAACGGTCTCTACCCAACATGCGCCTGATGGCGGGTCGGCCGAACATTTCGAACGCCAGCAATGCGCTGACCGGGTTGCCCGGCAGCCCAAGGAGCGGGAGCGGGCGCCCACCGGCGGTGCGCAGCAGTCCGAAGGCAAGGGGCTTGGCCGGTCGCATCCGCACGGACCAGAAGTTCATCTCGCCGCGCTGCTCAAGCACGTCCTTGACCATGTCGTAGTCGCCTTTGGACACGCCGGCGGAGGTGACCAGCAGGTCGGCGTCGGAGGCTTCGTCGATGCAGTGGTGGAGGTCTTGGAGGGTATCGCGCGCGATGCCGATGATACGAGGCGTCCCGCCGGCGGCGATTACGGCAGCCGCGACACTGCTGCTGTTACTGTCGTAGATATGTCCGGGCGCCAGGGGTTCGCCGGCCGCGGTGAGCTCATCGCCAGTGGACAGCACCGCCACGATCGGGCGACGGATGACACGGGCGGTGGTCAGCCCCAACGAGGCCATCACGCCGGCCTCGGCGGGCCGCACTATGGTGCCCTTAGGCAGGACCAGTTCGCCCTGGGAAACATCCTCTCCGGCAGGCCGAACGTTGCTGCCCAAGGGCAATGCCTTATAGATGGCGATTTCGTCCAGCGATGCACCACGTCCGCGCCTTTCCAGTTCGTCGGTCTCCTCGAATGGAACCACCGTGTCCGCGCCATTGGGTACGGGCGCTCCGGTCATGATACGGATGGTTTTGCCGTTGCTAACGGTGTCCGTCGAAACCTGTCCGGCGGCGACCGCAGAGATCACCGACAGCGTGGGCGGGTTTTCGGCGGCTCCGGAAATATCGGCGTGGAGCACTGCGTAACCGTCCATGGCCGAATTAGCCAACGGCGGCAAATCCAGAGGAGAGCTGATGTCTTCGGCGAGGGTGAGGCCCAAGCATTCGAGGACCGGGAGTTCGATCGTATCCAGAGGAGCGAAGTGGGCGATGATACGCGAGTAGGCGTCCTCGACTTCCAGCATATCCTCGTGGCCGTGGGAGGCATGGTGGCGTCCACCATCATGTCCATTACCGTGATGGGTTCCGTGGTCATGGATGCTTTCGTGATCTCCATCACCGTGGGCATCGTGAGCGTGGAGGTGGCGAGATTCTCGGTGCGTAGTCATCGTGATGCGTCCCCCATTAGTAATCCGCAGACGGCCAAGGGCGACGCCCAACCGTGCGGGAATTTCCTCCCAGAAAAACGGGGAGATAACAGTCTATCACAGGCCCCGGCGGAATTCGTCGCCTAACTGCGCACCGTCGCACCGACTTCGCGTTCCAGCACCCGCGTTAGCCCATTGACGGCGCGGCTGACATCCTCATTGGTTAATGTCCGATCAGCAGCGCGGAACCTGATGCGGAACGCCAGCGAGCGGGCGCCATTGGGCAGATTCTCGCCGGAATAAACGTCAAAAAGCTCAGCGCGTTCCACCAAGCGTACGCGTTCAATCAGGCGTTGCACCTGGCTGGCGGGGACAGAGTCCGGCACGACCAGCGCCAAATCACGGTTGGCCGCTGGGAAGCGGGACAGCGACTGGAACCGGTTTTCTGTCGCTCCTTCGTGCCGGGTAGCGGTCAACACATCGTCCAGCCGCATCTCGAAGTAGATGACTGGGTCGGGTCCGGCGTCGAACGCGTCGGAGATGTCCGGGTGCAGTTCGCCGATGGTACCGATGGATGCGGCCTCCCCACCTGCTACCATGATTTCCGCGCAGCGGCCAGGGTGAAACAGAGCATCCTCGGTTGATTGGTAAGCGACGGTGATTCCCATGCGAGCGAACGCGGTATCCAGGGCTCCCGACAAATCATAGAAGTCCAGCGGTTCGGAGGAGCTGAGCCAGTTCGCGTCGTAGCGCGGGCCGGACATCACGCCGGCCGCCAGTTCCCGCTCCCGGGGCAGTCCGGCATCCTGGGGGACAAAAGCACGACCCAACTCGAACAGCCGGAATCCACCGTCGTTGTGTCCCTGGTTGTAGGCCAGCGTGTTCAGGACGCTGGCGGCGAGCGTGGGCCTCAACACATCCTGCTCAGCGGACATGGGGTTGGCGACGCGGAGCAAGGTTGCCGGTTCCCGAGCGGCACGATCCAGCTTGGTCAGGTCATCGGGACTGACCAACGGATAGCTGATGGTTTCCTGCATGCCGGCGGCGCTCAGGGCGTCGCGAAGGTTGTCCTTGAGCGTCATCATTGCGTCGTCCTGGTGGTAAGGAATGGGCGACGACAGCATGGTGGTGGGCACTTCGTCGTACCCGATGATCCGGATAACCTCTTCGATGAGATCTTCCTCGATGGCAATGTCGCTGCGCCAGTAGGGTGGGTCGGCCTCCAGGCTGTCGGGTCCGGTGCGGCGGGTCGTGATGCCCAAGCTAGCCAGGACCGCTTCGGCGCGCGCGATATCCAGGTCCATGCCCAGCAACTGCCTCAAACGATCGACGGTTAATGGGACGGCTTGCACGGGCTCGTCCCCTGCAGGGTAAACATCAATGATGCCCGCGGCCGCCTCGCCTCCGGCCGTCTCGAGGATCAGTTGCGTTGCGCGGCGCAGGGCGATGGGAGCCAACTCAGGACGCAAGCCCTTCTCAAATCGCTGGCTGGCCTCGGTGCGTAGGTCGAGTTCGGTAGAGGTGCGCCGGTTGTTCAGGTTGTGGAAGGTCGCCGACTCGAGGAGCATATTCTTGGTGGCGGGCGTGATCTCGCTGTTGGCTCCGCCCATCACGCCGCCAATGCCGATGGCTTTCGCGGGGTCGGCGATGAGCAGATTGTCTGTGTTCAGCGTGCGCTCCACCTCGTCCAGCGTCGTGAACTTTTCGCCATCCGACGCACGCCGCACCACCACGTGGTGATCGGTCACAGTATCCAAGTCGAAGGCGTGCAGCGGCTGGTTGAACTCCAGCATGACGTAGTTGGTGACGTCCACCACGTTGTTGATGGGACGCAGATCGGCGCGGATGAGCCGGTCCTGCAACCATTGCGGAGACGGACCGATGGTGATGCCGGTGATCACAGAGGCAGTGTAGCGGTGGCAGAGGTCAGGGTCGGCGATGGTGACTTTCGCCAGTTCAGCGGCCGGGGTATCGGATTCCGGATAGGATACGTCGGGCAGGCGCACAGGCTGGCCCGTGATCGCGCCGATCTCCCGAGCCACCCCCAGCATGGACAGGCAGTCGCCCCGGTTGGGGGTGAGTTCGAGTTCCAGAAAGGTGTCCCCGAGGACATCGTCCAAGGGCGAACCGACGACCGCATCGTCGGGCAACACGATGATACCTTCGTGCTCATCGCTGATCTCCAGCTCCGCTTCGGAGCAGATCATCCCTTCGGAAACGATGCCTCGTATGCGAGCGGGTTTGAGTTCTTCCCGGCGTCCAGTATGCATGTTCAGCAGAGTCACGCCGGGGCGAGCGAAGCAGATTTTTTGGCCGGCGGCCACGTTGGGCGCGCCGCACACCACTTCGAGGGGCGGGCCGTCGCCCGGGTCAACTTCGCACAGGGTCAGAGTGTCCGCGTTGGGATGAGGTTTGGTGGCGCGAACGTATCCGACGACGCAGCCCTCCCAACCCCCGCGAGTGATCACATCGCCCACCTCGATGCCGCCCATGGTGAGCCGGTGGGCAAGATCGTGTGGCGGCAGCGTGATGTCAACGTACTGGGATAGCCAGGAGAAGGGGATTAGCATGATTTACTGTCGCGCAAACGCACCGTGTGTTGAAAATGATTCGGCAACCAGTCCGGTCTTCCCTCAAGGGGTGGGATTATGGCTACGTGCGTCCAGAGATGACCGTCGGCGCCTTCTACGGTAGTTTCCGGCCAGTCTATCCAACTTCCCGGTTCCACCGCTCCTTTCTTATGCCATTCACCAAACTCGTCGATGAACGCACAAACTCCGATGGTATGGGAGTCAACCAGACGCATCATGAGGTTCAATCGAGCTAGAGAATGTTTGACCTGTTCTGACCGCGTGGCGTCGTTTTTGAGGAATGATCGTTTCTTAATCTCTGCCAATAGTAGAACGCTTCCGTCGCTATCAAGAATCACAAGGTCGGCGATGTTGCCTGGCCCCTGCAAAGGAAATTCAGTGAAGACTTCCAGATCAAGGCCAACAGTACTCGACAGTTGCGTTGCTCTGCTTTGCACCGCTATCGCTACGGAAGCCTCTCGAATCAAGAGGTCATTGTAGTTTGCGCGTAACGATTCCAATGCGGCACTGAAAATGGCGAATGCCATTAATGATGTTTCTGATAGGGCCCGCCGCTTTTCATCACAGATGATTTCCAAGCCAATAATATCTCCATCGTCGCCGTAGTCTCCCACGAACGGCCATGCTATCGTTCCGGTTCCTTTGATAGGCCGGTCCGAGAAACGCAGGTACATTGCCTCGTCGTTCCGTTCAATGCGCGGCGGCACGTACTCTATTCTCCTGAACATGGAAATCGACGGTCAAAATACACGCTGACGATGAAACTGTGTCTGTCGTCTGGAACCACCACCCGCAACATTTGGCTACGACCGGGTATGCAGCGGAGATATACAGTGCAGCCGGTGGCTGGCTCAGGAATCGTAACGTCGGGTTCTTGTAGGCAGAGGAGAATCCATTCCTCCTCGAGTCCACGTTCTGCCATCTTATCCTGCGCATGATGGCTATACTCAATCATACCATCGAGCTGGCATCAGAATTGGCGGAGAAATCTCACGTCGTTGCGGTAGAAATGCCTGATGTCGTCGATCCCATATTTGAGCATGCCGATCCGTTCCGGACCCATGCCGAATGCAAAGCCGGTGTATCGCTGAGGGTCGTAGCCCACTCCCTCCAGCACACGCGGGTGAACCATGCCAGCGCCCATGATCTCGATCCAGTCCTCATCCCGGTTGATGGGCCGTTTTCCAGTAGCAGGATCCACGAAATTGGAGATGGACATGTCCACTCCAGGCTCGACGAAGGGGAAATAGTCGCAGCGGAACCGGATCTGGCGATCGGGGCCGAACACGCGGCGGGCGAATTCGTACAGAGTGCCCTTGAGGTTGGCGAAGGTGATGCCCTCGGCGACGGCCAAGCCTTCGATCTGGTAGAAATGCCATTCGTGGGTGGCGTCGGTGGCTTCGTACCGGTAGCACTTGCCCGGCACGACCACGCGAACAGGGGGTTCTTGCGCTTCCATGACGCGGGCCTGCATGGGCGAGGTGTGCGTACGCAGCAACATGGGCTGCTGACCCTCCTCGTTGACGTAATCAACCCAGAGAGAATTCCACATGTCTCGCGCCGGGTGGCCGGCCGGTATGTTCAGCATCTCGAAGTTGTAGTGATCGAGTTCGACCTCGGGCCCCTCGACCACGCTGAACCCCATGGCCATGAAAGCGCTGCATATTTCGCGCACGATCTGGGTAGTAGGGTGCAGCCGGCCGGCGATCACCGGTCGGCCAGGGAGGGTGACGTCCAACGCGTCGCGCGCTGCGAGTTGCGCTTCTGCCAGTTCGCGCATGCGTCGCGCCAAGGCCTCTTCCAGCGTGTTTTTGGCGAGGTTGGCTTGCATTCCGACCTCGCGGCGCTGGTCGGGATCGAGTTGGGGGATGGAGCGGAGCAGTCCGGTTACTTGGCCGCGCCGGCCCAAATAGCTCACACGCCACTGCTCGGCGCTATCTGCGTCGATAAGCGCGTTCAGTTCGTTGAGGGCCTGGTTGGTCAGCGTCTCGATAGACGCCGCGGATGGTGATTCTGTGTTGGGCTGGGACACGATAGCGTTACGCAATACAATCGGCAGTGTGAAATTATAGGCAGGGGCGTCGGAACGGGTCAAGGCACCGCGTGCGGCGATGGAATGCGCGGGTCGATGGGAGACGTGGGATGCGGCTATCCGCCCATGCACAAAGTTTTGTCATATAATGTCCGCGCCGTAACATTTGCTCACGTGGCTGCAACGGATTACCACCGGATCGGTTTTTTCGTTTCAGCAGCGTACCACCGAAGGAGGAACACCCCGATGGCCGACGAATTTGTCAAAGTTGCCGCTGTCAGCGACGTCCCGCCCGGAGACATGGTTTCCGTAAGGGTTGGGTCGGAAGAAATCTTGCTGGTAAATCTGGATGGCGAAATGCACGCGTGCGACGACATTTGCACGCACGCCTACGCGAACCTTTCCGAAGGGGACCTGGAAGACGGCGAGTTGGTTTGCCCGCTGCACGGGGCGGTTTTCGACGTTGCCACGGGGAGCGCAGTCACGCCGCCGGCGACCGAAGCGCTGCGCAAATTCGCCGTTCGCATAGAAGGCGACGATGTTCTGGTAGGGCCGGTGGTGGAAGCCGAATAGCCGCCCAATTCGCTAATGGTGAGCGACGCCGGTGTTCATCGCCGGCGTCGTTTTCGTATAGTGCCATCCGCAGGGCGAGTTGCCAGAGCTTCGGGTCCCGCTTCTCTAGTCGCCTTCCCGGATGTTCTGGTACACCGCCAGCGGAGTGGCGGCGAGGAGGCCGGCGTCCACCGGCAGCACCACGCCGGACACCCAGCGGGACTCATCGCTGGCGAGGAACAGCGCGGCGTAGGCGATGTCCCAACCGTTGCCTTCGACGCCCAGGGGGCCGGCTTTGCGGCGGAGTTCTCGCGTACGATCGGCCATCGCGCCGGCGACCATGGGAGTGTAGATGTGGCCGGGAGCGATGACGTTGACGCGGATGTTGTCCCGACCAAGGTGCACCGCCATGGTTTCGGACATGCCGATAACGCCCGATTTAGAGGCGGAATAGGGGATGCTGGCCATGCCGCTGCCCGCCCGAACGCCGGCGATGGAGGACATGTTGATGATGCTGCCCCCGCCGGAGTCAATCATCTTGGGCACGGCGTGCTTGGTGGTCAGCATCATGCTTTTGAGATTCACGTCCAGCACGTTGTCCCACACGCTTTCCTCGACGTCGGTGGGCGTGCCCGGCCCGGTGATGCCCACGTTGTTGAACAGGATGTGCAAGGCTCCGTAGCGCTCCACGGCGGCGTCTACGATGGCCTGGCAGTCGGCGGCGGACGTGACATCGGCGGCGATGACCGAGCCCTCACCGCCCTCTTCGTGAATCACAGCGAGAGTCTCCTCGGCCGCCTGGGGATTGCGGTCGACGAGCAGAACCCTGGCGCCCTCGCGGGCGAACAGGATCGAAGATGCTTTGCCGGTTCCCATGCCGGGGCCACTGGAGCCGGCACCAGTGATGATCGCGACCTTGTCCTGGAGTCTGGGGCGTCCTGATGGCAGCAGTGTCATGTGTACCTCGTGGTGTTTCTTGTACTGTGGGCTATGCCGGCTCAGGAAACGGCCGCAGGCTCGGGCCGTAGCAACCAGTCCTGGGCCTGTTTCGCCTTGTCGGAGAGCCACTGGGCCATGACAGCCTCTCGTCCTTCCTGTATCTCCACGCCCAAGCCGTCGGCCAGGCGGTTCATGAAGTTGAACAGGCTGGTGATGGCCACGGTTGACAGAATCTGCTCGTCGGTCAGGCCAACCGAGCGCAAGCCAACGACGTCGGATTCCTCCATGGCGGCGGGGGTGAGGGTCAGCTTGACGGCGTAGTCTAGGATGGCGCGCGTCTGTGGGTCCAGATCAGCCTGCCGGTAGTCGTGGATGATGTGGGATGCGTACTCCGGGTCGTCCGAATGCTGACGGAGGAACCCTCCGTGAGCGACGGCTCAATACCGGCAACGGTTGACCAGGGAAACGACGGTGGCGATGGCTTCTTCCTGTGTGCGGGTCAGGGTGGACGAGCCGAAGGAGGCGTTGTGGTTCAGGTTCTGCACCGCCTCCATCAATGATGGGTTGATGGACATGCACTTGATGACTGCTGGAACGGCGGCTTCGGTTTCACGAATCCACGACATTGGAGGGCTCCACGATTCTTGTTCGAGTACGGGTAAGGGATTTTCAGGATACGACGGCCGACTGGGGCACCACGGCCATCTTGTGCTCGGCGGTGCCCAGTACCAGATCGCCAAGCCGTGCGACCACTTCGAACCGCAGCTTGTTGCCCGATACGTCGGTGAGCGTGGACCGCCCCGTGACTCGGCTTCCCACGCCGGTCGGCGCTAGATGTTTCACGTTGACCTCGTAACCGACGACGGTCTGGTCATCGGGGAGCAGTGGGCGGATCGCGGCGAAAGAGGCTTGTTCCATCAGCATCACCATGGCCGGGGTGCTGAATTTGGGCGTATGGGGCGCCAGATGCTCGTCCGCAACGGTCAAATCAACCTCGCCCACCAGACCCGGTTTGATGGCCGGGTTCAATGGTGGGCGAGAAGGATCCGGGTTGGTGTTGGTAGCCACGAGCTACTAACGAGCGAATTTACGCTGCGACCGGTACTCCGGTGAGAATGGACTCAACCTCATCGGCAAGCTCGGCGGCCCGCTGCTTGACCTCTTCATCAGTCAGGCTTGACAGCGGATGCTGGGCGACGATGTACCGGTAATCCGGCACGCCCATCATGCGGGTCATGGCCTGGGCGGTGTTGAGGAACACGTGGGTGATGATGGCCGCGGTGGGGACGCCCCGCTTCTCCATGTCGATTCCGTCGTGCACACTGCACGAACTGCAGGACCCTCAATCACCCACCCCGGTGATCAGGTAGTCGACCTCGCCAAGGATGGAATCAATCACATCCTGCTTGGCCGGCAGGCTGGCATGGTGCTTGCTGAAATACTTGACCTCTGACAAACCGTGGCGCTCGTTGAGGATGTTCCCGAGTTCATGCAGGAGTTTGTCGGCGTTGGCCTTGGAGTTCTCCATGAGGCCCAGGCGCTTGCCGGCCAGACCGCCGGAGCGGTCGTTCATGCGGAACTCAGTCTGGGGCAGCTCGGTGCCCTTGGGGTTCACCAGCCTCAGGCTGGATGCTGCGGTGGTCATGTATCACCTCCGTAGGTGGTGCGGGTTTGACAATGATATGTGGGCAGATTGTACCGTCAAACGGCTTGGTTGCGTAACCCCTGCTCGCGCAGCAAATCGTCCAACCAAACGCGATCCTCATAGGATAAAGGCGGTTCCGGATCTCGCTCGTAGTCGATGTCCAGGTCGAAAGATCCAGCCTCATACACGCCGTCAATCACTGACTGCAAATCCACCGCGATGCCTTCGTCTCCTTCGGCCAGTGGCATTATGATGTTGGGAGTGGTTTGGCGGATGCCGAACGGGTACAAGTCGCCGACGTGCTCGGTGCGGCGAGCATCGGCGACCAATATCCGGTAGTGGCTGGCTGGCAAAGACGTAAGCACGGGCATCGCCTGTCCGGCCCGCAATAGGTCAATTTCAACCAGGTGGGTCGTGCTATACAGGATTTGTCCCCGTTTGGCCTGATAGACACGCCGACCGGAACCGGACTTGTTGGTTGGCGACAGGAGCTCTACGGCAGTTATGACCTCACGGCTCCCGACTCGAACTATTTCCAGGTAGAGTTGCTTTTCCAGCTCCATTCGCGGCAGTTGAACTACCACCGGTTCTGCCAGCGCCAACCCTTCGGACGCCCTGGCCCTTGCGGCGGTTGCGGCGGCCGACAGAATCGCGACATCAGGAATCCTTGCGTCTCTGCTGCCACCTACGTTGGGCTCAGAGAGCACATACATGCGCTCCTGTATCGATACCCGATAATCGGGCCTTAGGCGGGGGGCGAGATGGTCGCGCAGCCTGACCATGAGGCTTTGGTGAACGTCGGGCCACAGCCCGGGGTCTTCCAGATATGGGTTCATCCCCGGGAACGGATTGGTCGGCAATTGCGTTGTCATTCTAGTCGGCGCCGATTTTGCGGGTGCGGATGCGGAAACCGGTGGTGTCGATTATCGCGCTGTAGCGACCGCCGGTGCCGCCGCCGTGCATGATCAGGATGTCGTTGGGGTCGTTGGCGCAGCGCATGATCAGTTCCTCGTCGCCGGGACGTTCCGGCCCCTGCTTGGAACCTAATCGGACCAACTCGGCGCGAGATCGACCGCTGTTTTCGATGAGGAAATCCTGAATGTCGGAGCGGATCCAGCCGTCGCCCTGCAGGGTCAGCGCGTGTTCGGGCCCGATGACGATGACCCACTGGGCGGGGTAGCGGTGGGCCAAGGCGGCCGACCGCAACGCGTCGCAGATGGACAGCAGGATGGCCTGGCCGGAATGGGCGTAGCTGTTGGGCACGCTGACCGGATTGTAGGCTACCGCGACGGTTACCACGCTGTCGGATGCGTTGAAGCCGCGGCTCACGTGCAGGGGTTCCCAGGGGGAATCCTCTTCGTTTTCGGCGACGCAGAAGGTGTACTTGGCCGGCGTGCCCAGGGTGCCGCGATCCAACTGGCCGGGCCACGCGTCGAATCCGTTCATGAAGCAGAGGCGGACGGCGCGGCCGATGCTGGCGTTGGCACGGAAACCGGGGCCGAACAGCCCGTCGCGGCTGTTAATGCCGAGCGCTTCCCGGATCGGGCCGTTGAGGACCATCAGGATGCTGGGCGAGCTGGTTGATGAGGCCGCCATGTTGACGAAGTTGCGCTCCTCTTCGAGGGTTTTGAGCGCGGTGACCAGCACCGGGAAATATTCGGCCTGACAGCCGGCCATCACGGCGTTGGCGGCGGCGTTCTCCGAGGTGATGACCCGGCTCCGCATGTCGAGGTTGAGGAGTTCTTCCTCGCCGGTCAGGCCGGCCACCGACAGCATCTCGCGGACCTTGTAATCGGCGGGCGGGACCACGGGCAGCCCGTCGGTCCACCCCATGCGAAAACATTCCTCGATGGCCTCAATGGTGTCGGCGGTTTCAACGTGGCGTTCGGCGCTGCTGGTCATCGTAATCTCCTAAAGTTCAGTCGCGAATGGTTTTGAGTTTTCCGGTTACGATCAGACCGTCGGTGACGCTGTAACCGTGTCCCGGGTCGGCTAAGTCGGTATTGGAGGCCATGTAGGCGGTGCGGCCGCTGACGATCGGAGCGATGGAAATCACCTCGTAGCCGGCGGCGTCCAGATCGTTGCAGCAACGTTCCAGGTACTCTGCCATTTGCTGCAAGCGCGCATGTTCCTCACTGGTGATGCTGACGCGCCCGACGTTGCCTCCGTGCGTGGACAACTGGGTGTCGGCGTACACGTAACGGGTGGCGTATTCGGGCTTGTCCTGAGCGGGGTACTGTGAACGGAACAACGGCTGCGTCTCCACGGTCAGCAACGTGTCGCAACAAGATGCCGCCCCCATTATTGCGCTATGGGGGCGGCATGACAATCCCGCTCTAACGAGTCGATTGTCGGTGGCTGTGGACGCTGGTCCTCACCCTTCCATGCCGCCGAAGCGCAGTTGTACGCCTGACTTTTCTTCCTGGAGCTTGGCGACGGCGTCGGAGTCCTCGGGGCCCCAGCCTCGGAACAGGGCTTCGACGTGGCGCTGATCCACCAGATTGGACAGTTCCATTGGTATGCCGTACTCGCGGCCCAAGTCGGTGGCGAGCCGCACATCCTTGGCGGCGAGGGCGGTGGCGAATCCCGGCTCGAAGTTGTCGGCGAACAGATAGCGCGGGAACTTCTCCACCAGTCGGCGGTTGCCGCCACTGCTGTTGGCGATCACGTCCGCCAGGGTCTCCAGCGACACGCCGGCCTTGACGCCCAGGGTGAGGGCTTCCGACATGAGTACGCCGATGCCCATGGACAGCAGGTTGTTGCAGATCTTGGTGACCATGCCGTTGCCGATTTCGCCGCAGTACACGACGTGCGTCCCGATGGCGTCCAGCATGGGCTTGACCTGGTTGTATGTGTCCTCGTCGCCCCCGACCATGACGGCCAGGGTGCCGGCCGCCGCGCCGTACACGCCGCCGCTCACCGGCGCGTCCAGCACCGTTACGCCACGGGCCCCGCATTCGTCGTGGATGCGACGGATGACGGTGGGAGAGTTGGTGGAGAGATCAACGTACACGTCGCCGGAGTTCGCCGCCGACATGATGCCGTTCTCGCCCATGACCACGGCCTCCACGTCGCGCGGCACGGGCAGCGAGGTGAACACAGCATCGTTGCCGGCAACACATCCGGACGGCGTATCGGCCCACTCAGCGCCCATCTCCAACAGGTTGGTGGCCGACTCGCGCCGCAGGTCGTGTACCGTGAGTTGGTGCCCGGCCTTGATCATGTTGGCCGCCATGGGATTGCCCATGTTGCCAACGCCAATAAATCCCGCTTTCATGTTGAGTTCATCTCCGTGATATTCCCGCGTGGCTCACGCACGAGGGCAGGTGGCGGCATTATAGCACCGGGCCCCGTGTATAATGCGGGCACAAAACACCCGATGAAGCCCGGCAAGGAGTGCGGTCATGGCCACCGAATCGGATCTGGTTTCATTTGCCACCCAGGTCACCTGCCCAAACGATTTTGACCAATTCTGGGATGGCGTGCTGGGCGAGTTGTCGGACATTCCGCTTGATGCGGCCGCAACTCACGACCCTCTGCGCAGTACCCCGACAGCCAAGGTTTACCAGGTTAAATACCGCAGCTTGGACGGGTTGGAGATTTTCGGTTGGTATGCGCTGCCAACCACGGGCGATGGGCCGTTTCCGGCCGTCCTGGTACTGCCTGGGTACAAATCGGAGCCGGCGCTGCGGCGGGACTGGGCGGGCAAGGGCGTGGCTGCCCTGTCGGTTGCGGTGCGTGGCAAACTGCCGAGCAGCGCCGAGTTCAATCCTGGTTACCCTGGACTGTTGACTCACGGCGTTGAGGATCGGGATACCTACAGTTACAAGGGGGTCATCTCCGACTGCTCCCGTGGCGTCGATTTTCTCCTGTCTCGACCCGAGGTTGATTCCGAGCGGATTTACTGCTGCGGCAGCAGCCAGGGTGGTGGCTTGACGCTGATCACCACGGGGCTGCGGCACGAGATCAAGGCCGGAGTCGCCGGCTACCCATTCCTTTGCTGCTACCCTGAGTCCATGCGGATGCTGCGCAGCTACCCATACGACGAGCTGTCGTGCTACGCCCGCGCGCATCCAGACCGCGTTGAGCAGATGCTGGACACCCTGCAGTACTTTGACGCTGTGAATTTTGCGCCGCGCATTGAGTGTCCCATGGTGGTAGGCATCGCCATGGAAGACGAGGTCTGCCTGCCGGAGACCAGCTACGCGGCCTATCGGCTGCTGAACGTCGAGCGGGAACTGTGGCTGTTCCCCAATTCCGGCCACGGAAACGCTCACGCGTATCCCGGGCGTGAAACCGCCTGGCTCCAGCAACGTATCGGCGTTGCGTCGGCGTGAGGGAAGCCTTATGACTACCAACCCCTCAACCTCGGCGGCTTTTTGGGAGCAGACTGAGGCGCAACTGGCGGAAACCCCACCCGATATTACGCTGGAGCGGGACGAATTCTACTCTCAGCCCGAGTGGAACGTGTACCGGATGCACTACAACAGCAGCGGCGGGCATCGCCTGTTCGCGTGGTTCTCCGTTCCGCACGGGGATGGCCCGTTTCCGGCGTTAGTTCGGATGCCGGACTACGCCAGCGTGCATGACATAATTTACACGTCGCTGCGGCACCGGGCCGTGGTGATGAACCCGACCTACCGGGGACAACGCAACAGCGACGGGCTGGTTCGCGCCGCCTATCCTGGCTTGCTGACCGACGGCATCGACAGCCCCGACACCTACACGCTGCTGGGCGCGTATGCCGATGCCCTGCGCGCGTTGGACGTGCTGCTGGCGCAGTCGCAGGTGTCCATCGGGACCATCGCGTTGACCGGCGCGGGATTGGGGGCGACTCTGGCGTTGGCGAGCGCGGCGGGTCGTTCGGGTATTGCGGCGGTGGCGGCGGACATGCCCATGGCGCTTGGGCATCCGACTGCGTTGCAATCCGGATTGGGGTATCCACTCGGGGAGTTGGGCGATTACCTGCGGTTGCATCCGGAGCGTCGGAATGCGGTTGCGGACACCTTCGCACGAGTGAGTCCGTTAGACTTTGCCTTAAACGTGCAGGCTCCGGTGCTGATGAGCGCCGGCAGGTTCGACCGTAGCCTCTGCCCGTTGCCGTTTGCGGAGGAACTGGCCGCCGCGCTGCCGAACTGCGACCTGCGCGTCTACGACGGCGCGGCAGAGGGCGGGGGCCATGAGCATGGGCAGGTGCGGGGCACATGGCTCGCTGACAGGCTGGGCATCACGATCGCGTGA
This sequence comes from Dehalococcoidia bacterium, assembly GCA_034423115.1. GTDB lineage: Bacteria > Chloroflexota > Dehalococcoidia > Lucifugimonadales > UBA3495 > Bin87. The sequence goes on along the minus strand of DAOUJD010000015.1, from coordinate 9,358 downwards.
TCACAACGCGCTGTCGCCTCCATTACGGGCCCGCGAACGCAGGTTGGGCGGCATCCAGTTGGCGCCGAGACCCGTAGGCACAACTACCAGATTCACGATTGATCCAGGTCAATATCATGCTGATAGTAGCCAGTGCCCAAGAACTTCCCGGCCAACCGGCGGGCCGGTTCAGGCTTATTTTGACGACCATGCTCATCGCGTCGGCGCTGCTCTGGTTGCTGGCGTGCGGCAGCGAAACCACCACGGATGAACGCGATGCCGCGGAGGGTCCGCAAACCCTGAATGCAATGCAGCAGGAGGCGCAGCAAGTCCTAGCAGAGCGGCTGTCGGTGTCCGCCAACGATCTGGCGTTGGTCAGCGATGAGGCAGTCGAGTGGGCGGACTCTTCGCTGGGATGTCCCGAGGCGGGCATGATGTATGCCCAGGTGATCACACCGGGCCATCGGATCACGTTCGGTTACGCCGGGAATGAATACGAGGTTCACACGTCCGGCGGCGGTGACTCCGGTTTCCCTGCAATGATGGTGTCCTGCGAGGGCGGGACGTCTTACTGACGCGGGCGCTGCGTTTGCGAGGGTATTTTCGCCCCGATCCCGGGAGGCTCCGAGTGTGTTCGGAGCGACACGCCCGACGGGATCTTTCGGCCTTGTCGCGAGGTCGGCCGATGCCGGTTGGTAGAATGTTAATAAGGGACAAAGCTACCGTACACATATAACTCATCGCCAGATTCAATCATTACAATATACTGACTCGGGAGGGATACTCCATGCAGAATTCATCGAACTCCCAACCCCTGATGAGGTGGTTCGCTTTAGGATTCGCCCTGATCATCGCGGCGACCATCGCTTTGCTGACCACGTCTCCCTCGATTGCGTACACCACCGATCTACAGAGCGATCATCTCGGGTCCCGGCAACACCAGGAAACGCAGACGGGCGCCGAGCAGTGGGAATCACCGACCCTCGCAACCGAGGCGCGCAACCTCCTTGCAGACCGCCTGTCCGTCTCACCTGGCGATCTGGAATTCGTTAGCCAGGAGGCCGTGCTCTGGCCCGATACGTCCCTGGGCTGCCCAGAACCCGGGTACACGTATGCCAAGGTGATGGTCCCGGGCTACCGGTTCACTTTCAGCTATGACGATGCCTTCTACGAGGTGCACACCGTCAGCGAAACAGGGATCGGGTCGCACCAACCGCCGGTTTCTTGTGAGGGAGGATTGGCGTACCCCGCCTGACGTCAAGGAATGTGGTTACCGAATCGAGGTCGGTTCGGCGTGTGCTAGAATGGGAGTTGCCCCCGTAGCTCAGTGGATAGAGTGCTGGCCTCCGGAGCCAGAGACCGGAGTTCGAGTCTCCGCGGGGGTACTTGCGTCTTTGGCCCCGGCCATTGTGTTTGGCCGCGGATCGGGGTGTGGCCTAGCGGCAAGGCGCCTGCTTTGGGAGCAGGAGATCGGCAGTTCGAATCTGCCCACCCCGACCAACTCCGATTGCTGTGGCAATCCCCCCTCACCCCAACCCTCTCCCGCATGGGGAGAGGAACTTGTTGCTACACCGGCCAGTCCTCCAGCGTCCAGCCCATTTCCCAGAAAGCCTGCTCGTAGCGCGTGCAGGTGATGTACGCCTCTTTCATCATCGCGATCTCAGCCGACCCGGCCGTGGACGCGACCCGGTCGCAGATGGCGCGACATTCCTCGGCCACCGCCTGCTGTTCGGCGGCGGCGTACATCTGGATCCACTGGGCATAGCCGGCGTGGTCGGGCAGGCCCTGGTCGGCCAGCCGCTCGCCGACGCGCCAGTAGCCCCAGATGCAGGGCAAGAGGGCGGCCACCAGTTCCCCGAAACTCCCCTGGTGGGCGACCCTCAGCAGATAGCTGGTGTAGGAGTAGCAGGTGGGGGCATGCACCGTCGCATCCAGTTCTTCCTCGGTGATGCCGAATTGGGCGCAGTAAGAACGGTGCAGATCCATCTCGGTGTTGAGGATGTAGTCCACCGAGCGGGCGAACCAGGACATCGTCTCCAGGTCGGGCGCTTTTGCGGCAGCCAGGGCAAGGCAGCGGGCGAAATCGATCAGGTAAACGTAATCCTGGGTGATGAAGTGCTTGAACCGGTCCATGGGCAGGGTGCCGTTGCCGATGCCTTGGACGAACGGATGGAAAGCCATCGCCTCCCGCTGGGCTTCGGATTCCCTCTCGATTTCTTCGCAGAACGACATACGTACACCTCGATTTCTTAGTTGTGCCTCGCTTGTGGCAGTCTCTGGTTTAACGCTGGGCTGCCGCCAACTCGGGGAAATTACCCAGCGGGAGAATTACCCCGGCGTTTTCCCAGTTGTCCACAAGTGACCGTATAGAATCCGGCACCGGTCGAGTGCCGCCGGTATCGGCGTAGAAACCCACGTACACCGATTCGATGGTTGTGAGCGGGTCGCGCCGGGAGTCGTCACCTTCGGGGAAGATAGCCACCTCCAGAATCAGGCTGGTGTTGCCGATGCGCGCGACGCGGGCTCGCAAGTCCAGCATCTCGTCGACCCGCACCGGCGCCTTGTATTCGATGGTGATCTTGGCGACCGCGCTGTCGAAATATCCGGCGGCTGCGATGCGGTAGATGCTGAAGCCCAGGTTGCGGAAGTACTCGGCCTGTGCCACCTCCAGCCAACCCAGATAGCTGCCGTTGAAGGCGATGCCCTGGGCGTCGCATTCCTGCCAGCGCACGCGTACCGGCACGCCGAAGCGGTAGTCTCCGCGCTGGTTGCCGGGTTCAGGCATTTTCGCCGCCATCCCAGCCCAGGCTGGCCAGATACACACGATCGGAGTTGGTCAAGGGCGCCGTCTCCAACAGGTCAGGCCGGACGCTCAGGGTGCGTTCCAGCGACTTGTGGCGGCGCCATCGCTCGATTTCGGCGTGGTTGCCTGAGCGCAACACATCGGGCGTTTCCATACCCTTGAATTCCGCCGGTCGCGTGTAGAGGGGGTGTTGCAGCAGGCCGGAGGTGATGCTGTCCTCCCGCACGTTCTCCTCCGATCCTACGACCTCCGGCACGAACCGGGAAACGGCGTCGATGATTACCATGGCGGCAAGTTCTCCGCCGGTGAGCACGTAGTCGCCGATGGAAACCTCGTGGGTGATCAGACCGGTGCGGATGCGCTCGTCAACGCCAGCGTAGTGGCCGCAGATGATCACCATGCCGGGGGTGGCGGCGAACTCGTCCACCAAATCCTGGTTCAATACGCTGCCTTGTGGAGAGGTGAGCACCAAGGGAGTGTGTTCGCGCTCGGCGACGGAGACGTCCTCCAACGCGGCGTTGACCGCGGCGAAGACCGGCTCGGGTTTCATCACCATGCCCGGTCCGCCGCCAAACTGGTAATCGTCGGCGGTGCCGTGCCGGTCGGTGGTGAACTGCCGGATGTCGGTGGCCTGGACCGATATCAAACCACGTTCCACGGCGCGCCCGATAATGCTGTATTGGGAGATTATCCGGAACGCTTCGGGGAAAAGGGTGAGGACGTGGAAACGCATGAGGATGCGAATGTGGGGCGGCCAACCGACCGCCCCTGCGCCGACGGGTTCTAAGCCGGCTGCAACTCACGCACTGGCAGCCGATTCTTGTAGGCGTCGCCACCCTTCATGATGAGCAGCAGGCGCCCGCGGTCTCGTAGCAGCGAGATGTTGCTGAGGGGGTCGCCGTCCACCACGATGATGTCCGCCAACTTGCCGGCCGTGATGGTTCCCACGTCCTTGCCCAGGCCACAACATTCCGCGGCGTAGCCGGTGGCCGACTGGATGGCGAGGGACGTGCTCATGCCCTTTTCGACCATGAGCTCCAGCTCGCGGGCGTTGTCGCCGTGAACGAACCCGCCGGCGTCGGTGCCGGCGACGATGCGCACGCCTTCCTTGATCGCCAGTTCGACGCTTTGGATGTGGATATCCATCAATGCCTGGGCGCGCACCCTGATGTGGGGCGCGCTGACAGTGCTGTGGAAGTCGTACACCTCGAAGGTGGGCGTGAAGAACGTGCCCCGGTCGGCCATCATCTTTAGCATGTCGGGGTCAGTAGCCAGGTAGCAGCCGTGCTCGATGGAACCCGCGCCGGCCTTGATGGCAATGGGCAGACCCGTCCCACCGACGGCATGGCATAACGTGCTGCGTCCCAACGCGGCGGCTTCGTCCACCAGAGCCTTAGCTTCGTCCAGGGCGTATGCCTGATCCAGCGGGCCGTTGCCGGGGCGGCCGGAAGCGCCTCCGGTGGTGGCGAACTTGATCTGGTCCGCGCCGCAGCGGATCAACTCGCGAACCTTGGCGCGAACGCCGTCTACGCCGTCGGCCACGCCATCAGGAGCCAGAGGATCGTGGCCCAGGATGGCCTTGCGGTGGCCGCTGCCGCTGACCTTGTCCTCAATGCCGCCGGTGGGCGACATGATGTTGATGGAAATAATCAGGCGCGGGCCCTTGATCAATCCCTCCTCTACGGCCATCTTGAATCCGGCGTCCAGACCGCCCGCGTCGCGCACGGTGGTGTAGCCGGCCGCCAGCGTGTCCTCGATGACCTGGGAAGTCCTGATGGCGAACAACGACGACGGCTCGTCCATGCCCCAGCGCCCGGTGAGTCCGTAGCCGCCCGATGCCAGGTGGTCATGCACATCGATCAGGCCGGGCATGATGGTATGTCCGGTCGCGTCGAAGACCTCGGCTCCTTCGGGAATGGGGATTGAGGCCCGGGGACCGACCTCGATGATGCGCTCTCCGTCGATCAGAACGGTCACATCGTCGACCTTCGGTGATCCGGCGCCGTCAATGAGATTGCCACCAACTATTGCCAGCATTGCGTACCTCTCGTGGGATCCGGTTTGTCAGCGGCCATTATATGCGAATGTGAGAACGGGCGGTATGGTATTATTGCCGCCAGCAGAATCCAAGTATTTTCGGACTCAGATATGCATCGTCTCGCCATCCTCACCGTCAGTACGTCCGGGGCTCAGGGCCAGCGCGAGGACACCGGCGGGCAGGCCATTCGGGATAAACTGCCGCCGCCCGATTATGAGGAAGTTCGCTACGAAATAGTCGCGGACGACGCGGATACGATAACCGACCGAATCCGGGAATGGGCCGATTCGGGCGAGGTTGACCTGATCGTCACCACCGGCGGCACCGGCATGGGCCGGCAGGACGTAACCCCAGAAGCTGCGAGGGCGGCCATGGACCGCGAGGTTCCCGGCATGGCCGAGGCGATGCGCGCCGAGACGCTGAAGTTCACGCCGATGGCGATGATCAGCCGGTCGGTCGTGGGAATCAGGGGTTACACGCTTATCATTACGCTTCCAGGCAGCCCGCGAGGTGTGGGTGAATGCCTGGATGTGGTTCTGCCCGTCGTACCGCACGCGCTGGAGTTGTTGCAACGCGAGTCGGTCCAGGAGCACCCCAGGTAACAACCAACGAGACTATGGAGATCGCCGCAGTATGACCACCAACGCCAATCCCAACGAATCCGCGCCAGTCTATTGGCCGCGGGTGAAGGAACTGCTGGACAGCATCATGGACCGCTGGATCGACCGGCACGGGCGACAGCCCTACCCTGGCATCCATGAATATTGGTGGGAGACGCCTGAGGAATTGGCAGCTTCGGTGCTCAACGGTTATCCATCGATAGAACCTGGGAAACCGGGCGCGGAAACGCACCTGGTGCGGTCTTTGCGGCTGGGCTGTGGCACTTTTGGCAGGATGCCCCTGCGTGGCCCGTTCCTGTCGCGCGCCGAAGCCGCCGAGATCGCCGCGTGGATTGACGCGGGGATGCCCAAGGGGCCGGAGGACGCTCAGTAACAGATGTCCAGCGTTTTCCCGCCCTGTTCGCTGGGGGCAATAAAATAGGGGCGACTTTTGTCGCCCCTACCTTTTTGGATTCAGCCTGTTCTTTAGAGCAGGACCGGTTCCTTTTCCTTCTGGTAGACCTGGATCCGGCCACGGGTGTGGTCGAGGATCGCGATCTGGCCGTCGGGGGTCACGCGCACGGCGCACGGGTTGGCGAACATCTTCTCGAACTCGCCGCCGTCGTGGGTGATGGCCATGGTCCGCTGGCGGATCATGTCGGGGTTCGAGTTGAGCTTGGTCCTGCCCCAGCCGGAGATCTGGTGGTCGCCCTTGAGCTGGGCGCGGAAGCGTCCGTCGGGGGCCAGGATCTGCACCCGGTCGTTTTCGCGGTCGCAGACGTAAACGTCGCCATCGTTGTCAACGAACACGGCGTTGGGGCGCTTGAACTGGCCAGGGCCGTCTCCGCTCATGCCGAAGGTGGCCTGGGACTCGCCGCTCTGGTTGAAGACCTGGATGCGGTCGTTGCGCCAGTCGGCCACGTAGATCAGGCCGTCCTTGTCGAGGCAGATGCCCCAGGGGAGGTTCAACTGGCCGTCGCCGGAGCCGGCTTCGCCGAACTGGCTCTTGAACGTGCCGTCCAGGCCGTAGCTCTGGATGCGGTTATTGCGGCTGTCGACGATCCACATGGTGTCGCCGTCGATCGCGATGCCGGAAGGGCCGTTGAATTGACCGGGGCCGTCGCCGCCTTCTCCCCAATGGCTCAGGTATTCGCCGTCGCCGTCGAATATGGTGATACGGTTGAGCCATTCGTCGGCTACGTAAAGGTTGCCGTCGCTGTCCAGGGCGCAGGCGGTGGGCCAATAGAGGTCCCCGGGGGCCTCGCCGAACTGGCTGAACTCACCCACGAAATCCTCTTCCAACGTCATGATGGAAACGCGCACCCCATCGGGTCGGTTTTCGTAGGAGCGGTTGACCACGTAGACCCTGCCTTCCTCGTCGATAGCCAGGTCCATGGGGTTGCGCAGGCCGGTTCCGTTGAACTCGTTGCGCCCGATGGAGTGGCTATAGGTAAAGGCGGTGTCCACGAGACCGAAAAGATGGGTACTCATAGACTTCCCTCTCTTTGTAGTTAGTAGTCAAGCCGCAGCGGGCGACCGCTTAGGTTGCGCCCGCTGTGGCCAAATATTCGCCTCAACCGGCTTACAGGAAGGGAACCTTTTCGAAGGCGCCGCGGTTGATGGGGTTGGAGTCCAGGCCCATCCAGTCTTCCAGGATGGTGGCGTAGACCTGGCGGAAGTCCATGTTGGACCGGAGGTTGCCACCCTCTTCCTGCTGGCCGGGCTCGAGGGACGGATACACGCCGTAGATGCCGCCCTTGACCTTTTCGCCGACGGCGAACGCCACGGAACCCGCGCCGTGGTCGGTGCCGGAGCCGTTGTCGGCAACGCGGCGGCCGAACTCGGAGAACATGAACGTGATGACGTTGTCGCTGGCGTCATGGTTCCGCAGGTCGGTGATGAACGTGTCCATGTTGGCGGACACGTCGGTCCACAGGCGAGCGTGGTCGGACGCCTGGTTGGCGTGGGTGTCGAAGCCGTTGTAGGGGCTGGTGGTGAACAGCACGCGGGTGCCGAGGTCGGCCAGGTGGGTCTGCGCGATGTTCTTCATGTACTGGCCGACGGTGGTCGCGGAGTACTCCACGTCGGAGGTGTACTTCGGCGGCGCGGTAGCCAGGATGTCGGCGCCGATGCGGGCGTAGGTGCCGGTGGAGCGCAGGTAGTCGCTCACGAAGCCCTGTCCGACGGTGGGCGCGTAGATCTTGCTGAAGAGGTCGAGAGCCTCGGCGCGCTGGTCATCGCCTTCGATGCCGGTGAGCAGGCCGTAGGTCTCGAGGTTGCCCACGGAAGCGACCGGAACGCCTTCCTTGGCGAGGGCGCGAGGGAGGCCGCGACCGAAGTTCACGCCGGTGATGCCCTGGCCTTCGGCGTTGGGGTCGAGCTCATGGATAACCTGGCCGAGCCAGCCTTCGGTGCCGATGGTGTCCGGCTCACAGGTGTGCCAGATGTCCATGCTGCGGAAGTGGCTGTAGGACGGGTTGGCGTAGCCGATGCCCAGGAAGATCGCGAGCTTGCCCTCGTCCCAGTACTTCTTCAGGGGGCCCATGGTGGGGTGCAGGCCGATCTCGCCGTTCAGGTCGAGCACCGCTTCGGCGGGGACGCCCAGCGCCGGCCGATAGTCACGATAGTGGCCGTCGTTGAAGGGAATGACAGTGTTCAGGCCGTCGTTCCCGCCGGAGAGGGAAAGCACCACCAGAACGTTGTCTTTGTTGGTAGAGACCATTTGATAGTCCTCCGTTGTGCTTGCTTGATGCGTTGGTGTAACGGCCGGGCGTTGAACCTATTGAGTTGGTAACTCCCGGCCGCGGTGTGGTTGCTTTCCGATTACTCGAACTGGAACTCCGAGGTGGAGGCGATGATCTGGAACATCTCTCCGGACCGGCGGGCGAACTCGGCGCGCTCGGCGTCGGACCCGTGGGTGAGGTTGCCGCCGCGACCGGCGTGGGCGATCAACTGATCACGGGTGTCCTCGGTCAGGTTCAGGCAGCCAACCAGGTCGGCGCAGGAGTCCACGAACTGCTCGGGGCTCAGGCTGTCGCCCTGGGCCATCAGCTTGGAGATCATGCTCTGGACGCCGGGAAGGTCGGTGCGGCCCAGGTAGTCGGCGGCGAAGTTGATCCGCTCGACCAGGGTGCCGGAGTCGATCCACTCGTGGCCGGTGTGCCAGCCCTCGACGGTGGGCGGGTTCATCAGGTCCATGCCCATGTACTTGGGCTCCTGGCTGAGTTCGAACATGCCAGGCTTGATCTCGTTGCGGTGGTCGCCCACCATGCGCAGGGTGCCGGCGACCATCTCGGCCGGGTTCTTCACCTTGTTGTACTGAGCATTCTTGAAGCTGTCGGAGTTGAAGAGGGTGTCCAACATCGCGGTGATGTTGTACCCGCTGTCGAAGTACGCCTGCTCCAGGTCGGCCAGCAGGCCCTCGTCCTTCGGCGGGGTCTGTCGCCAGCTGGGAACCGGAACCTCGTCCGCCACGAAGAAGTTGTACATGTGACGGGAGATGAACCGGGCGGTGGCCTTGTTCGCGGCGATCATGTCGAGGATGTCGTCGCCGTTCCAGTTGCCGGTCTGGCCCAGGAAGGTCTTATTGTCATCGTCGTGGTCGGCCGGGTCGAACCGGAATTCCCAGGGGCTGCGGCCGTAGGGGAATGGCGGGTACCCTGGGGCGATGTTCCAGCCGGTGAACGCGCGGGCGCAAGCCTTCACGTCATCCTCGCTGTAGTTGAAATCTTCGTTCATGCCGACACCCATGGAGAACAGCTCCAGGAGTTCGCGGCCGTAGTTCTCGTTGATGTTGGTCTTGTGGCTTTCGCAGTTGTCCAGGTAGTAGACCATGGCGGGGCTGGTGGACAGTTCCATCAGCAGTTCCCGGAAGTTGCCCATGCCCTTGTCCCGGAACATCTGGATCATCCGGCCCATCTCTTCGCCGGAGTCGATCTT
>DAOUJD010000014.1:0-28449 GCA_034423115.1 Dehalococcoidia bacterium | reverse complement strand
CCGCGGCGGCACCCGGCTACCTGCGCGGACTGCGGGGAGGCAACCACCGTTCCCTTCCGGCCGGCCGAGGACAGACCCGTGTACTGCCGATCCTGTCTATACCTGCGGCGCGACGGCGTGAGCGGGTCCGCACATCATGCGAAAGGCGGCAATTCGGGATCTCCGGCGGGATCCACCGTTGGCGATCAATGCGACCCGGTTGCCCGGGATGCCGTTTTTCCAGGCATGGTGCTGAACCGCGCGACCAGAACCGCCATCGCGCGGATGGGCATATCGGATCCCACCCCGATACAGTTGCAGGCGATCCCCCATCTGCTGGAGGGTCGGGATGTGATTGGGCAGGCGCGCACTGGATCCGGCAAGACGCTGGCGTTTGCGGTGCCGCTGGTAGAGCAGTGCGAAGCCACGGCGCGGCAGCCGCAGGCATTGGTTCTGGAGCCGACGCGCGAGCTGGCGATCCAGGTGGGCGTCGTCGCGGAGGGTCTGGCCAGAGGGCAGGGCCTGCACGTCACGTTGTTGTACGGCGGGCGAGCGGTTGGCAAGGATCACCGGGCGTTGCAACGGGGAGCGCAGATCATAATCGGCACGCCGGGTCGAACGCTGGATCACGTCCGACAGGGCAGTCTGAACCTGAGCTCGGTGCGCTTCCTGGTGCTTGACGAGGCCGACGAGATGCTGGACCGGGGGTTCGCCCGGGACGTTGACGCCATTTTGAGAGAGACGCCGAGGCAGCGTCAGACGGCGCTGTTCTCGGCGACCATGCCGGACTGGGTGGCGCAGACCGCCGGAAAACATCTCCACGACCCGGTCATGGTGGAAGTGGACGTTGAGCTGCGGGGTCTGCCCACCGTGGAGCACCTGGTTTACAGCATCCGGAAGACGGACAAAATGGAGGCGCTGCGCGCGTTGCTGGACCGCCGGGAGGGCGCTCCGATTTTGGTGTTTGGCAAAACCAAGCACGGGGTGAAGAGGCTGGCGGGTCAGTTGGACGCGTTGGGTTATCCCGTGGGGGCGCTGCAGGGCAACCTCAGCCAAGTTGCCCGCGAGCGGGTGATGAAGGACTTTCGCTCGGGAGCGGCGCCAATTCTGATCGCCACCAACGTGGCGGCGCGGGGCCTGGACGTTGAGGGAATCGGGCAGGTGATCAATTACGATCTACCCGACTCGGAAGAGTTGTTCACGCACCGGGTGGGTCGCACGGGTCGCATGGGTCGCGCTGGACAGGCCATCACGTTCATTACGCCGGAGGAAGACCGGAAGTGGCGGGAGATCCAGCGGGGACTGGGTCACCGGTTCACACGCAAATCGTGGACCAGGGAACGACGGTCGGCAGAGCGTCGTGAGAAAGCTCAGGCGGGCTCTGGATTCGAGGACAGCACCGCGCGGGTCCGGCGTCGTCGGTAGCGCCGCTCCGACGCCGCGGTGAAACGCGCCCAAGGCCAAGTGGAATGGGGTTGCCGCTAGGAACGAGGGAGATGAGGCCACGGTGCGGCTCGCGGCCGCATCGGCGGGAAGGGACTGGCAAGATCCAAGGGTTGGGCCAGGCGGTGGCAGTGGTTGCGGACCGCGTCGGCCACGCCGTCCAGAGCGGAGAGCAGTTGACGGGTGGTCAGACCCAGGTCTAGCGCCATGGTGAAGACCGAGCAGACCGGTCAGGGCAGGACACCGATGCGGAACTTCCTGGCGCCGTAGTCTGTGCAGACGGAGCGGCCGTTCTTCATGGTCACGGCCTCGATGTCCCTGGATGCGGTCCTGGCCCTGCACTTGACGCAGTAAATCCCGACGGGCCGGGACGGGGTGGTCATGTACGGCAACTCTTGAGAACGCGTTATTGCCTTTCTAACCCGCTGGACACCTGCTGGGAGCCGGCGCCGCCAGCGAGGAGATTCCGCTACTACGATTCTGGAGTAGCTAGAGCGTAGATCGATCAACAGACTGACAATTTTCGCAATCCGATTCGCCCTCAAATAATCGAACAGATTGTGTCAAGCTGCGTCAGTTGGGCGCACGGTAGCCCTCGGTTCCACCCAAGTCATGCTGGACGACTGACAACGATATGGTGAGGCTGTCCGTAATATCCGGCCTGGTGGCATCGGCGGCACCGCGCTTGGCTGCCTTTTCCAGTGAGGATTGTTTTTCATCCGAGGACGGAGTTGCCATCTGGACGATCTCGACGATTTCATTGGCGTCGCTGTCGAAATGAGTTTGACGTCGCCAGAGGAGGTAGCAACGCCCCTCCAGCAATCAGGCGATGAACACGAGATGGATCAGCAATTACGCTCTGACCGGGAGAACCCTCACGCCCAGAAGCGTCAGTGTCCCCATGACAAGACCCAGGTGTATGCCGACTTTTTGTCGACATTCCAATGGCCCTCGGGAATGGTTTCCGGAGTGTCGAAAAGCGCGCGGACCCGGAGGTCGGTGATTGGGGGACGTCCCAACCGGTCCCACCGGTCCAATAGTTCGATGAGTTCCATATAGGCCGAACCGTTGCCGTAAACCACCACCTGTTCAGGGTTTGACTCGGATATCACGGCGGCGCTCATGCTGTCCAAGTCGATCAGCGCGTAACCGAATCCGCGGAAGAAGCTGTCCAGGGAGTGCGAATACACGATGAAGACCCGTGGATCCACGGTGAGGAACATTACCAGTCCTGAATCGAGGTTCTGGGTATGGAATTGGCCTTCGAGGGAACGTCCGGCATCGTGCAGGCTGGCGTCCTGGGCGAACAGACGCCCCAGTTCCTGGCGGAGGGCAGGGTCGTCCTGGTCCAAGCCAATGGTCATTTGCAGATTTTCGGCGGCGGCGTCCCCGACTGGGAAAAATCCCTCGGTTGGTTGCCCCTCTCCCCGGAGTGGGATGAACAGACAAGGTGTTACGGATAGTCCCCTGAGTTCGGCAGCCCTCTTTTCCAAGGCCACGCTCAAACTGAATCCCCTGAACCACAAGGGAACCACGATCACCCCACGCTCTCCGAGTTGATCAACCCAATGGGGCGACATGTCGTAGGCGCCCACGGTGACCGATATGCGGTCGTACGGCCGACCCTCAGGAAAACCTTCGAAACCGTCACCGCACATTACTTTGACCTGATCGTAGCCGGCCTCGGACAAGTTCTCGGCCGCCTCATCGACGATGTCCTGGTCAATGTCCATGGTGATGACACTCCCATTGTCTCCGGCGACGTGGGCTAAAATGGCAGCGTTGTAGCCGGTGCCCGCGCCTATTTCCAACACCCGATTGCCGGGTTGCAGGCCCAGCTGTTCCATCATGAGCGCCATCATCTTGGGCTGACTGGAGGAACTGGTCGGTATCCCCTCCTCCCAACGGATGAAGATGGGCTCATCGGAGTAGGCAGTTGCCACATCGACCCTTGGGACAAACAGGTGCCTGGGGACCTCCACGAAAGCCTGTCGTACCGATGGGCTGGTGATGGCTCCCTGCCTGACCAGCTCTTCAACCAGACGGTTTCGCAATTCCCCGGCTTCCTCTCGTGGTGGTTCATTGGACATTCGGGAATCCTTTGCATGTGATATTGCGGGGGCCGTCGATAGTGCCCTTCCTTCCGGGGGCAAATGTGGATATGGGAGCGGTGGGCTCTACGGACGGCTAACGTTAGAGTGTCAGAAATCGCTGATCGTCAGACTATGACCCTCTTCCTCCAACGGCACTGGCGGCCGGGCCCCAAGTTGGCCATCGCTGGCATAATGCTCGTGTCGAACGGAGGCGGGTGGCGAAGGACCCATGTCGGCGCAGTTCGCGTTCCGCGCCCTGGCACGGTGGCATCTTTCCGCTTGACCACGGTTCAGCGACAGTTCTGACGCCTGGTGTAGGATTTGCAAGCCTCGCACGTCGTTGCCCAAGGCAGAATATCAGGATGGTTACCGGTCGTCCCGGCGGACGCGCTCAGCAGATACTCGCTAATGTGCAACCCGGCAATCGGAGAGTGAAGCAATGATCTATCACATCGCTACACGGAAAGAATGGGATAGCCACGCCGGCGCGGCCGCGTATGTACCGTTCGCATACGATCAGGACGAGTTTATTCACTGCTGCGATCTTCATCAACTGGCGGCGGTGGCCAATGAATACTTCCCAGGCGGAGGAGAGTTGCTTGTCTTGGAACTGGCGCCGACGAAGCTGGAGCCGCAGACCATATACGAGCAGAATGGGAAAGAGAAGTACCCCCATGTCTATGGACCTATCAACAAGGATGCCATAAACCGGGTGTTACGGGTTCAACGCAACGCTAACGGTTTGTTCGACGGAGCCTTCGACGAACTGGCGCATATCGCGGTTGGAAACTCATCAACCGCTGGAGAAGCGAACGTCAAGCAGCACGGGACCGGGTTGGTTCGACCGTATGCGAATGAAATCGCTTCTGAAATCCGTAGGGATTGGACTGGCAGCCCTGGTGCTGACCGCCTGTGGTGCCATGCAATCGACCTTGCCAGAACCGGGATCCGGTCGGGCGGTATCAACTATGCCCCGGCCAACCATTCAAACACATCAGATACCTACGAAGATCGAATACGGCGTGTCCGACCTGACGGCGTGGCTCAGTGCCGTACAAGAAGCGTCCGGGCGAGATTCCGGCATTTTCATGTCCAGCGTTGACGAGAGGACCAAACGAATCCAAATCCGTATGCGCCCGTCGCGTGGCGGCCTGGAACGATTGGAAGCCGCGATAGCGCAGGTCAACGTCCCGCAGGAAGCCGTCGTGGTCAAAATTGGATGTATCGCCAACACACTGAACAACCTCGACAAAGGCAAGTCCCCGAAACAGACGTTTCTCGCCGCCATCGGTTACTCGCATGAGGCTCCATCCCAGGCGGCATATGGCAAAACGGTGGGCTTAAAGATGACGCTCCGAAACATCAGCGATGGACCAGTTCAGGTCCCCATGGGCGGCATGCCTTCCCACGATTTTGTAGTCTCGTCCATCGGAGGCGAGAACATCTGGCGTTGGAAGTGTGGGCAGGTCATTCTGGATATTTGGGGGGCGAAACCCTGGAACCTGGGGAGGAGTTGGGGTTCCGTTTGAAATTGCGTGGTAAGGCAGTATAGCCCTATCCGAGGGCGAACAGGGCGAACAAGCAGGCGCCGACCATGCGGGACCGGTTCAGTCATCACGCACCGTTTTGCAAGTCACTCGCCGGGATGGTAGGCTGTCCTAAATAAAACGCAAAACCCGCTGCGCTAACAGCGGGTGAGCGCGGAACCTTCGTCAACGCAAAATCGGAGGCGGTTCCTGTGTCCTGGACACGCTGATCTTATCAGCAATTCCCGGCCGTTGGCAATACTCAACCTCCGGCGACGGTCCGCGCCGGAGGTTTTTCATGGTGCAGATTATCATGGGGGTTGCCCTCGCGTTGGCGAGTATCTCGGTTCTGGCAGCGATGACGCCCATCCTGCTCAATCACATCTTCTAGCAGGGGGATTTATGACCGACGCAAAGCGAATCCACAATTTGAACGATGCTATTGCCTTGATTGAATGCGTGATCGACGACATTCTGATGGACGCCCATCGCGCAAACAAAGGGCCTCTGTCTGCGTCGGAAATTGCTCGTCAAACGTCTCTGTTCCCCAGCCCGTACCATGCCCAATTCATCACGTGTGTGGCAAAGATCATGGAGCAGAAGGGGTGCGTGGTCAACCACGGTGGCTCTCCCCCTCGCTGGACTACTACCGGAACGCTGTTCGGCAGGGACGTCCGGTAAAAAGTCTACACCTAAAGCCTGTTGATAGGTAAAGGTCAATGCGTAACGATGGAAACGACGTCTGGGGATGCTTATGGCTTTTTCTCGGCCTATTCTTCGGCGCCTGCTTGTTCGCCCTAGTCGTCCTCGGATAGGGCTATAATGCCTTACCACGCAATTTCAAACGAAACCGGCGGTGGTGGACCGTGAGCATCAAGTGATTGTGGCCACTCGCGCCACCAATGTCGCATCGGACAAGCAACATGCGGTGGCGATGATCCAGGAGGCCATTGCCAACACCGGTGCGGTGCCCAGGGAAGTATCCGCCGATGCCGGTTACTACTCGGCCACGACCGTGGCCGATTTGCAGCCTTGGGCACAGACCCGTTCATCGCGCCGGAGAAGACCCGCCACGGCGACCAACCGGCGATCGTGTGCGTGATCGAAGGGGGTGGGTCAATCCCGGATCGGCGAACCTGGGTCATATTTTCGTCGGTGTTGACACGTCACGCGGAGGTTAGCTTCCGACAGTTCCTGGTCAATGAGGTCAGTGCAGCCGGCACTCGACGACGCTTCCTTCGTAGAGAGTTACGGAGCGTATGGCCGACGGCGGCAGGTCAGGAAACCCAGACCCCCTGTGCTATTCTCTCGCTCGGGAGGGAATCAACATGAGCGGGGATAAAATCGCCAATTGCCTGAGCGCTGCTACGCTGGAGGCCAAGTGGAAGGCCAATCCCGATTCAGAGCAAGGGCAAAACCCATTCAATCTGCGGATGCGCCGAGCCCTCAGTTGGCTGGCCCGTGCTGAAAAGGAACGGGATGACCCGGATGCCGCATTTATTTTCTACTGGATCGCCTTCAACGCGGCTTACGCGGAAGAACGTCCGGGGAGCTATGAGGTCGGCGAAAGAGCGGCAATGCGCGACTATTTTCGAACGGTCATCAGCAAGGACGGCAACCACGTGATCTACGACTCCGTCTGGGAGAGATTCTCGGGGCCGATACGGATACTGCTCAACAACCAGTACGTGTTCAGCGGGTTCTGGGATTCGAACGACCGGGAAGTTGAGGACGCAAGCTGGAAGCAAGAGTTTCGCGACAGGCGAGCCGCAATCAACAGCGCGTTGGGCGTTCGCAGCGTTCGCAACACGGAGGTCATCCTCCGAGAACTGTTTGACCGCCTGTATGTGCTCCGCAACCAACTGCTTCATGGCGGTGCGACTTGGCGAGGTTCGGTGAATCGCAGTCAGGTGCAGGATGGGGCTGCGATTATGGCATTTCTCGTGCCGAACTTCATCGACCTGATGTTGGATAACCCGGATGTTGATTGGGGAGTTCCCCGATTTGCCGCCGGAACGGTGCTGTTGCCATCAGTCAACGAGTGAGCAGGCTTCACATCCGTGTCCTTTTTGAAGCGGCTACCGGGCATCACCGTGGTCGGCGCGGCTTTGGTCCCGTTGTTCAGTTTGGTCCGTAGGCGGCTCCCAGTCCTGTGCCGAAATAGCCCCAGCATACGAGGGTTCCGTCCTTGCGTAGCCCGCAAGTGTGATAAGTGGCGGTGCTGATTGACAGGAATTTCCCTGCCGGCGGCGCGGCGGGGCCGGCGAGGTCGCTGCGAATGCCCCAGCAGGCGACGGTGGCGTCCAGCCTGATGCCACAGCCGTGGCTTTCCCCGGCGCTTACGGCCTGGAACCTGAGGTACGGCGCGGCTTTCCTGCCGTGGTAGTTGGTCCAGCCCCAGCAGACCACGCGGTCGTTGGTCTTCAGACCACAGGCATATCCGCCGTAAACGTTGACCGACCGGTACTTGCCGGGGGGCGGAGTAACCTCTGCGTCCTCGTAACGAACGTCCCAGCATTCCACCCCTCCGCCCGTGGTTACGCCGCAGGTGTAGTCACGACCCACGCTCAACGACCGGAAGGCTCCGGTGGGAGTCTCGTCCACGTCAACCCCGGGTCCCCAGCAAAGCACCGTGTCGTCGGCCTTGATTCCGCAAACGCGGTAGTCGTCCAGGTATCCTCCCGTGCTCACTGACTTGAACACTGCATCGGGATCCGGCGGCGCCAACAATGACGGACCGGAGTCGTAGCTCCAGCAAACGGCCCTGCCGCCGAGTTCCAACGCGCAGGCGTGGCGGTGTGCCAGGCTGACCTTCTCGAACAAACCTGAGGGTGGCATCATCACGGCCTCGCCTCCATGAGTGCCCCAGCACGCCAGGGTACCGTCCGGCTCTATCCCGCAGGTGTGGTGTCTGCCGGCGCTGACGGCCTTGAAGTGGCGCGGCGGCGTGACGTCGGCGGCATTGCCGTCGCGCTCCCAGCAGACGGCCCTTCCCGCGGTGTTCGACCCGCAGGGGTATGCTTTGCCGGCGCGGGCCAGGTAAAAGCGCTCCGGCGGTTCGAGAATGCCGGGATCTTCCAGCCGTTCGAGCCCAAACCCCTTGATGTGGTAGTAGGAACCCCAGCAATCCACCGCGCCATCCACGCGCACTCCGCATGTGTGGTACGCGCCGACGTCCAGCGACTGGATAGGCATCTTCGATGGAGCGTCCTGGTCGGTGCTGTAATAGTTCGTGTCCCCGAGCCCACCCCAGCAGACTGCCCGCCCGTCCGTTTTTATTCCACAGGTATGCAGCCGGCCGGCGCTGACGGACCGGAAGGTTCCATCCGGCGGCTCCGCCTGACCGACGGGGAACGTTGCGCCGTAGAACTCCGCGGAGTTCGCGCCCCAGCATGCCAGGCTGCCGTCCGTCCTGACCCCGCAGGTATGGAAGCTGCCGGCGCTGACCGACCGGAACTTGCCCTCGGGCGGCGTGGCCTGACCATATTTAACATCCCCGCTGCGGTCATGATTGGAACCCCAACAGACGGCGTCTCCGTCGGTTGCCACGGCGCAAGTGTGGTAATGGCCGGCGCTGATCGATTTGAACCTGCCCTCCGGCGGCGTGGCTTGCCCGTAGTGCCTTGCGCCGCGGAAGTCATGGTTCGAGCCCCAACATTCAACTGTGCCGTCAGTCTTCAGTCCGCAGGTGTGGTAGTAGCCGGCGCTGACCGACTGAAACTTCCCCGCCGGCGGCGTGGCCCGGCCGTCGACCACGAGCTCGTCCTCGAACAACCCGGAGATGTACTCCTCGTTGAAGCCCCAACATTCCACCGTGCCATCGGTTTTGACCCCGCAGCCGTGCGCCGGGCCGGCGGTTGCGGCAACAAATGGCCCTTCCGGCAGACCGTCGGTTTGCCCGTAATGCCCCCAGCAGTCCACCGCGCCATTGGGGCGTAGTCCGCAGGTGTTATTGAGGCTGGCGCTGACGGCGACAAACCCGGAGCTGCCCGGCTCCGGCGCCGCTGGAACCGGCGGGGGAGTGGGCGCCAGCGTGACAGCCGCGGCCGCATCTGCCTTTCCCTGGCGGGCGTCGAAGGGCGAAGCCAGGCCGCTGGTGTCATCACCCCAGCACATCACTCCGCCGTCGGGGCGCAGGCCGCAGGCGTGACGCCGGCCTACGCTCACCGTTTCGAAGGTTACGTTCGGAGGCACAAGGGGGTTGGTGTAGCCGTACTTCGACCAGCTGAATTCGCGTCCGAATTTCCGTCCCCAGCACTGCACCTTTCCATCGGACCGCACTCCACAATTGTGCTGGTCGCCAGTGCTGACGGACCGGAACTTGCCGCCCGGTGGCTTGATCAGGCCGTCTGGATCGTAGCCCCAGCAAACGACCGTTGCGTCGGTCTTCACCCCGCAGGTATGTCGACTGCCGGCGCTGACGGAGTGGAACCGGCCCTCCGGTGGTGTGGCTTGGCCGTCGCCGTCATAGCCCCAGCACACAACCGTGTCGTCGGTCTTCACCCCGCAGGCATGGGCTACGCCGAGGCTGATGGACCGGAACGCGCCGGAAAGAGGGGTGGCTCGGGCATCATCGTCCTCCCCCCAGCACACCACTTCGCCGGACGTCAAGAGCCCGCAGGTGTGCTCGTCGCCGACACTGACGGCGACAAAAGCGCCTTCGGGAGAGTGGGGGAGGATGTGGAAGTTTTGGTCCCAGCACAGCAGCTCGCCGGTTTGGCGAATGGCGCAATTGTCGTTGACGAACTTGAAAACGCCATCCGGCGGCGCATCCGTTTGATCAGGGTCGAGTCCCCAACAGGCTATTGTGCCATCGGCCAGCACGCCGCACTTGCCGCCCTCGGCGCTGATGGCGGTGAACGCCGGCGATTCGTGAAAAATCACCCCGTCGGGATGCACCGTCACGGCGTGATGTTCATCCAATCCCCAGCACTCCACGATGCCGTCGGCGCGTATCCCGCAATCGAGTTGGCGACCGGCGCTTACCGTCCGAAACGCATGGCTGGGCGGGTTTACCGGCGTCGCGTACACATAGGCTCCCCAGCATTCCACGCTGTTGTCGGGCCTCAGGCCGCAGGTTTGGGTGTCGCCGGCGCTCACCGACTTGAAAGTACCGTCTGGCGGCGTGGCCTGTCCAAAAGTCCCGTCGTCGTAATGGCCGACATTGGAACCCCAGCATTCAACGGTACCGTCGGGCCGCAACCCACAGGTATGCTTGCCGCCTGCGCTGACTGACGCGAAAACGCCGGCCGGCGGCGTGGATTGTCCGAGCTCGTCGGAACCCCAGCACCCCACCGTGCCGTCGGTCCTGACCCCGCAGGTGTGGTGGCCGCCGGCGCTTACTGACGTGAACGCCCCCGTCGGCGGAGTTGCCTTCCCTGAGGACGATTCACCATCGAATTCCGTGTCCGATCCCCAACACTCCACCACTCCGTCCGTTTTCACTCCACAGTTGTGGTTCCCCCCAGCGCTGACCGACTGAAATGGGCCGGCCGGCGGTGTCGCCTGCCCAGCGTCATTCCAGCCGCGGCAGGACACGCTGCCGTCAGGCCGTAATGCGCAGAGGTGGCCATCACCGGCGCTAACCGAGATGAAGCGTTGACCTGAGAACACCTCTTCCGTGGTGTTGCCGGGGCCATAACTTCCGCCCCAGCAGATCACCCTGCCGTCGCGTGTCACCGCGCAGGCGAATTCGCCGCCCGAGCTAACCGGGTTGAAACCAGCAGACGATTTGCCGGGGTCCGCTGGCAGTGACATTCCGGAAACGGTGTTGCCCAGTCCTGCGGCCAGTAGGAACGCCGCCAACACCGTTAGCGCCGTCACGACGGTTGCCAGGTGTCTAACGGTCATCTTCTTCATGGACGCATCCAAGGTGAATGTTGGGAAACTCATGATTGCCGGAGCACATTAGCACACTTGGGGAGAGTTGCTCGTCGGACGTGCTTAGTGCACGGCGATTGGTGGGCGGGATTAAGTTTCGCCGATTGCCTGGAGCGGAAGAGCGCGGCGCGTCTGACACGCAGGTAGTTCGACGACAACGACGAAAGTGTCACCGCTTTGGGGACGACCATGAGAGGGTATTCGACTGGGTAAGCAGTGCTCAAATTGCGCAGCAAGGAAGCCTACACCCCGTGGAAAGGTGAGGAAATTTCGTTACTCCAATTCTGACGTAGCGGGTTCTTAGATCATCCAACCAACCGACGATTTCCGTAATCCGGTTTGCTACCCAAATCGACACTTTCCGAGCAAGCCTGGGAGGCAACGGCATCTTTCCCGGGTAGGGACGCAGTTTTCCGGGGTTTCCTGATTTTTGAGCGCCGTCAGCCTGTCCGGTACTGGCCTTGATATTGGAAATCCAACCCGTCAGAAACACGCCAAATCCGGCCCGTCGCCGAATTTTTGCGCCACCCTCGAAAGGACCTTGCGGGATCGCGGAGAGCCCATCACCGGCCGTCTGGGGGCGCCCTCGACCCCTCATTTTTTGCAGATGCAAAAATCATTGTGCAGTCAGGGTCTCGACTGCATTTTTCAACTGCCCGCCAGCATGGCCACGGCGTGGCCCGACCTCACCTCAATCGAGCAGTCTTCAAGTAGGAAAACTGCGCGCCCCCCGTTTTCGGTTGCGCCGTCAAGCCTCACTGATTTTAAATTGAGCAGCCGAAAGGCTGACGACTACGTCCACATGTGGCATATGCGCATACGGTTGCCCTCTGGCAAGCGGTCCAAGGAGACGCGGGAAGTGGAGCGGAAGATCGCTCCTGGCATCGTGGCCGCGCTGATGCTCCACGAGCTCAACGCCGCGCAACACGCCGCATTGATAAACCGGTGAAGTGAATCTCTCTTTTGACATCACTGCGATTGTGAATACAATTTGGCAGCGGCGAGGCTTGGTGTCACGAGGTCTCGTGCTTAGCACCCGGAGGTGAAGCTATGGCTTACGCGAGAATGGCGCGGAGGTTCGGTTTTCTGGGCAGGATTTTTCCGAGTCGGGCGAACGAAGATCTCTCCAACCCTGCTCAAATGTCTGCGACCCTTGAGGCGAACCGGGAATTTGCGGAATGGCACGGCACGGCTGGCGCAACCGACTTCAGGCCAAGCCGCCTGGCCATCGTGTTGACGTTTATCATTACTGTGATCGGCCTGGTGGGCGGGATGCTCCTGGCGGGCAACGACCACCCTTTGATAGGCCTGATCATCAGTTTGGCATCGCTGGCCGGCGGGCTGTACAGCGTGTTCGTATATGAGGCTCAACATCGCCGTGCTGTACTGCACCACAACGCGGAAACCAGCGACGGCACATGACCGTTGGTTAAATCAGCGCTCGACCTATGCTACGCCAAGGTTCCGCAGGTTCCGCATGACCGCAGCTAAAACCAAATCCACCGAATGGGTGCGGATGGCCTAGTCAGCTGAGGCATGAAAGGTGGATGGGTAAGTCGGCAGGGCTTTGCCCTTGGCTGATGGATGCGGGCGCTGAGAGTCCCGGCTACACGAAGAGGATTTTGACGGGCCGCCGCGTCGGCGACGGGCGGGATCAGCCTGCAGACGGCGGCGGGAGACACGCGTTGTCCCGCCTGGAGCGAATCTGCGAGGAAGTTGGATAGTCCAGTGGACACATCAGACGCGTTGGACGCTGTCAGGAAGGCACGGGCAGGGCGCGCAATCGGACTAAGCCCCAATCCACCGAAAGGAGGAGTGTGTCGGCGTGCTGAAGGGATGAGCAAGTGCTCCCGGCTTCGGGGATAACGGTTTCTGTCAGAGAAAACCACCCTGAAACGAGGAGCACCCATCGGATGCTACCACGCGAGCAGTCCGACCGCATCCATATCGCCTTCGATGATCGGCACCTGGTGGCCAATTCGGGGCTGAATCTGCCGGTCACCCTAGCCCATCATCTGGGACTAGGCGTGTAAGTGGACCGCCACGTTGACTTGGGAGATGCGCTGGATTCGGACAATGGGGGAGTCAAGCTGCTGATGCTGGTAGCGTCGGCGCTGGCCGGCCGTGACTGCATTGACGATGCCAACGCGTTACGGGCTGGGGGCACGGAGCAGGTGCTGGGCTGTACGGTGAAGGCACCGTCCACGTTGGGCACCTACGTGCGGAGATCTCGGTGGGGACACGCGCGTCAGCTGGGTCGGGTGGGTCGTGAACTGCTGGCCCAGGCCTGGGGAGCAGGAGCAGGTCCTGGCGACGAGCCGTTGACTATTGATCTCGATTCAATCCGCCGGAGGCGGACGAGACCTACGGCTTAGCCAAGGAAGGCGCCCAGTGCCACACCTTTCCGCCGCAGTCGGGCTGGGTGAGTCGGTGGCCACCGCAAGACCCTCCGGCGACGCTTCTTCTCCCTGGCCGGACGCATCAACCGCAAGGCGCGACGCCTCACCATGTATCTGCCACAGGGCTGGCCTTGGCGAAACCAATTCAGCAGCGCTCTGGCTCGATTGCGCGCCCTGCCGCTCCCTTTCTGACCACGCCCTCGGCGTTTGACCCGTCCCTGATTACCCAACCGTCCGGCAGGCCAGCATCAGGCCCGTCCTCCCATGTCTCTCTGCTGCAATCTGCATGTTAATCTCGACCGTCCCCACTGCCACGGCCCGTCAAAAATTCCCTTCGTGCCGCCGATACACCCAACATCCACCCCAATCCGTCGGGATCAAAACCCTCCCCACCCTTCCCTTCACCATGGATGCCTCGTTTGACCAGCACCACCGAATCCCGTCGGTGGATTCGGGGTAAGGCTCCCGGACCATGCTATGGATCGGGCAATACGCACCAATGTCCCCTCGGTCTTTGTCCGGACGACACGTCTCGCCACGACCATGCATCCTGAGGCTCACTCATCAGTTAGTCGCCTCTGCAGGCCCCGATACGGGCATAACTTCGCTATCACGCAATTTCAAACGGAACCGTGCGGTGCGCTTCAACATCAAAGCCTACATCGCGTGGTTGGAGCAGGGGTCCAAAAACTTGGACAAAGGCCTGAGGCGGACGCTGCTCCAGAGCCCAGTATGGCGTGAGGAAGATAATCTGCTACGCTCGGTTCCTGGTGTGGGGAGCAACTCTCCCTATCTCCGCCGGCGCATCTGCTGCAGTTGGGTGCACTGGACCGGAAGCAGGTCGGGGCACTGGTGGGCGTGGCCCTCCTGAAACGGGACAGGGGAACCGGGCGGGGCAGGCGTACCGTCTGGGGAGGCCGATCGCGGGTGCGAGCCGTGCTCTAGCGGACTGGAGGGGGCACGCCGAAGAAGCTGGGGTCAACCGCCTGTATGCGGAAGTTGCTGACCATACTCAAAGCCATGGCGCAAACAGGCCAGCGCTGAGATCATTCCCCCGTTACGCCTTGACATCCACAACGGTTGCTTGTGTCGCACGTATCCTGCGATTTCAGTTCGGCCATTTCACGCCGGGACAGTGCAATGGGCCAGCGCGGAACTTTCGCGCGGCGCCGTTCCAGAATCAGCATACCCGGCCATTGTGAGATAGTGCCGGACGATCAGCCTCCGCACCACACTTTACCCATAACGATTTCCCCATCAAGGTCAAAACCGCCAATATCTTCCACCAGGTTGCTAATCCGTTCTAAGGATGGTTCAACTACGTTGATGTCGAGATTCACCCCTTGTTCAATGGGACCTCCAATGGCTCCGAGTGCATTTTCAGCTAGCACGGACGAAACCCCGGCATAAAATGCTTTCCGATATGCGGGAGTCCTGTTGGTCCATTGAACCACTTTGTATAGGTTGGTCCTCCCATTTAGGGCGAAAGCCTCGCCCATTGTGCCATATTTGACGGTACTCATTGTCATCCTAAGACGTACAGCGAAATCTGGCAGAGCCTTAGCTGCTACAAAGTTTTTGTATAGCTGCTTACCCACAAAAGTAACCCCTTTGCCCGTCCCTTTGGGCAATGTTGCTAATTCGATCACGAGCATATTTGCAATACCCAACAGATGCTCCTGTCCGGCCGTGTCGGAGTTAGGCGGCAGACAACCGAACAACTGGTATTCACCATCCCGGTCAAGGTTCGCCTTGCGCAAACCGCGCAGCGACAGCTCGGACAATTCCATGGGTATCCATCCGCGCAGTTTGTTGTCTTGTAGGTGCAGGTTCTTGAGCTGTCTGAGATTACCTAACTCCGGAGGTATCGGCGGGTTGTTCCAATGGCCGTTCTCAGCATCGTAGTTGCTCAACTCATTGCCATTGAGAGAAAGTTCCAGAAGATTCTCGAGGTTGCCCAACTCGGGTGGTATTGACCCGTTTAGATCGTTCCGGCTGAGGTTCAGTACTTTCAGCTCACCCAGATTGCCCAGTTGCGGTGGTATTTTCCCGGTTAAACCGTTTCCCGCTCGATTCATATCGCTGATGGTCCACTTAAAGGGATTGAGCACTCCACCCCCGCTGCCGCTGAGGTCAAGCTCAGTGACCCGGCAGTTCGTCTCCTTTTGTTCACAGTAATCATGGGTGCCCTTAATTTTCATTGTAACCCCATGCCATTCGTGGAGCGATGCTTCGTTATCCGAGTCAATCGTGTCCCATCCGGTCTGGTTATCCCATTCAACGCCGCCCGTAGCATGGTACAGAGCAACCAACGCATCCCGATCTGTTTGATAACTCTGATCGTCCATTGGCACGATGTCTACTACCGTACCATCATTATCGGTATAACGAGTGGGAACTGGAGGAGGACAGAGCGCAGCCCCCTGCTTGAGAGCTTCATACTGAAGCATTCTGTTAGCGGTCTTCATGATAGGTCCGATCGCTTTTGCCCCCCAATCAAAACTATCATCGCCTGGAATCTTAAAGATGCCCCGGGCAGTCTTTTGGAATATCTTCTGCCAGCTGGGTATCTTGGTAAGCTCCTCTATCACCGATTCAGAGTCGTCTTCTTCCACAAGCCCGGCTGCGAACGAAACACCAACGGCTTGGCCGACCATAACGTGCCCGTAAAATATGTCCAACCAAGTTGCCTCGCTTCCCTCTTCCCCTTGGTACGTATCCACAAACTCATTGTAAAGTTCTTCATCTGTCTTCCCTGATAAATCTTCCAATTGGCGGTCCGTGAGCTTTTCAGGCGAACGGGAAACGATATCGCCGGCCAGCAGCAAGGGCAGCAAGTCGGGTGATATGCATCCCTCATTGAGCAAATTGCCTCTGATGTTCAGCCATTTCAAGCCGGGCAGGTCGACCAGCAAATTCTCCGGAATGTACCCCCTAAGGTTGTTGTCGCTGAGGTCCAGCCCGATGACGACCCCAGCATCGTTGGTTGTGACGCCATGCCACTGGCTGAAATCTTCGGAGGTCAACCAATAGGTTCTGTCCTTCCAGCCGGCATACTTCCTGAAATCTTCCAACAAGTGGCCAGGGTTCACCTGATGCCCTGTAATCTGAGGAAACGGAAAGTGTTCGAACACGATATTCAGCACGGCTGGGTCATGGGGATAGTAGAGCCTGTCGATCACGGCGGGACGATATGGATCGTCTACACCCACATGTACGTACAGACGTTGTAGAATTGCGACCCATATCGATATGATTTGTTCGTCGGATATACTGTTCAAAATGACCTGATCGCTAACCCCCTCCCGTGCGTCGTTGAGAATATCAAATGTCGCATCTGTAATGTCGTGTTCGGCAACATTCGTGAAAGTATCATGTTCCAAGAAACTCTCGATATTACCGAGTTGGAATTTTACTCCCAACAATGTTTTCAGTTCATCGATCTTTGGCTCGGCAGAGGAGGTCTCATAAAGAGCCGCCAATCCCTTTAGATTTTCTTCAAGCGCCTCAGCGCAGAGGTCAGGTAGATTACGCTCACCGGGACGGAGCTGCAAACGTTCTGCGTGGTTCTCACTGAACGGTATGCACCAACTCGGGTCGCTGTCGAGCTGATTGTAGTCGAGATTAAGAAAAACCAAGGACAGGTGGCTCAATTCCTCCGGTAATTGCCCCGACAGGTCATTCCCGTGTAGGTCAAGCCTTCGCAGACTCCGAGGGTTGCCCAAAGAAGTCGGTATTGAACCGGTTAAACTGTTAAGACTGAGGTCTAACATTGTCAGGTCCGTGAGGTAGCCCAAGGATGCCGGAATGCTTCCATCCAGGAAATTATTGCTGATGTCCAGGGATTTCAAGGTGGTGATGGTACCCACTCCCTGAGGTATGTTTTCGGTGAGTGCATTATTGCTCAGGTCCAACTCGCTCAAATGTTGCAGAACGCCGACGTCGCCCCTACTCAACTCAACCGGATGAGTATGGTAGCTCAACTCTGTCGGCACTGGCCCGACCAGCTGATTATCACTGAGGTTCAACACTCTCAAGTTTCTGAGGCGTCCCAATTCTTCCGGTATGTTCCAGGTCAACTGGTTACCGCTGAGGTTCAGGGTTTCGAGATTGGCGAGACCGCCCAGTTGGGCCGGTATCCGGCCACCCAGCCAGTTGTCGCTCAAGTCCATCTCTTGCAGATTGGCGAGGTTGCCAAGGGACGTCGGTATCGGCACGTAGAAATCAATCAGCAATTCGGCTTGACCAGAGAAGATTTTCGGATCAAGGCCCAGGCCGTTCGCGGAGAGATCTAGCTGGGTAAGGTTGTTGAGGCTCCCCAACTCCGGCGGTATTGGCCCGGTCAGGCGGTTTTCGCTGAGGTCCAGGACCGTCAGGCTGGAGAGGCTGCCCAGCTCCTTTGGCATGCCTCCTGCAAAATTGTTCTGGGAGAGGTCCAATGTTTCTAAATTCGCAAGTTTGCCAATCTCCGATGGTATCTCTCCGCTCAGCGAATTATTGCGGAGGTCCAGTTCTTTCAGTTTGGAGAGGTTGCCCAACTCCCCCGGTATCGATGCAGGATCACATCCGAAGGGATTTCCGCAATTGAACACCAAGCCCAGATCGTTACCGCTGAGGTTCAGCGTTTCAAGTTTAGGCAATTCGCCCAGTTCCGGCGGGATGGGACCCTCCAAGTAGTTAGCAGAGAGTTCCAGCGAGACCACGTTTTCTAGCCCGCTCAGTTCGGACGGTATCGTACCAACCAGCTCGCTTCTAGAAATGTTGAGTTGCTTCAAGCCGGACAGTCTGCCCAGCTCAACCGGTAGCTGCCCGCTCAAGTAGTTGCCCGCCAGGTTAAGGTAGTTCAAGCTGGTGAGGGCGCCCAGCTCGGTCGGTATTGACCCACTCAATCGGTTCACCCCAAGATCAAGCCTGGTCACCCGCCCGTCGTCATCCGTGGTCACCCCGTACCACTTGTCAACAGCTGCATCGCTCAGCCAACCTCTTGTAACCCACCAGTTTTCCCCGTCCGTAGCCTCGTACAGGGACCGCAGGGTGGCCGCGTCGGGGCTGCGGGCGATGGCCAGGCCCTCCGGCGCCCTGAGGCCGGTGACTACCTCCTCCACCGTGCCGCTGACGTTATCCGCCGCCGGGTCGGCCCGCCATATGGAGCCTGTCGTCTCGTCGGTCCAGTAAATCTTGCCATTGGCTGGATCCAGGGTGATCCCGCTCAGCGAGTAAGGGTCTGCGTTGATCAAGACTTCAACGTTCTGTCCCTGCAGGTCGGCGCCTGCGATCAGATCTCGGCCATTGAGCCCGGAGCCCCGTTCCGCCCAGTACATCTTGCCGGCCACCAAATCCAGGGCTAGGCCGAAGGGATTCCCATGGCGAACCAGATCCTTTACTTGGTTTCCTTCCAGATCAGCGCGACGGATTTTGCTTCCGCCCCGTTCCGTCCAGAACATATGGCCATTGGTTGTATCCAGGGCGATCTGGTACGGCCTATCCAAGCCTCCAACCAGAGTTTGGTGGGTGAGGTTGGGGATGGCCGTCAATTCGCCGCGATTGATCTCCCCCTGGTGTCGGTCGGCCCAATACAGGTAGCCGGCCTTGAGGTCCAGGGCGATGCTCACCGGATCGGCCAATCCGGTTTTCACGTTTTCGACAGGGCCGGAGCCGTCCAGGTTGGCGCGTCGGATTGCGCCGTCGGGGGTTTGGGGATCACCGTCGCCGTCGTCGGTCCAGTACATCTTGCCAGCCAGCGGGTCCAGGGCAATGCTGCCAGGCATGTTCAACCCTTGCTTGGAGGTTAGCAGGTCGGCAACGGTCTGAGTGTCATCCGCCGCGTTGGTGGTGCGCTGGATTTTCTGCGCCGCTTCGTCAACCCAGTAAAGCTGGGGGGAGGCCAGGAGGACGGCGGGAGTTGGCGGAGACGGCGAGGAAGGCCCGACGTTGCGCAGCATTGGGTACTGGCTTGATGTGCCGAAGTCCCAGGGGTCGTCGCCGCCGGTGAAGGGATCGTCGTCCCCGTCGGCATTGTCCAGGTCCACGTTCCAGTCGGTATAAATGCCCGTGTAGCCGGTGGGAGCCTGCAACTCGGCGGTGGTCTTGCCCGCGGCGCCGGCGGAACCCTGCCCAACGCCCTGCCCAACGAGCTCCAAGCCCCCACCGGATGCGGCTACTTGGCCCGAGGCCTCAGTGTCCCAATAGCTAGCAGTGATCGTGCCGCCAAATAGCCCGGCCAGCCCGCCAATCTCACCTGGTCCACTCACGCTGCCGGTGGCGTAACTAGCAGTGACTGTGCCCCAGCCACGCCCGACCAGCCCGCCAATCTCACCTGGTCCGCTCACGCTGCCCGTGGCGTAGCTGGCAACGATCGTACTCTGGTTGAGCTCCCCGGCCAGCCCGCCAACCTGACCTGGTCCACTCACGCTGCCCGCGGCGTAGCTTCCAGCGATTGTGCACCCGTCCGAGCCACTGCCGACCAAGCCGCCACTCGAGGTGGTAATTCGGTACTTGTCGACATCAGTGAGCACGCTACCTGTTGCATAGCTGGCAAAAATTGTGCTGCCGCTGTAACAACCTCCAACCAAGCCACCGATTGAGATATGGTCGCCGCCTGACACGCTGACGCTGGCGTAACTGGCGCCGATGTCCCCCGAGTAGTGAGCTCCAACTAGGCCGCCGATCTGGGCAAGCACGAATGAACTGCTTGTCGCGTCGTCCTCGCAGCCTGAAATGCAGTAACCCCCCGAGGCGTACACCCTGCCGGTGGCATAGGCCCCGGTTACACTGCCCTCGTTTTGCCCGATCAAGCTTCCAACATTATTATTACCTTTATGACCTTGGAGGCCGTCGCCCCGCCATAGGCCGTCCACAGCAACAGACAACAGCCCAACCTGTCTGACCACACTGTCGGAGCCGGTACGGCCGAACAGACCGATGTATGGAAGCTCACTTTGCTGGATGTACAGGCTGGAAATCGTGTGGCCATTGCCTTCAAAGGTGGCGTCGAATGGTCCATAGTTTCCTATCGGCACCCAGCCAGCCCCGTCGTTCCAGTAGGCATCGCCGGCGTCGGCCTGGCCGTTGCCGTTGGTGTCGAAATCCAAGTCGGTGGTCAGCTCGTAACCCGAGCATACGGCGGCGGGACAGCCTGTGCCGGCGACCGCGCCGGGGAACGCCTGAGCGTAGCCGGCGTCCTCCGCCATGCCGTCGCCGTCCAAGTCCCAGCGAATGGCGTTCAGTTGCTCCAGGTTGGACACCTCGATTAGACCGTCATCGTCGGCGTCGTAGTCGCCCTGCTGCCGGGGAGCGGGCGTGCTAACGGTTGGTAGGTCGCTCGCCGGCGGGGTAGCTTGGCCGTAGTCATCATCTCCCCAGCAGGCCACGGAGCCGTCCGTCCTCACCCCGCAGGTGTGGCTGCCTCCGGCGTTTACAGTGGTGAACTGGCCTGCCGGCGGCGTCGCCTGACCATGGCGATTGTCTCCCCAGCAGGCCACGGAGCCGTCCGTCTTCACCCCGCAGGTGTGGCCACCCCCGACGCTTATGGTGGTGAGCCGGTACGCCGGCGGTGTGGTTTTGTCAGAGCCATCATGTCCCCAGCAGGCTACGGAGCCGTCTATTTTCACCCCGCAGGTGTGCCAATACCCAGCGCTTACGGTGGTGAATCGGCCCGCCGGCGGCGTGGCCTCGCCATCGCCATCATCTCCCCAGCAGGCCACGGAGCCGTCCGTTCTCACCCCGCAAGTGTGGTCCATCCCTGCGCTTACGGTGGCGAACTCCCCCGCTGACGGCGTGGCCTGGCCCTGGCGATTCCCTCCCCAGCAAGACACGGAGCCGTCCGTCCCCACCCCGCAGGTGTGCCAATACCCGGCGCTCACAGCGGTGAACTGGCCTGCCGGCGGCGTGGACCGGCCAAGGCCATCATGTCCCCAGCAGACTACGGAGCCGTCCGGCCTGACCCCGCAGGTGTGGAGACCACCGGCGCTTACGGTAGCGAACTTGCTCGCCGGCGGCACGGCCTGGCCTCCTTCAGTACCACCATGGTCGAGCAAATTGGATCCCCAGCAGGCCACGGAGCCGTCCGTCTTCACCCCGCAGGTGTGCCGGAAGCCGGCGCTTACGGTGGCGAAGGCAGCCGAGCCGCCTTGGGCCGCCGGCAGGAATTGCCGGGCCTGGGCAGTGGGCGTGTCGACGGACGCGGCCAGCAACAAAACACTGGTCAGCAGCGCCAGCATCACCCCGACTGCCAGCTGGAGCGGCAACACCGGCCGGTGGAGTCTGGCGTGGTTCGCCGCTTTGCGTATGGCGTCAGCTACCCCATTGAGAACATCGACCCGTTACAAATTCTTTCCGGCGGATCCGTCACGGTATGAGACGCTTGAGTTGCTGAAGACACATTCGGTCGTGGCGCCGCTGTGTGGATCTACACGAATATCCCGACCAAAGGACCGAGCCGTTCCCGAGTTTGGTGAATTGTCCCCATTTTCAGTATCACAGTCAAGAATGTTACGATAACTGATAGGTAACATTTGCCAAATTGCGCGGAAAAAAGCTCCCACAACCGGGTGGAAACGGTGTTCCACAACTCCGTCCGGCGGTGGCGGATGGCAGTCAAGAGAGGGTAGCTGGATGAACTCCCACGGACTACAGAGGGAGAATACGGCCCTGCGGGAAAGACACTCCCGCAGGGGCCAGGCCAACCTGCGCATCGACGAGAGCCTGGACTTCGTTGTGGCACTGCAGGAAGTGATGAACAGGGCGCGCTCGCTGCCCGGCCGGTTGGAGTTCTTCGCCTACACGGACTAACTGCCGGACACAGCGCGGCAAGCCAACCGTGGGTGCGGCTCACAGTGGCGGGTGAAGGGAGTGTAACCTCCACGCTGTAAAGGGCGGAGAGAACGGTCTGTTGAAAAAGTAGATTTTCTCGCGGAGTTCAGCGACAAGTTGGGCTACAATGCCGGGGCAGTCCGCCGTCGCCGAGGAAGCCGATGATCGAGCCACTGGACCCTAGCCTCCGCGATTCTACCTTGTTCCAGTTCACCACCAAACAGCTGCGGGATTTCATCGATCCGAACCACCTGCTGATCAGGGTCGACGAATGCCTGGACTTTGCCAAGATGGTGGCGCCGTTGGAAGAGTACTACTGTCCCGACTTCGGCAGGCCGGCGATCCATCCTGAGGTGATGGTCAGGGCATTGCTGATCTGTTCGTTGTACAACATCGCATCCTTCCGCCGGCTGTGCTCGTCCATCTCGGAGAATCTTGCTTACCGCTGGTTTTGTTTCCTCACCATTGACGATCCGGTGTTCGACCATTCCAGCATCAGCCACTTCATAGATCGGATCGGTCAGGACGGCTTCGCAGCGGTCTTCGAAGGATTGAACGACGAGTTCTGAGGTTGGGCCTATTGTCGCCGGAGATGTACGCCGACGGCAGCTTGGTGAAGGCCAACGTGAGCAGCCACGACCTGTCTCGCAGCGGGCTGACCGTGGCGGAATTCAAGGAACAGGGTATCCGTTATCCAATCAACACCAAAAACTCTGGTACTCGTGGGCAGTGGATCTTGATCCGACGGGAGGGAATAATAGTTGACGGCGGCGCGCTCAAAACTTTCCAAGGGGGTCTATTTGACGATAGCCAGAACGTCTTCGAGATGTGATTGGGGATTCTGTGACCTTTTCACCGAGACTCCACAGGCGAATTTGAAGCTCTTAGGGGAACCGCTCGGGTGCGAGAACCCTTAGTTCTGTTGCATCGCCTGTTCATTGATGATACAGAGACGTGGATATCAATACCGTCGGTCTAGAGGTGTGATATCAAGCCATTCCAAGGCCTCAAGCTGATCGAACAAATCCTCGTATCCCTCGTCAGTAGGGACTGCTTCAGGCTGGTACTCAAGATGCAGAAACACCAGTCGCACTTGGTAGATTTCGTCAAAGGACAAGCGACTTGACCTGCCTCGCAAGACTTCCTCCACATCCTTGTGAAATGCGTTCAAGTACGTTTTTCTAGCGACGTCTCGATGCACTATAACGATGCTCCCGTCGACCATAAGCTCGACATCGGAGGCTTCGAGTATCACGGTTCGGTAGTTCTCGATGAGAAGGGCCAAAAAATTGATTTGGTCTTGCCTTTCCTCGTGGACGAGCCACGCGTTCCAACCGCCTATCACTATTGCCAAGACGATCCCAGACGACACCCCAACGAAGATGCCTTGGACTACATTCGACCGAATCGCATCCAAATTAACACTTCCTCTGGGGGTATTCAGC
This sequence comes from Dehalococcoidia bacterium, assembly GCA_034423115.1. Classification (GTDB taxonomy): domain Bacteria; phylum Chloroflexota; class Dehalococcoidia; order Lucifugimonadales; family UBA3495; genus Bin87. The sequence goes on along the minus strand of DAOUJD010000014.1, from coordinate 4,873 downwards.
TTAACAAACGATTGCTCATTTGCCCGCGGCTGCGACAGAACTACTGATACCCCATTTTGTTTCGCATAACAGGGTGAGGTGGAACCCGTTATTAGGACAGGATCAGGGCGAAGTTAAGTGAGAATCCCGGCTCTCCTGCCAGCGATTGGGTCCCCTTTTCCGGTGAACACCTCCTTCGATTAGATTCATCTTCTAAGCCTCCCTGCTCCCCATGGAATACCTCGGCTAGGGTCCGGTAGCCCAGGGCCTGAAGAGGCTTGAGCCCGTTGTAGGACCGGAAATAGTCTTCCAGCCCCCGCTGGGCCTCCAGGACGCCGGCGTAGGCTTTCAGGTACACCTCTTCATACTTCACCGTGCGCCACAACCGCTCCACGAAGATGTTGCCTTGATACCTTCCCATCCCGTCCATGTGTCGATTTACAGGGGGATTAGGCCGGCGATTTCCACGGACATTAGTCCACCTTGGAAGCGCGGTGTTGTGACAAATAGCAGGTTGTAGTTGTCTGGTCAATCACCCCCTTGGACGCCCAGGAGGGCGTGGTGTGGCGACAGCCGTTCCCGGTAGCTGGCGCCTTCGATGACGATCTGGTAGCTGGCGTTGGCCAACCGGTCCAAAGCGCTGTTGCCGAGGATGGGATCGTCGAAGAGGCTCAGCCACTCGTCCACGGCGCGGTTGCTGGTGATGACGAAACTGGAAGCTCGGTGTCGGTTGAGGATGAGTTCGCAGAGATCGGCGGACTGCTGGGCAGTGAGGCCGTGGAGGCCGAGGTCGTCGAGGATGAGGAGATCCGGTGTCATGAAGGACCGGAAGGTGCGGTCTATGGAATTGTCCACCCTGGCCTGGGCCAGAGCCCTGAAGAAACCGTCGGCATGGATGAAACGCACGGTGTATCCGGCGCGGACGGCGGAATACCCCAGGGCCTGGGCGAGAAAACTCTTGCCGATCCGCCTGAGGCGGACGGGTCCCACCAGAAGCACGTGCTCGTGTTTGTCCAGAAACTCCAGAGAGAAGACGGCGTCCAGCAGCCGCCGGTCGAGGGTAATTGACGCCGACCAGTCGATCCGCCTGTGGCGGACCAGGCGACAGGTCTCCTCGAAACCGGCGCCATTGAGTCGCAGTTCCATGCGCCGGTGAGCGCGACGATTGACCTCGTCGCTGAGGATGATTTCTAGGAATGATGCGTAGTCCAGCTGCTCCCTCTTGGCCAGGGCGATGCGCTCGGGCAGGGTGGCGGCCATTTGCCCCAGGCGTAGTTGCTTGAGCAGGGGCGCAAGTTCGGTGACACGGGTCATGATCGACCTCCGGGATGATCCACCGGGTGCCGGCCACGCTCACCAGTTCCAGCAGCGGCGTTTCCGCTGCGCCAAAACAGGCGTAGTAGGCCAGGTCCTCGGGATCGGCGATGCTGCGGCGCACCAGCAGCCAATGCCCCTGATCCGGCTCCGACCAAGGCCGTATCGGCAACCAACCCCAATCGTAGAGGCGCGGCCCCTTGCTCCCATCACCGGCGCTGAGACGTTGCCACCGCTCAGCGGGTATCCCCTGGGCCAGTTGCCCTTTGGTGTGAAAGACCACGTCCCGAGGCACACCGGCTTCCTGCCGCCGAGCCTCGTCTGCCGCCCACTCCTGGGGCAGATAGAGCTCCCGATCCAGAAAGGCCGAGCCCCGCCGGCTGCCATAGGCCAGGAACACTCCGATCTGACAATTCTCCACCTTCCCCGCCGTCCCGCTGTACTGCCGCTTCACCCCCACCGACTTCTTACCTTGTTTCAGAAACCCCGTCTCATCCACTACCAACACCCCGCTGGGGTCGCCCAGATGCGCCACCACGTACCCTTGCAGGTCGTCCCGCACCTCATCAGCGTCCCAGGGGTACACCGCCAGTCCGCCTGCGGCGGACACCCCGTCGGGGGTGGCGTCGCCAGCATATTCGGCTAACTGCCACCCGTTCTTGCGTTCCACCGACCCCAGTAGTCCTTGCAGGTACGTCAGAACCCGCTGACGAGACTCACTACGGCTGAAGCGCGACGCGATACGCCCGTGCAGCTTCTGGTGCCCAGCCTCCCAGTGCAGCACACCCTCTCGCTCCAGTAATGTCTGACCCATTTCCAACCCCTCCACTCTCACCAGTAATCATGGGCCTATCCTAACAAAGTCAAGCGCGACTGTAATACTAGGCCGCGAACAGCGCCAGGGTCTCCTCGTCCTCGTGGCTGAACTCCCCTCCCCCGGTCTTCTCCGACAGGTAGATCGTGCCCAACTGCTGGGATCGGAGCCGGATCGGGGTCTGCAGGAAACTGCACACCGGCCCCAGGGGCAGGGCCAACTGCCCTAGGTAGGTGAAGAACTCCATCCCGCCGGGCAGCTCCAGGACCAGGCGGTGCTCCTCCGCACTCAGGCCAGACGTGATGAACCCCTCGAACCCGCCCGACCGGTCCGGGGTGGTGATGCCGCCCAGTCCGGCGCCGGTCAGAGAGCGGGCTCCGTCAACCACCCCCTGGAGCACGGTGTCCAGGTCCGGGTCCCCGGTGATTCGCATGCTGGCCTGGCTGAGGCCGGTCAGACGCCTCCCGCAGGGCCGCATTCTCCCTGAGCAGTGCGTCGGAGTTCGTCTTATTACCCTCCTGACCGCAATGCGTCACCACCGCCGGACGGAACGGGGGATACGGGCGTCACCCGGTAAGCGTGGAGCGTTCAGACATGTTTGGGGAAAAGTTGCCATATCCTTATTTTCTTTATGTAACGGGATCGTTATCATTTTGGTCTTGACTGTGATGATACTATTCGGAGCAATTACTTCGCTTCTCCAGTGGCCTAGTTCCCTTGTCCGGGAATCTGCGTTTACCTATCACGCCATACGCAACGGATACGACCACCGTTATAGCAGCGTCCCATGCCGCGATTGCCGTGCCGGAAAGTACAGGATCGACCGGTGATCAGCACAGGTTCAGTTCGGATCGGCTCTTCCTGGGACCTGCAGCGTCTTTCGACGCCGTGATGGCCGGAGTTTTCAACTGTTACCTACCCTTTTCATAGGCCGGGTGCCGGGCCCGTATAGAACGGCACGATTGATGAGGCGATAAAGTGAAATCCCTGAGATCCCTTGCTGTGCTGCTCCTTGCCCTCATCCTGCTTGGCGTCATGGACCATGCACCGCCGGCAACTGCCCAGGGCGGCGTTCCACCCGTCACCAACATGGAGCTTCGCAACGGGCCAAACTCCGGCGAGGTAATCATATCCTGGGAAGCCGTGCCGGAGGCGACCTACTATCGCATCGGCTACGTCAACATGGTTACAGACTACCCAGTCGCCAATGCTCGAGGTGACTGGCAGGAAGCCTTCATCTACGTGGACATCCTCAACCGGGGGCAGAGTTCTTACACGATACCTCGTCTAGAGCCGGGCGTGCGCCATGCTTTTTCGGTGCTGACCAACAACTCCCGCCACGGGGAACCCACTTGGCCTTCCAACCCTACATTGGTATACCTGACGGTGGCAGACCCGGGTCAGGGGCCTCCGCAATCCACACCGCCAGGGTCAACGGGCCGCCCCACTGGCCTTACCGCGTTTACCGGTCCCGAGGCAGGCCAAGTCACGCTGACCTGGACGCCCACGGCCGGCGCTGCGTTGCACTTGGTTTGGTCAGCGAGCCCCGACGGCACGGGCAGCCAGTGGCATGATGCCGACGCCGGTTCCGCCGTCATCAGTGGACTGGAGGCCGGCCTGGAATACTCCTTTGCCGTCATCGCGGGTTATGCCGCGTCGAATGGGGAAATATCCCGCTGGTCGGGGTTCAGCAACCCGGTTCGTGCCGTCGCCCAAGCTGCGCCCGCTCCGGAGGCGGCCGCCAGTGCCATCGCCGCGGGCGGCAAGCACACCTGTATGCTGCAAGATGCCGGGGCGGTAGTCTGCTGGGGCGCGAACGGCGACGCCGACAAAGGTCAGGCCGACCCGCCGGCAGACACTACCTTCACAGCGATAACAGCTGGCTACGAACACAGCTGTGGTCTCACCGACGCCGGCTCAGCCGTGTGTTGGGGCAACGACGAAAACGGCCAGTCCACCGCGCCCACCGATGCGACTTTCATCCACATCGACGCCGGCCGCGCGCACACCTGCGCCCTACGCGCCGACGCCGGAACCGCCCAATGCTGGGGCAGCAACGAATACGGACAGCTCGACGCCCCCGCCGATGCGTCATTTACCGTCATCACCGCCGGCGGCGGACACAGCTGCGGTCTGCGCGCCGACGGACGGATGGAATGCTGGGGCGACAATCACTACCAGCAGGCCTCGCCGCCCGACTCACTATTCTACGCAGTCAGCGCCGGTAAGTGGCACACCTGCGGAATCAAGCGCGACGGCAGCATCGCCTGCTGGGGCGCGAACTCGGACGGACAGGCGCCGGCGGAGGTGGAAGGTTCCTACCAGGCGGTTAGTGCCGGCAGTAAGCATACTTGTGCCGTGGTAACCGAAGGCGGCGGGTCGTATTGTTGGGGAAATGGCAAAAGTTATAGCCACTGGCCTTGGCGCGGCGAATTTAGTGCCAGCGATAGTTTCACTTCCGTTGGCGCCGGCGATGGACACACATGTGGTGTAAAAACGGACAATAGCATAATGTGTAAAGGGAACAACCGTTACGGGCAGAGTGCACCGCTGGCGTCAGATGCTTATGTTTCGGTTAGCGCAGGTATGCACCATACTTGTGGGGTGCGGACGGATGGCTCGGTGGTTTGCTGGGGCGAAAATGACTATGGCATGTCAACGCCGACGAAAATATGACCCAGGTTCGCCGATCCGGGATTGACCCACCCCCTTCGATCACGCACACGATCGCCGGTTTAAAATTGACCCGCCGGCTTGATCGCGCCG
>DAOUJD010000013.1:0-4277 GCA_034423115.1 Dehalococcoidia bacterium | reverse complement strand
GTATGGATACAATGGCATCGGGCAGGGTGAGCATGACTGCACCTTCCGTGGAAAGTTGGGGCGGTCAGCTTACCTTGCTTTTATATCTTTTCTAAATTTTGCGTAAAGTCCAGCCGTTCATCCATGTAAAAAAACTCCCGTCCGAGGTAATCCCATGACCATCTCCCAAATCCGCCGCCGCATCAACGTCCTCAAGCGCCGGTTCGCCCTCGAACTCACCATCATCAAGATTCGCCGCATCGCCGAAGCCGTCGCCGATGGCTGGGATCCCGATCAACCACCCGAACCCGCCGAAGTCATCGAGCGCTTCGTCAAAGCCGGCTGCCGCCTGCCCACCTTCGGTAACCTTCACCACTGCTTGGACAATGCCCGACGACAGGGGGATGTCCCTCACCCTGAAGACATCGTCATCAACCTGCTTCCCTGGATTGACGGCGACCGCTACCACAAATTCCTCCGCTGGGACCTTCCCGCACCTGCGCGCTAGCCCCGCCCTCAACCCGGTTCAGGCCGATAATCGAATGACCCTGGCGGCTGAACCAGGGCCATTCCAAAGTTACGTGATCTTCTTGCATCCGCTCATCCTGAGCCTGTCGAAGGATGCGCTCGTGGTTCGACAGGCTCCCGCCGGAGGCGGACGTGCCGCACCATGAGCGGGACGCATGGAGACTTTGAAAAGGCCCTGGCAGCCGACCAGTTCACGTTGACAACCCCCTTCACGCCCGCCTACCATCCTGCGTACCCAGGTAACACGGTGGGGGATCCATGAAGGCATCCTATTTCGGCTGCATGAGCTACGCAGATCGGGACAAGTTTCCCGACGGCTGGCCGGTGCCGCCCGCCTTCCACGACCCCGAGGTTTCCCAGCGGTCCTACCGGGAGGGCATGGCCGAGTGCGAACTCGCTGAAGATGTCGGCTTCGACTGGATCAGCCTCTCTGAGCATCACTACTCCGGCAACCGCACCACGCCCAACCCTGCGGTGATGGCCGCCGCCGTCGCCGAGCGTTGCAAGACCGCCCGCATCGCCCTGCTCGGTCAACTGCTCCCCCTGGGCAACCCCATCCGCGCCGCCGAGGAAATCGGCATGCTCGACAACCTCACCGGCGGCCGCCTCATCGCCGCATTCATGCGCGGCACCCCCGGCGAGGACCAAGTCTACGACCTCAACCCCGCCGAGGGACGCGAGCGCCTCATCGAAGCCATGGACCTGGTGCTCAAGGCTCTAACCGAGCCCCAGCCATTCTCGTGGGAAGGACGTTTCTACCAGTACCGCACCGTGTGCGTGTGGCCTCAGCCCGTGCAGCGTCCCCTGCCGCCGCTCATCGTGGCCACCCGCAGTCCCGACACCGTCCAGTACGCTGCCGCCAACCGCCTGAGCCTCGGCGTCTCCTACGATCACCCCGACGACATGACCATAACCGTTGGCAAGTACCGCGAATGGTGCGCCGAGGCCGGCTGGGAACCGTCGCCGGACGACATCGTGTACCGCGGCGGCATCTGCCTCGGCGAAACCGACGCCGAGGCGTACAGGCTCAGGGACCGCGTCGAGGCCGCCGGCGGTGGCAGCGGCACGTTCATCGGCCGTTCCCTGTCCCAGGCCGTGCAGTCCGCCCGCTCCGCCGGCCAAGCGGCTGCCGCTACTCCACGCGCCCGCACCGGCGGAACCATCCGCATGCTCAACTTCGTCGGCAGCCCCGACACCGTCGCCGAGCAACTGCGCGAGTATCACGACAAGTGCGGCGTCGGCGTGGTCGATCTGGCCTTCCAACAACCCGGCCTGAACCACAAGGACGTCACGGCCCAAATCGAACTCTTCGGGAAAGAAGTCCTCCCCCAGATCCGCGAATTCTGATCTCAACGTGGATCCTCAACGTCGGCTGCCACGAATCCGATCCATCGCTCCGGTTGCTATACTTGGCTCGCGATTTTCGCACTGTCTTCGGGAACTCCTCAGCATTTAGGCAGGTGATATGAGCAGATCAGGCGCGGTTATGTTGTTGGCGATGCTCGTGCTCGCAGTGGCGGCGGTTTCGTTCGCGTGTGGTCAGGAGACAGCCGAACCGACCCCTGCTGTCGCGCCTGATACAACCGTCCCAACGTCCCCAGCTGCGACGAGTCCTGCAACCGCAACTTTAGCGCCACCCGCCGCTGCGCCGGATCCCACCGTTGCGCCGACCGAATCGCCCACGCTTACGCCCAGCGCCCCCGCGACTCCGGAACCGTCCGTGTCTCGTCGTGAGGAAGACAATGGCGGCGCGTCGTTGGTGCTGTTGAGCAGCCGCTCCGCGGGAGTCCACTCTGGCCGGGGCAGCATCGGCGGGTTCAGCCTGTCGCCCGCTCCCCAGGCGTTCGCCGCGGCGGGCAGCCTGACTGTCTCCGCCATCGGCTCCGTCACCGTGGCCGCCGACGAGGCTTACGTGGTCGTGCTCCCGGAACGGAACTTTGGCCCCTCCGGCCCCGAGCAGTTGTCCGCCAAAGACCGCGACGAGATCAAAGCCAACCTCGATGCGATCGGTGTGGCGGAGGAAGATATCGAGCTTGAAGTGCTCAACAGGTACGATCCGGCCACCATATCCGTGGAGGTTGAGGTGGACGAAGTTGTAACCATGGGCGAATCCATCGTAGATGCGGTGGAGGAAGTCGTGCGTCGGTCCGAATCGTTCGGCGTCCGGTTCAGCCTGTCCGAATCCAACTGCGAGCAGGCCATCTCCCTCGCCCGTCGCGAAGCCGTTCCCGCCGCGGAAAAGGCCGCCGATGATCTGGCCGATGCCCTGGGCATGCAGCGGGGCGAAGTGCTCGGCGCCCTCGAGTACCCCTTGGAAAGCTCCCTATTCCTGCCGTTCGGTGCCGCCCTCGGATCCTGCGTTGGTCGGAACGCCACCCCCTACGGCCCACTATTCCCCTTCGATTCCGACCCGGAGGTCGAAGTCTCTGTCGGCCTCCAGGTGGCCTACGACATTTACTAGAACCACGCACACGCATAACCCTGGTGAATGACCATGACTGATTTCAAAACCGGCTCCGTACACGCCAACGGCATCGACTTCCATTACCTCGAGATGGGCGACGGCCCGTTGGCCATCTGCCTGCACGGCTTCCCTGACCACGCCTACTCCTTCCGCCACCTGCTGCCCGACCTGGCCGCCTCAGGGTTCCGCGCCGTCGCGCCTTTCATGCGCGGCTACGCTCCCACCTCCGCGCCGGCCGACGGACGCTATCATTCCGCCCTCATGGCCCGCGACGCCGTGGAACTCATCGGCGCCCTGGGAGCGGAGCGGGCGTATCTGATCGGCAACGACTGGGGCGCCGGTGCCGTCGTCGGAGCAACCGCCCTCGCGCCGGAGAAGGTCATCAAGCTGGTGACCATCGCGTCGGGCCGCGTCGACCGCGAGCTGAGCATGGAGTTCGAGTACCTGCGGGGTACCTGGCACGGCTTCTTCTTCCAGCGGCCCGAAGCCGATGAGATCGTCGCCCACAACGACTACGCTTTCGTCGAGGGATGGTGGCGCTGGGCCTCGCCCGAGTGGGACATCCCCGCCGAGGCGCTGGAGAGCATCCGCTCCACCTTCCGCAAGCCCGGCGTGGTGCAGGCCGCCCTGGGCTACTACCGCGCTCGCTACGACGCATCCCAGGTCGACGACCAGGTGCGTGCCGACCAGGCCGTCATCAGCGCCGGCCCCATCGCGGTCCCGACTCTCGCGCTGCACGGCACCCGCGATCGCCCCCGGCGTCTGGAGTCCTTCCTGAGTTCAGGGATGTACCAATACTTCAAGGGTGGGCTGGAAAAGGTCATCATCCCCGGCACCGGCCACTTCATGCACCAGGAACGCCCCGAAGAGGTCAACCCCAAAATCCTCAAATTCCTGCAACGCTAAACCCCACCAACGCATGGCCGAACAATCATCGCCAAACTCCACCGACGTAGCAACTGTATTGGGTGTCAAGGTGAGGTTTGAGGAGTGTCCTGCCAGGGTTGGCCGTCCCGGGCGATGGCGTTGAGCATGGTAAGGAGTTTGCGCATACACGCGGTGAGGGCGACCTTGCCGGGTTTGCCGGCGTCGCGGAGACGTCGGTAGAAGGTCTTGATGGCGGGGTTGCACCGGGTGGCGACCACGGTGGACATGTAGATGGCAGAACGCACTGCGGCACGGCCACCCCAGATGCTGCGACGGCCCCGCCATTGGCCACTGTCCCGGTTGAAGGGCGCCAGTCCGGCCAGGGCCGCGATTTCCTTGTGGTTGAGCTGTCCCAGTTCGGGCAGCCGTGCGATGAGGG
>DAOUJD010000012.1:0-4074 GCA_034423115.1 Dehalococcoidia bacterium | reverse complement strand
CCGGGAACATCTGGAACTCCAGATCGTCGGGCAGGTGGTGGTCGGAGACGAAGAGGATGGACGAGCCGGCTTCCGCCTCCCGCCGCAGCAAGTCCCGCACCGGCTCGATGATGTTGCGCGCATCGTCGCCACAGTACAGGTTGTGCCCCGGCTCCAGGAATCCGCGCACCATGTCGACCACCAGGACTGCGTTGGGCATATTTCACCGCCTCGCCGACGCACTGCGGCGTTTTAGAATGGGTTGACTACCGGAATACCGTTGTACGACTGCCCCGCGTTGAGGTCCTCCGATAGGATCCTCGCACATCCTGCTCGTCCTGCGGCAGCCACGATAAGGGCATCCCAGTAAGATATCCCGTATCTATCGGATGTGGCGATGGCGTGCCGCACCAATTCCAGATCAAGCTCCACCACCGGCATCGCAGCAAACTGGTCGATGGCTTCGAGCGCTGCGTCAACCGTCAGGGCGTTCGGCAACCTTCGTGTCACGGTGTTGAAGAATTCGCCGAGGGATTGTGCGGAAATAACACCGGTGCGGGCGGCAATGGCATCGGCCAGCAGCCCTTCAGCTTGCAGTTGCTTAGCAGGATACCGAGGGTCATAGGCGTAGATCAGGACGTTGCTGTCGAAGAAGTCCCTACTTGCCATAGTAGAAGCGAAGCGGCCGGTCATACATATCATCCCGGTTCATGTTCACAAAACCCGCCTCGCGCTCGGCTTTTTCGATCGCCTCCCGTATCTTGGAGATGCGTTCCAAGCGGGCGCTGGCCTCGCTGTTGGCAATGGAAGTCAGGTACTCCACGACCATCGCCGCCACCGTTGTATCCCGCGCGCCGGCAATAGCGCTGACCTTGGTCAGAATGTGTTCGTCAATGTCCAGTTTCAGTTTCACGGTCGCACCTATGTAAGGTTGCAGGCGGAGCGGCTAAACGGGGGCTCGGTGCCCCGTGCGCTCCGCCTGTCTTCTAAATATAACGCCGATCAGTGAGCGATGCTGCTCGGCGCGAAGCCGCCGTAGCGCGGGTACTGGGAGCAGATGAACTCCAGGTACGCCGGCTGGCCGGCGCCGTTGGCCGCCATGGCCCGCTCCAGCGCCGGCACCACGTCCGACGGCTCGGTGACCCGCTCGGTGTACAGGCCCAGCTCGGCCACCGCCCGGGACATGTTCACGTCCTCGGGACCCATAACCCGGTGGGTGTAGGGGTCGTGGCCGTCGCCCCAGAACCCGGGGCCGTAGCCGGCGAACCCGCCGTTGGCCACGTGGGCGACGGTGATGCCCAGTTGCTGTCGCACCGGAACCTCCAGGTTGCCCAGCATGTAGCCCATGCCGGCGTCGCCGGTGACCGCCACCGCCTGCCGCTCCGGATAGGCCAGCTTGGCCGCAATGGCCCCGGCCAGGCCGAAGCCCAGGGTGGAGATGTTGCCCCAGCCCAGGAACCCCCGCGGGATCAGCGTGTCGTACACCGTGCTCAGCTGGTCGCGGGTGTTGCCGGAGTCGTGGGTCACGAAGGAGTTGTACGGGTCCAGCACCTTCATCATGTCGCCGAACACGCGGTACGGGTTGATGGGCGTGTCGCCGGACGCCATGGCCTCGCGGTACTCGGCCAGGCCGGCGTCTCGCGTCTCCCGGACCTCGGCCACCACGTTGCCGGCAGCCCGCCCCGCCCCGTCGGTGCGCCGGGACACCTCGTCGGCCAGCGCCTGCAGGGTGAATTTGGCGTCGCCCAGCACGGCGTGGTGCGTGGGGAAGATGCGGTTCAGGTGCAGGTCGTCCAGGGTGCACTGGATGATGGTCTTGCCCGGCGCGTTGGGGATGCCGTGGGTGAACCGGCCAGGGGACAGGCTGCTGCCCACGGTGAGGATGACGTCGCTCTTGTTCAGGTAGGCGATGGGATGCTCACCGCGCACACCCACAAAGAGCGGATGGTTCTCCGGGAACACGCCCTTGGCCTTGAGGGTGGTGATCACCGGGGCGTTGAGAAGCTCGGCCAGACCAACCAGCTGCTCGGAGGCGCCGGCGTATACCACGCCCTCACCGGCGTAGATCAGCGGGTTGGCGGCGTCCATCAGCAGGTCGATGGCCTGGGCCACGTCCGACGGGTCCGGCGCCGACTTGTACCCGCGCACCGGGAAGTAGGGGTCGGCGGTCTCGTCGTAGACGCCGGCGGCGTTGGGCACGGCCAGGACGACCGGACCGGGGCGGCCGCTGCGCAGCATGGAGAAGGCGCGGCGCATGAACTCCGGCGTGCGCTCGGGACGGTCGATGTAGCCGAACCACTTGGTGACGGTCCTCAGGCTGGTGGACACGTCGAACATGGTGTTCTCGGTGCTGCCGGCCGGAATGCCGTCGGTGATGCACAGCATCGGCGAGTTGTCCTCGAAGGCCTGCGCCAGCCCGGGGAAGGAGTACTGCAGGCCCGCGCCGTTGACTCCGCCCTGCACGGTGCAGACGCCGATGCGGTCGCCGGCGGTGACCCGCGAGTAGGCGTCGGCCAGCGCCACGGCGTAGCGGTCGTCCCGCATCATGATCATGGGCACGCCCTCGCGCCCCAGCGCGTTGTTCACCCGGCAGACGGGAAACGTGGAAACCCATTCCACGCCCTCCTGCTTCAAAATCTGCGCAATGGAAGTGGCAACATCAATACTCATACTCAAAAACCTCGTTGGAATCTCAAAGACTGGATCGTTGCGATTGTAACACCGCGCTAATTGACGATGAGCACGTCGTGCTCTACCATCGAATAGATTTCGGGCGACGCGGCACTAGTCCATTATGTCCGACCACGGTTGCCCTCACGCCAACTAAACAATTTGATAGCGACGGTAACCACCTTAAACGCATCGTGTGACGCGGTTTTTTCAACAATATCGGAAGCACCACGTCGTTCGTCGCTACTGGGATTAATGTTCACATGGAGCCTCCAAGATGGTTAACTTTGGCCAATTGAACGCACAAAAAGATCTGCCTTCGGTGACCGAGCCTCGGCAATTATTCCAGACTCTCCGGAACGAACGATACCAATACTTGCGAGATGTTCAAGGAGACGTCCTCGGCGCATGGCACCTCCGAAGAGACGCCGAAGATCTGATAGTCAAAATGAATACAGGATCTGGCAAAACGCTCGTCGGGTTGTTGCTGCTTTGGTCCAAGTTGAAAGAGGGTAAGGGCCCCGCGCTCTATCTGTGTCCGAACAATCATCTGGTTGACCAAGTCAGGCGGGAAGCTGACGCGGTTGGGATCAAGCACGTCGACTTCGAGGGACCCCGCGGCAACCTGTTCCCAGCCGAGTTTTTTGATGGTAGTGCGATCCTCATTACTAACATCTATCGTCTATTCAATGGTCGATCCGTGTTTCAGATCGCAGGCCAGCCAGACCCGATTAATGTAGGATCTATCGTAATTGATGATGCCCACACATGTATCAACATCGCTCGAGACCAATGCACAGCCCGCTTTTCCGTGCAGTCAAGCCTCGGACAACGCATACTCCAGATGTTTGAGACTGCATTGAATGACCAATCAGTCACTATGCTTGCAGACATTCACCAACAAAAGCGAAACGCGTACCTGAGAGTGCCATATTGGTCGTGGCTAGAGCGCATTTCTGAAGTTGCCCGCTTATTCAGCGAAAACAGTGAAAGCTCCGAACTACGTTTCGTTTGGCCTTTGTTGAGGTCGCCGCAAGTTCTGGCGAATTGCACCGTCGCGGTGTCAGGTTCCATTGTTGAAATCAGTCCTTACTTGCTGCCGATATCGTTGTTCCCAAGTTTTCGCAACGCTGGGCATAAGGTTTTTATGTCCGCGACCCTTATTGAAGATTCGGCCTTGGTCAGAGACTTCGGAGCCAATCCTGAATCCGTAGGAGATCCAATAGTACCGAAAACTAGGGGAGATATTGGCGAACGCCTAATCATTACCCCAACGTTAGTGGACACCAAGATAGAGGACATCACAGCCACAGACCTAGTACCGGATCAATCTAGGAATGACAGGGATAGAGCCGATGGAGTTTGGAGCGGGCATCCTGGGTACTGAACCCCCAGTTGATGGTGGCCTTGGCGGCGTTGCGCCGG
>DAOUJD010000011.1:0-11390 GCA_034423115.1 Dehalococcoidia bacterium | reverse complement strand
CCCGCGGAAGCCACCTCGAATCGAGCCGACAGATCAGTTGCAAGGCATCAGGGCCAGTCTTGCATGGAGTCAGGCCCGAGCCGAGGTGGACCGGGACCCATCATCGCAGTCTTGTTGGTCAAGTGGTTGCAAGGGCAAGGGCAGGGTTCCAGGGGGTTTCGTTTTTGATCACGGCGTTGCAGATGATGAGCAGTTTGCGCATACAGGCGGTGAGGGCGACCTTGGCAGGCTTGCCAGCCCCACGCAAGCGCTGGTAACAGGCCCTGATTGCCGGATTGCATTTGGTGGCTACCAGCGTGGCCATGTACAACACCCCTCTCAGTTGGCCACGTCCGCCCCATACCGAGCGTTTGCCCCGCATGGTCCCGCTGTCTCTATTGAATGGAGCCACGCCCGCCAGAGCGGCGATCTCCTTGTGGGTGGCCTGACCCAATTCCGGCAACTGGGCGATCAGGGAAGCCGTGAGTGTGGGCCCCACACCGGGGATGCTGCGCAACAGCCGGGCCCGAGCCTGCCAGTGGGCATTGTCGCGGAGCAGTCCAGCGATGTCTCGATCCAGTTGGTCAATGTGCGTCCCCAGCAGCGTGATGTGTTGGCCGATCTGCTCCACCACTCGGCTGGGAGCCTGACCCTGCCGGTTGCGTTCCTGGGTCTGCATGGCGATCAGTTGCCGCCGCCGAGACACCAGTGCCCTCAACTCCCGCAACGCTGGGTCCGGCAAGGGTCGTACCGGCGGTCGCAGTACGCTGCCAAACTGGGCCAGCAGCTCAGCGTCCAATCGGTCAGTCTTGGCCAGGCGTCCACTGGCCCGGGCGAACTCCCGCACCTGGCGAGGATTGACCACCACCACGGGCAACCCAGCGGCGCACAACTCCGATGCCAGGGGCGTTTCCAGACCGCCGGTAGCCTCGATGATCAACCGGCTCGGCTGCAACCGGCCCAGTTCTGGCACCAAGTGTGCCAACTCTTCCTCAGTGTATTCACAGCGCCAAGTCCGGCCCTCCGGGTGTATCCACACGTCCAAGGCCGTTTTGGACACGTCGATGCCGATGATTGTTTCCTGCGTCATCTTGTCTTACACTCCCCCTGCCTTTGGTGTCTTAACTCCCCGGACTACCCTGCCTTGCAATACGGGGTTGCTCCCCCCACAACTGTTCGGGCTGACCAGGGCATAGGACGCGGCGACCTCGCTGAGCTACGGCATTCAATGCCTCAGGATGAGACGGTCTGCCGCGTCCGCCTTTTCCAAGATACAAGGATGAGCGGGACAGGAGGACTTTTCGACTTTGCAATCATCCTGGGGGCGGGCCGGCATCGGATGACGTGATCGGAGGTCTATGCTAAAATCCGGCCAACTATCGCGTGAGCAATCGGACTACCGCGTTATCAAATTACGGAGGTGCCAGAATGGCAGACGCCGACTTCAAGGTATATTACGATTTCCGTTGACCCTTCGTGTACAACGCTGCCATGTGGTGGGCGAAAGTACGCGAGAACACTGACCACGACATCAACGTGGAACTCAAGCCGTTCTCGCTGGTCCAGGTAAATCACGACAACAACAACGACGACGGGTTCAAGTACTGGGAGCAGGACGACTCCGACAACACCCTGCTGGAACTGCGCGCCGGCATCGCCGCAGAGCGCCAGGGTGAGGAGATCTTCGACCGGTTCTTCATCAACCTGCTGAAGGCCCGCCATGAGGACAGGATCGACCTGACCGATGCGGACGCCATCAACGCCGTGGCTGAGGCTTCGGGCGTGGACATGGGCCAGTTCGCTGAGGATCTGGCGGATCCGGACGTGCTGAAGGAAATCGGCGAGAGCCACACCGAGGCCGTGGAGGTACACGGGGCCTTCGGCGTGCCGCTGTACGTGTTCCCGAACAACAACTCCGCCTTCGTCAAGATGTTCATTCCGACCGACGAAGAATCCGGCCCCATCTACGACAACCTCGTCGAGATGATGGCGGACCACAGGCACGTGGGTGAGGTCAAGCGACCGTCGCCGCCGTGGCCGTACGAAGGCGTCCGAGGCTAACCGACTCGGACCACCTACCATGAGTTCGGTTGGCGGCCACCGGCCCGCCGAGGAGCTCGAACAAGCCCTGGGCCTGGAATTCCGGGACCGGGGCTTGTTGCGTCAGGCGCTGACTCACCGGTCGTACGTCAACGAGACCAGCGGGGATGACGCCGACTCCTACGAGCGGCTGGAGTTCCTGGGGGACGTGGTGGTGCGCCTCATCGTGAGCGAAGAGCTTTACCACCGGTTGCCCGATTGCGACGAGGGCGGGCTTACCCGTCGGTGGACGGCGTTGCTGAGGCAGCGGGCCCTTGCGGGAATTGCAGAACGTTTGGGAGTGGCGCCGTACGTGTTGCTCGGGCGCGGTTTCGAGTCAACGGGCGGACGCCACGGCGAGGCGGTGCTGGGCGACGTCATGGAATCGCTGATCGCCGCCGTCTATCTCGATGCTGGCTATGAAGTGACCAAACGATTCGTGCTCTCGGCAATGTCCCCCGAGATCGAGGCGGCTTGCAAACCGGACTGGCGGCCCGACAACCCCAAGGCGGAGTTGCAGGAGTTTCTGCAGGCGCAGGGCCGCCCTACACCGGTCTATCGCGTGGTCGATACATCGGGTCCGGCACACCAACCGGAGTTCACCGTTGAGGTAGTGGAGAATGGAGAGCCGATTGGACTCGGTTCTGGACGCAACAAAAACGCGGCGGAGACGGAGGCGGCGCGCGCGGCGCTGGCTGGTCTGACGGCCCAGGAATAGCGGGTTGCGATAGAAACCCGAGCGTAATCTATAATGGAGTCATCCACACCGTTGCGGTCGGGAGGAATGCTGATGATAGAGTTGACGAAAGAAGTCAAGCAGCAGGTAATCGGCCTGGTCAGAGAGTACTTGACCGATAAGTTCACCGACAACGACCCAATCGCGTTCGACCCCATCGTCATCGATCCTCGCCTAGACCCCGATGATGAGCCATACCTGCACATCTACGTGGTCTATGACGGCGACCAGGCTTTGCTGGATCCGATATGGACTGCCGACCTTACCGGATATCTTTGGCCCAGACTGGAAGCCATAGGAATACCGGAGCTATCGACCAAATCCTTCGTCGAGAAATCGGAGTGGGAGGAAGTGCTGGCGGACCGATACCGTGAATCCATCTGACCTGATTGACTCCGCTCGGCAACGAGCCGGCGGAGTAGCCCCGTTTCAACGAGGGCGCCCGCGCCAAACTGACCTGCAACGGGCAGTGAGCGACGATTACTATGCCATGTTTCACACTTTGGCGACTTCCTGCGCCGATCTGCTCATCGGAACCGGCTATGCTGCCAGAAGACTACCGGAATGGCGTCAAATTTACCGCGCTCTGGAACATGGTCTCGCTCGCCAGCAATGCAGCAATCGCAGGGCGCTGGCCCAATTTCCGCCCGAAATACAGCGGTTCGGGCGTCATTTTGCCGAGGCCCAGCAGTTGCGGCACCTGGCCGATTATGACCCCTCCGACACCACGCTTACCCGCAGGGACGTCCTGCAACTCATCAACGAAACCGAGCGTGTCATTGCGGAATTCAACAGAGCGCAGGCCGATCGCCGCCGCGCTTTCGCCGTTCACGTCCTGTTCCGCACTCGCACCACCTAGTCAAATATCCTTCAACTTGCGCCCCATAGGTCGCGCTGATAACCTCTCTCCGCCATGTTTTCGATTTTCAAACGCAACAGAGACAAGATCAACCGCGAGCAGACGGACGCGGGGGTCAAACGCAGCCGGGATGGCTGGTTTGGCCGCATTCGTGGGCTGTTTGCGTCCGCCCAGCTGGACGACGCGATTTGGGACGAGCTTGAGGAGATTCTGATATCGGCCGACGTAAGCGTCGAAACGACGATGAACGTGCTGGACGACCTGCGCTCAGATGTGCGCGCCGGCCGCGTTGCGGATGGTGAACAGGCTTTCCAGCGTCTCAAGGAATTACTGTCAAGTGAACTTGCCTCGGTCAACGATGCCGATGCGTGGTCCGATGATGAAACCCTGGACCCTCCGTACGTGATCCTGGTTTGCGGCGTCAACGGCGTTGGCAAGACCACCAGCATCGCCAAGTTGGCCCACCATTTCACCGCCTCGGGCAAGAAGGTGGTTTTGGGCGCGGCCGATACTTTCAGGGCGGCGGCTGAGGAACAGCTGGAGATTCTCGGCGAGCGGGTGGGTGTTGACGTAATCAGCCATCAGCATGGAGCCGACCCCGGTGCGGTGGCCTATGACTCGTGGCAAGCGGCCAAGGCGCGGGGCGCGGACATTCTGATCGTGGACACCGCGGGGCGATTGCATACGCGGCACAACCTGATGGACGAGCTTCGCAAAGTGCGGAGGGTGATCAACGGGTTGGACGACGCCGCGCCGCACCAGGTACTGCTGACGCTGGACGCGACGACCGGCCACAACGGGTTGACCCAGGCGCAGGCATTCACCGACGCCGTGGGATGCACCGGCATCTTTCTGGCGAAGCTGGACGGGACAGCACGCGGCGGAATCGTCCTTTCGATACGCCGGGAGTTGGGCGTGCCGATCCTGTTCATAGGCACGGGCGAAGGGTTGGGCGATATTGCGCCGTTCGACGCCGACGAATTCGTGGACGCCATGCTGGCGCCGGCAGCCTGACCCGTTAATTTAGCGCCTAACCGTGCCGGACATTCTCGCCTGGCTTATCGTCCTCTGGGCGCTGTCCCTGGTCGGATTCCCAATTGCCGCCGGCGCGGTCGGGTTGGGGCGTCTGGCCGATCGGGGATGGACGGTGGCGCGCCCGCTGACCCTGTTGATCGTAGCGTGGATCACGTGGATCGGCGGCACGCTGGGGGTGATTCCCAACTCGGCGGCCGGCATCGGCGCGACGTTGGTGGCCGTAGGCGCGCTGGCGGCTTGGCTGGCTTGGCGGCATCGACCCGAGATATTGGATTTCCTGCGCCGTCGGTGGTCGGTGATCGTGGTGACGGAAGGGTTGTTCATCGGGTTGTTCCTGTTCTGGGCCCTGGTGATCAGCGAGGTTCCGGGCATCAATCACACCGAAAAGCCGATGGATTTCGGCATCCTGAACGCCGTAATCAACTCCGCACAGTTTCCGCCGGAAGACCAATGGCTATCAGGGCACAGCATCGCCTATTACTACGGCGGCCATTACGTGGCCGCGATGCTCACCACACTGAGCGGGGTATCGTCCGACGTTGGATACAACCTGGCGATGGCGACGATACCGGCGATGTTTGGCGTCGGCGTCCTGGGGCTGGTGTACAACCTACTGCGATTGGCGGGTGCGGGCACGTTCCGGGGGCTATGGATCGGGATCTTTGCCGCGTTGTGTATCGGGCTGCTGGGGAATCTTTCCGGCGTTTTGGAGTTCGCCTACGTACGTGGGATCGGGGGCGATTGGCTCTGGCAGTGGATGGGCGTCAAGGGGCTTGAGCCGCCGGCAGGGGGCAACGGCTGGCTGCCGGATGGATTCTGGTGGTGGTGGCGCGGCACAAGAGTCATTGACACGTTGGCAGAGGGCGGCGCGTCGCTGGACTACACGATAACCGAGTTTCCGTTCTTCAGCTTTCTGCTGGGGGACTTGCACGCCCACGTCTCCGCGCTGCCGTTTTTGATGCTGACGCTGGCGCTGGGGCTTTCCCTGCTGGTGGCTACGGAGCCGCCGGGATTGCAGTGGGTGAAAAACCGCCCGTGGGAGGTCGGGGCGTTGGCGCTCTCCCTGGGCGCGTTGGCGTTCGTCAACGCCTGGGACTTTCCGGTGTACCTGTGCATCCTGGGGATGCTGGCGATAGTGCGGTGGCTGGCGTGGCAAAACCGCGCGCCGACGGTGGAAATGCACGGTCCGATGCCGACGGAGCCGAGGGAACTTGAATCCGACACGGTCGGCGCGCTCACGACGTCATTAGGGCATGGGGCACTGTTGACGGTTGCGTTGGCGGCAACAGGGATAATCCTGTATCTGCCGTTCTACCTGTCGTTTGACAGTCAAACGTCGGGGATATTACCCGTTTCGGGACCGGCGACCCGACCGGTGTTGTTCATGGTGGTGATGGGGGCGCCGGCGATTCTCACGGGGGGCTTTGTGGCGCGGGCGGCGTTGGATGCCGGCTGGCCAACGGGAGAGAGACGCCCGATCGCGCTGCTGGCGTGCGCGTTCGCCATGGGCGTGTTCGCGCTGTGGTTGATCGCGGTTGCGGTGAGGGTATCGATTTCACCGGATGAGGTGGAGTTGGCGGACAACCTGGTGATTGGGCGGGTGATCCTGGCGCTGCCGACCCTGTTGATGGGGAGCGTGGCAACGTATTGCGCCCTGGTCCTGGCGAGCGGGCGGCGGCCAATGCACTGGGTCGTGTTCGCTTTAGCGTTGGCGGCAGTAGGGTTCTTCCTGCTCGGGGGCGCGGAATTGTTCCACATCGCGGACCAGTTCGGCAACCGGATGAACACGGTTTTCAAGTTCTACTATCAGGCGTGGCTGTTGCTGGGCGTCGCGGGCGCGGTGGGCATGTTCTACATATTGGCGGTGCCTTTGCGCAACGCCTGGGTCAGTGAATTGGCGCTGCTGTTGGACGGGTTGCGGATAGCCTGGGTTGGGGTGGTCGCGGTTCTGCTGATGGCGTCCGCGTACTATCCGGCGGCGGCGGTGGTTGACCGGACCGGCTGGGGATCGGACGGGGAAACCCACGGCGACAACACGCTGTCGGGGCTGGAGCATCTTCGGCAAACGTCGCCGGGGGAATACGAGGCGATAGTGTGGCTGCGAGATTCGGCGGAACCGGGGCGCATAGTGGAGGCGGTCGGGGACGACTATGATGCTCACGGCGGCATCTCCGCCGCGACGGGACGGGCAACACCGCTGTCCTGGGAAGGCCACGAACGGCAATGGCGCGGCGAGGACATCAATCTCGAACTGGCGCGGCGCAAGACCGACGTGGAAACCATTTTCACCTCTGATGAGAGCGCAGTTGCGCAGGATTTGCTGCGGCACTACGGCATCAGGTGGGTGGTAGTTGGGCCACGGGAGAGGTCAGCTTACGGCAACGATATAGACGACCGGATGGTAAAGTGGGCGGGCGAGGGCTGGCTTGCGCCGGCATTTGAAGCGAATGGAGTGACGATTTACGAAGTGATCGATCAGTCCGGAATCAACTGATGGAGATCCAGGAGGAACCATGGAATTCAGCGACGTGAAACAGTTTTTTGCCAGCAACCACCGGGGAGTGATCAATACGTTCCGCCGGGATGGGTCGGCCCAGACCAGCATCGTGGTCTGTGGGGTATCGCCTTTTGAGGGCGACGACGGGCCGATTTTTGTGACGGTGCGCGGGACGTCCTACAAGGTGCGCAACCTGCGGCGGAACGGACGCTGCAACGTGATGGCGGTGGCCGAGGACTGGCGGCAGTTCGCGGTGGTGGAGGGCACGGCGACGCTGAACGATTATCAGAACACCGACGCCGAAGAGATGCGTCAGATGCTTCGGACGGCGTTCATGGCCTGCGGGGACAACGAGCATCCCGACTGGGAGGAATACGACCGGGCGATGGTGCAGCAGGACGCGGTTATAGTTAGGCTGACGCCGGAGCGGGTTTACGGGCTGATACGCTAGCAGGGGAGAAGACCAAGCGGCCCCGCACGGTTTGGAACATGTTGCGGGGCCATGTATCATTGGATCACCGTGTTCGCCGGCAATGGCAAAGGACGGTTGGCAATGTACATCATCCACACTGAAGCAAAAACATTCGCCGAAGCGTACCAAGAGGCTCAGCGGCGCAAGGCTTCGCCAGAAGGGGCCGGCTTGATCCACAAGGTTGTAAATTCCCGATACCGTGAGGGATTTGATATCGTGGCGATAGAGCCATGGATGTTGGCGGACATGATGACCGGGACAATGCCGGCGATTCCCCAACTGAAGAAATCGTCACTGAACCCGCTCGGTGTAATACCCTAATGCCAGCGCTCCCAAATCATCC
Source organism: Dehalococcoidia bacterium (assembly GCA_034423115.1). Taxonomy (GTDB): domain Bacteria; phylum Chloroflexota; class Dehalococcoidia; order Lucifugimonadales; family UBA3495; genus Bin87. The sequence continues at coordinate 3,390 of DAOUJD010000011.1, read as the reverse complement.
CGATCAAAATAACCGGGACCTCGAAAGCGACCCGCCTGGCGATGGAGAAATAGAGTCTCATATCAGGACTCTTGTTGCCGCCATGGCGGACATTGCCGATCAGGAGCGGCAACGCGTATCTGTACAACGTGAGGTCGCGATGCGGACACTGGACGTCGCGGAAAACTCTGAACAACTCCAGTACGATTTATCGATTAAGCAGATTGAATCCACGGACAACCAGCACAGAAGACGATATGGCCTGGCCCGTCTGATTGTGATCATTCTAAGTATCGCGGGTATTGTATTCTTGGCAGTAATCGCCGCAGTAGTGGCAATGGTGTTTTTCGGAGACGAAGCGCAACGACAAGTAGCCTTAACTATGCTCGGCTACGGCTTCGCTGCTATTGGTGGGGGAGGAATCGGGATAGTAGGAATTTTTTCGATTTACGCGGTGTCTCGGTGGTGGCAGGGTATGTAGCCATTAAATCTTCAGTTCTGTATGCGATTACTCGCGTGATCAGAGTTGGATCTGTGAGCGCAGTTTGCCCACTGCCATCGGGACTTATTCGCTTAAAATATCGAACATGCTTGGCGGATCATCCAGCAAGGCCAGCAACCCGTCCTCGTCCAGCACCGGCACGCCCAGGCGTTCGGCGGATGCCAGCTTGCTGCCGGCGGATTCGCCGGCTACCAGCCAGTTGGTCTTGCGGCTCACGGAGGAGGTGGCGCTGGCTCCCAAGGCTTTGACCTTGCCCTCGGCCTCGCGGCGGGTCATGGTTGACAGGGTGCCGGTGATGACAAAGGTCTGGCCCTTCCAGGGCTGGTCGTCCTCGTTGACGTGGGCGAGTTCCTGCCAGAGTTGCACGCCGGCTGTGCGCAGTCCGGCGATGGTCTGCTGGTTGCGCTGGGTGGCGAAGTAGCTGACGATGCTCTCGGCGATGCGGGGGCCGATGCCGTCGATCTCGGTGAGGTCGTCGACGCTGGCGGCGGTGAGGTCGTCGATGCTGGCGTAGCGGGCGGCCAGTAGTTCGGCCACCTCTGCGCCAACGTGCAGGATGCCGAGGGCGAAGAGGATGCGGGCGAGCGGGCGTTGCTTGCTGGCCTCGATGTTGGCGAGGATGCGGGTGGAGAGTTTTTCTCCCATGCGGTCGAGTTCGACCAATTGATCCATGGTTAGGTTATAGACGTGGGATACGTCGGAGACGAGGCCGCGGTCGATGAGGATGCGGCACCAACGCTCGCCAAGGCCGTCCATGTCCATTGCGCCCCGGCTGACGAAGTGCTTCAGCGACTCGAAGAACTGGGCCGGGCAGGCGGAGTTGGGGCAGCGGTGCATGGCGTCGCCCAACTCTTTGACGACGGCGGTCTGGCACTCGGGGCAGTGTGCCGGCATGCGGAACACGGGTCCGCGCTCCTCGCCGGGCATGGGGACCGGGCCGATGACGTGGGGGATGACGTCGCCGGCGCGCTCGATTTCCACCATGTCGCCGATGCGGACGTCCTTGCGGTGGATGTCCTCCTCATTGTGTAGGGACGCGTGCTGAACGGTTGCGCCGCTGACGACCACCGGCTCCAAGATGGCCTGGGGGTTCAGACTGCCGGTGCGTCCAACGTTGATGACGATGTCGAGGAGGCGGGTGTTGGCGCGTTCGGCGGGGAACTTGTAGGCGATGGCCCAGCGAGGTTCGCGGCCGGCGAATCCGAGGGCGTTCTGCTGGGTAATGCCATCGATCTTGACGACCAGGCCGTCGGCCTCGTAGTTCCAATCGTGGCGACGTTCCAGCATCTCATCGTAGAAATCGCAGACCTCGTCCACGGTGTCGAAAATCAGGTTGCGGTCGTTGACCCGGAAACCCCATGACTCCAGAGCGGACAGGGCATCCCAGTGGCTCGCAGGCAGGGCCGAGTCGCCGGTGTCGTTGAGGCTGTAGGTCCAGATCTCCATGTTGCGGTCGCGGACCACCTGCGGGTCGAGCTGGCGGATGGTGCCGGCGCCGGTGTTGCGCGGGTTGGCGTACAGGGTTTCGCCGGTGCGCTCGCGTTCCTCGTTCATGCGGCGGAAACTGTCGAGGGGTAGATAGACCTCGCCCCGGGCTTCCACCACGGGCGGGTAGTCGCCGACGAGTTGGTGGGGGATGCTCTGCACCTGGCGGAGATTGTGGGTGACGTCCTCACCGGTCTGGCCGTTGCCGCGGGTGGCGCCGAGGACGAATTCGCCGTTGCGGTACACCAATCGGACGGCGAGACCGTCGATCTTCAGCTCGGCGACCATGCGAAAACGCTGGCCGTCGAGGAGGTCGGTGACGCGCCGGTGCCATGCTTCAAGGTCCTCGCGGCCGAAGGCGTTGGCGAGGCTGAGCATGGGTATGGGATGCTCGACCTGGGGGAACCGATCCGAGGCGCTGCCGCCGACCATCTGGGTGGGAGAGTTGGCGGTGCGACACTCGGGATAATTGGCTTCCAGTTCGCGCAGTTCCCGCATCAGGGCGTCGTACTGGCCGTCGCTGATGACCGGGGCGTCGTTGTTGTAGTACCGGTCGTTGTGGAACCACAACTCATCGCGCAGTTGCCGGGCGCGCTCGATCGGCGACAGGTTGTCGGGGTTCTCCGGTGACACGGTAGTCATATGCTGCACCATCCTGCACTGCAACAAAGAGGGTTAGGCACAGTATAAACCGGGCGGGTTTTGCACCGCATGGTATGGGCCGCGCACGACAGGGCAATCGCATTTAGAATTTAGACGCCCGTCGCTCTGGCGCAAGCCGGAGTCCAGAGGCCCCCGAATGAAGAGAGCGATCGCGAAACTGCCGATTTCAGGCACTGGATACCGGCACGCCAGCGGCGCATCTGCGACTTTCGCCGGTATGACGGTGGCCGGGAGAGCCTTATCCAAGGGCCGACAATTGAAATGCGATTGCCCTGCCGCGCACGAGCGTCGGTTTTGCCGTCCGCGTGCCACATAGCATGAAACAGCCCGGGAAACGGCTTGGCGAACGACGGCGCAGGGGCCAGAGAATTGGCTTTCGGTTGGTCGAAAGAGTACGGCGGTTCAGGGAGGGTCGCGGAGGCTGATGATTTTCTCCTTGCTCTGTTGATTGTGATGATGTCGGACTGTTTCGGATTTTTGGGTTTGGTCGCCTGCTTGAGGTGATTGGTGGTCGTTGTCAGCCCCACGGCCGGGGGTTTTACGCAAGGTATTTTGACCACTCAAATTGGCAGACAGCGCGTGGGTCGGAGGAATTTCCTCCGCTCCGGTCCTCTCACAGAATGGCGGGAGAGGCGCGTGCGCCGTACGCCCAGCGTGTGGATTGACGCTGGCCCCGTTGCAACCACGCCGGGTAAGAATTGTTCGGCGCTGATCCTGGCGGAGACGGTTTTGCGATTTGGATTCTGACGGGTTGGCCGTGT
>DAOUJD010000010.1:0-22036 GCA_034423115.1 Dehalococcoidia bacterium | reverse complement strand
GTTTATTTGAGTAGGGCGTTGGGCGAGACTTGGGGGTGAATGGGGGAGGATTGGGGTTGTTTGGCGGTGATATTGGTGGTTTTGGTGGGCCGGTGAGAGGATTGGGGGAGCGGAGTTGGGGAGTTCGGTGTTTGGACGTGGGCATCGGGATGGCTCGAAAGATGGCGGCGGGACAGATTCGAGGCGCCAGTTAACTATGGTAAAGACGGGTGAAGGGTGGAGGGAAGGGAGAAGTGTCACTGGCAGTGGGAAAGGGCAGAGCGAGGGGATTTCCTGGAGAATCGAAAGGTGCTGGACCTCTCCGTCGTGCTCGGTTTGACATGAGGAGCGGTAGAGGTTCGGGTAGGTACGGGTACGGAACATCTTGCCGAGATCGGTTTTCGTTCCTTACTATCCACCTCTCCGCTACGCGCCACCCCAAAGCCGGGCAGGCGCGGGTCGTTGTGCGGCATTGCCCCGGTAGTAGCGCTGTGATACTCTGCGCTCCGGTCAACCACAAACGGATTTTTAGGCGCAAATGATCACATTTAACTGCACCGTCCAAGAAGGCATCGTCCCCGACGAACTCAGGCCAGCGTTGGCGTCTGAGTTAGCGCGCATCAGCACCGACATCCTGGGCGGCAACCCGACCGACGTGACGGTGGATTGGATTGAAGTACCCCACGGTTTCGGGTTCCGGGGCGGCGTACTGTCCACCACATCCGCCGTGCGGGGCGAGATTCCGTCGGGCTGCGAGCAGGAAACCCGGGTCAGGCTTATGCAATCAATACAGGACCGGTGGATGGAAATCACCGGCTGCACCACCGATGAACTGGTGGTGTCCGCACGCGACCGTCGGCCGTCCTGATCCCGTCCGACACGCACTTCAAAAAGATCCCGCATACAAATCTCAGCGTCCCAAGGAGCGAACATCATGCCGTACTACCGCTGCATCATCCCCAAGGGTTCCCTCACGTTTGAACAGCGCCAGGACATCGCGCTGGCGTTCACCGACATTCACTGCGGCAACACCGGCGCCCCGCGGAGTTTCGTGTCCGTGGCGTTCTTCGAGACTCCGGAGGGAGAGGAATCGGAGTTCGGTTCGGCGTACTACCTAGACGGCGGCAACCGCGCCGGCCGGCCCGAAGAGGTCAAGCAGCAGTTGTTGGCCGACCTGACCCAGGCGTTTAGCGACATTTCCGGCGTGCCGGTGGAGGATATCCCCGGCCGCATCAGGGAAAACCCGGCCTCGTGGACCATGGAGGGCGGCTTTGTGCTGCCAGAGCCAGGGCAGGAAGGGCCGGAGTGGTACGCCGCGGCCGCTGCAGCCGCCGACTGAACGTAAACCCACACTTGCAGGATCGCCGGGGCGGGTTGTTTGACCCGCCCCTATGCTTATGGGTGCCGCGCGCGGGGAATCCGATTGCGCCTTTTCAGCGTACTCCCGGTCAAGCTTGCTATACTGTGGCCTACTAGGCAACCGCCTGATAGGCAACCCCTACATGATGACTGGTAGGGACGGGGGACTCCGATGGTTTCATTCTTAAAGAAGATCGTGGGCGATACGCCCGAACGCGCTGCTGATAAGCTCCGTGGCCAGGTGGTGCCACAGGTAAACCGACTGGAAGATTCCGCGCGCAGCCTGGATGATGCAGGCCTGCGCTCCAAAACTGCTGAGTTTCGGAGCCGACTGGATCGCGGTGAGTCCCTGGACCATCTGTTGCCCGAAGCCTTTGCGGTAGTGCGAGAAGCCGCCCGCCGGACCCTGGGACAACGCCACTACGACGTGCAGCTGATCGGTGGGGCCGTGCTGCACCATGGCAAGATTGCCGAGATGAAAACCGGCGAGGGCAAGACGCTGGTCGCCACCCTGCCGGCCTATCTCAACGCGCTCACCGGCGACGGCGTACATATCGTGACCGTCAACGACTACCTGGCCCGCCGCGACCCGGTTTGGATGGGTCCCATCTACCACCTGCTCGGCCTCAACGTGGGTTGCCTCCAGCACGATGCCGCTTATATGTATGACCCCGAGCTAACTGAGGTTGGACGGGGCGGTTTCCAATACCTCAGCCCCGTTGAGCGTGTTGACGCGTACCGGGCCGACATCCTCTATGGCACCAACAACGAATTCGGGTTCGACTACCTGCGCGACAACATGGCGATGGGGGTCGAGTACCAGGTGCAGGGCGGCCGTCGCCATTACGCCATCGTGGACGAGGTGGACAATATCCTCATCGACGAGGCGCGGACGCCCCTCATCATCAGCGGGCCCGCCCAGCAGCCCGTCGAGCATTACGCAAACTGCGCTCGGCTGGCTCCTCGCCTCCGAGAGTACGATGACTACACCATCGATGACCGCACCCAGGCCATATCCCTGACCGAGCAGGGCATCGCCAAGGCCGAACGTCATCTGCGCATCGGCTCTGACTCTTCCCTGTATGACCCGGAAAACTTCCACCTGGTGCAGTACGTGGAAAACGCGGTGGTCGCCGAGATCCAGAAGGTCAAGGACAAGGACTACGTCGTCCAGAACGGAGAGGTAATCATCGTCGACGAATTCACCGGACGCATGCAGTTCGGCCGGCGCTGGTCTGATGGTCTCCACCAGGCCGTTGAGGCCAAGGAAGGGGTCAGGATCCAGCGGGAGAGCGTGACCTACGCCACCATCACGCTCCAGAACTACTTCCGCATGTACCGAAAGCTGGCCGGCATGACCGGTACCGCAGTGACCGAGGCCGACGAGTTCTACAAGATTTACGGCCTTGAGGTGGCGGCAGTGCCAACCAACGTGCCCATGGTCCGCGACGACAGCGGCGACCTGATTTTCCCCACCGACGAGGGCAAGTGGCGCGCTGTGATCAGCAGTATCGTGGAGCGGTCCGACGCCGGCCAGCCGGTGCTGGTAGGCACCACCTCCATTGAGGCATCCGAAGATCTCAGCGATCGGCTACGCCGCCAGGGTATCCAGCACCAGGTGCTCAACGCCCGCAACCACGAGCAGGAAGCCAACATCATCGCCCAGGCCGGTCGCGCCGGGTCGGTCACGGTATCCACCAACATGGCCGGCCGTGGCACCGACATCGTTCTCGGTGGCGCAGATACTGACCGCGAGGACTGGCAGGCCGAGCACGACCGCGTCATCGGGCTTGGCGGTCTCCACGTTATCGGCACCGAGCACCACGAAGCCCGACGGGTGGACAACCAGCTTCGCGGTCGCGCGGGACGCCAGGGCGACCCGGGCAGCAGCCAGTTCTTTGTCGCGCTGGAAGACGAGCTGATGCAGCGCTTCGGCGGCGACCGCATCAAGAGCGTGATGAATTGGACCGGGCTCAACGACGATGAGCCCCTGGAAAACAAGCTCATCACCAAGTCCATCACCAGCGCCCAGGTCAAGGTGGAGGGTCATCACTTTGATATCCGCAAGCACCTGCTGAACTTCGACGACGTGCTGAACCAGCAGCGCACCGTGATTTACCAGCAGAGATCGCAGATTCTCGCCGGCGAGGGCCTGCGGGAACGCGTCCTCGAAATGCTGCGTGCGGAATTCAGCGGACTGCTGGCAGCTCACCTTACCTCACGGCACGCCGACGACTGGAATGTTGATCCGTTCCTTTCCGGGTTGCGCCAGATCTGCCCGCCGCCGGCGGAGATCGATACGCCGGAAAAGGTACTCCAACTGCGTCGGGAGCGGATCGCCGACATCTTGGACGAGCACGCCGAAGCCCTCTACCAAGCGAAGGAACGTGTCTTGGGCGAAGCCGACATGGGCACCCTGGTCCGTCTGCTGATGCTTAGGTCGATTGATACCCACTGGGTCAATCACCTGACCCACATGGAGAACCTGCGCACCGGTGTCGGTTTGCAGGCGGTGGGTCAGCGCGATCCCCTCACCGTGTACCGCACCGAGGGTCAAAAGGCTTTCGGCGAACTCACTCGTCAGATGCAGCGGGACGTTACCCACACCCTGTTTCACGTCACGCTAGCGCCCGAAGCCCCGGGACAGCGCGAGGCTGCGGACGCTCCAACTCCCAGCCGTGGGCGCGCTGCCGACCGGACGCCCGTCAGCCCTATGGCCGCCGTCGCCCAGAGTCGTACCGCCGTGGCGCCGCGCGCCGGACGCAAGATTGGTCGCAACGCCCGATGTCCCTGCGGGAGTGGGCGCAAGTACAAGCGGTGCTGCGGGGCCAACGTTTAGCGCAACCAAGGATAGAAAGGATGGAAATGAGTAGGGGCGAATGATTATTCGCCCCTACCGTCCGTCAGCGTTGGTGCCGGTTACTCGCCTCGTCTGAACAGCCGCCTGACGATGTTCAGGGGTTGTGGCTGGGGTTCCCCCATCGAGATGGGCTTATTGCGCCCGGATACCCAACCCTCGGGGTCCCGCTCGAACGCGATACGGCAGCCCGGCGCACAAAAGTAGTAGGTCGTGCCCTCATAGTCGCTGGTGCCGCCGTTGGGGTTCTCGGTGTCCACCTGCATCAGGCAGATGGGGTCGGTTGCGGTTGCCATCTCTGTGCTCCTCGTGTCGCGGCGTCCCGTTGGGTGAATTATACCAGTGGAACTGCGGCACGATTCGCTTCAGATGGATCTGCGGCGCAGGAGCAGCGAGTTGGTGACCACGCTCACCGAACTGAAGGCCATGGCCAGCGCGGCCAGTATGGGGTTCAGGAACCCGGCATTTCCGAAGAAGAACGACAGGCCTCCGGGTACGCCACCCAGCGCGGCGAACACGGGATACAGCGCGCCGGCCGCCACTGGTATGAGCAGGATGTTGTAGAAAAACGCCCAGAACAGGTTCTGCCGGATGGTACGCATGGTGGCTCGCGACAGTTCCAACGCCGTGGCGATTCCGGTAAGGTCATCGCGCATCAACGTGATGTCCGAGGACTCCCTGGCGATGTCGGTGCCGCCGCCCATGGCGATGCCCACGTCGGCGCGCGCCAACGCCGGCGCGTCGTTGATGCCGTCGCCGGCCATGGCTACAGTCTTGGCGTCGGACTGCAACAAAGCGACGGCGTTCGCCTTGTCGGCCGGCAACATCCCGGCGTGAAACTCATCGATTCCGCATTCGGACGCCACCGTTGTGGCCACCTCCGGCCGGTCTCCGGTGAGCATTACGGTGCGGATGCCTAATTCCTTCAGGGCGCTCACCGCTTCGCGAGCGCCGGGTTTGATCGCGTCCGCGACCCCGATGACTCCCAACATCCGGCCGTCCAGCGCCACAAACATGGGCGTCTTGCCCTGTTTTGCCAGATCGCCGGCAATGTCCCACAACTCTGAATCCTCGGTGACGCCCTGGTCCATCACGAGGGACGAGTTTCCGACCACTACATTCCGGTCGCCCAGCCGCGCGGTGACGCCGGCGCCGCTATGGGCCACAAAATCGTTTGGCGCGGCCAATGTCCAACCACCTTCCTGAGCTCTTTCGACCACGGCGCGGCCTATGGGGTGCTCCGAAAATTGCTCTACCGACGCGGCTGACACCAGCACCTCGGTCGGTTGGAAACCGGTTGCGCCGATCACGTCGGTAACTTTTGGGCTGCCGGTGGTCAATGTGCCGGTCTTGTCCACGGCCACGACGTCCACTTTGTGGGCGGTTTCCAGGACTGCCGCGCTGCGGATCAGGATGCCGCGCTCGGCCGCTTTTCCCACGCCGACTATGATGGCCGTCGGCGTAGCCAGGCCCAACGCGCACGGGCAGGCGATGATGAACACCGCCACCAGGGTCAGCATCGCGTACTGCCATGCCTCGCCGGTCAGCGCTGGCGCCGGACCCGCGAACAACCAGATCACCGCGGCGGCCAGCGCGATCAAGCCCACGGCCGGCACGAACCACGCCGATACCCGGTCGGCAAGGCGCTGCACCGGAGCCGCCGAACCCTGCGCCTCTTCGACCAAACGGATCACCTGGGCCAGCGTGGTGTCCGCGCCCACCCGGGTCGCACGCATGGTGAATCCGCCGGTGCCGTTGATGGTGCCGGACAGCACCGCGTCGCCGGCCGATTTCTCGGCAGGCATGCTCTCTCCGGTGAGGGCGGATTCGTCGACCTCGGTCTGCCCGCCGATGATCTCGCCATCTACGGGAATCTGCTCGCCAGGGCGTACCGCCAACGCGTCCCTGACGGCGATTTGATCCACGGGAACGTCGGTGATGGTCCCGTCCCGGGCCACCAGGTGCGCGGTCTGGGGACGTAGCTCGAGCAGTCGGCCGATGGCGTCTGATGCGCGAGATAATGCCCGGGCCTCCAGCCACCGCCCCAACAGGATGAGGGCGACGATGATGGCCGCCATGTCGAAATGCAAAACGTGGCCCGCATCATGCAAGCCGCCTGCTCCGACCAGCATCAGCAGGACCATCACGACGCTGTATCCGTAGGCCACGCTGGTGCCCAGCGCAATGAGCGTGTGCATGTTGGGCTGGCGGCGGCGCAACCCGGCGAATCCTGCCACGTAGAACGGCCAGCCGGCCCAGAGCTGCACCGGCGTCGCGACCGCCCATAGCGCCAGGGGGTACCACCAGATGGACAGCAACCCATCGGTCCACGGCAGAGCGGGAAAGCTCGCCAGTAGCAGAACGGCGCCACCGACCATTGCGACCGTCATGCGCCGGCGCAGGTCGCGCTCTTCGCCGTCCCTAGCGGAATCCGCCGCCTCGGCAGACCCATCGATATTAAGGCGATAGCCGGCGTCGGCTACGGCACGGGCGAGATCGTCCAGCGGCGGGTCGGCTGCGCCGACGGCGTCAAGGTTCACCGTGGCCCGGGATGTGGCCAGATTCACCGAAACGTCGGAAACTCCCGGGACGGTGCGTATCGCCTCGCCCACATGATGCACACATGCAGCGCAGGTCATCCCCGTAACGGGGAGGATGAGCGTATCGGGGTTCGAGCGGGCCATATGGCCCAATTATAACAAGGACGCAACCCTACGCGGGACGGAACATGGGCAGGGATATGTTGTCGTCGATGTCCTCAAAGACGACCTCCACCGCCATCCCGCACTGGACGGAGTCGGGCCGAATTTCATCCTCGCCGAATTCGATCCCAACGAGCCAGGTGGGGATGCGAGGACCCTCTTCAAGCTCGACCACCGCGGTGATGTAGGGAACCTTGTCGCGAAAGGCCGGAACAGGCGCCCGGTGTACGATGGCGAAGGTATGCAACGTGCCGCGGCCGCTGCTCTGGACCCAGTCGGTGTCGGGGCAGAAGCAATCGGGGAACGGGCACATGTCCCGTGGATAGAAAAAGGCCTGGTTGCAGGGGATGCAGCGACGCAGCCACAACTCGTGCTCCTTGCACTTCTCCCAGTAGAAATCGGATTCCGGCTGTGGAACCGGCAGAGGAATCTGGGGGGCGGCCTGGGTCATTTTGCGAATCTCCCGTTGTGGTTGGTCAACGAATATCTAACGATGGTCGGCAGCAAGGATAGCGGCAGAGTGTTGCCAAAGCAAGCAGTAACCTGACGGTGGCGATTTTTGAGAAATCCCGCTCTTTTCCGCTCATGTCCGTTCATTTGAGTAGGGCGTTGGGGTGGGGCGTGGGGGTAAATGGGGGCGGGTTGGGCGGTTTTGGGGGCAATATTGGTGGTTTTGGCGGGCTATTGAGAGGATTTGGGGGAGCGGTGTTTGGAGTTGGGCATCGGACGGGCTAGTGGTTCGACCCGCCGGAGGCGTACCTACGGCAGCTCCCGCCAGAGGCGTACATTCCGCACCATGAGCGGGCTGCGGGCTACACGAGCGGACGCGGGCTGATGGTTCGACCCGCCAGAGGCGGACCTACGGCACCTCACCATGAGCGGGAGTTGGGCGGTTGGATAGTCAAATGTAAGGATGGATGGAGGGTCAGGGTAAGGGGGCCATGTCATGATGTCGCCCTTTCCCGTGCTGTCAAACCAGATGGACGATTTCTACGTCGCCCCAGTGTTTTTGCAGGTGCTCGGCGAGCAGCCGACGGTGGCAGCGGTCGGGAGTAGGTTCGCTGCATAGGAGGCAACCATCGGCGATTATATCCCGGGGGATGGCGGCATGAATCAGACGGCGCTGAATCTGCGCGGTGTATATGGGTACGTACTCGTCCCAGGTAACCCGCTTGCCACGGTAGCCGTCCAGCAGTTCGTCGGTGGGAGCGAGGCGTGGCAGATGGATGTAGTCCATGCCGCATAGTTCGCGGAGGAACCAGGGGAGATCCTGCTTTTTGGAGAATCCGGCCAGGCCGGAGGTGTTGCGCCGCCGGATGTCCACCACGCGCTTGGCGCCGGATTCGCGGAGGAGACCGAAGAACTGGGCGGCGGACTTGCGGGTGAAACCGATGGTGTAGAGCTTCATCGGGTGGGTTCCCATTCGTCGCAGCGGACCAGCAGGTTGATGAGCGTCGCCGGCGGATGGTTGGAGTGCCCGACGGCGAGGAAGGGGTGTAACGACATCACTTGTAATCAGGCGATGTCAGGTTGCCGCGTGGGATTGGCCTTGCGCATCGCGGGTGGATTCTACGGCCACGAAGTACGACGCCGGATAAAGGTAATCCGCTTCCGTCTCGTCTATGACACGTATGAGGCCGTGCTGCGCGGCTTCTTCGTCCGGTGTCGTGCGATAAGTTTTTTGCACTTTCAGTGAGGCTTGATACCCATCGCTGTGGACGCAGGTGACCTGTTCAGCGCTCATGAGGCAGCAACTCCATTCCGGCGACGCAACCGCCGCCCTTCTTGCGGGAGTTGGCAAGACAGACGATGCGCTTGACGGTGGAGGCGGCGTTCATATCGGAGGCAGGCGTGAAAAGCGGTTGGCTGAAAATGGCATACCGTTGAGCTGCTCAATTTGCCGCCTCTGTTGCCGCTTTTTGCGCCAAGCGACGGCGGTAGATAGCCTCCATATTGAGCCATACGCTTGCTTCCAAGCTGAATTCGCGGGCAAATAGGGCCGCTAGGTCCTCGTCAATCGAGGCGCTGCCGTTGATGATGCCCTGGATAAGCTCGGCCGGTAGCCCATGTTGCCGGGCAAATTCGGCAGGAGTCAAGCTTTTGACATCAAGGTGGTCCTCCAGCACGTATCCCGGAGGAGTTGCGTAGTCAGGGCGATATGGGTAGGTTCCCTCTGTCATCTCCGTGCCTCCCGTCAGTGATAGTCTATCACCGCGGTGATGACGATGGCGGTTACCAAATCGGTGTCTATACCGCCATCGGGTCGTCTGGGAATTGGGTCGTGGTCAGGTACGAACACCAACCGATATTGCCCATCTATGCGAATGGCGTACTGTTCATCGCGGTTCTGGGTGAGCTGGTGCCGCCGTTCCGGTGGAGCGATCGAAACTTGCGATAGCGTCTCAGCCGCTTCAAGAGTGAGCAACCGTGCTCTGATGGCCCTTGCTCGGCGAGGCCCATACTCCCTGGTCAGGTTCCTTTCGGAGTTGAAAATCCTATGGAGTCTGCCCGTGCCGAAGCTTATTCCCATTATCGATCGCCGCTATCGCTATCCAACGTTATTGGATAACTTTGTCCAACAACGCGATCGCCGCCTGCAAATATGCCGTCGCCGCTCCAACGTTCAGCACGTCGTCTGCGTCGCGCAGGCGGCCTTCGGCGTCGATGCTGACGTTGGCCCATCGGGGCAGCAGGGGTGAGAGCAGTTCATCGGTGTTGCCGGCGTGCAGGCCGCCGGCGACGACCATGCCCAAATCAGGCGCAGCGACGGCGAGGGCATCGAGGTATTCGGCGGAACGTGCTGCGTCCAGCGGGAGGCCTAGACCTTCCGAGGCATCCACCAGCACGTCGGTTGCTATGCCCGTGTACTCGGCGCAACGTTGGGCCAGTTGGGTTGGGTCCCCATCCACGGATGCCATGGCTTCGCGGCCGGCTTGCAAGACAATCCTGCGCGGCTGGCTACGATTCTGCAACTCGATGAGCGACGCAGGGTCGGGCCAGGGGACGCCGCGGGTGGCGTTGATCTGGACGCCGTGGCAGTTCCGGCCGCCTACGTCCATCGCACGGGTCAAGGCATCCGTTAGGTTGACACCGGCTCTTGGCCGGTAGTGGACCAGGTTCAGGCAGCGCGGATCGTCGGAGAAGATGTCGGTGATAGCGTCGGGTGACGGGCAGCGGTTGGGCGCGTCGCTGGGTTCGCCGGACAGCAGGGCGTTGCTGAGCAGCACGCCGCACATGAGGAGGCGCTCCGGTTCAGTCGGCAGGACGGCGACTACCCCGGCGACTTCGGCGGGTGTAGTGAATCCGGTGATTCCGATGTAGGGGGTGTTCAAATCGGTAGGCACGATATACTCGCGATGGTGTGGTTTGAGAACCGGCGCATCCTTCGACCCGCCAGAGGCGGACCTACGGCGGCTCAGGACGAGCGGGGTATGGTTTTTGGATCGGCGCGACAGACAAGGGGTGAATGATTATTCGCCCCTACAGTTCACCACGAATTTCATTCCGCCGTTGTTGCTGATAATTTTCATCCGGCGAGGCCCAACTGCTCGGCGGCCATTTGGCGTAGCAGGTACTTTTGGACCTTGCCGCTGGAGGTCATGGGGTAGTCGTCGACGACCAGCATGTGGCGGGGGATCTTGAAGCCGGCCATCTTGCCTCGGCAGAAGGAGTCAAGGTCGGCGTCGGTGATGACCTGGCCGGGCTCCACGACCAAGCAGGCGCAGGCGACTTCGGACAGGCGCGGGTCGGGAACGCCGATGACCTGGGCCTTGCTGATAGCAGGGTGTTCGAGCAGGAAGGCCTCAACCTCGGTGGGGTCCACGTTCTCGCCGCCCACTTTGAGCATGTCCTTGTAGCGGCCCAAGAAGCGCACGCTGCCGTCGTCTCGGATGGTGGCGACGTCGCCGGTGTGGAACCAGCCGTCGTTGTCGATGGCTTCGGCGGTGGCCTCGGGACGCTTGTAGTAGCCCTGCATGGTGGCGTAGCCGCGCACGCACAACTCGCCCATGGTGGACGGGGGCAGGATGTCGCCGGTGTCGGGATCGATAACCTTGAACTCGTATCCGGGGAGCGGGTGGCCGCTCTCCACGCAGCGGTCGTCGATGGGAGCGTCCAAGAAGGTGCGGGTCGCCCCGACGCCCACTTCGGTCATTCCCCACGCCGACAGGGTGGGGCAGAATTTTTCCTGGGCCAGGCGGGCTACCGGCTCGCTGCTGGCCATGCCGACGGCCAGGAGGATGGTACGGAGGCTGCTGCGGTCGGTCTGATTCACGTCGGGGTGGTGGCACAGGTCGTAGAAATGCGCGTCGAAACCGTCCATCACCGTGGCTTTTTCGGATTCGATGAGTCGCAGGGTCTCGCCGGCGTCAAACATGATGGTGAGGACGACGCGGGCGCCGGTCACCCACGACATGAGCGGCCCTTCGTAGAGTCCGAAGCAGTGGAACAGGGGCAGGTACATCAGGATGACGTCGCGTGAAGACATGCCCATTCGGTTGGCGGCGTCGGTGATGGTACGGATGGGGTTGTGGCAGTGCATCACGCCCTTTGGGAAACCCGTGGTTCCGGACGTGTACATCAACAGGAAAGTATCGTCGGGGTTGACAGCGGCTTCTCGTTGGGCAAGTTCGTCGGCGGGCACCTCGTCGGCGCCGGCGACCAAGGCGTCCCAGTCGATTGCGCCGGTGGGTCGTTCTTCGCCAACGATGATCACGTTGCGCAGGGCGGGGAAGGCGGCGGGCCGCAGCGCCGATGGGTCGCCGGAGTCAATCTCGGGTGCGACCTCACGGAGCATGTCGAGGTAATCGACTGGGCCGGACCGGTCCATGAGGATGAGGGCGGCCGAGTCGGAGTGGTTGACCAGGTACTCCATATCGCTGGTGCGGAAGCGTGTGTTAATGGGCACCAGGATGGCACCGATCTTGGCGACTGCGCCGAACAGGAAGAGCCATTCAGCGCGGTTGGGCATCCAGATGGACACCTTGTCTCCCGGCTGGATGCCCAGGTTGATCAGCGCGCGGGCGACGCGGTCCACCTCATCTCGGAACTCATCGAATGTCCACCGCTGCCCTGCGTACATCAGGGCTTCGCGCGGGCCGAAACGGTCGGCGGCCTGGTTCAACAGGTCGCCAAGGGTCTGCTTGTCAAACCAGTCGGGCATGGTGTGGGGCCACCTCCTAAACGTACCTGATCAGATTGAGCGGGTGGGACGAAACCGACGGGATCGCTAACCGAATATCTCGTTGAGTTCAATGACTAGGCCCGGTAGCAGCGGCGTGGCCAGCGTATCCGTGCGGCCATAGACGCCAATTGGCACGAATCGCCCGCCTTGCAGCCGAAGCACTTCAACGGTTTGAATTAGCGGATCTGCCCGCCAGTATTCCAGCACACCGAACAGGGCGTAAAGCTCCTGTTTAACACCACCGTCGCGGTCCTCAGTTGATGGAGAGGCAATCTCAATTACGAGGTCGGGCGCGCCCTGGATATTGGCTTCTCCGATGATGTGCGTTCGGGCCGCCGACACAAACAACAGGTCAGGTTCTAGTACGTTGGTTTCTGAGAAGTACACGTCCGTTGGAGCCATGAAGACTTCCCCCAATCCGTTGGCGTCAACGAAGAGCGACATCCGCACGCCAAAATTACGTGACACTCGTTGGTGTGCGATGGACGGCGCGGCCGCCATAATCAGTTCACCGTTAATGAGTTCGTATCGCTCATCGTCGGATGTCAACAGGTAGTCCGCGTATGTGTATTGGCCCTGTTGGGTTGGCGTGACCATGATCCGCCCTCCTGACGGTGTGGCGCCATTGTAGCAAAGGGAAAGGTGACGCTGAACGCTACTGCCGCCTCGCGTCTCGAATCAGGCCCATGTCCTGCATACGAACCAGGCGAATTCTCGCATGTCGTCCCGTGGGCCGTCGCTGTGCTCCACCAGACAGTTCAAACGCTGGTACAACTCATCCACCTGCTGGACCGTTAGTGATGCGGGGTCAGGAAACTCGTAGAACCTACCGTCCCGGTATTCCTCGTACATCCCTCGCATCCATTCGTGCAGATGTCCCTCGGTGTATGCCCAGATGATGCGGGAATCGTCAGTCATTCTTGTTGCCCAGCCCTTTAAGCTCGGGCATTACTTCGGCGGCGAAGAGGCGCATGCTGGACTCGGCCAGGTCGTAAGGCATGGCGGCGTAGCTGAACGCGCCGACGTAGGTGTCGTGGCCGGTGCGCTCGCGGATCTGCAGGATTTTTTCGTAGCACTGCTCGGGCGTGCCCCAGACCTGGAGGTTGACGAAGAAGTCCACCACCTCGTCGTCGCCGTAGTCGAACATCTTCTCGGCGACCTTGCCGTAGTATTCGTAGCCTTTGATGTCCTTGTGGTGATCGGCCTTGAACTGGTAGTGGTCCATGACGGTGTGCCAGTAACCGCCGATGTAGCGACGGGCCATGTCGCGGGCGTAGTCGGCATCCTCGTGGCAGAAGGTCCAGCAGGCGACTACGGGCGCCGGCGGGCCGTCTGCGCCGTCGGTTCCCCGGTGGCTCTCGTCCCAGGCGGTGCGGTAGTTGGACAGGTCGCGCTCGACCTCGTCCCACGGCTTCTGCGGGATAACCAGCATCCCGACCCCCAACTGGGCCATGATGCGGCTGCTTTCGGGAGAGATGGCCGCGGCGTAGGTCCGGTCGCGGAACGTGCGGAACGGGTTGGGGCGGATCTCCCGGCGGGGCTGCTTGATGTACTCGCCGTCGAACTCGCAGAACCCTGACTCCAAGCCGGCCAGCAGGCACTCGGCGGACTCGATGAAGCGGGTGCGGGACTCGTTCATGTCGATGCTGAAGCCGTCGTACTCCACCTTGGCGAGGCCGCGGCCCACGCCCAGGATGAACCGCCCATCGCTGAGGTTGTCCAGCATGGACACCTGCTCGGCCACGCGCATGGGGTCGTGCCACGGCAGGACGCAGACCATGCTGCCCAGTTTCATGTCAGTGGTGCGGCCGGCCATGTAGGTGAGGAACTGCAGCACGTCGGGGCACATGGTGTAGTCGGTGAAGTGGTGCTCAACGCCCCAGATGGACTGGAAACCCAGAGGCTCGGCCAGGTCGGCCAGGCGCAGTTCCTCGCGATAAACCTGGTAATCGGAGGTGAACTTGGCGGGATTCTGGAAGATGGTGGCGGCGCCTACGTGCATGATGTTCCCTTATCCTTCGTCGTCGGCTTTTTCAAGGGGTTTGGCGGGCAAAATCTCGTCAGGGTCGAGGCCCATTTCTTCCAGGCGAGCGCGAGCTTCGTCCAGCCGAGCTTCCGCTTCGGCTTGAGCGGCATCGTGGGCTTGTTTCCGACCCTGCGCGAGCAACCGTTGTTTCTGCGGCTCCAGTAAATGTTTATTCAGAAACTCTGCTAACACCATGATGCCTCCAGCAAGTTCTGCAATTCCGTCGAATAACGGTTTTGATATTCCATATGTTACGCCAAATATGGTCAGGCCGATTATTGACCTGTCGGCGTTGTCCAGATCACCGACCGCGTTCGTCGTATACCAATACAGCGCTCCGAAAATTCCAACGAACGCGCATAACTTCAGCGTTTTAATTGTAAAACGTTTCAATTCGCCGCGCGCACCTTCTCAGGAGCGCAGGCGTGCATTACGGCCTGGGTTGAGGCGATTTCCGGGCGGGCGGCGATGACGCGGACCAGGGCCACGTCCAAGCCCTCGGCCAGCTTGGCGAAGGCGGCGGCGGCTCCGTCGGGCTTGCCGTAGTAGCCGACGGCCAACAAGGCCTCGGACGGGTAGGCGTTGGCCACGGCGTCCATGTCGCCACCCTCGCGGCGGATGGCATCGGCGCCGGCCAGTTCTTCGGTGTAGCCCATGCGCTCGAAGTGGGCGCGGTAGCCGAACTGGCGCTCACGGTCGGTGGGGACTGCTGCGCCAAGCGGATAGCCAAGGCAATTCTTGGCGAAGGCCAGGCGGGCGACGTCCTCGTCGTCATCTACGCAGATGCGAATGTACTCCACCACCTTGACTTCGGACGGGTCGCGACCTACCTGCTCCGCGCCTTCTGCGATGCGGTCGCGGCTCCATGCGATCTGCTCAGGAGTACACCAGTTGAGGCACACGCCGTCGGCGATCTCGCCGGCCAGCCGCAGCATCTCTGGGCCGAGAGTGCCGAGGTACACCGGCGTGTTGGGCGCGGGCCGGATGGCCATGCGGATGTTGTTGTAGTTGATGTACTCGCCCTGATGACTGACGCGGTCGCCGTTGACCAAACCCTTGACGGTGGTCAGGTAGTCGCGCATGAGGTTCAGGGCGGAGACGCGGGGGAAACCAAGGTCGCGCCGGTTGGCGGGTCGGTACGCGCTGCCGGCCCCGATGCCCATGATGAACTTGCCGCCGGTCTGCTGGCTGAGGGTGCCGCCGGACATGGCAAACCCGATGGGCGTGCGGTACATGACGGGTGAGACGCCGATGCCGGTGGTGAGACCGCCCTCAACCACGTCGCAACTGGCCTGCCAGCGGCGGGCGCACACCTGGAACGAATCGGTGCCGATGTTCTCGGGCGTCCAGATGCTCTCGTAGCCCAGTTGCGCAGCCTCGCGGGCCAGGTTTGCCTGGTCGTCCCAGTTCATGCCCAGGGTGTGGTCAAGTCCGACGCCGATTTCCATTGGGTTCCTCCTGCGGAGATTCAATCAAGTACGAATTTGAGCACGATTGTACCATGCAGGGTGTCTTGGAGCGGCCGGTGCTATAATCGGCGCCGCTTCGCGAGGGAGGGTTTACGTAGTTGGCCAGATTGGTCTCGAGTACGGGACTGGGCGGGCGGGCGAGCGATACTTTCGGCTCGTTCCGAACCCGCGATTTTTCGTTGGTCTGGGTGTCGGCGAACATCGCCATGGTCGGGCGGCAGATGGAGATCATCGCCGTGCTGTGGCTGGTGCTGGAGCTGACCGGCGACCCGCTGCTGGTTGGACTGGCCGGTGGGTCGGCTCTCGGTCTCGCTTTCCTGTCCGTATTCGCCGGCGCGGTGGTGGATCGGCTCCCGCGTCGCCTGCTCATGGCGGCAGGACAGTTCATTGCTGCGGCCCTGGCATTCCTCCTGATGCTGCTCTTTTTGATGGATGGCCTGAAGGTCTGGATGATCTTCGTGATCATCATCGGAGGCGGCGCCTTCCGCACCATCGAACTGCCGGTCACCAACGCTCTGCTGATCGACACCGTTCCCCGAGAACGCCTGACCAACGCAGTGGCGATGCTAGGATTCGGCCAGAACTTGACCCAGTTTGTTGGCCCGATTGCCGCCGGATTCCTGTACACCCCCCTGACGCCGGCCGGCCTGTTCGGGTTCATAGGCGCGCTGTACGTGGTAGGCGGCGTGCTGGCGTTGATGGTGCGCACCCGCAATATCACGGTGGGCAACACCACGCCGCGTGAGGTGATCATCGGCGTGGCCGCCGGACTGCGGCACGTGTGGCAGCGGAAGGAACTGTTCATGGCGCTGCTCATCGCCGCCATGTACAACGTCACGGGGTTCCCGTTCAGCACCGCGCTCATGCCGATTTTCGCTCATGACACGCTGATGGGAGGCGTCGAAGCGTTGGGGCTGCTGAACGGCGCGATGGGCGCCGGCGCGGTGCTGGGAGCGTTGGTGGTGGCCGGGTTGGGCAACCTGCGCCGTCAGGGATGGTGGCTGGTCTGGGCGGTTAACGGCGGCTGGCACGGCTCGATGATCATTTTTGCCGTCGCCGTGATGACGCTGCCCGGGTTGCTGCCGTACGGCGCGGTGCTGGCGATTGCAATGGCGATCAAGGTAATGACCGGCATCGGGCGTTCGGTGTCGCTGGTGCTGGTGATGACGGTGCTGATGGGAAACTCGGACGCGGAGTACCGGGGACGCATGGGAGGCATGCGCGTTCTGGCGATCCAGGCGCACTTTCCGGCCAGCGCGCTGAACGGGTGGATGGTCACGCAGATCGGCGCGCCGATGACCGCGCTGTCGCTGGGAGTCGCCGGATCGGTCGCGGTTTTCCTCTGCCTGCTGTCGCGGCGGTTGCGGGAGGCGTGACGACTCCAATCGCCAGCGTGTCAAGCCCGCGAGGGTTCGGCGGCGGGATCAGTCCGACTGGAGAGTCCGTGGCGCATCGCGAGTCCCGCTGCGCTCAGGGCAATGCCGGAGACGCTGACCACGACCAGGGACAACTGGAGGTCGCCGGTTAGTTGCTGGATGGCACCTGCTATGAGCGGTCCCACGGCGATGCCTGCGGAACTAGACATCTGGATGAACGACAGGCTCACCGCGATTTCCCGAGGGCGGATGCCCGGCAGGTGGAACGGCGTCGAATAAAGCACGGGCCAGAACCCGAACGCCGCGCCGTTGATGAACGAAACGACCAGCAACAACGACAGTGAGCCGGTCATGGTCATGGCAACAAAGGTCACTGCTATCACGACTCCATTTACCAGCAGGATGGCGCGACCTCGATCGTACGTGGTTGCCACCCAACCGAGTCCCAGGCCGCTGATCCCGCCGGCCAGTATCCCCAGCGCTAGTATGGCGCCTGACCAGACCAGGGGCGTTGAGTACGTGTCCAGCATGAAGGTGGGGTAAAAACTCAGGAAAGCCGACCAGGCTGCGGTCGGTCCGACGAATCCGAAGCCGGCGATCCACAGGTCGCGGTGCCGCAACGTGCCCTTGAGCACGTTCACGTCCTGGGCGCCCAGCTGCCCACGGTACTCCGTGGTTACCCGTTCGCGCCCGAGTATCATCCACACCACGGTGAAGACTCCGAACAGGGCTACGAAGGACAGCAGCGTGGCCCGCCAGTTGTCGCCGAGGGCGGCGAAAATAAACGGCGATGCGGCGATGCCTCCGCCGACCACCAGGCCGAACATTGCGTTGGAGATGCTGTTCAGCAGCACCACCTGTCGAGACGGGAACCACTGCTGGGTCAGGAACGCCCGGGCCGGCTGGCGGGCTATGATGGTGATTCCGAAGGCCACTCGCCCCAGGATCAGCAACGCGAAACCGGGAGACAGGGCCTGGGCCAGCAGGAACAGCGCGCCCAGGACCATCGTAACGGTGGTGAGAATCTTGGGCGCGAAACGCGACGCCCACCATCCCACCGGTATCGCCAACGTGAGATTTCCCCAATAGGCGGCGGACCCGAGCATCCCCTGCTGGAACGGCGAAAGGCTCAGCTCCTCGCTGATAGCGGGCATCAGGATTCCGATGGTGGAGATGATCATGAAGGCGACGACGCTGGCGGTCAGCCAGATGCCCATGACCACCCAGCGGTAGCCGGCGGCGATTTCCGACGATGTTGGGGCGGAGACGGTGCTCATAGAGACGATTCTGGTGGCAGGGTGATGGATGGGCGCTGATTCTGTCCGTGTTCGGTGGATGGTGCAGTGTATTCGTACGGAATCCGCGAGACAATCGGCAAAGCGAGCGAGATTCTTCCCGATTAGAGGCGCTACATATGAGAATCGCAGTCAAGTGCCCGTCCCCAACATCGGATAGCGTCGTTGACCCTGCCGGCGGATGGGCAATAGAATCAAAATGCGGTACACCAATGGTACGGAAGGAGAAAAATGATTTTTGCTGAAGAACTACAGGACCGCAACGAAAACACCACTTTCGAAGATGTCAACGATGACACTGAATCGAACGATATCGAAGAGCCTGTGAACTACCGTATCGCGAGTTACGGGATCGATTTCGACGTGGAGGGATTGGTAAGGCGGATAAACGAAGAAGATATTTTCGTGCCAGACTTTCAGCGCGGGTTCGTTTGGAATCTAAAGCAGGCTTCCCAGTTCATTGAGTCGCTGTTGCTGGGGCTGCCCGTACCTGGAATTTTCCTCACCATGCAACCGGAAACCGAGAAGTTGATGGTGATCGACGGTCAGCAGCGCTTGAAAACGTTGCAGTATTATTATTCGGGACGATTTGGGGAGGGTGAGGACGTATTCACGCTCCGAGGTGTCAACCCAGCGTTTGAAGGAAAACGGTATGGCGATTTACGGCAACCGGACCGCCGCCGACTTGATAATTCGTTATTCCACGCGACTATTACCCGTCAACTGTTTCCGGATGATGGAATGAGCAGCGTGTTCCACATCTTTCAACGCCTCAACAGCACTGGACAGCGATTGACACCGCAGGAAATCCGTCAGGCAATTTATCGGGGGACTTTGCTTGATAGCATCAGGGAGGCCAATGCAAACGAAGACTGGCGCACCATCTTCGGACGCGTCAATCCTCGCCAGAAAGACCAGGAACTCATCCTAAGGTTCTGGGCGATGTACGTGAACGTGGGAAACTACGCAGCGCCTATGCTGGGATTCTTGAATGACTTTGCAGACCAACACCGAAATCCCGGAACCCAATTTTTGGATGAAGGGGTCAGATTGTTCACTGCGGTTGTGCGAGCATTCAACGACGCATTGGGTAATCGTGCTTTTCGCACAGAGGGCACACGTCAGTTGAATGCTGCAGTGTTTGACTCGATGTCAGTAGGTTTGGCGCGTCGCATTAATCTCGATCAGGGTTTTGCCGTCAGTCCAGAAAAGTTGCGACAAGCTCACGATGCTCTTTTGCATGATGATGAGTATGTTGTCACGGTAGCCGGAGGCACCGCGCAGGCGGCAGCGGTCCAAACGCGGATAAAAAAAGCGACGGAAACTATCGGAGACTTGTAAATGGAAAACCAAAGTCTCCAGAACCAACACCGCGAAATAGACGATTTGATTGCCATGACCCCAACTGACGACACCATACATCGGCATTGGGGCCGTTACCTTTGCGTAATAATCGCCGGTTTTGTAGAAAACGCTGTACAAGCCGTTTACGAGGATTACGCCTACGCTGTAGGAAATAATCAAATCGCTCAATACGTCAGCAATCAGATAGCGTACACATTAGGAAACCCTAACGCAGAAAACATTCTGCGGACGGCTGGAGCCTTTAGCTCTGTTTGGGCTGACGAACTGCGCATTTTCATGGCGGAGGACGATCGGCTTGGTGCTGTTAACACAGTCATGCGTCAGAGGAATCAGATTGCCCATGGAGGACAATCTACTATCTCGCCCGCTCAGTTGCGGAATTATCTGCCCAAATGCGTGGAGGTGATTGACTTTATCGAAAATCAATGCTTGAGCGATTTACAAAACAATTAATGCCTGATGGTTAGCACGATTGGAGGGAACGCTATGACTACGCCGGTTATTCCTACGGAGGAGCAGGTATTGGGGTGGTTCGATTCGCTGAGCAACTGGGGACGCTGGGGCGATGAGGACGAACTGGGCACGCTGAATTTGATCACCGACGCAAAGCGCAAGGAGGCGGCCTCCCTGGTGACCGAGGGTATTTCCGTTACGTGTTCGCGGCTGTTGGTGCCGGAGATGGCGCCGGACGTTACCAGCATCCCGCCGCTGCATTACATGGTGTCCACCGGCGAATCTGCCCCTTCGGAGGGCGGCGGCGGCGCCAGCGATTTCCTGGGGGTGTCGTTCCACGGCCTGACCGTGACCCACCTGGACAGCCTGTGCCACCAGTTCTGGAACGGCAAGATGTACAACGGCAAGGACGCCGGGCTGATCAACAATGCCAACAAGGCGGGAGCCGGGGCCGTCGATGCCGTAAAGAACGGCGTCGTGACGCGTGGAGTGCTGCTGGATATCGCTGGCGTGAAGGGCAGGGATTGGCTTGACGCCAACGAGCCGGTGTTCACCGCCGACCTGGAGGCCGCTGAAGAAGCGCAGGGGGTTCGGGTGACCGAAGGGGACGCGCTGTGCATACGGCCGGGCTGGGACAAGCGTCGCCAGGAGGTTGGTCCCCCGACGGCGGCGGAAGGACGTCCAGGTCTGCACGCGGAGACGCTGCCCTGGCTGCGGGAGCGTGGCGTGTCCATCGCGGCGTGCGACGCATCCTGGGACGTTGCGCCCGGAGAGTACCCGTATATCGGGCTGCCGATCCACAAGGTTGGCATCGTCGGCATGGGTCTGTGGCTGATTGATGCGGCGAATTTCGACGAGGTTGCGCCGGTGTGCCAGAGGCTGAACCGCTGGGACTTTATGTTCACCGTGGCGCCGCTGCGCTGGCACAATGCCACCGGGTCGCCGGTAAACCCGCTGGCGACGTTCTAGGGGATGACGACTCCAGTACTCAGCGAAACCGACCGGGCGCACAACCGGCGCGTCTGGTCGGAATGGCTGCGCCGCCCGGACTGCTTCCGAGTGCCGAAGCAACGGAGCGGCGTTCACGAATGCCAGGATGCCTGGGACGTGGGGCATATGCTGGCGACGGACCATTGGCCGCTCAGCGAACTGGTGGCGCAGGCTGCCGAATACGATGCGGACATTGAGCCGGCGGTGATGATGGCTTGCTATGGACTGCGGGACGGAGCGGGATCCTTCGAACGCGATGATCTGGCCGAGCCCATCCGGGGCCGGATACTGGTCGCCTCGCAGGCGGCCAAAAGCGCGTCGCGCAATCCGGAAAGCATGGCCGCGCTCCTCGCCCACAACACCATCGCGGACCTGCCTGAAGAACCGGAATGGCACCTATTTGTGCTGGCGAACTGCCTGGACGACATGTGGAGGGACGATCCCTCTCCCATGGCGGGAACCGTTTTCAGCCCGCCGGACATTGCGCGCCTGATCGCCGATATTCTGGACGCCGCGCCGCCGTCCCTGCTGGCGCTGGAGGATTAGGTAGGTGCGTTCGGTCAATCTGGTATGATTGCCCTACGACCGTGGGTGATGCGAGTAGCCACCATGGCCGGCGGGGAGGAACGATGAAATCCAACGCCAAAAAAACGGCGATTGCGCTCGTTGCGTCATTGGCGGGGTCTGCCGCTTGGTTCCTGCTAATGTACGGCGTCTATCAGTGGGGCTATCACTCCGGGGGCTAGGGTTGCGCCGGACGACGCGATTATAGTTTTGAAAAAATCGATGAAATTGAACGCTTCAACCGTCACCACGGCCGTCGCTATATTGACGTTGCTGATTACCATCGGAACCGGGATGTTTTACTTGGGCAGTCTCTCCAATCGATTAGAAAGCCTATCAGTCGAGATTGATGACCTTCGTGAAGAAGTGCGCCGCAATAACGGCCGCATCCTCCATTTGTTGGACAATCATACCCACGA
>DAOUJD010000009.1:0-2731 GCA_034423115.1 Dehalococcoidia bacterium | reverse complement strand
GGCCTCGCTGGCTGGTACAAACTGCCCGCGGAAAAACACTTGCAGTTCATCGGCATTGAAGGAAGCCTGGCCATTGGTAGTCACGTAATGCCCCCTTTGAGCAAAGAATTCGAGGCATTATACCGTCGCGGGGCGAGTGTTGCCAATCGACCCAGCGTGCGGGTAGCGTCTCAGTTTGAAATTGGGGCTACATCGGCATCAATCGCCGACCTCAATCAGAATACGGCAGTGGTCGCTGGAGCCCCATTCGTCCACGTCGTTCATGGCGTGAGTGCGGATGCTCTCGTGAAAGCCGCGTGAGGCGAAAACGTGGTCCAGTTGCAGGCGGGCGGTTTCTGGAGTCTCGCCGGGATAGTAGGTGACCACGTTACGGGTATCTTCAGGCAAGTGTTCCGGTGTTGGGTCGGCGCGCCGGCCGTTGGGGTGTTGCGGCCCCATGTATGCCAAGCCGAGAGCGCTCATGCGGCCCATGACGGTGTTGGCGCGTAGGGCGAAATCGTCGGTGACACGCCCAAAGTCAAAGTCCATGTTCAGGTCGCCGGCAGCCAATATCCGGTGTTGCGGGGCATTTGCATCGTAGTAGGGAACGAATGTGGTCAGGTCGGAGATGATGTGGTGCGCCGCTGCGTCCGATTGGATCCAAGCGCGGGCGTGGTCTGTCGGGTGCGGCTCGAACCAGCGGGCATACATTGACGCTGCGATGAACGGCTCGCTCCCGTTGGTCGGGGTGACTTTGGCGGCGGCGACGGTGCCGGTACAACTGACCGCCATTTCCTCGTTCTTTTGGCTGGCCCGGACTGGCTTGAACCACTCAATCTTCACTCGGTCAGACATCTTGACCACCAGAGGCCAGCGATTGTACTCGTCTTGTGGAGCAGGTTCCCACGGTTGGTACGGGCTGACCTCGACCGGCAGGCCTTTAGAGGCGAGATAGCCGGGCATTCCTGCGGATATTTCCTGGAGTAAGGCCATATCCACATCGTCCATTGCCAGCAGTTCGTCCAGAGGGCGATACGACCAGCCAATGTTCCAACATACGACCTTTATCATGCAGATTCTTCCTTTCAGCATCGTGAATTTCAAACTGAGACACTGCCCAAGGATCTTTGGCCGAGATCGGGTCCCAGGCGATCCATGTCATCAAGGCTCTTCCCGTGGCGGGGTGGACGCCCCCGACTCCAGGCGCATCCGGCAGTTGAACCGGTCCAGCTCCGCCAAGATCCGCCTCCTGACTCGGGGAGACAACTCCTCGATCCCCGTGGCAGCCCCCAGCGCCGACCAGTCCGTCATCCGGGCCAATCTGTTGGCCAGCTCGATCAGCGGATCCGGCGATCCCGTCGCCTCCGTCGGTATCGACCGGCCGGTGGGCGCGTGGGACAGACTGTAGACGCTCGGGTCGTCACCGTTCCGGTGCACCACCAGGCTCGCATCGTCGGTCACGTAGCAACGGACGTCCCGCCACTCGACGCCGCCTTCCTCATCCCCCGACGCGTCTCCCTCCGACGGGACCACAAACGCCAGACGGCAGGTTATCGTCGGTCGCTCGCCCATCGCTTCGCCTCCCTGCCCATGGCGCCTGGAATGCAGCTCTCCCACTGCGGATGTGCCGCTGCCCTCTGCAGTTCAAATTGTAAATCAGTTTCCGTTCCCGCGACCCTCGCACCGGCGTTTCTCGAACCCATACCAGCCCCGCATGCCGCAGAAGGCCAGAGTACGAACGCACTTGCCAGGGTTGCCAGATCCACGGAGCCAGCGCGCCATTCGTCGCCGTCGACTTTCCCAGCGAGCCCTCGAACACGGTCTGCAAGCTTCGGTCATGGTCCGTCAGACCGCGCCTCTGACAAACCCTCCGGCCAGATTGGCCAGAACGCCTCCGTCAACCTCAGGAAACAGTTCTGCCAGGCTTTGCGGCGTGGCGGCGCTGAGGGACCTTGACTGGCGGCCCACGCGCGCTATGGATGTGGCGACCCTCGCTATAGTACGGCCCATGTGACCCAGTCAACACCGGTCTGCCGCATCCCGTCTCTGCCCCCAAGATTCAAGTCAACCATTTTTGCAACGGTAAAATCCCGTGTAGCCATCAGGAGCCACCGTGTCCTGTTGGCACTCCCGTCGACAGAGGTCCCCTGATGCTGACTTCCCATGAGAATCCGATTGAAGGCAACGACCCCTTTGGCATGTCCCGGTTCAGCATCCGACGGTACTCGGTTCAGCACTTCGCCCTGTTGCTGCTGGTCAATGTTCTCCTCGGAGTCCTGCTCACGTTTACAATCCTCTGGGGCAACGTGGTTCTGGTCATCCTGTCCGCAACAACATGGGTAGCCGTGATGGTGAAAACCGCGCTGGTGGTATGGGTTGGCCTGCGCACCATCGCAATAGAAGTGTGGATCAGACGGCTGGGCATGGGTGACTTCGAGTACCGCATCGAACCTCGTGGCAATGATGAAGTCGCCAAGGCCTGTCGCGCTCTGGAAACGTTGCGCCTGCGATCCATAGAGGTGGTTCGTCTCCAACTGGTGGAGAAACTCAGCGCCGACCTGCAAACCAAAAACGAGGAACTGAGCCAGACCATGGAGCAACTGCGGGAGGCTCAGGATCAGATCGTGGCCCAGCAGAAGTTGCGCGAGATGGTCGACCTTGCCACCGGCGTGGCCCACGAGATCAGGAACCCGCTGAACTTCGTGGCCAACTTCTGCGACGGCTCTGCCGAACTGCTGGACGAACTCATGGA
>DAOUJD010000008.1:0-24912 GCA_034423115.1 Dehalococcoidia bacterium | reverse complement strand
TGATACCATGACATGGTCGGCCTCCCCTGGCGGAAATGTGGCAGGTAACCCATTCCTTACCCGGAGAGGCCGACCTTTTTCAACCCCTTAGCTCAAAGTGGGTACGCGTGAGCAACTGTGAGTCGTTGCAATTACCTGAACGTTGTTGCGCTGGGCGGTCTGGAGAACCATCTTCCAGAACCTGGGTTGGATGGAGTGGTGGATGCCGTTCTCTGCCTCGTCGATGAGGAGGAAGCCGCCAGTGCTTTTGGCGAGGGCCAAGGCTACCGCGTAGGTGCGCATAGCACCGTCGCCGAGGGTGCGCAAGGGGACTTGGTAGTCTACGCTCTTGACCTTTGCCATCACCCTGCGCGGCTGGATTGGCCCGCCACCGATGGGTGGGCCCAACGCTGCGACGCGCTCGACTACTGCATCGGTGATTAGGTTTAGTGCATCCAGGGCC
Organism: Dehalococcoidia bacterium; assembly: GCA_034423115.1. GTDB lineage: Bacteria > Chloroflexota > Dehalococcoidia > Lucifugimonadales > UBA3495 > Bin87. Next base: position 24,470 of record DAOUJD010000008.1, on the reverse strand, counting down.
TTATCTTCGTCGGGCGTTAGAGCCAACTCGCTCCAATATCGTTCGACTGTTTCATCGGTGGGACTATTGGGGCCCAATGTGTCGCAAATGATCGCATCCGGTGGGGAATTACCGTGATACAATCCGCTCTTTTTGGTGTCCCAACGTGAATCTTTGCCGAATCTCATCTCAAGATGAAGATTTTCAAGCATGTCCGCACGGGAAGAATAAGCACCCGCTAACTGTACCGTGGAAGCGATCTGGCGGATTTGGAAAGTATTGTCACTTTCGACTGTCGCCACAGAAAGACTCACTTCGGGTGAATCTGGGCGATTTGTAAATAGCGCTGTACGGTCAACGACGATTCTTTTTTGGTTGTCTTCGATCGAAACCAATGAGTCTCCGCGTTGTTCCAATACCGAGTCGAAAACGCGCGTCCACCCACGGTCAGCCCAGATGCGCACCGCGTCCAGCACCGTCGTCTTGCCGACGCCGTTCTTCCCCGCCAACAGGGTCACACGACCCAACCACGGTATCGTCAGCTCGTCGATGCCGCGGAAGTTCTTGATGACCAGGCTGGGCAGGTGCAGGGTCTGGTCGGACTGTGCGTCTGGCATGGTTACCGTCCTTCGACAGGCTCAGGACGAGCGGGTGGGTGCGGCGAGGTTTGCTAAGGTGGCTCAGTCGGCGGTGGCGGCTAGTTCGGTTTGTTGGAGGGTTTGGCGGAGGTAGCGGCCGGTGTGGGACGCTTCGATTTCGGCGAGCGTCTCGGGGGTGCCGCAGGCGATGAGGTTGCCGCCCTGGTCGCCGGCGCCGGGGCCGAGGTCGATGATCCAGTCGGAGTTCTTGATCAGGTCGAGGTTGTGCTCGATGAGCATGACGGAGTTACCCTGATCCACCAGGCGGTGCAGGACGCGCAGCAGGGCGGCGCAGTCCTCGAAGGACAGGCCGGTGGTGGGCTCGTCCAGCAGGTAGAGGGTGCGTCCGGTGGCGCGGCGGGACAGTTCCGTCGCCAGCTTGACACGCTGGGCCTCGCCGCCCGAGAGGGTGGTGGCCGGCTGGCCCAGGCGGATGTAACCCAAGCCAACGTCGCGCAGGGTCTGGAGGCGGTTGCGGATGCGCGAGTAGTTCCAGAAGAAGTCCAGGGCGGTGTCCACGGTCATGGCGAGCACGTCGGCGATGGACTTGTCGCGCAGGGTGACCTCCAGAGCCTCGCGGTTGTAGCGTCGGCCCTGGCAGATCTCGCAGGGGACGGTGACGTCGGGGAGGAACTGCATTTCGATCTGGTTGTAACCCTCGCCCTGACAGGCCTCGCAGCGTCCGCCTTTGACGTTGAATGAGAACCGGCCGGGCTTGTAGCCACGGATGCGGGCCTCGGGCAGGCCGGCGAACACCTCGCGGATGGGCGTGAACGCGCCGGTGTAGGTGGCCGGATTGCTGCGCGGCGTGCGACCGATGGGCGACTGGTCGATGTTGACCACCTTGTCAATGTTCTCGATGCCGGTGATCTCATCGTGGTCGCCGGGGCGGTCACGGCCCTGGGCAACGGCCTGGGCGAGACGCTTGTACAGGATGTCGTACATCAGCGTGCTTTTGCCGCTGCCGGACACGCCGGTGACGCAGCCGAGGAGACCCAGGGGGAAATCCACGTTGATTCCCTTGAGGTTGTTCTCGCGTGCGCCCTTGACTGAGATGGAGTTGCCGTTGCCGGGCCGGCGCTCCTCGGGCGTGGGGATGCGCTTGCGGCCGCTGAGGTACGCGCCGGTCAGCGAGGCCTCGTTGGCCATGACCTCGTCAACGTCGCCGGTGGCGACGATGTGCCCGCCGTGCTCGCCGGCGCCTGGGCCGAGGTCGACGATGTGGTCGGCGGCGCGCATCATGGCGTCGTCGTGCTCCACCACGATGACGGTGTTGCCCATGTCGCGCAGGCGGGTCAAGGTGCCGATGAGCCGGTGGTCGTCGTGGGGATGCAGGCCCACGGTGGGCTCGTCGCACACGTAGAGGACGCCGGTGAGCCCGCTGCCAATCTGAGTGGCGAGGCGGACGCGCTGCGCCTCTCCGCCGGACAGCGTTCGCGCCGTGCGACCCATGGTGACGTAATCGAGGCCGATGCTGTCGAGGAACTGCAGTCGTCCCTCGATCTCCCTGAGAATCTGGTCGGCGATGAACATTTCCCGCTCGGTGAGGGTGGCAGGATGCTCGGCAACGGCGGCGCGCTTGCCGTTCCGGCGGGTTGTGGGTTTCGCGCCGTTGGAGTCCCCCGCAGCCTCGGCCGACAGGGATTCCGGGGATGCCAGGGATTCCGGCGGGTGGTGGCCGTTCGTGGGATGATGCCCGTTGGTGGACCCATTGGGGGATGGTTCCGCGCCCGGCTTGATGCTGCGGACCCACTGCAGGCCGGCGCCGATGGTGAGGGCGGTGACCTCCATGATGTTGCGGCCGCAGATCAGGACGCCCAATGCCTCGGGACGCAGGCGCGCGCCGCTGCAGGACCGGCAGGCGCGCTGGGTCATGTATCGCTCGATCTCGCTGCGGGTGTGGTCGGACTCGGTGTCTCGGTAGCGGCGCTGGAGGTTGGGAATGACGCCCTCGTAGGTGGTGTTCCATGAGTAGGTGCGGCCGCGGCCGGTGCGGTGTCGCACCTGCACCTGCTGCTTGCCGGCCCCGTAGAGGATGATGTTGAGCTGCTCGTCGGTGAGCTCGCGAATGGGAGCGTGGGGCGAGAAGTCGAACTGGCGGGCCACGGCCTCCATCATGCTGGCGTACCAGGAGTTGGCTGCGCCGGAGCGGGCCCACGGCACGATAGCGCCCTCCAGCAGGGACAGCGAACGGTTGTGGATCACCAGCGACGGGTCAACCTCAAGTTGGTAGCCCAGGCCGGTGCACATGGAGCAGGCGCCGTGGGGGTTGTTGAAACTGAAGGTGCGCGGCTCGATCTCGGGCAGGCTGACCCCACAGGCGACGCAGGCGAACTGTTCGCTGAAGGTCAGGTCATCTTCACCCTCGCGGGCCACGGTGATCACGCCCTCACCCTCGCGCAGGGCGGTCTCGACGGACTCGGTTACGCGGTTGGGTTCCGTGTCGTGGCGGATGATGAGGCGGTCGATGACGATGTCGATGTAGTGCCACTTCTGCTTGTCTAGGGCGAGGCTGTCGGTTTCCTCGACGAGCATGATCTCGCCGTTCACCCGCAGGCGGACGAACCCGCCGCGCTTGGCCGCCTCGAAAATCTCGCGGTGTTCGCCCTTCTTGCGTCGGATTTTGGGGGACAGCAGGGTGATGCGCGACGATTCCGGCAGGGCCAGGATGGCGTCGACGATCTGCTGGACGGTCTGGCGTGCCACGGGGTTGCCGCACTTGGGACAGTGGGGCCGGCCGACACGGGCGAAGAGCAGGCGCAGGTAGTCGTAGATTTCGGTCACGGTGCCGACGGTGGAGCGCGGATTGTTGGAGACACCCTTCTGGTCGATGGAGATGGCGGGGGATAGGCCCTCGATGTAGTCCACGTCGGGCTTGTCCATGCGGCCGAGGAACTGGCGGGCGTATGCGGAGAGGGACTCGACATAGCGGCGCTGACCCTCGGCGTAGATGGTGTCGAAAGCCAGGCTGCTCTTGCCGGAACCGGAGACGCCGGTGATGACGACGAGTTGGTCCCGGGGGATGGTGACGTCGATGTTCTTGAGGTTGTGCTCGCGGGCGCCCTTGATGTAGATAGTTTCCTGGGGCATGGAGTGCCTTCTTACATTAGGATGGTGAAACCGGCCTGGGTGAAGTGGTGGTCGTTGGTGAGGGCATGATGGATGCCGTGACTTTCCATGATTAGGAAACTGGCGCAATCCACTAGACCCCATTCCTGGTCAGGACGGGCGTTGTAAAAAGAAACGGCGTCCCAAAACTGGTCCGGAGACTGCTCGATTACGTCGATATGTCGGTCGCTGTGAATGTCGCGCACTAACTGGACCGCGGCCTCCCGTCTGACTGCGCCAAATCGTCCGACGGCGTTTAGTGTTTCCACGAGAACCATTTGACTTGTTACGAGGTGGTGATGACGCATTTCGTTACGCAACATCATCGCTACTTCATGCAACGCGTCTCGTTCAATCAACAGGGCGATCCAATAACACGCATCGGCGAACACCGTGTGCATTATTCGTCCAATTTGGGCCGGCCGTATAGGTAGTAGTGCATGTTGGTGGCCAAGTCTATGGGAATGTCATCCCAATCGTCCTGCGGATACTTCTTGTGAATCTCGGCGAGTTTGTGGAGGAGTGTGGGCTCCTCCGGATCCTCGGGCGGGATGACCCGGTGAGTTTTGGTCAGATCTACGCTGGTGATGCGTTTGAGCTGTCCGTCAGCGTAATCTCCGGCGCCGACGAATTTGATGGAGTACCGACCGCGGTTGTGCATGCTCTGCAGATGACCCCACTCCGTCGGCGTGAAATCGGCATGGATTATTGAGCCGTCTTCAAGGAGCAGTTTGTACGTGCCGCTGTAATCCAGATTCAGTTCCATGGACTGGACCTCGGCGACTACTTCAACGGGGTGATGTCCGGATTTGCCGGGCATGGTTGGCCATCCTGTGGGGTTGGATTGCTACTCCAATTCTACCAGCGGGTCGTTGGCGTTGTTGTGAGATGACATGCACGTTGGCCCAAGATAGTGGCGGTTGCTCCATGCAGAAAGGGCCCCTTACATCAGGATGGTGAAACCGGCCTGGGTGAAGTGGTGGTCGTTGGTTAGAGCCTCGTGGATGCCACGGGTCTGCATGATCTGAAAGCTGGCGCAATCGACGAGGCCCCATTCCTGATCGGGGCGGGCGTTGTAGAAGTCAACGGCGTTCCAGAATTGTTCAGTGCGTACTGGTTCCACCTTTACCTTGGAACTGTTCTGGAACCCTCTCACCAGTGCAACAGCAGCTCTTCGTTTCTGTTCTCCATATTTCCCCATGAAATTCAGTACTTCGACAAGAACCAGTTCACTGGTGATTAACGGACGGTGCGCCATTTCATTGGATAGCCTGAGGGCCACTTCGTGCCACTCGTCTCGTTCCAGCAACAGTGCGATCCAGTAACATGCGTCTGCGAAGATAGGGCTCATCAGTCGTCGACCTTCGGACGACCGTACAGGTAGTGATGTAAATTCTTGGCGGCGTCGGTGGGGATGTCATCCCAGTCGTCCTGGGGGTACTTCTTATGGATTTCCTTGATCAAGTGCAATAGCGTCGGCTCCTCAGGATCTTCAGGTGGGAGCACGCGTTCGGTTGCAGGCAGATCGATGCTTACGATGCGCTTCAGGCGTCCGTTGGTATAGTCGCCCGTTCCGACGAATTTGATGGGGTATCGGCCGTGGTTGTGCATACCCTCAAGGGATCCCCATTGTAATGCGGTGAAGTCGGCATGCACCGTGGAGCCGTCTTCAAGCAGCAGCTTATAGACGCCGTTGTGGTCCAGATCTAGTTCCATTGACTGGACCTTGGCGACAATTTCGACGGGGTGATGTCCGGATTTGCCGGGCATGGCGGGCCGTCCTGTGGGGTTGGATTGCTACTCCAATTCTACCAGCGGGCCGTTGGCGTTGTTGTGAGATGACATGCACGTTGGCCCAAGATAGTGGCGGTTACTCCATGCAGAAGAGTTTTCTTACATCAGGATGGTGAAACCGGCCTGGGTGAAGTGGTGGTCGTTGGTTAGAGCCTCGTGGATGCCACGGGTCTGCATGATCTGGAAGCTGGCGCAATCGACGAGGCCCCATTCCTGATCGGGGCGGGCGTTGTAGAAATCGACGGCGTTCCAGAATTTAGTCTCAGACAAATCAATCACGTCAACGCCGGTGTCTTCCCGTAGCGTTTGAGCCAGTGTAACGGCTGCTCGTCTTTTCTCAGGTCCCAGTTCTGCAAAGAAATTCAGAACTTCAATGAGTACCAATTCAGTGGTGACGACCCGCCGGGCCCCAAGATTGTCAGACAACAAAGTGGCTATTTCGTGGAGGGAATCCCTTTCATTCAACCTTGCGATCCAATAGCACGCATCCGCAAAGACAACCATTAATCGTCCGCCTTGGCTCGACCGTACAAGTAGTGGTGGAGGTTCTTCGCACCATCGGTTGGTACGTCAGACCAATCGACTGATTTGCTGATCTCCGAGATTTTGTGCCAGAGGGTGGGTTCTTCCGGATCCTCGGGCGGGATGACCCGGTGGGTTTTGGTCAGATCTACGCTGGTGATGCGTTTGAGCTGTCCGTCGTCGTAGTCGCCAGAGCCGACGAATTTGATGGGGTATCGGCCGTGGTTGTGCATACCCTCAAGCGACCCCCATTGTAGTGCGGTGAAGTCGGCATGCACCGTGGAGCCGTCTTCAAGCAGCAGCTTATAGACTCCGTTGTGGTCCAGATCCAGTTCCATGGACTGGACTTTAGCGACAACCTCGATTGGATGTTGCCCATTTTTGACTGGCATTGCAGGCCGTCCTTTTTGCGACAGGCTACTCCAATTCTACCAGCGGGTCGTTGGCGTTGACGGAATCCAGGGGCTGCACGAACACCGCCTTCACCACGCCGTCGCGGTGGGCGAGGATGCTCTGCTCCATTTTCATGGCCTCGACGACGCAAACCTCGTCGCCGGCGGACACGGCATCACCGGGGCGCACCAGGATGGACATGACGCGGCCAGGCATGGGCGAGCGCAGGATGTCGTCATTGATCGGTAGGCCAGACTGCGGCGCGGCAGAGCCGGACGGTTGGGTGGCCGGAGCATCGGGTACGGTGAGGCCGCCGGCGGGCCGACCACGGCGAGGCGGAGTTGGGCCCGCGTCGCTTTCGACCTCCACCTCGAAGGTCTCGCCGTCAACGGTGACCTGAACCGGGGACTGGGTAAGGTCACCGACCTCGACGGTGAACCACTGTTCGCCGATGCGTACTCTGATGGTGGTCAATTTACCAGGACGCGCTCCCCAGCCGGGAACGGAACAGATCGCGACGGCCCTGCATCCGCCAGCGGGATGCAGCCTCCCGTGCGCCATTACCCTGCCTGTTGGCCTGCTCGGCCGCAACTGCGGCGACGCCGATGGCCGCAGCCAACGCGCGCGGGTCGATCGCGCCGGACGGGTGGTGTCCGTTTGCTGAGGCTCCGTTGGGATGCACGGTGGTCGTTTTGCCCTTAGCTTGCAGTCGTCGTTCGAGGATGCCGTTGAGGCTGCCGGTGTGGTATTGGCCGGATGTGAACTCGGGGCTGACCAGCACGTCGCGTAAGAGAGGGATGTTGGTGGTTACGCCGGTCAGGTGGAAATCGGCGAGCGCTTGGTCCAGCGTGGCGATGGCTTCGTCGCGGTCATGGCCCCAGGCCATCACCTTGGCGAGCAACGGTTCGTAGTGTAGCGAAACCTCATAACCGACGCAAAGGGCGGTATCGACGCGGACGTTTTCGCCCTCGGGAAGTCGCAATTCGCTGACGGTTCCGACGTTGGGCAGCAGCGTGTCGGGATTCTCGGGGTAGATGCGGGCCTCGATGGCATGGCCGTTGGGCCGCAAATCGCGTTGGCGGACGGCGAATGGGATACCGGCGGCAGATTGCAGTTGGAGATCAACGATGTCCTGCCCGGTGATCAGCTCGGTGACGCCGTGCTCCACCTGGAGGCGCGGGTTCATTTCCATGAAGTAGAAATGGCCGTCGGAGGCGACGAGGAACTCGACCGTGCCGGCGTTGGTGTAGCCAGCCTCGCGGCCCAACTGTCGGGACAGGCGGCCCAACTGCTCGCGCACGTCGGCGGGGAGCTTGGCCGAGGCGGGGGTTTCCTCGATGAGTTTCTGGTTGCGCCGCTGGATGGAGCAGTCGCGCTCGAAGAGGTGCAGAACATTGCCGTACTGGTCGGCGATGATCTGGACCTCGATGTGGGACGCGCCTTCGAGGTAGCGTTCGTAGAAGAGGCTGGAATCGGCGAAGGCGGCCTGGGCGATCTTGCGGGTGCGCTCGATGACGGGCTCCAGTTCCGCCATGCTATGCACGACGTGGATGCCGATACCGCCACCGCCGGCGGCGGCCTTGACCATCATGGGGAAGCCCAACTCCCAGGCCCGAGTGATGGCCTCGTCGTCGGATACGGGCTCCTCGGTGCCGGGCATCACGGGGAGGCCGGACTTGCGGGCGACGCGGCGGGCGGAGAGCTTGTCGCCCATCTGGTTGAGGACTTCCTCGCCGGGGCCGATGAACACGACGCCGTCGGTTTTGCAGCGCTGGGCCAGCTCGTTGTTCTCGGACAGGAAGCCGTAGCCGGGGTGGATGGCTTCGGCGCCGGTGGAGCGACACGCGTCCATAATGGCGTCGATGTTCAGGTACGATTCGGTGGCGGCAGGCGGGCCGATGCAGACGGCCTGATCGGCCATCCGGGTGTGCATGGCGTCCCGGTCGGCCTCCGAATAGACCGCGACGGTGGACACCCCAAGCTTTTGACAGGTTTTGATTATGCGGGCGGCGATTTCGCCCCGGTTGGCAACCAATATCTTGCTGAACATTGCTATACCTCGCTTATTGGGGCTGAGCGAACGGTGATATATACGTCAACTCACGGAACGATGTATGTGCGGTATTGAGCAATGACAGACTTTTACGCTTTACGGGCGTACAGGTCAACATAAAATGCTTGCGGTTTTCAAGCGAATTTGGTGGCATCGATAAATGATTGGGACCGGAGTTGACGGTCCAGCCAGTACTGGACGGTTTCGGTGACCAGCATGTTGACCTCCGCGTGGACGGCGGCCGGCATGTTCAGGTGAGGCAACCGGTCCACCGACTCGGTGCGGTGCAGCAGGCGCAAGACCTTGAGCGCGGCCAGGGATAGCGGACGGACGAGCACATCGGGAGGCGTGCAGTCGGGACACAGCACGCCTCCCGCGCCGGCGGCGTAACGGTGGCGTTCCGGCTCCAGCTCCGAACCACATTCGACGCACTGGTACAGCTCGGGCATGAATCCGGAGAGCTGGAGGATCTGGAGGTCGAAGTAGCGCAGGAGGAGGTCAGAGGAAAGTTCGCCGTCACCCACGAGGGGTTGGCTGCCGATGACGCCCAGGGTTTGGAGACCGAGGTCAAGCACCTGGGGGTTTGGCGACGAGTTCGCGCTGAAACCGTCGATGAGTTCGGCGACGTGGAGGCCGCGGGCGACGCTGGCGTAGTCGGATTTGACGTCGGTGAAGGCGTTGACCACCTCGGCTTCGGCGACGATGTCGAGGGAGCGCCCCCGGGCGACTGACAGGCGGACCAGCGTGAGCGGCTCGAAATGCCCCATCAGCCTGCTGGTGAGCCGTCGCGCTCCGCGGGCCAGCACGTCCAGCTTACCGTGCTCACGGGTGTAGAGGGACGAGACGAGGTCGGCCTCGCCGGCCGGGGTCTTGCGGAGGGTGAGGCCGACGGCGCGGTAGGTTCGGGGCTGGGTCATGGTTCGACAGGCTCACCATGATCCTTCGACAGGCTCAGGATGAGCGGTGATGAGGGTCATTCGAGCTGGTTGCGGCCGGCCAGGGCGCGGCTGAGGGTGGTCTCGTCGGCGAATTCCAGGGAGCCGCCGACGGGGAGGCCGAGGGCCAGGCGGGTGATGCGGATGCCGGTGCCGGCGAGCCGGCGGTGGATGAAGTCGGCGGTGGCGTCACCCTCCAGGGTCGGGTTGGTGGCGACGATGAGTTCCTGCAGCGGGTTGTCCTGGCCCTGCAGTCGGGCGAAAAGCTGGGGCAGGTGGATGTCCTCGGGGCCGATGCCGTTGAGGGGCGAAAGCGCGCCGTGGAGGACGTGGTACATGCCGCGATAGACGCGGGTGCGCTCCAGGGCCACGAGGTCGCGGGACTCCTCGACGACGCAGATCTGGTCGCGGTTGCGCTGGGGGTTGGCGCAGATGGCGCAGGGCGAGGCGTCGGTGAGGTTGCGGCACTCGTCGCAGAACAGGATCATGTCCTTGACGGCGACGATGGCGTCGGCGAGGGCGCGGGCCTCATCGTCGGGAATGTGGGCGATGTGGTAGGCGATGCGCTGGGCGCTCTTGGGTCCGATGCCGGGCAGCTGGTGCAGCCGGTCGATGAGTTGGCCCAGGGAGCGGGTGGTGCCGGGAGTGGGATCGGAGGTCATGATCACACTATATCGATATAACTGAAGCAGGTACCAATTCTAACGCTCCGGCAGGCCGAACACTTTGATGTAAAGCAACATATCTTCCAAACGTGGCAGGACGACGTCGGACAGTTCCGGAAACACACGTGACATATTGCGGTCTTTCAAGAAATCTTCCAAACCCATTTTTGCAATCAGATAGCGACGCCGTATCAGTGGCTCCAGTACCTCATCATGCCATTCATCGGCAGAATGGGACAGTTCCAAGTGGTCCCGCAGCAGGATCAAACAGTGATATTCCAGATAGCCGACGATGACGTGGTGGTACTGCCAAAACTCAGCATCCCAACGTGCGGATTGCGAACCATATCGTCTAATCCGCCTCTCGTCCACGCATGTCCTCTTCGACCTCCGGCAACACGGCCACCCAGCTTGGCTGCCGTTCCAGCAACTCCAAGCAATCTGCGCCGGGGTTCTCCCTGTAAAATTTCTCGGCGGATTCCTCCTTCCCTTCCGGTACGTAAGGACGAATATGCTTCGGCGTGTGGCGGAACCTGAATTTCTCGCCCATGATTATATGCTCCTGAAAATCCTGATATGACCTGCGTACCTGAACCTGTGCAGCCGGTCGATGAGTTGGCCGAGGGAACGGGTGGTGCCGGGAGTGGGGTCGGAGGTCATGTTTCTGATGCGGTCGCGCCGCGTTGACGGTTATACGCTGCTGACAGGCGCGGGCTGGGACAAAGCTGATAGCACCGGGGCCAGGTGGATCGATGCTCGGCGCAAATCCAGCGCCACGACATCCCATTCGCTTCCATCGTCAAACCACTGCCGGTAGCTAACGAAGTCGCCGCTGTCCACGACGCGATAGTCGGCGGTTGGCTTGTCGCCCAGCGTCAGAGTGTCGGTGTCGGCGTCGTAGCCCCGCTCGGCGTTCAACGGCAGGAAACGGGTTGCACCATGGATGTCCACCCTGGTGATGTTTTCGTTAAGCACATATTCCAATGTGTAGATAATGCCAAAATCATCCCGCAGGGTTCCCCCGCTGCATCCTCTACGGGACTTTATGATGAGCAGAACATCTTCCTCGGGGTAGTATTTAACCTCCATCGCGCACCTCCAAGTCTCTGCAACGCCGTTGGAACCATGGGCGGTCCTCCGTGACAATCCGACCGGCTGCGTGTTCGTCGAAGTGGGCCGTTATGATCTCCGCGTCATCCAGGGAAACCGGGACCCGCAACATATCATCGCGGCCGGGGACATATGCCCAATAGGTCGTGGTTACATTGCCTGCATTGTCTGTGCAGATGCCGCGCACAACCCAATTTTCAAGTGCGTATTGAATTCGGTCAGCGGTAACCCCATCGCCAGGATTCGCGCGCAGGTGTCTGGTCAGCCATCTGGTGGCGCCGTTGGCTGTGATGGTTTCCGGTAGCCTGGGTCGTTCCTGCGAGGGTCCCTCGCTCTGCTGGCTGGTCATCCAGCCGAGCTAGAAGAGGCCGGGGATGTTCATGCCGCCGGTTACTGCGCCCATCTTTTCGGCGGCAAGTTCCTGCGTGCGGGTGAAGGCGTCGTTGACGGCGGCGGCGACCAGGTCCTGGAGGAGATCGATGTCCTCGGCAGCCTCGGGTTCGATGACGACCTCGGTGACTTCCTGCTTGCCGGTCATGGTGACGCGGACCACGCCGCCGCCGGCGGAGCCCTCGACGCTCATGGCTTCGAGTTCCTCCTGGGCCTTGGCGAGGCGGTTCTGCAACTGCTGGGCCTGACGCATCATGCGCTTGTTCATCATAGTAGGTTTCGGGGCCTCCTATTGTTCGTCCAGGATGCGAGCGCCGAGGCCCATAGCGGTGCGGACCAGTGGGCTGTCCTGGATGGAGCTGCGGGTGGGATTTGCGCCGTCTACGTTGGCGCCGGCCAGAATCATTTGATAAGAATGTGGAGCGCCAAAACACTCCTCAATAGTTCGCTCAATAGTATCACGAACGCGGGGATCGTTCAGTTCTTCGTTCATACGGTCAAGATTTGAAGCGTTCTTGAAGAGCATCCTGAGTGTTGACCCGTCGTCGGACAACTCTATGCTGCCCTGACAGTCTCGTAGTAGCGCTCCTAAACTGTATTTGTTGATAGTCGTGCGGCGTAATTTCTCTGCCATCTGTCTGAAACGTCCCTCTAGGCTGTCGGGCGCGGCGGCGGGAGCGCGGGCCGGCGCGGGTCGGTTGTCCGGCAGCGGCCCGGGAGGTGGCGCGGGTGCAGGTTGTCGGGCCGGCGGCGGGCTCGCCCCAGGCGGATTGCCCTGGCGCGGTTGACCTTGCTGCGGCGGAGGCGCCGACCCACGCTGAGGCTGGCGGGCGGCGGGCGCAGGCTGTGCCGGCATACGAGATTCTGCCGGCATCGGCGCGGGCGTTTCCTGGGGCACTTCCTGGCGGCAGATTTCGGCGGCGGCGATTTCCAGCGCGAGAGCGGATGGCGCATCGTAGCGTAGGCCGGCGCTGGCCTCGCCCCAGATGCGGACGGCGCGCAGGATCTGGTGGGAGTCGGTCTTCTGGATGGCGGCGCGGAGGCCGGCCAGGGTGTCGTCGGGGAGGTCAAGGTTCTGGCCGGCGTCCCAGGAGAGGAGGAGCATGGAGCGCAGGAGGTCAAGGGTCTGGCGGTGCAACTGGCGCGGTTCGCCGCCCTCCCAAACGACATCGTTAATGGTTTCCAGGGAGCCGGTGGTGTCGCCGGCCAGGAGTTTCTGGGCCAGCGTGAGGTAGGCGTCGCTGCGGACAAGCCCGAGGGACTCCTCAACATCGCGCAGGGTGATTTCGGAATCGGACGAGACGGCCAGTTGCTCCAGGATGTTCAGGGCGTCGCGCATGGAGCCGCCGGCGTTGCGGGCGATCATGCGCAGCGCGTCGGGATGGACCGCGATGGCTTCCTGGTCGGTGATGTAGGCGAGCCGGTCGTGGATGGTCTGGCCGGGCAGGCGGCGGAAGTCGTAGCGCTGGCAGCGCGACAGGATGGTGGGCAGCAGGCGGTCGGCCTCGGTGGTGCAGAGGATGAAGATGACGTGCCCGGGCGGCTCCTCCAACGTCTTGAGGAAGGCGTTGGAAGCCTCGCGCGTGAGCATGTGGGCTTCGTCGATGATGTACACCTTGCGGCGGTTCTGGGCGGGCTGGAAGTTCACCTTTTCGCGGATTTCGCGGATTTCCTCCACGCCACGGTTGCTGGCGGCGTCCAGCTCGATGATGTCCAGGTTACGCCCCTCATTGATGGAGACGCAGATGGCGCACCGGTCGCAGGGGTCGCCCCGCTGCGGGTCGAGGCAGTTGACGGCCTTGGCGAGGACGCGGGCGGTGGTGGTCTTGCCGGAGCCCCGGGTGCCGCAGAAGAGGTAGCTGTGGCTGACGCGGTCCTGCACCACGGCCTGTTTCAGCGTGTTGGCGACGTGCTCCTGGCCGGCCAGGTCGCTGAATGTGCCGGGCCGCCACTTGCGGTAATAGACTTGCGCCGAGGTGGTCATGAGTCCAGATATAAAGCGGGGGGATCGGGGGGGGGTGCCAGTAGGCTCAATGATAACGCCAACGGCCCCGCCAGTGCCAGAGCGGGGCCGTCAGTGGTTCGGGCCTTTCGATTGTCGCGCCACCTATCCGCTCATCCTGAGCTTGTCGAAGGTCCGCCTGTGGCGGGTCGAAGGATGGTGTTCATGGTTCGACAGGCTCACCATGAGCGGACGACTGGCATTGTGGCAATAATCGAAAGCCCCTGCGTCAGTGGTTCGGATGATGGATGATCTGATCCGCCGGCGCGGACTCGGTATTTTCGGCAGGCTCGGCCGGCTGCGATAGCTTCAGGTTGGGGAAGCGTACGCGCCTGGCCTTGCTCCAATCGACGTAGTCCGTGGAGTCGTGGGTTTCCCAGAAGGCGCGCTCTTCGTCTTCATTCTCGAAATAGGGAATGGGTTTAAGTTCCTTCTTGGACATATCGAATCTCCTCAACCGTATCCGATCTCGTGTTGTAGGTCGACGGCTGTGATTTACGGATCGCCCGCCCAACATCTGAAAATTTTATACCCATTATAAATTGATAATAAATTGTGAATCAAGTGGCACGCATCACCCAATATTGATTGGCACGGCCTAATTGCGTCAGTTGCTGAAATCGGGGGGTTCGGTGATTTCTCGCAAAGGCCGTTCGGTGGTGTACATGCGGAAGTTCTGGGAAATCTCGTCGCCGGCACAGTTGGATACTTCGTACACGGCACCTGGGCAGCGGCGCTCGGCCTGATCGGTTCGATAGAAAATCGGGCCCACGTAATAGCATTTGCCGGGCAGAAGTTCCCGCAGATTTTCCGGCGGGATAGTTTTCTGGTAATCGACCAGTATCGGGTTTTGAGCGTGCTCCAGGGTCGCGCTGGGGCGGTCGGCCAGGTAGAACCAGCTTTTCTTTCGTGGCTGGCCGCCCACGAAGCACCCTGAGACGTATTGTTCGATTCCCGGGGCGCGGGCGAGTTGGCTGGGCAAGGAGCCCCGCTGTTCCAGCAATTCCGGGTCCGGATAGGGCGGAGGCGTAGGTGTAGGAGTCGGGCTCGGCGGTATGGGTGTCGCGGTCGGCGCGGGAGTTCTGGTTGGAGGCGGTGGAGCGGTAGGCGTGGGTGTCGGCGGCGGCATCGGAGTGGCGGTTGGCTCGCCGGCGGCTACCACTATGGCCACGGTTGCGGGGATGTCTGGCGTTTCTGTGGGTGGAGGGAGCGGAGTGCTGGTAGGCGAGGTCGTGGGTGTCGACGTGGGTTCAGGAGTTGCGGTGAGTGTGGGTTCGATAACCGCCGCGACGGGTATGGAGGTGGGTATGGCTGGTGGCGCGGCTCCTCCTCCGATGGAACCTATGATGGGCACCAGGCCGCCCAGGAATGCGCAGGATGTAACCAGGGCGATTGTGCCGATTACGCCAGCGGCCACGGCGAGACGCACGGTTCGTGAGAGCGTGGGAGCAGATGGTTGAGACGGCTGCTGGCCGGCTGGCGGCGGAGTGTGCGCGGCCCCTGCCTGAGACTGTGGGGTGTTCTGGCTGGAGGGCTGACCCCAGTTTCGCGATCGTCGCCGGATGACACTGCGGCGCGTTGTCGCCTGCTGGCGCTGAAGCTCGATGGCGCGGTCCAGGGCAATTATCCAGTCCTCAGGGCTGGGGCGGTTGCCGGTGCCGGTTCGCAGGAGGAAGGGGTCGAAAGCCTCGCAGAACAGGTGCTTGATTTCTTGGCGGAGGCCGTCCCAGTTTTCCTGATACCGCAGGACGGGCTGCTTGTATTCGTCCGGGACGGTGTTGTCCTCGTTGTAGGGGAAGTAGCCGTTCCTTATTTTCTCGCCCAGTTCGGTGATCGCGTCCTCGTCGTCGGGGGCGATGCGGCTCATGTATGGATGGTAGCCGCCCATGATGAGTTTGAAGATCAGGACGGCCAGGCCGAAAAGATCGTCGTTGGTCTCCCGATCAATCTCGCTGTACCGAACTCCCTGCAGGCGGGGCGGCGTGTAGTCCTCGCGGCCGACGGTGCAGCGGTACAGCCGGCCGCCGTTGGGGTCGCTGATCTGGATGGCGTCGATGTCAACGATGATGACTTCGGATCGCGCGTTGATCAGGAGGTTTTTCTCGTTGACGTCGCCGATGACGTGTCCGGCGGCGTGGATCTGTCGGACCGCCTCGGCCAGGTTGCGCGCCATCAGGAGCAGGTCGGAGTCGCCGAAGGTCGTGTTCAGTTCCTGCTCGGTGCGCCGGCGCGCGGCCGGATTGAAGAAAGCCTGGCTTTCGCGGTACTGGGACAAATCGACGTAGGGCATCAGGAAACCGACGGTGCGGCCGGAGTCGTCGTACAGTGCGTCGTCGGGCCACGCGAAGGGAGCGTGGGCGCGGTTGACGCGCGCGCCAAACAGCGGTCGGCCTCGCCCTCCGGAGGAAACGGATACGGCCGGCCGCTGGCGACCCATGACGGCGATCTTCTCGCCGGAGCGCGGTGTGGGGTTGTGCCAAATCTTGGCGACCTGGTCGGGATTGCCCTGCACCCGGTAAACCGCGCCCTCGCCGCCGCTGCCGACCTCGGTATCGAGGATGATGCGGTTGCCGCGGCTGTCGCGATATTCGGCCACGTCAGGCCACCGGGCGTTGGGCCAGCAGCAGGGAGAGGTCGTCGTTGGTCCTGGCGTTGACTCGGGGCGATTTCAGGAATCGCCGGAGGCCGATGTAGGCGGACAGTTCGTCGGGCTGCTGCTCCAGCCAGGTGAAAACCCCACGGAAAAAGGGAGCATGGGGAATCGGCTGGGTACGGTCCCGGTAGTCGAGCACCAGGTTCTGGATGCCGTCGGAGAACATGGCGATATGCGTGGCGCGCAAGTCCGGTATGACGCTGACCTGCATGGCGTCGAGGTACCAAGGTTCGGTGACAAAGCTGGTCTCGTTGGCGTATTCACCCCGGTCGGGGTGCGTGATGAGGGCGTAGTCGCCATCTTCGCCGGCCGCCACGACCGCGCCGTCGCCGATCTGGGCCGCGCCCAACAGTCCGTTCACGTGGACGGCCACGAGCAGGGTGGTGTGGTACTCGCGGGGGCGATGCTCGTTGGCCTGGGCGAGATCATTGACGGCATGGTGGGCCGCCTGGATGGATTCGGCCAGGATATCCCGCAGGGCATCCGCATCCATGGCGGCGCCCCGATCCGACAACGCACCGGCGATGGAATTGATGCTGACGGAAGCGGCGAGCCGGGAGCCCTGATCACTGTAGGGAGCAGAGCCGGCGCCGTCGGCAACCGCGGCGACGAGGGTATCGGGCGGTGCGCCGGATATCGGGAGATAGCGGAATTGCGTGGAGTCCTGGCACGGCTGGCCGGATCGGATATGGCCGGTACCCACCACCGATGCGGCCGCGATTTTCCAGCTCAGTTCATCGGGGTGTGCGCTCGCTGACCCTGGGCTGCACATCAGAAGTCCAGGTAATCGTCCTGGCTGGGCAGCGTCAGGCGTTCGCCGACCTGGGAGGACGAGATCTGCGACAGCGAGTTGGACAGCCATTGGAAGATTCCGCTAAGCTGGGCCTGGTGCAGGGGCTTGGCCGGGCGCTGCGGAGCCATCATGGAAGACAGCCTGGGGATGTCTGCGTCTTCATCGATTCCGAAAGAGAATACGGCAGCATGTCGGCCCTCTTCCGTCTCCCGGACGCGCTCCGCAGCCTCCTGAATGGCCTCCGGCGTATCGTGTTCGGGGTAGCCGTCGGTGAGGAGCATGACGATGGGACGGTAGTAGGCGATGCCATTGGCGCGGTAGGCGCGCTTGCGCTCCTCGATCATGTCAAGGCCCACGTTGAGGGCGGCGGCGATGCAGGTGCCGCCGCTGGCGGACAGCGTGGTTGGTTGGAACTCATCGGCGGTCACGAAGTCCTGGACGACGTTGACCTGGTGGTTGAACGCGACGACGGCGATTTCGGCGCGGAGGGCGGTGAGGGAGTCGGCGCTCACCTCTTCCTGGAAGGCCCGGATGCCGTCGTTGAGGGCCTGGATGCGGCTGCCGTGCATGGAACCGGACACATCCAGCAGGAGCACGCACGGGCAACGGGGCTCGGGGTTGTCGACAAATTCCACCATGTCCTCAAGGTGAGAACTGCCACTGGTGTTGTCCTGCATATCCCCTCCTGGTGGCGCGATTTTTGAGAATACGATGCCAGCCGGGCATCTCAAAGGGGGAATGTCGCGCCGCTAGATCATCAAAAACTGTAATGGCGGGTATGTGCGCTGTCAAATGTGCGGTGTCCTGGTCGTGCTCGGATGTGCGCACATGGGCTTTGAGAGATGTGCCAGCCCCGTCGTCGCTCACCTCTCGTCGATTGAGCGTCAGATTCCGAGGTGCGACGTCTGTTCCGGCAGCCGGATTCTCTCGCCGGGCCGTGAGGTTGAGATGGATGATACGGAGTTGGTGCCCCACTGGAATATACGGCTTTGCACAAAAAGTTGTTTCTGAGACGATTGTTTGTGCAACCTGGATCCAAAACTTGTGGTCGTGTACTCGCCGTTGACGTAGAGCGAGAGTAACCGCGACGATGTTGCTGCTGACCGAGGTGCTTGTCCCTGTGTCGCCACCGA
Source organism: Dehalococcoidia bacterium (assembly GCA_034423115.1). Taxonomy (GTDB): domain Bacteria; phylum Chloroflexota; class Dehalococcoidia; order Lucifugimonadales; family UBA3495; genus Bin87. Next base: position 6,302 of record DAOUJD010000008.1, on the reverse strand, counting down.
GGTGTGAGAGGCCGCTATCGCGACCTGACCAGTGTCAGAGTGGCGATGTACGCCCGCTCGTCCAGCGTGATCTGGGCGAAGTCCAGGATCGCCGATTCGGCCCGGTTGAGGTATACGGCGCCGTCGTCCATTGTGATGACGGCGTTGGGGTCGTAGTCGGCCGAGTGACGGCGCTGTTGCAGGTCGGCGAACGCGTTGGTGAAGTTCTGGGCTGGTAGGGAGAGGTCCCGGCGGTTACGCAGCAGTTCCCGCCTTGCGGTGGTGTGGTCGAGACCCCGGTAGATTCGGGACCATGCTGCGGCGGTGGTCGGGTTGGTGGGAGAGCCGACCAGGGCTGTGGCGTTGCTGTGGGCCAGGGAATGGAACATGGCGTAGTACGCGTTGCTCGCCGCTCGGCGGACGTGTTCGTGCGTGGGCAGATGTCCCGCCTGCTGCGGGTTAAGGAGGTCGCGACCCGCCTGGATGAGGTTGGCCCAATCGATGGGAGTCGGCGTCACGCCGGCGGGCGTGGTCATACGTTCAGTTCACTCCGGTCGGCGTAGGACATGTTCGGGTTGTGGGGAATGCCCAATTTTTCGAAGAGGTCGCCCATCTCTCGGCGGAATCGCATGTGGCTCTGCATATCCAGCTTGGGGTGGTCGTCTTCGAGGATGACCCTGATGTCGACCCAGTCCTCTTCGTCTGGTCCGGGCCGGTTTTCCGCCGTCACGTCGTGGATGACGAACTCGGCGGGCAGGAACTTGGGCGCTTCGGAACGGATGATGTCGGCGATTTTCTCGAGGGTTTCAGGACTGGCGGTCATGGGCTTGCAACCTCCTGCCTTGGTGTTGGATTGCGATGATATTTGCGAGGCAAGAGGTGGTCAACCTGGGTTGCGTCGTGTTGAAACTGCCATGGGTTGTGAGGCATTTACTGAAGGTTTTTGTTCAAAGCGGCGGTGCGTATCCGATTTCGTTGGGGAGTTGTCAGAAGTAGGGTTTGCGGGATTTTGTGATTGGACAGGATTGGGAGAGTTCCAGCGCAGAACGGTTCCAATCCTGGTAATCCTCAAATCTTGAAAATCCTGCTTCTGACGGTTCCCAGCCGCCCCGGACCGCCCGATTTTGGGCTGCTGGGGGCGATTTGGCCGAAATTACGGAAATGTGACAGACATCCACGATAATTGGACGCTGTATTATGTATAAATTATGAATTTGGTGGTATAGTCGGCCTTGGTTTTTTGAGGTTATCGCCCCATCCGGCAATCCGCTGGCTGAGCGACGCCGTTTCGTGTGCCGCTGGGGTGGCGCTCAAAGCCGAGTTTTCAGATCTATGAACCATAAATGGCAACGACATCCGGTATGAGGAGCATCAACATGCCGCACAATAGTTCTGCCCCCCCCAATCTTTAGGGTAACGAAACTTACATTGCGGCGCGGGCTGTTCGCGCTGCTGGCGATTGGGCTGCTGGCCGCGGGAGTGGCCGGCTTTTTCGTGTCCGGCGCAGTCGCGCAGGCCCAGGATGCTGAGGCGAGCCCTCCCGACGCGCCGACGGACCTGCGGGTCACCGACACGTCCCAGGATGGGCACGACACGCTGACGTGGGATGCGCCGTCCAGCAACGGCGGCGCCGATATCACTAACTACCACGTGCAGCGGCGGTCATGGACCAGTGAGCAATGGGATGCCCCTGGAAACACGGCGTCCCTTAGCAATCCCACGAACACTGCTAACGTCAAATACTTCAAGAATGCCTTCGCCGGTTACACGTACCGGGCGCGGGCCGTGAACAGCGTCGGCCATGGTCCCTGGTCCAACGAGATCAGCGTGGGCGGCAAACCCCAATGGAAGAGTGGGTCTGGCGGCACACCCACGGCCACGCCCCACGCCAGTTTGCCGCAGATTACGCTGGACTGGACCGGTAAGCTCCAGCATAGCGCCGGCAAGCCCGTCACCAAGTGGGTCGTGCGCTATAAGAAGGCCAGCAGCGGCGATTTTGAGGTATTGCGCGAGGTTGAGGCGGGCACCACCAACACGATAGTGGACGACCTGGAGTACAATACCGCCTACGACTTCGACGTGATCGCCTACAACGAAGACCGCCGGAGCTACACCTCCGCCGACGCGCGGGCGACCACGGTGAGCCCCCCGGGCACGCCCGGCGCGCCGACGAACCTGCGGGTCACCGATACGACCAACGATTTGAGCGACGCGCTGGCGTGGGACGCGCCAGCCAGGATCGGTGACTCCGCCATCACCGGCTACCAGTTGCGGCGGCGGGCAAGCAACAGCGATAGCTGGGAAACCCCCGCCAACACGGGCTCGACGGCCACAACCTACACCTCCAACAAAGCTGTTGAACCGCAGAACGGCTACTCCTACCGGGTGCGGGCCGTGAACACCCAAGGTCCCGGCGCCTGGTCCAACGAGATCAGGGTGGGCGGCAAGCCCGCCTGGAAATCAGGCGCGGCGGGAACTCCCTGGGCCACGCCGCACGCTACTGCACTGGAAGTTCGTGTGGGCTGGAACGGAAGACTCCGTCATAACGGCGGCAGCCCCATCACCAGGTTTACCCTGCGCATAAAAGAAGCCAGCGAAGACAACTTTCGTACTTATTGGTCATCTACCACCAATGGCAGCAATTTCCCCGTCGTGGAAGTGGCGTACCAACTGGCATGGAACACGAGCTACGACTTCAACGTCATCGTCGAGAATGCCCACCGTAAAAGCACCTCCGCCAACGTGCGGGCGACCACGCCGCCACACCCAGACGCGCCCGGCGCGCCCACGGACCTGAAGGTCACCGACGTGTCCAACGTTAACCGGGACAGCCTGGCGTGGACGGCGCCGACCGACACTGGCGCTTCCGCCATCACCGGCTACCAACTGGAGCGGCGGGAGACCACCAGTGATGAGTGGGAGGACCCCATCGACACGGGCTCGGCGGCCACCAGCTACGCCTCCAGTAAGCCTGGTTGGGCCGTCGGCTACTTCTACCGGGTGCGGGCCGTGAACAGCGACGCCCCGGGTGGCTGGTCCAACCAGATCACAGTGGGCGGGCGGCCCACCTGGAAATCAGACGCGGAGGGAACCCCCACGGCCACGCCCCACGCCAATCGGCCGCAGGTTACGCTGGACTGGGCCGGGAAGCTCAACCATGACGGCGGCAGTGCCGTCACCAAGTGGCGCTGGCGCTACCAGAAGGCCGGCAGCAACGATTGGGTGTGGAAAGACGAACTTCCTGCCGGACAGACCAGCGTGACGGCGACCGACCTGGAGTACGGCACGGCCTACGACTTCGACGTCATTGCCTACAACGCAGACCGTAGCAGCTTCACCTCCCCCGACGCGCGGGCGACCACGTCGCTCCACCCAGGCCCGCCCGCCGCGCCGACGAACCTGATGGCCGCGGACACGTCCCACGATACGCAAGACAAGCTGGAGTGGACGGCGCCGCCCACCAACGGCGCCGACGTCACCACCTACCACGTGCAGCGGCGGAGATACCATCGGGATAACTGGGACGAGACCCCCGTCAACACGGACTCCACGGACACTGTCTACACCTTCGACAGGGGTTTTTGGAACGACGGCTACACCTACCGGGTGCGGGCCGTGAACAGCGGCGGCCCGGGCGCCTGGTCCAACGAGATCACGGTGGGCGGGGTGCCCAGTTGGAAACAAGGCGCGGGGGGAACCCCCACGGCCACGCCCCACACCACCCTGCCGCAGATCACGCTGAACTGGGCCGGGAAGCTCAGCCATGGCGCCGGCAAGGCCGTCACCACGTGGACCGTGCGCTATAAGAAGGCCGGCAGCGACGATTTTGAGGAAGTAGGCGACTTTGGGCGGTTCACCACCAGCACGATAGTGACGGACCTGGAGTACGGCACGGCCTACGACTTCGACGTCATCGCCTTCAACGGAGATCGCAGGAGCGCCTCCGCCGCAGCGCGGGCGACCACAGTAGTGGGAGACCTCGCCTCCCTGGTGGCGTTTTATAACGCTACCGGCGGAGCCAACTGGAGGACCAAAACCAACTGGTTGAGCGAGGAGCCGCTGGGCAGGTGGGCCGGCGTCGTTACCGATGACGACGGGCGGGTGATTGCCCTGGAACTGCCGAACAACAACCTGCAAGGCTCGCTGCCTGTGGAAATCAGCAACCTGCCCGAACTACAGCAAATTTTTGTGCACGATAACAAAGGATTGAGCGGCTCTTTGCCTTTGAGCATGGCCGGTATGTCCAGCATGAAGCGTTTGGACGCCAGCTATACCGGTCTTTGCGCGCCTGACAACGCCGCATTACGGGAATGGCTGGACGGCCTGGTAATGGCCAACGTGGAGGACTGCTCGGACGACCGCGATCGGGCGGTGCTGATGGAGTTTTACCGCGCCACCGGTGGAGAGAACTGGACCGCCAGCGCGAACTGGGGCAGCGACAAGCCTCTGCACGAGTGGTCCGGCGTATGGACTAACCCACTGGGACGCGTCAAAAAGCTGGACCGCCAGGGCGTCAATCTGACCGGAAGCATACCCGAATCCTTCGGCAACCTTACGGAACTGCGCACCCTGTACCTCGGCAGGAACGAACTAACCGGGCCGCTTCCGGCCGGTTTCGGCAACCTGAGCAAGTTGGAATACGCCTTGCTGGATGATAATAAACTCACCGGCCCCTTGCCGGCGGAGTTGGGTAACCTGGCCAATCTGGAAGAACTGTATCTCAGGAACAACCTATTGACCGGACAGCTACCGAACACGCTGGACGGCATGAAGAAACTCCGGATTCTCTATCTCAACAATCAGGATGGTCTCTCTCAGGAGGGTAAAGAAGGAGATAGCGGCCTCACCGGGCCGATACCCGCCAGTGTGGGAAGCATGCCCAGCCTGGAGGTGCTGGTGCTGGACCGCAACAAGTTGACCGGCCCGATACCCGCCGCGCTGGCCAATTCGACAAGCCTGCGCCGAATAGCGGCCAATCGCAATCAGATCACCGGCTCCATTCCCGCCGAGTTGGGCAATATGCGCCAACTCCACACCCTGGGGCTGGCCCACAACGACCTCAGCGGAACGCTGCCGTCCGAGTTGGGCAACTTGGCACAACTGCAAAGGCTGTCGCTCCACGACAACGAGAATTTGAGCGGCCCGGTGCCGGCCAGTTTCGGCGGGCTGAGCAAGCTCTATCGCTTGGCCATCGCCAAAACCGGGATGAGCGGGACGCTGCCGTCCAGCCTGACCAACCTGAGCGCGCTGTCCGAGTTGTTCACTGACGGAACCACCTTGTGCGCTCCCACCGACGACGCTTTCCAGCAATGGTTGAGCGGAGTCGAGCATCGGAAAGTCTACAACTGCTTCTAAGCGGCGGATTACAACTGCGGACAACGCCAACGGGCGCACCCCGGAGAGGTGCGCCCAATTTTCATACACATGGCTACAATGGGGCCGTCCACCCGGACCCAGGAGCGTGGGCATGGCTACTCAACAGACCTGGAGTCATTCGTTACCGACGTGACCTGTCCCGACGATTTTGATGCTTTTTGGGATGAGGTCAAGGCGGAACTGAACGGGATACCGCTAGACGCGCGAACGGAACCGGACCCATTGCGCAGCACGGAGTCGGTGAAGGTTTACCAGGCGACGTACCGGAGCCTGGGCGGGCTGGCGGACTGCGAACCGTAGCCGCCGGGCGGCAATCCGTCTCGCTCCGCAGCGCCCGGTGGTTCCGCCGGGCGCTGAAACTATGCCGGAGCGCGCTGGCCGGCGAGTTCCGCGATCCGGGCGCCGGGGCGGTTGTCGCCGATGGTCCACACCAGCACGGCGGAGACCACCAGCAGGATGATGTTGGTCCAAATGGCGATCTCGTAGTTGCCGCGCAGGTCGAACAGATACCCGCTGAGCGCCGAACCTATCCCTGAACCGATGGGCATCACCGCGAACATCGTGCCGTAAATCCGGCCCAGGCTGGTCGTGCCGAAACCGTCGGAGGCGTAAGCGGCCGTGATTCCAACCACCGCGTTCCAGGAGAAGCCCACCAGCACCATCCCGATGACCAGCGGCACGACGCCCAGGGGCGGTATCCCCAGGAATGGGACGCCCATCGACAGCAGCACGACCACGAAACCGGCCATGCGCAACTGGTAGGAGGCGGCCAACAGCCTGCGCCGGCCGTATTGGTCCGACAGATGCCCCAGCAGCAGCGCGCCGACGATGGCGGTGGCGCCGATCAGGCTGAACGCGCCCGCTCCCACCAGCGGCGAGAAGCCCAGGTCGCGGGCGTAGGTCACAAAGTGAGCATTCACGAAGCTCATCGAGTAACCTCAAACGAA
>DAOUJD010000007.1:0-17939 GCA_034423115.1 Dehalococcoidia bacterium | reverse complement strand
GTGGAGTCCACCAAAGCTGGCTCCCCTTTCAAAACCCACTTGCCATGCAGATCAGCATCGGCCTGAAAGTGGGCCTCGTCAGCGAAGAATATCTTGGTTCCACTGCGTCGGGCGGCCGCCGTCAAAGCCACATACTCCGCCACAAAGGCTTCCCGCCGAGCTGGGTCTGCCTTGAGCAACCGCATCTTGGGACGCTTCAGCACAAACCCCAACCGGTGCTGGTAGTTCCGGTCCGCCTGCGGCGGACTCCGGCTCAGCGCGAGACCGAAGCGGTCATCCACAAACCGGCGTACCGCCCTCCAATTCCAGTTGGATAGTTCGATGCCCGCCTGGCTGGGCGCTTCCTGCACCGCCTCTATCAACTCGGCTTGCTGCTCCCCATTCAACGCTGGGGGAACCTCCTGACTGATCAAATGACAGTGCCCTGGGACCACCCTCCGCAAACATCGTGGCCCATTGGCCGATGGTGTGGACATCCCGATCCAACGCCCGACCTACCGCCGCCGCCGTCCATCCCTGGCCCAGCAGCCATATCGCGTGCCACCTCTTCCTTTCCCGTGGCGACGGCGCCCGATACATCCGTCGTCGTACCTCAGCCTCATCCATTTGCCACTGCTCCAACGGTGGCCCCATCTCCGTCTTCCCCAACTGCAACTCCCGCTCCGATTTCGCTCGCCGAACAGCTCATCCACCACCAATTCCACCCAACCCCAATGCGGGTTTCACCTTGGCTTTGGTTTAGTGTGCCTGGATGCCTTGGACGAAGTTCAAGCTGATGCCCGGCGGCGCGTAGTAAGTAGGGCAGAAGCGGTTGACAAGCGCTATCCTAACAATCGGTTCATCGTGACGTCTCGCGCTGCGGGGTGCGATGAAGAGCCGTTAGATGAACAAGCTTTTGCACGTTACATCGTCCAGCCGATGCAAGGCGATGATGTAAACAAATTCATTGACTTGCAGTTTGACGACGGCTGGGGGCACGCCCAGACATTGCGCCAGACTCTGCACGCCAATCCCACACTCAAAGTTTTTGCAACCAATCCTCTGCTACTAACCATCCTGAACTTGGTGTATAGCAATGACGGCCCAACTGGGTTGCCTCTAAAGCGTACCGCCTTTTACGAGCGCGCTGTCAACATCCTGATCGCAGACAAGGACGACGAAGGCATAAGCGTTGTTTCTGATGAACGCAACCGTACGTTCTATCAATACAGGAAAGAAATACTGGTCGCAATTGCGCATCACCTCCAGAGTATTGGGCGAGAAACCATAGGGAAGAACGATCTGCTCCGCGTGATCGGGCGGTTCTTGGATGTCAATTCCGAAATACCGGTAAGTGGACCTATCGGGGTCCGACGGGAGGCCGAGGCTTTCGTAGAGTTGACCGAGCGGCGTACCGGACTGTTGGTAGAACAGAACGCCGGCAACGATGAGTTCGGCTTTTTGCATTCCACTTTCCGCGAATACCTGGCGGCGCAGCACACCTGCCTCAGTCGTTTCTCGTCCGGGCCCGATGCCTACTGGGAAGAAATAAAAGACCACATAGATGACGAGCGTTGGAGAGAGGTCATCCTGTTTTTGCTAGGTAGCCTCGATGAGTGTCACTGCACATTCTTGACCGAAAAAATACTGACTGCTGGCAGTGCGACCCAGCCCCTAGATTGTGAGGAACTCCCCGGATGTCTGGGGCTGGCCGCTGGCGCGCTGACCAACCGCGCTCCAATGACGGAGAAACTGCAAAAGGAAATCGTTGCTCGTTTGGCCAACTCGATTACCCGCAGAAGCAGCAATAGCGATGAGAGTGGCGCATTTTGGCATTCCTGGTTTTCTAGGAATGCTGTGCGTGCCCTGGGAGAAATCAGGCATATCCTTCATGTGACTGTTCCTGTATTGGCCTCCATAGCCAATGACCATGAGGTCGACGAGTATAACCGGATCGTGGCGGCGGGGCGCTCGGAGTTCAGGGGGCAACCGAAGCGGCGATAACTGTACTGACGGCTATCGCTAATAATCCAACACCTTTCTATGACACCGGCGTAAGCGCTGCGGTAGCGCTTCATGACTTAGCCTCAATCCACCGCAAGGATGAGTGTCGCGTCGTAGTCAGGCGATCAGAAAGTGCTCCCGGATTCGGGGATAATGGTTTTTGACAATGAAAACCGACCCGAAACAAGGAGCACCCATCGGATGCTACCACGCGAGCAGCCTCGACCGCATCCATGTGGCCTTTGACGATCACCGCCTGGTGGCCAATGCTGGGCTGATCCTGCCGGTCACGCTGGCCCATCGTCTGGGACTGGGCGAGTTGGTGGATTGCCACGTTGACATGGGGGATGCGCCGGGTCGGGCCAATGGAGGAGACAGGCTGCTGACGCTGGTGGCGTCGGCGCTGGCCGGTGGTGACTGCATCGACGATGCCGACGCGCTGCGGGCTGGCGGGACGGGGCAGGCGCTGGGCTGTACCGTGAAGGCGCCGTCCACGCTGGGGACCTTCCTGAGGAGTTTCTGTTGGGGCCACGCGCGCCAGTTGGATCGGGTGGGCAGGGAAGTGCTGGCCAGAGCCTGGGCGGCTGGTGCCGGGCCTGGCAACGATCGGTTGACCATCGACCTTGATTCCACCGTCTGTGAGACCTACGGACCGTGCAAGGAAGGCGTCCAGCGCCACAACTACGCTGACCAGCGGGGCTATCACCCGCTCCTCGCCGTTGCCGCTGGAACGGGTCCGCCTATGGCGGACTGATGGCCCGACTGCACCAGGGTAGAGCCAACACGGCGCGGGGCGCCGCCAATTTCCTGCGCGAAACCATCAGCCGAGTGCGCTATGCCGGAGCCAAAGGGCAACTCACTGTGCGGGCTGACAGCGGCTTCTACACCCACCCCATCGTCGCCGCCTGCCGCGCTAAGAGTGTCCGCTTCTCCATCACTGTACGCCAGCACCCGAGCGTGCGCGATCTCATCGAGGCCATACCCGAGACGGACTGGACACCCATCCCGTACTGGATGGAGGGCGCCGCCGACGTGGCTGAAACCACCTACACTCCCTTCCAGCATGAGCCCGACGCCGTACCGGTGCGGCTCATAGTACGGAGAGTGAAACCCACGCCCGGTTCCCAGCTGGCGCTGTTTGCCACCTACAGCTATCACGCCTTCATCACCGACCGTGACGGCGACACCCTGGACTTGGAGGCCGACCATCGCCGCCACGCCGAGGTGGAGACCGCCATCCGTGATCTCAAGTACGGCGTGGGGCTCAACCACCTGCCCTCGGGACGTTTCCCCGCCAACGCCGCCTGGCTGACCATCCAGGTAATGACCCACAATCTGGCCCGCTGGACCGCGCGCGTCGGCCTAGGTGAGCCCGTGGCGACCACCAAGACCCTGCGGCGACGCTTCTTCGCTCTGGCCGGACGGATCACCCGCAAGGCACGCCGTCTCACCCTGCATCTCCCTCAGGGCTGGCCCTGGCAAAATCAGTTCAACTCTGCCCTGGCACGATTGCACACCTTGCCGCTCCCTTCCTGACACCACCCTCTGCCTTTCACCTGTCCACCAAACCCAACTCTTGGCCGATCAGCGCCCAGGCTGGGCCCCTGACGGCCTCCGCCGGCGGTCTGCGCTGAAATCATCACCAGCCCCGCTACCACAGGCCGTCAACATCCCCCTGGCGTGGCGTCCACGTCCCGCATCGTCTATTCCCACCGGAACCTCGGCTTAGCAAGCCTTGCTCCTGACCCCACATCCATCACCTGACTGGCAACACTACGCCGCATCGGTGGATTCGGGCTTAGGGGAGCGGGCGGAGGCTATAAACACGTTGGTAGGTGTTGCCAAGAACCCGTCGGTTCATGCTCGCGAACGTATTCGCGCTGCACAGTACTTGGGTAGATTCGGCGAATGTCCGGAAGAAATATCCGCGCTGAACGCTATCGCGAACGATCTGGCAACCGGCGTTCCTGACCGCATCCAAGCTGCACGAATGCTGGGTGAATTAAGGGAAAGCGGTCCAGCGATAACCGTGCTGACGGATATCGTCAACGATCCAGCAACTAGTGATGTCGAACGGATCCGATCCACGGGGACACTGGGTAATTTAGGCCAGAGAGATTGCGATATCTACGTTGACCGATATCGTCCGTTATCCTGACGGCCGCACTGTTATTAGCATCCGAGCCGCTGAAGCGTTGGGTGCAATTGGTGAAAGTACGGTGGCAAAGGCGGTGCTGACCGCAATCGGCAATGATCCGAAAGCTAGTAGTCAGTACCGTCTCTGGGCTGGACAGGCCCTTGCGGGTTTGGGGGAATACTCGGCTGCAATAGCCGTGCCTACCACCATCGCCAACGACCCCGAATCCGATGTCCGCGACCGGATCCGAGCCGCACGGGCACTAGGCGCATTGGCTGGAAGAACCAAGGCAATACCTGTGCTGAATGCGATTGTCAACGACCCGGCGGCTCATGGTAAGAACAAAGAATATGCGCGAATAGCCTTGAGGCGTTTTTATGGAGGACGTTAGCCAATGCATGGCCGCGTTACGTAACTGCTGTTTGGCGAACCATGGCAGGTATCAGCGAGCCTACTTGAACCGCTATAAGCTGAGAGTGGTAGACGGAAATTCGTTGACCTACAACACTGCGGCAAGCGGCAGTACTGCAACGGTTGTGGTGCGGGGAACACGGTTCGTGAACTGGAAACGGGGGCCATACCCTGCGTGGATTACAGAACCCTGGATGGATATGACGTAGGACGGCAATGATCAAGGTTTAGCGGACTACCCAGCCAAATTCCGAAGACGCCGCGCCAATTCCGGTTTCGGAACCGGGCTCCTGGGATCCGTGAGCATCTCTTCCAGAGCAGCGACCACTTAAGACGTGGTCAGTATGGCCGCGTGGTGCATCTGGTCGATGATCCACAGGAGGTCGTGGTGCTGGATGCCCTCTTCGAGAGCGAAGGATCTCATGCGCCTGTCCTCCGTCAGAAGGGTGTACCCTTGGTGATGGGCCAGAGCCAGGGCAAAGCAGTCCACCAGGCTGAGGGCCCTCCGCCGGCTTTGATAGGCGACTGCGGTTGCCACGCCTTCAGGGTCCAGGGCTTCGACGCGAAGGCCCAGTCTGATCAGGTCCTGGCGGTCGTAACGCCCCAGGTCGATGAGTTCCTCGTTGAACAACAGGCCCGGCACGGCGAACTGAAAGCGTAGCTCTAACATCCTGTCCAACAAGTTTCGCTTCGAGAACTCGATCAGCACGGAACTGTCGCTGACAAGGATCTGCATGACGGATCAGTCTGCCGTTCCCACCATGACGCGCTCGATGTCGCTGACCCGCATATCCAGGAGTTCGGCTGCTTTGGATTCCGATATCGCGTCCTCGGCCAGCGCTCTCAGGCAGAGGCGACGGAACCGTTTGGGGCTTTCCGGCTGCGCCAGCGGACAGGGCTCCTGTGTTCTCCAGGATCGCCCGATGCCGCGGAAGATGCGCGTTACCGTTGCTTCGCCGATGATGCCCAAATCACGCATGCGGATCACCAGGGCTGCGGCGCTGACGCCGAAAATCTTCTTGATTTCAACCAGTTCACCGAATCCGAAGTCGAGTCGGCGGCGGCCCACTTCCCGGATCAGTTCATCCTTGGGAATTAGGAAAGCGCTGGCAAACCGGTCGCAAATCTTCTCTTCAGGCATTCCGGCGGGAGTGTCCATCACCAAATGCCCGAGCTCGTGGGCCAGGGTGAACCTCTGTCGCTCGATGGACTTGCCGGTAGAGTAAACGATTACGGGCACGGCCGTTTCGTCAGTCCGATGGACGAAGCAGGTGAGCCCGTCGACAGCCCGGGGGAAATCCAGCTTGAGGACTTTGATGCCGTGTTCTTCGAGCAGCGCAGTCATGCTGGGGATGGGGCCACCACCGAGGTTCCAGGCCTCGCGTACCCTTGCCGCGGTCAGTTCGCCCTCCTCAACGGCTTCTGCGGAGTACGGGGCGCCATCGGGCACTTCCCAGATGCTGTTGGTGATGTCCAGGAGATCCTCCACCTGCAGGTAACGGTCGACATGGTCAAGAACCGCTGCCTCCACCATGGCCCGTTCACGGACTTTGGTCGAAGCCAACTTCCGGAACTCGACGGATTCCAGTGAGACGACGGTGGGACTGAGCAGGTAGGTGGTTGAAACATCGAGAGCGTTGGCCAACGCAATGGCAACGGATGAACTGGGCATCATCTCGCCGCGCTCATATTTGCCGATAGCCTGGGCAGAGACCATCCCGCTCATATTCGAAGACAGTTCCCGCAGGGAAAGCCCGCTGCGTTTCCTGGTGAGCTTGAGGCGTTCGCTGAACATGGGGACACCTCCTAGTTTACAGTGTATGGTACAATGTGGGTATCTGTAAACCAACATGCCCACAGGACAGGGTTGAGGATCAATACCCTGACCCCCCAATAACCAACGGACCTTCCGATACGGAAACGATAAACGAACGGGATAATCCGGAGCGTAGTTCAACAGCCCCAACCAGCGTTGCCGCCTTGACGACGAGCGCCAAGCCGGATGCGTCGGCAAATTGGCCAACGCCCGGCGATCTGGTTAGGTCTCCACGTTCCTCCTCTACAAGGGCCGCACCCTCTGAAGTGGTTGCTCATGAGTATAGGTAATAGCATCGTACTGATGAGCGGCGGGATCGACTCGGAAGCATCGGCGGTAGCCGTCGGTAAGGAAGGCTACGAAACGTCGGGACTATTCGTGGACTACGGGCAGCCGGCTGCCCGCAACGAGTGGCGCGCTGTACAGGACGTAGCCAATCACCTTGACCTCGAGGTAAAGAAGGTCGAATTGGGTTTCCGGCTAGGTTCCCAATCGGGTGAGTTCTTCGGGCGCAATGCTCTCTTGGTCCTTACCGCGGCGGGGATAACGGAGAGCAGGCTCCTGATGATTGCGCTGGGAATTCACGCGCTCTCCGAATACTACGATACCCAGCCCCTGTTCCTACGGCAAATGCAACGGATCTTGGATGGCTACTCCTCTGGTTCCGTAGTCCTAACCGCCCCGTTCTTGGCCTACCCGAAGGCCGAGGTGATTGCGTTTGCCAAGGACAACGGCGTGCCCCTGGACATGACGTACAGTTGCGAAGAGCAGAATGCGCCGCCGTGCCTGCGGTGCCCATCGTATGAGGACAGGGTCGATGTTGACGCAGGATAAGCGAACATATGGCCAGGTCCGGCGCATCGATAAGATCGGTGTCCCCTCACCATTGCTGGTGCCGTCGTTTTCCAGTGGTGGGTTCCAGAGGGCCGCAGAAATCTATGGGGAGATGAAGGATAAACTGTACGGTGTCTGTTTGGTCAGCGCTGCGGATTTGTCGTCAGGCTGTATCCCTGCAAGTGTGATCGACGAAGTCAATGTGACCGTCATTGACAGCGGGATGTACGAGTCGCGGAAGCAAATGGACGAATGCGTCGCTCGTGGCTTGCCCGTCGCGAACCGTCCCTGGTCGAGGGATGAATACTTCGAGATCGCCGCTGATGTTGACGCGGCCGCCAACGGGATCCTGGTGAACTACGACGGGTATGAACCCTTGGAACAGCAAATCAGGCAGGCAGCGGAAGATTTCTCGCACGCGCCCCACACGGCGAACGATTTTCTGTTGAAGCCGGAATCGCCAGCTCGCCTGGTCAACGTGGCTCGAGTGGCCAAGTACGTTGATGACCTGTCTCAATTCGACATAGTCGGCGTTGCCGCACGTGAAGTGGGGGACACCCTGACCCAGCGTTGTCGTACGGTGGTGACGCTGCGGGACACGCTTGACGACGCCGATCTCAACCTGCCGGTCCACGTCTTCGGAGCCATAACCCCGCTGGAAGTGCTGACGTATTTCTTCTGTGGCGCCGATGTGTTTGACGGCCTGAACTGGCTCCGGTTGGTTTTCCGGGAACGGGGTTTGATTCCAAATTGAGGAAACGGCGTTTGAGGATATGAAATCTAACCTCCACGACTTCGAGTTGTTTGCGGAAGCCTGGACCGCGAACCTGAGTGTTCTATACCGCTTGCAAGTATCATTGCAAAGGTATCGGTCGACCCGTGATTTCACAGCACTGGCTCAAGAATTCCCGCCGGCCGTCAGAGCAGCGCGCATCGCCGAACTGGCGGGCGCGACAATCTCAGAACAGTAGGGAGCAGACAGTCATGGGAGGTTCTTCTGGGGGCGTTTACTCCGGCCGGCGGCATCGCTCGGTTCAGCAGGGCTTGAGCGATGCCGACATCAACAGGTGTCTGCGAGAGCTGCTGCGTGAGTACAACGAGCAAGAGCGTGAAGCTATCAACCGGCATCTAGACGTGTTGCGCGACAGTTTGGAGCTCGAGGATGACGACGTGATACGCTTCGTCTTCGGCGGCTCCCAGAGCAAGCATACTGCGGTTAACGGCCTCAGCGATATTGATGCCCTGGCAATCATCAATGATTCATCATTGTCGGGCCAATCGCCCGAGGCAGTCATTCGACAGATGGCGGGGCGCATAAGGCACCGGTTGCCGCAAACCAGCGTGAGCACCGGTGACATGTCGGTGAAGATCAAATATTCGGATGGTATCGAAATCCAGGTCCTGCCGGCGATACGCACCAAATCAGGAGTGAGAGTTGCCGATCTGGGAAGGAATCAATGGAGCAATGTCGTTCACCCGGAGCGGTTTGCACGGAAGCTGACGCAGGTCAACCAGGTGAACGGCGCCCGAGTCATCCCAACCGTGAAGCTTATGAAAGGGTTGGCGAACTAGGAAATTCGCAGCGACCGCGACCAGATCGCGGGATACCATATGGAATCTCTGGCAATTGAGGCCTTCAAAAATTACCGAGGTACGAAGGACCTGAACAGCATGGTGCGCCGGTTTGCTGACTTCTCATCCCGAGCTGTTCTGCAGCCCATCGTGGACTCTTCTGAGCAGTCGCGATATGTTGATGGATACCTCGGACCCGCGAACAGCCCGCAGCGTCAGCGAGCAGCAAAGGCGTTTCAAGGAATGCCGAACAAGTTCAACGCGTGCAAGACCGAATCCGAACTCAAGAAACTGTTCTGGTCTTGATCCCAGGAACGGCGCCGAATGAAAGGCAATTTGCTGCTGATATCAGGTAAGCGCCAGTCAACAGGCGGTGTGCGATTGTGAGTGACTCTAACGGCGCAGTTGGACACGGGGGAGATATGGGGAATCTGAAGGGCAAGTTCATCCACTTGACGGGCAGTGTGCCTGCGGATAGCCCGGGCCATGATGTTGCGCTGGTGAAGCGGTTTGTGACCGGGTTGGCTGAGGGCATATTGCGGAACGGCGGAGGATTGGTGGTACTGGTCAACAAGGGAGAACCCAACTCCACCATTCCCTTCGACTGGGACGTAATCGAAGCTGTCGTGGAATTCGAGACCACATTCCAGTCGAGAAGGGTCCTGTTGCGTACGGTGCGGCGATCGGACTACCAATCGGCTCTGTCGGAAGATCAGATTGGACTGTTGGGGCGCATAGCGCGGAATACGGAGGATCTGCCCATACCGGCTCATGACTGGACCGGCGGAACGGTTCGGCGTCAGCAACTTCAACAAGCTGACGCTGTAATCATTATTGGCGGCTCCAAGGGTGTGGAGGATACCGCCAAGTTGATGCGAAAGCGGGGAAGCCGGTGCTGCCTCTGAATTTTCGTATGAGATCCCAGTCACGGGAGACCGGCGGCGCCCGCTTATGCGAGGAGAGCCTTACCGCCCCCGGGTCCTATATGCCCAGGACCCATCGAGCACTCAGCACTCAGACAGACGCTCCCCACGTTCGGGATGACGCATCCGCAGAACGAGTGGCCGGCGAAGTTGTCTCCATCATCGCCAATGAGATGAGGAGGCCAAGCTGGTTACGGCGGATTGGGGGAAGGCGCAAACCATCTATCGCAAGAGAGATCCGATATTGAACATAATCTTCCGCGCAAACGCAGGCTACAACCTCAGCCAGAACATTCCCCTATAACCGACACGCTACGCCGTCAATAGAGACCGCGACAATGAAGCACAATGAGGAGTTCGCCGATTTCCTGAGGGACCATGTCGATCTCTATCAGGGTCGCATAGAAGAACTGGACCAGCACGTCAAGGCGGTAACGTCCTACCTGCACAACAATCTTGCGGGGTTTCGCCGGGTCGGATACCAAGACTCGCGCTCCTTGGGCACCATTATCCGACCGGTGAAGGACCGGCACGAATTTGACGCCGACCTGCTGGTGATTGTGGACAAGGATGGGAACGCGCCCAAGCGCTACAGCGACACCCTATGGGGAACCTTGAAAGACAGCGACCGTTACAAGGAAAAGATCGAGCTCTGGAACCGGTGCGTAAAGGTCAAGTCCCAGGGCCAGTGCCACCTGGACACGGTGCCGTGCGTGGAAGACGACGGTAAACAGTACGTCTGCCCGCGCAATGGCGACGAATTGGAGGAAACCGATGGGACGGGGTTTCGGGACTGGTTCAACGATCAGAATCGGATTACTAAAGGAAATCTCAAGCGCACCGTGAGGTTGCTCAAGTTCCTCCGGGACCATAAGGGCAACTTCAGTGTCCCGTCCGTTATTCTGACGGCCTTGGCCGGAGAAGCGATACAGGAAAAGGATGCTGACGGTGAAGAGGTCAGCACGGTGGCCACTGTGCTGAGCCGGATTGACGAACGTCTACAGAAGTGCGATCAGGTACCGGTGATAGCCAATCCGGCGAACCCTGACCTTACGTTCAACACGCATTGGGAGGACAACCAGCACCAGAACTTCCGTCGCCTCATGGGGTCTACGCCAACACCGCTCGCCAGGCTAGAGACGAGCCTGATAAGGCCAAGTCCATTGCGGCCTGGCAGAAACTGTTCGGCGACGACTTCAAACTGAGGAGCAATTCTAACGGAGGGCAGGACCGGAACACCGGGTCTTCTTCAGAGTCAGGCGCGAACGCCGGAGCACGACCACGGGCCGCCCAAACATCGGCAGCCTCTGCATCGGTCCTGGTGCAACCGCGCAAGCAGTACGGTGGCGTCCTTGAAGGCGCCGGCAACTGTGTTGTTGCTAGGGAAGTGTCGTCGGTCGATTTGGAGCAGTTGGCCGAGCGTCATCCGCAACTGGCTTATGATGCGGAGACCAACGTCCTGTCCGGCAACCTCCGCGTGCAAGCTTCCTACCGTCCAGGCAGGGGATTGATTATCAACATCCCCCGCAGAGCGGGGGATCGGATGTACGTAGAAGATAATTTCGTTATCGAGATTCAGCTGACCCACGACAGATCTGCATTAGCGCCCTGGCCGCCCGTGTACGAAACCGGCGGGTGGGCGCAGCGGATCATGGGTGAACAGGACGTGGGCATAGCAGACCTCCACTTCCTTAACGAAAGAACTGACGTGAACTACTGCTGTCTCGGCCTGCAGAAGACCGACGAATGGCGGGGAATCATACCTTTCATCGACAACTGGTGGTACCGTTTTTCTATCGCCTGGCGTACGCCGCTCGTTACGGCGTCGAGCGGGCGGAATGGGACCTGTGGGGAACCTACCATCACCGTGATGGGTTCGAAGGTGCCAAGCGGCAGTATGAAGCGGAACTGCGGAATTACAAAAAACAGAACCACGGGCCCAACAAGCCTTGCCGGTGCCGGAACGGCCGCAAATACCGGCATTGCCACAAGGGTGAGGTCGACAAACTGTTGGCAATGCAGACAGCCTGATCCAGCAGCTTGCCTGCATTGCAGAATTGTTCGCCCTTTTAAACACACTGGGCCTGCGTACAATGGGCACCGCAAATCATGGGTATCGTGGGAGTTCCAGCAGGGCAGTCGCTGACGGCTCCCGATTAGCCAACATCGGCCTGAAAAGGGCGAGGCACACCACGCGCTAAAGAACGCGCTGCGGATCGCACACCATGGCGAAATCCGCGACCGCTCCAGCGAGGGCAAGCACTACCGCATGGCAGGGCTCAGCCTCCTCGTCGCCATCGTCATTTACTGGAATACCACCCATCTCTACGAGGCGGTCATACAACGGAAACACGCCGGCCTGACCGTCGATCCCGAGCTGCTGGCCCACATCTCACCCCTTGGGTGGGCCCACGTCCTGCTCATCTGCGAATATCGTTGGCCAAAACGACGTTAGCGTACGATTCTGCCCCTTATCGGAGTCGACCCGAGCCGGCGTGAGCAAGAGCTTTCTGGCCCAGACCAGGGGTCTAATTCCATCGACCGCACCTTCCGGTCCTTCATGATGGCCGATCCCGTTATCCGCGACGACCTCGGGCTGCGCAGGCAACAGCCGCCGATCTTGTATGGGAACCAAGCAAAGGCGTGACAGACCGCGCAGACGTTTGCTCGAGCCACAAAGATATTATTGATAACCCTGACAATATCCAAATACCACGGTATAAAAACTAGGGTCTGTTGACATTTTACCGGAGCCAGATGAGAGTCCCTGCGAAGTGGAGGAAGGCCAAGTATCTGGCGTCCAGTTTCTCAAACCGGGAGAAAATCCGGCGAAACTGCTTCATCTTGTTGATGAAACACTCCACCAGATGCCGTTCCCGGTATAAATGGGCATCATATTCGTGCGGTTCCTTCCGGTTGGAACGGGGTGGGATTACCGGAGTCATCCCCCGCTCCAGAATGGATTGACGGAACGGTTGGGCGTCGTACCCTTTGTCCGCGATCACGTACTTGCCTTCGTAACCGGCGATTAGCTCATGGGCCTGGGTAATGTCATGCTCTTGCCCTCCGGTGAGGATGAACCGCAAAGGGTTGCCCAGCGCGTCCACGCTCACGTGGACCTTGGTGCTGAAACCGCCGCGGCTTCGGCCCAGGGCCTGGGCTCCCTGCCCCCCTTGCTTCGGGGCGCTCCGGCGGCGCAAGGGTGGGCCCGCACCACTGTGCTGTCAATGATGACATGCTCCAGGTCTGGGTCTCCCGCAAAGCGGTGATGCATTTGTTCCCAGATGCCTTGGTCCGCCCAGCGGGAAAACCGTTTGTACACGCTGTTCCAATTCCCGAACTCGACCGGCAGCAGACGCCACTGGACGCCGGAACGGGTGGTCCACAGCACCGCCTCAATGAAACGCCGGCATTCTGCTTCCTGACCAACGTAGAGACCAGTACAACCGCGCAGGAACTGGAGAATTTGTCCCATTGCTCCGATGATAGTTTGACGCTGCTCATACGGGCATTATATTCAAATGTCAACAAACCCCAGCACTCTATGACACTTCACGATGCATTTTGGTCGGGGTAACGAAGGAATTCGGCGTGGCGTATCGCGTTAGGGCAAGGGAGTTGATATGTCGTATCGCGCTTAACTGATGCTGAGGTTGCTGGCTCTCGTAGGACTGCTGATTTTCGCCATCAGCAATTCGCTCGATTGGGGTTGGGGGCTGGTCTTGGGGTTGATGCTTTGGCCAAGGCCATTGATGTTCACCATTGGGCCGTATCTGGCGAGGTTGGCGCCAGACGATTTTCGCCGTTTTTGGCGAGATGCCACAGCGCCTTCGGAACCGATTCCTCAAGCAGCTAGTGTCCTTGCCGAGCGCCTGGGCACTCGTCCACTGAAAACTATGCAGGTGTTGCCCGATGAAGGGATCAACGCTTCGGTAAATGAAGATTCCATGCGGATAACCGAAGGTCTGCGAACTTGCCCCTCAACGCAAGTATGGCTAGGTGTGATGGCCCACGAAATGGCGCATTTGGCCGAACGTCATGATCTATGGATGGCGCTGAATTGGGGCATTTCCGTGTGCGCTGTTTTCGCCCTCATAGCGTTGATTGGCGAAGAGTCTTGGCCGGTATGGTTGGGAGTTGCACTCACAGTTCTGCCCGTCTCTATCCCCGTCCTCGCGCGCCATCAGGAATACAATGCCGATAGGCGCGCGGCAAGGATAGTCCGTACGGATACGATGACCTTCACTCTTGAAGCCACCTCTGATGAGACTGTGCGGGGGAAGGATACCGACACTCATCCGAGCGTCGAAAAACGCTTGGCTAGGCTCCGCAATAAAGGACATCAGAAGCGCGAATGAAGAGGTCTACACTGACTCGTTGATTCTTCGACGGCATACCCTTTGGGTATACTTTACGATACCGGCTACGCCATCACGCGGTTGAAGGTCGAAGGAATGCGCCATCTTCTGGTCTGCTGTTGTTAGGTTGAGCGAGGGTCATAAAGGACTCGATTGATGCTGTATGGCAAACCTGGATGGTGGCCCTAGAGATCGGCGTCCACATTGGGAGGCCATGCAGACGGCGCACATCCAATGGAACCCTCATCAGGTCGCCGTTGTAATACCTAGGATTTAGGCCAAATGACTACAACAAAGCCAAAGCGATCTATGGCTGGCATCGAGTTGGTCAGGCTCCTCGCCTCCGAAGGCGACCGCATTTTCAACACGGACCGGGCGAGAGAACTGGCCCCCAAGGCGGGGCTGAGTGATGACTACCTCCTCGAGTCGCTGCACCACCTGAGGCGGAATGACTGGATCGTTCCGTTGCGTCGCGGCCTCTATGCACTGTCTTCACCTGTTCCCGGCGTAGCAGCGGTGCACGAGTTCGAAGTAGCCATGGCGTTGATCAAGCCTGCGGCGATCTCCCACTGGTCGGCCTTGAACTATCATGGTTTGACGGAGCAGATCCCGCGGCATGTGTTCGTCCTCACCACCACGGACGCCTCGGTACCGCGAAAGCAAGCCTCGGACAGCGCTCGTGGCAGGGGTGGTTATCCCGTGAACGGCACGGTGTACCGGTTTGTTCAGGTGCAGCCGAAGCGGTACTTAGGCACTGAGAGAATTTGGGTGGGCGACGCTCGGGTGTCAATGACCGATCTGGAGCGCACCCTGCTGGATGGTCTTTCCATGCCTCAACACTGCGGTGGTTTCGGAGAAGTCATCCATGCTTTCGCAGAGGCGATGGGGCGGCTCGACCTCCAGCGGATCGCCGAATACGCCCAGCGGCTGGGTCCCGCTGTGTCCAAGCGGGCGGGCTGGGTCTTAGAGTTGCATGGCTGCGATGCTCCTCAACTGGAGGAGTTGGCTGCGTTTCCCATCAAGGGCCATCGGAAGCTTGATCCCACTGGTCCCAGGAAGGGTGCCTATAACAATCGGTGGATGCTCCAGGAGAACCTGCCGGGGATGATGGGCAAATGAGGGACCTGCGTCTTCGTCTACAGGAAACCTGGCGCCAACCGGGCTTGCAATCCTACGTCGTTGAGCGGGGCTACCTGCTGTCCTGGATATTGGCCGGCATCAGTGCGGTTCCAGAACTGAGAGAGACGCTGGTGTTCAAAGGCCGGACGGCACTCAAGAAGTGTTACTTCGGAGATTACCGTGTTTCGGAGGACTTGGATTTCTCTGGATTGGAGGGCGTTCCAAAGGGCGATGCGATCAGTGACGCCATCGACCAGGCTTGCAACAGAGCCTGTGGACTGCTTGAAGAATACTCTCAAGTGGAGTTGCACTGCGAACGGTATGTCGAGAACCGCCCGCATCCCGGGTGGACAGGAGGAGTTTCGCATCCGGGCTAAGTTGCCGTGGCATCCGAGGCCGGATATCTCGATCAAAGTCGAGGTTACAACAGACGAGCAAATCCTTTGGCCGGTGGAATGCTGCAGGGTGGTCCATGAATACGGTGAGCCGCTGGAAGCGGAATTGCAGGTTTATTCCGCAACCGAGGTGGTAGCCGAGAAGTTGCGGGCGACCCGGCAGCAAGTGGTGCGCCTGGAAAGTAGGGGTTGGTCGCGGAATCGGGCGCGGGACTATTACGACCTTTGGCGGGTTCTCGGGTATTACTGGGACCGATTGGACCTGGTTGATTTCCGTGCCCGCCTCCATGACAAGTGCAAGCTGCGGAACGTTGATTTCGAAGGTCCGGAAGATTTCTTCGACCCACGCATAGTGGACGATGTGGAAAAGGGTTGGGAGAACTCTCTTGGCCCGTTGCTAGTCGATCTTCCGGACTTTACGACCGTTATGGGTGAACTGCGACCACAGGTGGCTGCTCTCCTCGGTTCAGAAGGATAACGCGACCGCTATGGCAAACAGCAAGCTTGCTCAAGCCGTTGAGGCCTACTTGACCGATCTGCGTCTGGTGAGGGCATCAGGTGGGGCCACCGACGAACGCTCCCTCTATGTGCCGCTGGCCAACCTGCTGAACGCCGTTGGCGGCACTCTACGGCCTAAGGTTTTCTGCGTGCAGGAGCTGGCCGACCAGGGCGCGGGGCATCCCGACTTCGGTCTGTACTCGACCCGCTAGGTCCAGAAGGGACGGCCGACGGCTGGGCAGAAGCCGGAACGGGGTGTGGTCGAGGTCAATCGGTGGCCGATGATGTATGGCTCACCGCGGCAGGCGACCAGGTGAGCCGCTACTGGAATGGCTACCGGCGGGTGCTGGTCACCAACGCCAGGGATTTTGTGTTGATGGGCGAGGATGCTGCTGGCCAACCGGTGTGCGTGGAAACCTTCCGCATAGCGGGTTCCGAGGCAGAGTTCAACGCGAAATTGGAGAAACCGCGAGCCCTCGCCAACGAGGTTGGCGCCGGATTGGGCGAATACCTGGGCCGGGTGCTTTCCCACTCCGTCTCGCTGACTGAGCCCAAGGATCTGGCCTGGTTGCTGGCGTCCTACGCTCGCGATGGCCTGGCTCGTGTCGAAGCTGCCGGCGACACGACGTCTCTCGACATGGTGCGCTCTGCCTTGGAGGAATCCCTGGGAGTGCGCTTCGAGGGCGATAGGGGCGCGACTTTTTCCGGTCCACCCTGGTGCAGACCCTCTTCTACGGTATCTTCTCCGCGTGGGTGCTCTGGGCACGGCAGGGGTTGTCTCCGAACAGTTCATTCGACTGGCGCACCGCGGTCTGGCACCTGAGAGCGCCCCTGTTGCGGGCGCTTTTCCAGCAGATATCAGACCCGGGCCGGCTGCAACCGCTGGGATTGGTCGAGGTGTTGGACTGGACAGCGGCCGCGCTGAACCGCGTGGACCGGGAGGCCTTTTTCGCCAGGTTCGACGAGGGCGAAGCCGTGCCCTACTTCTACGAGCCCTTCCTTCAGGCTTTCGATCCCGAACTCCGCAAGCAGCTGGGCGTCTGGTACACGCCCACCGAGGTGGTGCGCTACATGGTGGCCCGCGTGGATCGTGCTCTCAAGGATGATCTGGACATTGCTGACGGTCTGGCTGCCGAGAACGTTTACGTGCTGGACCCCTGCTGCGGGACCGGCGCGTACCTGGCCGAGGTGTTACGCCGCATCTCCTCGAACTTGGAGGGTAGCGGCCTGGGCGCGTTGGTCGGCGCGCGGGTGAAGCAGGCTGCCACCCAGCGGGTGTTCGGGTTCGAGATCATGCCTGCGGCCTATGTGGTCGCCCACCTGCAGGTCGGCCTCACCAATGCAGAAGCTCGATGCGCCGCTGTCCGAAGATGGCAACGAGCGGGCCGGCGTCTTCCTCACCAACGCGCTGACCGGCTGGGAGCCCACAGTGCAGAAACCCTTACCCTTCCCTGCGCTTGAGGAGGAACGCGACCGTGCTGAGCGAGTGAAGCAGGACACGCCGGTGCTGGTCATCTTGGGGAACCCTCCCTACAACGGTTTCGCCGGCATGGCCGTGGACGAGGAGCGAGAACTGTCCCAAGCCTACCTCACCACGAAGCAGGTGCGCCGCCCAGAAGGGCAGGGACTGAACGACCTCTACGTGCGTTTCTTCCGCATGGCGGAGCGGCGCATCGCCGAGAAGACCGGCCAGGGCGTAGTCTGCTTCATCTCCAATTACTCGTGGCTGGATGGCCTCTCCTTCACCGGAATGCGAGAGCGCTACCTCGAGGCGTTTGACTCCAGGGCAATCGCGTCTTAATGAGATTTTTAGAAATGTGCTAATGTCCGATGATTCGTTGAGGACGTGGAGGGAGATGGGCATGGCACAACGACCCAAGGCAACTATTCTCG
>DAOUJD010000006.1:0-5241 GCA_034423115.1 Dehalococcoidia bacterium | reverse complement strand
GAGGACACGGAAGCCTAGGACGATATCTTTCTGCGCAAGCAAAAAACAGTGTTGGCCGTGCAGAGTTCATCCGCCTCAGGCGGAACACGCAACCCGAACCACAACCTGACACCGAATTCCCAAATCCAACAACCAACCCCAAGGGAGGAAAACACCCAGCGAAACACCAACCGAAACCGACCGCGGCGCGACCACGATAACTCACGCGCTTGTCACTGTCGAACGGATGCTGAAATATTGGCACAAACGGCGATTGAACCGAAGCCGCGCTACGTTGGGGTTCCGAGTCAGTCGGATCCGCGCGGCCTATACCAAAAGTACCAACATGTGATGCTGAGGAAGCCGATGATTTTGCCGAGGATGGACGATGGGGCGGTCGGCTCGCCGGAATTGCCCATGGAGCCGTCGCCGGGCGTGTGCGGGGGTTCGTGTCCCCAGCGGTAAGCCGCTGCAACAAGATTGCCGCCCACTACGAAGACCATGTACACGAAAACGGATGTCGCGTGCCAGAGGTAACCCACATTGAACCTTTGCAGGGTTTCCTCAGGCGACAGACCGATCCGATCGAAATCTATGGCCCATGAATACAGCAGGTTGTGGTCGGGGAGCATGGCGGGCAAGTTGGGGGTCAGGTATATGGTCAGCATTACAGCCGCGCCGATGGTGGTCAAAACCATGCCCACTATCAGGATAGCCCACAGCAGGAAACGCCGGTCGCGTTCGTCGGGCGCCACGCTGGCATCGCGCATCAAGAGAAGTACGATGCAGACGGCAGTGAGGACGGCGAACGACACCCCGAGTTGCAACACAATGGCTGTGTTAGTAATCACCGCCATCGTTGCGTAGACCAAACCGATCGGCAACAACACGACTGAGGCCGCTCTGCGGACGGGGTTTCCGGTTTGACGTGGCACTCCGTACTGCCAATTCCACAGGGCGCAAAACACGCCCCCAGCGACCGTGGAGAGAGCAAGGTTGACCAAGAGAGCCAGCATGTAGGGCATGGGCGTGCCCCCAAAAGTCCCGATAGCAGAGAACCCATAATGGTCCATGCTGAGCGCAGCGCTTTGCAAGAGCGGTGTGGTCAGGAGGACAAACACCGATATGCAGAAAAACTCGCAGAGATCGTACGGGTTGGACATCCTGAGGAATGCTGCGCCCAACCTGATCCCGACCACCACTCCGATATAAGCGATGGGCATCCACATTTCGTTCCAACCCAGTGACGCCAACAAGTATGCGCCCCCGATGGTGGCCAACGCGGGCAACAGGCAACTGACGACGCCTTGAAAGATCGTTGGGAAGGAACGAGGGCGAGAACTTGCGATGGCAGGCTCGGTCGGATAATTTGCGCTCGGATCAGGGAGTTCTGACGCCGACACAGTTGCAGCGTCGCCGGCGGCGACGGTGCGCACGTCAGGATCGCTGGATCGGGACTGGGCAACGTCGGCGACAAAGACAGCCGAATCCGGTTGGTCCGGGTCAGAGTCGGATCGGTCACCCAGACCGGCCAGCGTTACCAATCCTTCCACTTCGGCCCTGGTCAGGTTCAGCGCGCGCCCGAAAACCTCCAGGCGTTCCCTGCTGGGACGGGTCGCTCCGGATTCCCAGCGAGACACAGTCGTGTGGCTGTAACGCTGGGCATAATTTCTGTCAACCGCAGCCATGCGGCGGAGCAGTTCATCCTGGGTCAGTCCCCTCCCGCCCTCTGCGGAAGGGAAGGATTCTCGATAGGCGCGCATCAACATTCCGACTTGAATAGCCCTGGACCGTTGAACGTCGCGTTCCAACATCGCAGCCTCTCGCATGTCGAGATAAATTTAGAGGTGAAATATCTTTCACACTATTTTCAAATGGAATATGGTGCATTATCCGTTTATCCTATTGGCCTGACAAGCACGCGTTACGCTGGGCCTTGGCACAATGCCGTCACGAAACCAGTAGGTTGTGCAAATTCTACAGCTGCACCATATCTTTTTCGTCACAAAATCCGTGGCGATTGCAAGAGTGGGCAATTCAATATTACGATTTCGGATAAAGGCTCACCTTTACCGGTGCGGAGGAACAGGAGCGAAGGGCGGACCAGGAGCGATGGGATATCGCGAAGCCGGCCAGCATGAACCTGGACGACGCGCCCTGTGCCTGAGGCCAGCCTTTGGAATGTCAATCAGGGATTGTCATTGAGTTGCATTGTGGCTGCAAACCGCAAGTATTCGCCGACTTTGTTGCCAAGTTTCGCTATTGCGATAGGATACGCACCAGTTGGCGCGACGGATTCTTTACACTCACGAACGTCGGATATAGCAAGCAGCGGACGCGGCTAACGACAGTCGGCGCACTGCAAAGAGAGAGCCGTCGCGCTCCGCTGGCTCAAGTGGCAACCCGCTGAGGGATGCCCTATACTGCCGAGGATGTCGAATACGCGATCTGTAACGCAGCGAAACTGCGGAGGTTGATATGGCCATTGGACTGAGGAGCTATCGCCCGTTGGTGGGCGGCGTTACGCACATGGTGAGCACGGGACACTACCTGGCGACCGCAGCCGGATACCGGATCCTGGAGCAGGGCGGCAACGCTATCGACGCGGGCGTGGCCGCGGGTATCGTCATCAACGTTACGCTGCCGCAGTACACCAGCTTCGCGGGCGTGGCGCCCATCATCATCCATCACGCCGAATCCGGCGAGACACGGGAGATCAGCGGGCTGGGCCGGTGGCCGGCAGAGGCGTCGATCGACTACTTCCGGCGGGAGCACGGCGGCGACATGCCGCACGGGGTGATGCGCACCGTGACGCCGGCCGCGCCGGACGCCTGGATCACATCGCTGATCCGGTATGGGACGATGACGTTTGAGCAGGTGGTTACGCCGGCGCTGGAACTGGCGGAGGGCGGTTTCCCCATTCCGGCGACGCTGTATAGGGCACTGGTGAGCAGCGGCGACAACATCATCCTGGACGAGGGCGACACGAGCCAGTGGACCAGCACGATGGAGATTTTCTATCCCGGCGGCAAGGCGCTGGGCATCGGTGATCTGCTGGTGCAAAAGGACCTCGCCCGCACGTTCCGGCGCATGATCCAGGCGGAGCGATCAATCAACGGGCAGGGCAGGGAGGCGGGTCTTCGGGCCGCTCGCGAGTTGTTCTACAAGGGCGATATCGCCGAGGAGATGGTCGCGTTTGTGCGGAGCCAGGGCGGCTGGCTTTCCATGCAGGACCTGGCCGATTTCTCGGTGGGCGTAGACGAGCCGGCGATGATCGACTACAAGAGCGCGAACTCCGCAGAAATCGAAGTGTACGCCTGCCGGCCGTGGTGCCAGGGGCCGATGAACCTGCACGCGCTGCGCATCCTGGAGGGTTGCGACCTGCAGGGGATGGGGCACAACTCCGCCGAGTACATCCATACGGTGCTGGAGGCGCTGAAGCTGGCATTTGCCGACCGGCATGCATACTACGGCGACCCCGACTTTGTGGACGTGCCGATGGCTGGACTGCTGTCGAGGGAGTACGCCGAGGTTCGGCGGCGCGAAATCGATCCCAACCGGGCCAATCCGGAGATGCCGATGGCAGGAGATCCGTGGGCGCATCAGCAGGGCGGTGTCCGATATGGAGCGAAACAGCCGGAGGCGGTAGCGGGACCACTGTCGGCGGACACGTCGTACATCTGCGCAGTGGACCGGTGGGGCAACGCGTTCTCCGCGACGCCCAGCGACGGGTTCGGCGGCGCGCCCATCGTACCGGGACTGGGGTTCATGGTGTCGGCTCGCGGTTCGCAGAGCTGGCTGGATGAGGACCATCCGTGCAGCCTGGAGCCTGGCAAGCGACCGCGCCTGACCCCTAATCCGGCGATGGCGTTCAAGGATGGCAAGCCCTGGTTGCCATTCGGCACTCCGGGCGGGGACGTGCAGCCGCAGTCGATGGTGCAACTGTTCCTGAACGTGGCCGAATTCGGGATGGACGTGCAGCAGGCAATCGAAGCGCCGCGGGCGTCGACGTGGAGTTTCCCGAACTCGTTCTGGCCGCACGCCTACCGCCCCGGGTTGGTGGGCGTGGAGTCGCGTATTGACCCGTCGGTGGTGGACGACCTGCGCAAGCGGGGCCACGACGTAGATGTGTGGAACGAGTGGACGCCGCGGATGGGCTCCCTGTGCGCGATTGAAGTGGACCGGGAACGGGGCACGATGTATGCCGGCGCAGACCTGCGGCGGGACGGGTACGCCATGGGCCGCTAGTACGACCAAAATCCGTTCACTTTTGTAGCAACTGTATTGGGTGTCAAGGTGAGGTTTGAGGAGTGTCCTGCCAGGGTTGGCGGTCCCGGGCGATGGCGTTGAGCATGGTAAGGAGTTTGCGCATACAGGCGGTGAGGGCGACCTTGCCGGGTTTGCCGGCGTCGCGGAGACGTCGGTAGAAGGTCTTGATGGCGGGGTTGAATCGGGTGGCGACCACGGTGGCCATGTAGAGTGCGGAGCGCACTGCTGCGCGACCGCCCCAGACGCTGCGACGGCCCCGCCATTGGCCACTGTCTCGGTTGAACGGAGCCAGTCCGGCCAGGGCCGCGATTTCCTTGTGGTTGAGCTGTCCCAGTTCGGGCAGCCGTGCGATGAGGGTAGCGGAGACCACTGGACCAATACCGGGCACCGATTGCAGGAGTTGGGACTGCTGGCGCCAGGCTGGGTTGTCGCGGATCAGTGCGGCGATGTCGGTGTTGGCCTGCCGGACCTGTTCATCAAGCCAGTCGATGTGTGCCTGGATGGCATCTCGGACGGTGGTAGAAGTGATCCTGCCCAGACGGTTGGACTCGGCGGTGCGGGTGTCAACGAGCCCTTGCCGGTGTGCCACCAATTCCTGGAGTTCCCGTTGTTGAGCGTCGGGCAGTGGCCTGGGTTCGGGATTGACTGCGGCGCCGTACTCGGCCAGTAACTGGGCGTCCAGACGGTCGGTCTTGGCCAGACGACCAATGGAGCGGGCGAAGTCCCGAGGCTGACGTGGATTGACCACGGCCACCGGCAGCCCAGCAGTGCACAGAGCGGCGGTGAGTGGCTGCTCCAGTCCTCCGGTGGCCTCCACCACGATGACTGTTGGCGACCAGCCCAGCAGGGTCTCAACCAGTTCCCGCAGATGCTCAGTGCAGTAGTCTATTCGCCAGGACTCTCCCACCGGATGAACCCAGATGTCCAGGGCATCCTGAGACACGTCGATGCCTACGGTTGTGCTATGCTTTGCCAAGGTGCCGAACCTCCTGA
>DAOUJD010000005.1:0-52003 GCA_034423115.1 Dehalococcoidia bacterium | reverse complement strand
CCCACCAGGTTGACCATGTAGTCGTAGTGGTCCAGCACGCACTCGATGCTCTGCTCGGGGTCGTTGCTGAGGCGGTTGGGCACGGCGGTTATGCCGATGACGCCGCCCTTGCGCGCGCAGGCCAGCAGTTCCTCGTCCTTGCGCAGCCGCCGCGCCTGGAAGCTGTGGCTGGCCAGCGTGAATGACCCGTCGTGGCTGAACGTCACCGGCGCCTCCGATGCCTCGATGGCGTCCATGGCGGTGCGGGATGAGGCGTGGGACACGTCCACCACCATCCCCAGTTCGTTCATGCGTTGCACCACCTCCAGCCCGAAGTCGCTCAGCCCGCCGTCGTTGCGCTCGAAGATGCCGTCTCCGATGTACGCCTTGCGGCTGTAGGTCAGGCCGGCCAGCCGGATACCCGCGTTGTACAGCACGTCCACCCGGTTCAGCTCGTTGCCGATGGCCAGGTGCTCCACCGTAGGAAAGAACCCCACCTTGTCCTGCGACTTGGCCGCCTCAATCTCGTCCGCCGTGCTGACTCGCAGCACGTCGTCATGCCGCCCGATGTCCGAAATCATCATGCTGATCTCTTCCAGCAGGTCGGAGAACCGGATGAACGACATCTCGTTGGTGTGCACCATCCCGCGAAACACGTTCGCCGTCCCCACGGCGGTGAAGCCGCCAGCCTGTACCGCGTCGTAGCCCCACACGTACCGGTCGCTGCGCAGATAATCCCAGTATTGGCTGAAGTCCTCGGGTATCACCATCGGGTGCTGGTGCAGGTCGATCATCACCGACTCTTCCATCAGGCGTTGAAACCTGACCTCCTGCTGGGCGTCCAGCGGCACCGTCATCGAGGGAACCCGCCCCACCTGGGCCACGAGGTGAAATCGTCCTGTGGTCATGCTTCAACTCCCTTCCTGCGTACCGGCCAACACCGTCGTGCCTGACGCATGTGCCGCCATTCCCCCTCATGGTGCGGAACGTCCGCCTCTGGCGGGAGCCGGTCGAGCCACGCGCCAGTTCCGATTGCTTCTCCGCCCGCGATGGTGAGGACGACTCTGGCGCGATTATACAGCGGTCGGCCTCACGTCATTGGCGCCGGAAACGCCCCGGCGCATTGCTGCGCCCCGTTGTCCGCCACAATACCCGCGCTCTTCGGATAGTGTTGCGGATTGAACATTGACAGGCATAATAGTAATTTCCATAATGCCCGGCTAACCACCCCTTAACTACGAAATCCGACGTCTGATGAGATATTCTCGGAGGAACGATCATCCGCATAGGGTCACTCCCCCGACTGCATACGCTGGACGCCTGGCTCGCCTACCGCAACTACCGCCTGTTGTGGTGCGGCAACTTCTTCGCCAACAACGCCCAGTGGATCCAGCTGCTGAGCATCGGCTGGCTCGTCCGCGACCTGTCCGAGGGCTCCACCGTCGCCGGCCTGCTGGTCGTAACCGTCGGCGGCATCAACACCCTCCCCGGTCTCGTGGTCGGACCCTGGGGTGGCGTCCTCAGCGACCGCTTCGACCGCCGCAAGCTGGTCATCACCCTCCAACTGACCATGGCCGGCCTGGCCTTCTGCTTCGCCCTGCTCGTGCTGTTCGGACGCGTGGAGGTCTGGCACGCCTACCTGTACGTGATCCTGGCCGGCGGCTGCCGTTCCATGACCCAGCCCATGCGCCAGTCCCTCATCGCCGGCACCGTGCCCCGCGACATGCTGGGCAATGCCATGGCCACCAACGTGCTGACCATCACCGGCACCCGCATCGTCGGCCCCTTCGTCGGTGGCATCCTCATTTTCACTCTGGGGTACTTCTGGAACTTCGTCATCGAAGCCACGCTGTACCTCGCCAACGTCGCCATGATCTTCCCCCTGCGCACCCCGTTCCACCGTCCCGGCGACGCACGCCAGCGGGGCTCGGCGTTCGCCAACATGATCGAGGGCCTGCGCTACGTCTGGACCGGCGAGCGCGCCTTCTTCCAGTTGATGGTCCTGTCCATCATCCCCAACATCATCCTCCATCCCGCCTGGTTCCTGTTCCCGGTGTTCACCACCGATGTGCTCCAGCGCGATGCCGATGTCGGCGGCTATCTCCTGTCGATCACGGGCGTCGGCGGCCTGATGGCGGCCCTGTTCGTGGCATCCTTCGGCTTCGTGTTCCCTAAAGGAAGAGTGGTGCTGGGCGCGGCCATCGGCAGTTCCGTGCTGCTGATCTTCTTCGCCTTCTCCAAGTGGATGGTGCTGGCGTTCGTGGTCATCGCTGCTATGGCCGGCAGCCAGTCCCTGTTCCGCACCACCCGGGGCACGTTGATCCAGACCCTGGCTCCCGACAACCTCCGGGGCCGCCTCACCAGCCTCCAGAGCATCGACCGCGGCTTCCTCGTCGTCGCCAGCATGGCCGTCGGCCTCCTCTCCGACTTCACCAACCCGTCAACGGCCATGGCCATCATCGGCGTCGTGGGCCTCTCCCTTGCCCTCGTTTGCTGCCTGACCCTGGCCCGCGTCCGCCAACTAGATTGACGCGCGACCCACCGTTGTGCAAACTCGACCAATGACGTTACATTCGCCGGACACTACTATGGAAACTCTACCCACACGCACCCTCGGCCGCACCGGCTTGCCAGTTACCACCCTGGGCTTCGGCGCTCTCGAACTGCGCGGCATGGTCGCCGGCATGGGACGCCCGCTGTCCGCAGACCAACCCCCTGCAATCCTCAACGCCGTCCTGGATGCCGGCATCAACTACATAGACGTCGCCGTCGACTACGGGGAGGCCGAGGAACACATCGGCAAGCACATCTCCCACCGACGCTCCGAGTTCTACCTTGCCACCAAGTGCGGCTGCCCGCTGGACAACTCGGGATTCCGGCCCGACGAACGCACCCGGTTCGGCGTTCCCATGCCACGATTCCACGACTACCGCCGGGACAGCATCATCAACGCCTGCCACCAGAGCCTCCGGCGCATGAACACCGATTATCTGGACATCGTCCAGTTCCACTTCAGCCCCGCCCGCGAAATCCTGGAACAGGAGGACGCCGTCGGGACCCTCCAGAATTTGCAGCGTCAGGGCAAGATTCGCCACGTGGGATGTTCCTCGATCCTGCCCAACGTCCATGACCACATAGCCATGGACGTGTTCGACGTGTTGCAGGTCCCCTACTCCATCCTGCAACCCGAACATGCCGAAGCCATCAGCGCCGCGGCTTCGGCCGGCATCGGCATCGTGATCCGCGGCGGTGTGGCCCGCGGCGAGCCGGGCGCAGGCAGCGGCAGTGCGGATGTGTGGCAACGGTGGGAACGGGCCGGTCTCGACGACCTGCTGGATGGCATGACCGCCACCGAATTCCTGCTCCGCGCTACCATCTCCAACCCGTACGCCCACACCACCATCGTCGGCACCCTGAACCCGACCCACCTGCGCGAGAACGTCGCGGCGGTACTCAAAGGGCCATTGCCGGCTGATGTGCTTGACGAAGCCAAACGCCGCCTGGATCACGCCCTGCCCGATTAGCAGCGCGTATCACCCAGCGGCCCATTTCACACGATGGGCGGCGGGATGTTGATGGGGAAAGGCACGTTCGGGTAGCGTTCCAGCAGCCGGCGCCATGCTGCGTGGCCCACTGCTTCCGCCCGCCGCACCACGTCGTCCTCGTCGATGGTCAGCGCCTTGCCGTCCCGCATCACCCACTCGCCGTCCACCATCACCGAGGTAATATCGCCCGGCTGCCCATTGTGCACGAAGGACGACACCACCCGCAGGCTCGGCACCAGGTGCGGCTTCATCAAATCCACGACGAACAAATCAGCCTTCTTCCCCACCTCAATGCTGCCGGTAACGCCGTCAATCCCCAGCGCCCTGGCCCCGCCGGCAGTGGCCCACTCCAGCACGTCCTCGGGCTGCGGATACACTTCGTCGTTGCGGCGGACGCGCTCCAGGAACAAGCCGGCCCTCATCACCTCCACCATGTCCTCGGCCATATTGTCCGACCCCATCCCGATGCCGCACCCAGCCGCCTGCAACTCCCGCACCGGCGCGGCCGCACCCCGGCGGGCGGCGATGGCCGCGTTGTTGGTGATCTTGACCCCGCACTGGCCCAGCAGGGCAATCTCGGCGGAATCGACGTACCGGCAGTGGGCCGCCACCAGATCCGGCCCCAGGAAATCGTTGGCAAACAGGTAATGCGTCGGTGACACTCCGCGCACCCGCATCACCGCCTCGATCTCCTCCCTGCTCTGCGACAGGTGGATCGTATAGCCGATCCCGTACCGCTCCGCCATTTCGCGAGTCCGGCGCAGCAGATACGGCGAGCACGTCTCCGGCGCGTGCGGCGCCAGGAAGCAACTCACCCGTCCGTCGTGCTTGCCGTGCCACGACTCCATCAGGTCCGCGCTCCTTTGCAATCCCGCGTCGGCCCGCGCCTCGTCGAAATGGAACTCCCCCTGCCGCAGTCGCGATTCGTCAACGTCGTTGATGTTTTCCGACAAGATAAGCCGCAGACCGGTCGACGCAAGATCGGCGGCGTAGCCCGCCACGTTGGACGAAATCTCCAGCAGGCACGTGACGCCGCTGCGGATCGATTCCAGGACGCCCAGCACCGCCAGCGTCTGCCGCTCCTCCGCGCTCAGTAGTGAGCGGGCCGAGACCGGGAAAGTCAGCCGTGTTGGGAACCCGAAGTCCTCCAGAATCCCCCGGTCGCCCGTCGCCAATAGATGGGTGTGGCAGTTGATCAGTCCGGGAAACACCGCCTTGCCCCGCCCGTCCACCACCTCGGCATCAGGATACGCCTGCCGCGCATCCTCCGTCGGACCCACGGACACGATCCGGTCTTCCGAAATGGCGATGGCGGCATCGTGCAGAACGGAGCGGCCGGCGTCGCCGGTTACCACGGTCGTGTTGGCGATAACGGTGGTCATGTCCGTGTCCAATAGCGAACAGCCCCTATTCCTGGCCGGCTAGTCGTTTCCGCCCGCCGCTCCCGTTGCGGCGGCCACCGGGCGAGCCGTGCCCCGGAAGTAAATGTCGCGCCAGAACCCGCTGCCGATCACCGTGCCCAACACCACCAGCGTGAACGCCGCGCCCGCCACCGCCATCACGTTGCCCGCCGGCCAGAAGTCCGCCAGCCGTCCGTAAAGCAGGTTGGCGAACGCCATGCTCCCGCCGATGTGCATGGAATATGCCGAGGATAGCCGGCCCCGTATCTCGTCCGGCACTACCGTCTGAATCACCGTGTGGGTGATGGTCATGAAACCGGAGGTGCCCAGCCCCATCAGAACGGCGGCGATCACGGATATGCCGGTTTGAGATGAAAGCCCCATCCCGATGGGCGTCAGGCTGCTGGTGAACCCCAGCAGCAGGAACACTCGGCCCCGTGTCATGTGGTTGATGATTCCCCCAACGAACAGCGACGAGAACAGCGCGCCGACCCCCAGGGCCGCCATCAGGGCATAGACGTGGTTCGCGTTGAACACGCCGTCCGACGACAATTTTTCCAACGCCAAGGGCGGCAGCATGGACTCGAAGGACATCACCAGCACGCAATGGGCCACCGCCATGAGCAGGATGCCGAATATCAACGGCGTGGTGTACGCGTAAACGAATCCCGCCGCCGCGTTGACCCAGAAACTTCGCCGGCGGTCGATTACGCCCGACGAAACTGTCCGGATATTCATCGCTGAAATCAGGGCGACCAGGTAGAAAGTGGCGCACGACCAGAACACGATGGCCGAAGTGCCCATGGTGACCACCAGGTTCTGCAGGTTGAACGAGAACCCGCCGGAACCGAATATGCCGGCGCTGCCGACGGTTACGGAAATCACCAGCAGGATTGTGGGGCCGATGGCGCGTGAGCCCTGCTGCATCGCCTGGTTCAGGGCCACCGCGTTGGGCAACCGTTCCCGGTCCACCAGGTTCGGAGTCAACGACTGGGCGGCGGTCATCTGTGCGGTACGCAGCGTGCCGTTGATCACCGCCAGGATTACCACGTACCACGGGTTGGAAACGCCGGTCATCACCAGGATCGCCATGATGGATGCCTGGACGATTTGCAGGATATACACCCGCTGCAGCATGGTTTTGCGGGTCATCTTGTCGGCCAGGTAGCCGATGAACGGGGTGGTAAAAAAGCGCGGCGACATGGCTGCGAACGTGATCAATCCGACCCACAGCCCCTGGGTGCCCTCCAGTTCAGGGATGCTGAATACCCACGCGCCGCGCGCGACGATCAGGGCCCATGCTCCGCTGCTGCTGCACAGCGTGGCAAACGCCATGAACCGGAAATCGCGGAACACCAGCGCCGCCAGGAACCGGTGGGCCCTCTGCGCGAAAAAGTTTCGTTGCGGGGCCTCGTTTGTTGCCATGTGGCGTCTCCTGCCGCGTCCAAAACCCGTGTGCAACGGCGGACGCGGCTGTCGAGCGCACCTGCGCGGCGTCAGAGCGGTTTCCGTCGTGATCTGCGGTTTACCAGGCGGTTATGCGCGCATTGTACCCCAACCCTCCATCCCATGAATCCCGTTCATCAATGTAAACCGGAAATTTCGCTGCTCAGATTCGGACGTCACCAAGCCCGCGGCAGCGCCATTGCCCGGACAGGTTTAACACGCTAACCTGTCAGAGAAGTAGGAGCAGCAACGAATGACGACCCAGCAGTATCAACAAGCCAGCAAGCATTTCCTGGCTCAGGCCAGACGGGAACTGTCAGACGGCGATCTCCCGCAGGCCTCTGAGAAGGGTTGGGGCGCCACCGCCCAGATGCTCAAGGCCATCGCCGAGCGGCGAGGCTGGGAACACAACCGCCACCGCCACCACCTCGTTACAGTCAGCCGGCTCAGGTCGGAAACCGGCGACGGCGACATCCGCCGCCTGTTCCGCGCTGCCAGCGATCTCCACGAGAACTTCTACGAGAACACGATGCAGGCTTTCGAGATCGCAGAGAGCCTCGACGATGTCGAAGCCTTGCTCGGCAAGCTTCTACCGTTGCTGGACTAGACGTAGTCTCGGCCACCCCGCCTCAACGAGTAGCGTAAGAGCGAATAGTCAATCGCCCGTCGCACCCCGCCAACGCAAATTGTAAGGGCGACCCATATGTCGCCCTGCCCTCGGAGCCAAACCCGGACGGCAGATTGCCCGCTTCCGCGGAAACCAAGCCTGCGACAAAACTGGAACATGAGCCAACAGCGCGTAGTTCCCGTCGGTTCAGTGGTGTCTACCCCGACCGTTCCCACTCTCTAATTTCCCGTGACCAAAGCAGGGGCGAAAATCGCTTTCGCCCCCACTGGAGTTTCCCGTCAGGACCGGTTGCGGTTTTCGGTGGATGTATTAGTTGGGCACCCAAACCATCGCGCCCACTTCCGTGAACTCCCGATTCACCTTTTCCCACGAATCCCCGGCGTCGCTGCTCGAATACAGCTCGCCCATCAGACTCGACGCCAGCACAAAATCCGGGTCCGCCGGGTGCGTCGCGAATTGCCAGATGTTGGAATTGGGCTCCACCGGCAGCGGCCGCCTCTCCCAGGTCTGCCCGCCGTCCGTCGAACGGTGTATGGCTCCCGCGCCTCCGATGGCCGTGTCACCAACTGCGGAGAAAAGCACGTCGGGATTGTCCGTCTTCACGGCGATGCCCCGGCTGTAGGGCAGCACGAATTGATCGGTGGTCACTACCGATTGCCAGCTTTCGCCCATATCCGTGGTGGAGTAGATCTCCCGGGGCGTGCTGGCAATTACCCGGTTCGGCTCGCCCGGGCTGATTGCCATGCCGTGGATGTCCGGATGCACGCCGCCCTCGACGTGGGTCCACGTATCCCCCCCGTCCAGGCTCCGGTACACCCCGTCCACCTCCACGCCGGCCCAAACCGTGCGGTGGTCCTTGGGGTCAACAACCAGCATGGTTACCATGGGCGGCCCGATGTGGCACTCCTGCGCCATCTGCACCGACAGTTTGGTCCAGCTTTCGCCGCCGTCCCGCGACCTGAACAGCGCCGCAGGCTTGATCCCCACGAAGATGGTGTCCGTGTCCTCCGGATCAATAGCTATCGACCAGATCGGCACGCCGTCCATCGGCGACCACAGTTTCTCCCACGTGGCCCCCTTGTCCTCGCTGCGATAGATGCCGTTATCCGCCCCCGCCAATATGCGGCTCGGGTCATCCGGATACACCGCCATCGCCCTGACCTGGCTGCCCAGCGGGAACGGGTCTCTGATCCGAGTCCAACTATCGCCGCCGTCCGGGCTGTGCCACACGCCGCCGCCGAATCCCGTCGCGCCTACGCAGATGTTGTAATCCTTGCTCATGACAACTGCCTCCTCACATGGTCGTTGTGTCGCCGGCTGTCCTCACTTACCCCGGCAACGCGGTTATCGAAATCCAGCCCGGCCCTTCGCCCAACGGATGGGTTGCCAACCGGGTCAGTTCGCCCGAATCTCCATCCACACCAAAGATCGCCATCTGGCCCGAATCCTGGCCGGCCGAGTAGAGGAACTTGTCCTGCAGGTCTAGGCACAGGGCATTGGGCCGCGGCTCCGACTGCATGATGCCGTTGGACGTCAACGCGCCCGTCGCCCCGTCCACCGTGTAGCAGGCGATACTGTCGTGCCCCCGGTTCGGCGCGTACAGGAACCGGCCCGACGCCGTGATCTGAATCTGCGAGCAGGTGTTGCGTTCCTCGAAACCTTCCGGCGGCAGGGTGGTGACGGTCTGGGTCAGCGAGAGCGTGCCGTTGGACGTGTCCAGGTCATAGGCACTCACGCTGCACCCCTGCTCGTTGGAGAAGTAGAGCACGTCCAGCGACGGATGGAAGCAGAAGTGCCTCGGCCCCAGGAACTCCTCAGGATCAACGGTGGCCGGCGAGTTGGGCGTGATCTGCCCCGTCTCCTCGTCGAACCGGAACTGCCAGATCGAGTTCGGCCCGTTCCCCGCGATGTGCGGCACGAACGCATAGCTGTTGGTCGGGTCGGTTTGCATCGCGTGAGCGCCAGTGGCAGTCTCCAACTGTACGACGGGATCTCCGCCCACCGAACCGTCATCTCCAATCGGATGCACCGCCACCCGCGCCCCCTGGTAGTAGGATGACAGGACGAACTTGCCCCGCCTGTCCGTGGCGACGTAAACCGGCCAGGCGTCCAGCGCAATAGACCCATTCCGATTCAGCCCTCCGTTGGCCTGGTCAATCTCGAAACTCACCAGTTGCGTGATCTCCCGGCAGCCCACGTACAGGAACCGCCGGTCCGGACTTATCGCCATGGTGAACGGCCCGCCGTCCACGGCCACGTCGTGCTGCAGCGTCAGTCCTCCGCTGTCGGGGTCGATGGTGAAAACCGAGATCTTGTTGTCGCCCTGCACGGCAACATACATGTAATAAGGCATGTTTACCCCCTCACTCTCGAACGGCGCGACGGATGGATTCGCAACCGCGTCATCCCGTGGACGGCCCGAAGCCGGGATTCCTGGCCCACACCATACCGTCGGGATCGTGGGCGATCTCCACGGTGTTGCCCTTGGAATCCCGCAACCCCATCGGATGCTGCACCAGTTCGATCATGTTCCCATCTGGGTCCTTGATGTAGGTGGAATGAACATCGGCATACGCCCGTACGGAGGGCGGCGTGTATTCCACACCCAGGGTATCCAGGTTGGTGATCATCTCGTCCCAGTCGGCAATCTCGACCGCAAAGTGGCCCGACGGATTTGGCGTCGGCGTGAACGTGCTGTGGATCTCGCCGTTGCCAATGCGCAACTGCAACTGCCGTTCGTTGAGCTCGGGCCCCCGGTCCAGGAACTCCGCCCCGAACACCTTTTCGTACCAGTCCCGGCTGCGTTCCTTGTCGCTGATCTGGATGTTGATGTGCTGAATCATCGTAACCCTTGACATGATTTCACCCCTTTCCGCTGAAGTTTCGCGATATCCGGCAAGAATTGATCACACATGATGCTGTGAACGCGAGTATAGCACTACCACGTCCCCAGCACCGACGAAAGAACTGCACAACCTCAATCGCTACGAACTCGGCGTTTTATTGCCGGTTGCCATTGGTCGCAAGCAGCAACCGAAAATGTAGGGGCGAGGCATGCCTCGCCCCCACGGGCCATATGCGATTTACCCGATTTGCTGACGTATGAACGACGCCATCAGTTCCAGCGCCTCTTCAGCCATCGGCGTGAACGCATCCTCCAGGATCCTTTCCCCCGATCCCTCGAATACCTTGAAATCAAGTTGTCCTCCGGCATTTCGGTACTGCGAGATGAACTCCTTAAGGTCGGGACGGGGGTGCGCTTCCTCGTAGGTGCGGGCCAGGCACAGCGTGGGCGGTAGTTCCGTAAGCTCGCCGGCGGCCAGCATGCGAGCCGGCGCGGCCGCCGCCATCGCCTCCTCGGTCTCCCAATACAGATCGTGCATGGGCACGACGCGCTCGGCCATCCCGGCCGGCGGCGTGCAGTCGTCGCGCAGCCCCTTGGCGTAAAGGTAGCGACCCAGCGGGTCGATAACGGGCGACACCATGATTACGCAAGCCACAGAGCCATCCGCCGCCGTCGCGCCGTTGGAGGACGATATTGACGTGTAGCGCGGATCATTCGGACACATCCCCAACAGCATGGCCTGGTGCGCCCCGCTGGAGGTGCCCATGGCCCCGACGCTGCCCGGGATGCCGTTCCAGTTTTCCGCCTGCGCCTTGCACCAGCGAATTCCGTAGTGAATATCGGCAAACGAGGCGGGATAGGAAGCGACCGGTGGAGCCCGAAAATCCAGGGCGGCCACGATCACGCCTTTCTTGGCTAACTTCTCGTTGGCCGCGTTACCGATCAGGCGGTCTCCCCTCACCCACGCGCCGCCGTGCAGTTCCACCATGATCGGAAACGGCCCGTCGCCCACGGGTCTGAACAAACGCGCCAACAACGGCGCATCGCCGTGGCGAACATATTCCACGTCCTCAATGTCAACTTCGTAGGTCGTTTCCCGCTTGCTGGTAACCATCCAAAACCTCCACAACGGTTTCGTAGCAACATGGCGTCGTGCGGCGTACTTGCCGCACCCGTACACACCAGTATTCGACCGGATTATACAAGCCCGCCGAACTCGGAATAAGTGGCTGGTTCACCCGCCACCAGCCAGCGCCTGCTGGTGTGAAAAATTGTGAAAGCGGACAACCAGATTGTGAAAACCTCGTACAAAAACGGTTCCGGCGGGGTTCAACCGGTTTATCCCTGGCATCAACCGATAGTAGGATGAGGCGCCCGGATCGCTAACATACGGATCGCGGCGTCAGGAGGGTGGCGGCGTGTCCCGGTTTACCGAATGTTGGCCAGGGCGAATTTTTCTGCCCATATTTGGCCCGGTTGCGTAGGACGCGTTTTTCGTTTGGGTGGTCTGCCCGACGGACCTGGCCGATTTGCGAGGACGATTATGAGTCTTTTACCAACCAACGCCGCCAATACCGACGTGGAAGCGCTCCGGCGAGAAATCGAAGCCTTGAAAGGTCAGCTAGCCGGTTTGAGCGAAGCGAGCATTGCGATCGCTGGAAACTCGGAAACTGAGGCTGCGCTCCAGGAAGTAGTCAACAGCGCTTGAAAACTCACCGGCGCCCGGTACGGCGCGCTCGTGATTTTCGACGCCTCTGGTGCCGTTTGCGACTCTTATACCTCAGGAATCCCAGATGAAGCGCGTGAGCGCACGGCTCATTCAGCCCAGGAATGGGAACTGTTCATCAGCGCCCACGGCGCACGAAATCCGGTCAGGCTGAATGATGCGGCGATCCGCGCCGATGAGTTGGGACTGCTCCAAAGCAACCGGCAAGTAGAAACTTTGCTGGGGACGTCCATTTTCCAACAAGATGAGCGCATCGGCAGTTTTTTCCTTGTGGACAAGCAAGGCGCACCGAAATTTGCCGAGGAAGATGAACGCGTGGCCGCCATGTTCGCCGCCCAGGCCGCATCCATAATTTCCAACTCCCGGAGGTACCAAGACGCGCTCCAGGAGAGAGCCGATTTGGAAGCGGTGATGGACAAGTTCCCCGTGGCCCTCGGCGTCTACGACGCCCGGGCTGGCGAGACCTCTTTCATGAACCACGAAGCGCGACGCATGTTGGGTCTACTGGCAAACACCGAAGAGGAAGTTGAAAACCTCTTCCTCACCGCGAGGTTCATGCGACCCGACGGCAGGGAGATTCACTTCGCGGAACTGCCGGGCACCAGGGCGCTCCAAAGCGGCGAAAGCGTAATCTGCGAGGACATAGTCGTCCAATTGCCAGACGGCACGTCCATCACCACCTTGGTAAATTGCGTTCCCATATTCTCGGAGTCGGGAGAAATATTGTCGGCGCTGACAGCGATGCAGGACATAACGTCTCTGGAGAACCAGGAAATCAGACGGGCAGAATTCCTGGAAATGGCAAGTGAGGAGTTGAGAACGCCTTTGATCAGCATCAAAGGATCTGCCGCCGCGCTCAGAAGCAATATCGATGGAATGAACCCCATCGAAGAACGTCAGTTACTGGGAATCATAGACCAGCAAGCCGACCTGATGCGGGGCCAGATCAACAGCTTGATGGAACTCGCTCAAATTCACGCCGGAACGCTGAGCGTGGCCGTCGAGCCAACGGACTTGGAGGCCTTGATTGAATGGTCTTGTGGAGAGTATCTCAAAGACCATTCTGCAATTGCCATCCGGTTGGACATCGCGGAAAAGTTATCTACCGTGCTTGCGGATCATCATCTCATCAGCAAGGTTTTGCACAATTTCCTCCGCGACGCCGCAATGCGCTCAAGCGACTCATCCCCGGTCGTGGTGTCAGCGGCAACGGCGGACATCCATGTTGCGGTTTCAGTGTCTGCTTATGGCCCAATTTTATCGCCGGAGAGAATCTACACGCTATCCAATGTCGAGGAGCATGGTCAGGTGATCGCGAGCACTGCAGTGGCACACGCCAAGGCGGCTGCATTGTCTTCGCAGGGTGAGGGATTGGCCTTCGCCTACAGTCGTGGAGTGGTCGAGGCCCACGGCGGCCGTATCAGCGCCGACATAGATGAGCGAGAGGGCAGGATGACGCTCTCCTTCACTCTCCCTACGACCGAAGAAGAGGCAGCAATTCAGGTTCTTGGCTCACCGGCGATGTCCGCCGAACCGCCGCCTGCCTCTGCGGACGAGATCAAGATATTGGTCTCGATCGAAGACCCCAGATTGTCCCGTTCGGTTCGCCAGAACTTGTTCGACGCCGGCTACGACACTCTGGCAACTGCGAGCTTGGACGAGGTCGCGGAACTGGCCTCGTCGGAGCGGCCGCAACTGATCATCCTGGACATAGCGGGCAGAGAGGAGGCATCCTTCAGGATTTTGCGAGGCGCCGGGAAAACCCTGGACCTGCCGGCCATTGTGCTCTGCGACCGGAACGACGAGGACTATGTCGTGCGCGCTTTTGACATGGGCGCGGACGGTTACATGGTGAAGCCGTTTTCGTCATCCGAACTGATCGCAAGGATCAGGGCAACCCTTCGAAGGTTGCACGTCGGAACGGAAGCCGCCGGTGGCCGTACCTATCAATTGGGTAACGTGTTGATTGATTTCGACGAACGAACCGTTGCCGTATCGGGACAAGCGGTGTCTTTGACTGCCACGGAGTACAAACTGCTCGCCGAACTCGCCACTAATGCAGGGCGGGTTCTCACGCAAACCGCCTTGCTGGCGAGTGTTTGGGGACCCGAATATGATGGCGAACCCCAGCTTCTGCGTTCCTACGTAAAGTCCCTCCGCCAGAAGCTCGGGGACAATGCGAGGAGTCCCTCGTACATCTTCACGGCGCACGGAGTTGGCTATCGTATGGCTAGGCCTCCGGCCGCACAGTCGCCGCGCTAGACGACCGGAAGAGTCAGGCGGGCACGCATTGGGGTCTCGGAAAACGCATTTGGAATTTACAGCCTCGTCACTCCGGCGCAAGTCGAAGATGTCCGCCATAGGCGGATGCCGGAGTCCACGGCCGCAGGATGAAGACAACGGTTGCGAAACAGCCGACTTCAGGCACTGGATACCGGCGCGCCAGAGGCGCATCTGCGACTTTCGCCGGTATGACGGTGGCCGGGAGTGCCGGACCAACGAGCCAAAGGTCGAAAATGCGATTGCCCTGGCATTGGGGTGCACCTTCGGGCCGCAAATGGGGCTGCCTAATCGTCTGTTGGCCCCCAGGACACTCCGAACTCGGCCCTTGCGACCCGCTCGCCGGTCAGGGTCTCGGCGGTCTGGCCGGCCAGCCACACGCCCGGCGTGGCCAGGGCCTCAGGCTGCACCATGGGTATGTGGGCGGTTCCCGGCCAATCCCCGCGTCGGTTCATCCAGGTGTCCACCCGGCCGGGCTCGAAAACGTTCACGGCGATGTTGTGTGGTCTGACCTCCTCCGCCAGGCTGAAGAACATTCTCTCCAGGGCCGCTTTGCTCATCGAATAGCCGACCCTGCCTTCCCGGTAAGCGCGGGCGGAGCCGGAGGTGACGCAATATATGGAGCCTCCGTCGCCCTGGGCAATCATGGACGGCAATGCATACTTGCAAAGGAGCAGCGGGCCGCGCACGTTCACCGCCAGACATTGGTCCAGCAGTTCAACGTCCAGGTCCACCACCGGCGATTCGCAATCCATGCCTGCGTTGCAAACGAGAATGTCGATGCGGTCAAAGTGATCCAGCGTGGCGGCCACCAGGTTCTGAATGTCCTGGACGTGTGATACGTCGCAGCGTACCGGTAATGCCATGCCTCCGCCGGCCGTGATCTGTGCCGCCGTGTCGCGAATGTCGCCCGACCCGTACTTCTCGTACTCGGTGCCGGCGGATTCGTCCACCTCGGTGCGTGATGCCACGACGACCTTTGCCCCGGCCTCGCCCAGTCCCAGACAGATGGCCCGTCCGATTCCGCGGCTGCCGCCGGTTACAATCGCTACTTTGCCGTCCAGTTTCATTCCAACCTGCCAGTGGTCCAATC
Source organism: Dehalococcoidia bacterium (assembly GCA_034423115.1). Lineage (GTDB taxonomy): Bacteria > Chloroflexota > Dehalococcoidia > Lucifugimonadales > UBA3495 > Bin87. The sequence continues at coordinate 37,061 of DAOUJD010000005.1, read as the reverse complement.
AATCAGACCCGTAATTTTGGTTAGCATAGGTCGTCGCACTGGCCGTCGCAAGTGGTGCAGACCCCTCACGCGTACCCGCTTTGCGCAACCTGTCCCTGCGAGCGCCCTCGCCGCTCCAATTCAGGTGGCACAGTCATTCCTGTCGGCGCCAAAACACCCAACTTTTTGTGAATCACCTGCCTTTGGTGGCAAAAAGACCTACCATCGCCCCCATCATCACCAAATTCCCCCAAAACCCCCAGTTCAGACACCTCACTCCCGGCGACACTTCCGCCTTGCTCTAACCCTTACCCCATCCGTACCATATTACCCAACGCCCCAACTCCAACCCGCCGCCCAGGCCCGCCACAGCCGTCCCAATGCCCACTTCCCAACACCGCGAACTTCGCTCCCCCAAACCCGCTCATCTGCCCGCCAATACCGCTAAAACCGCCGCCAATACCCTTCCCTCGGCCCCCAATTCAGCCCCACCACCCGCCCAATGCCCTACTGGAATTAGCGGAAATGAGAGGAAATGAGCGGGAAATCTACCTTTCCGTCCTTTCACCACGCAATTACAAGTGGGTACGCGTGAGGTGTGTACCGCCATGCCGGTCCGTTGGCAGGTCGGCGCCGCACTACAATGGTTGAGGCTGGGACTAGGAAATGATGGACAACAGGAAGGCGACTGGCCAATTACGCCATTTGCCGCAGCGCCAGGGTGCGGAACGTACCCTCCGTCTCAAACAACTCGTCAAACGTGCCCTGCTGGACCACCCTGCCTTTTTCCAGTACGTATATGCGTTCCGCACGTCGGATCGTGGACAGCCGGTGAGCGATCACGATGCGGGTGGCTGCCAGATTGTCCAAGCCCTGCATCACCTCGGCCTGGCTCCTGGCATCCAGCCAACTGGTCGCCTCATCCAGGAAAAGAATGCGCGGCCTGCGCACCAGTGCACCCGCGATCCTGATCCTCTGCACCTGGCCGCCGGAAAACGTGGTGGAGCCGTCGCTGACCGACGTGAACATGCCCATTGGCATGGCGTTCAGATCTTCGTCCACCGCGGCCAGGCGGGCGGCCCTCCAGGCGTCGTCAATGGTCAGGTCATCCCTCAAACCAATGATATTGTCCAGAATATTGCCTGGCTGCAATGCGCCGTCCTGCGTCACGACCCCGATCTGCCGCCTCACCGCCCGCGGGTCGAGATGAGCAAGGTCCCGCCCATCATAATAGACGCCGCCCGACGACGGTTGTTCGAGACCCAGCGCCAACTGCACCAGTGTGCTCTTCCCCGCTCCAGACTCTCCCACTATGGCGACGAACTCGCCGGGGCGGGCGTGGATGGAAACGTCATCAATAATCAGGGGGCCATTCTCGCTGTACCGGAAACTCACGTGATCAAAGTGGATTTCTCCGTTCAGTTCCGTAGGAGCGAGAACATCGGGCCTGCCATGTGGCAATTCATTCAGAATGGGCTTGACCTGCTCGTAACCTGGCGCCAGCGCTGCCAGCCCCTCAAAGGAGCGCCCAAGCCCCACGATCGCCGTGTAGAAAGTCATCGAAACGGCGTATATCACCAGGAAGTCCGCTATCGTCGGTCTGTCGGCGCCACGCAACAGCACGAAAGCGAAGAGGAGCGCGGCGGCCAGGGCGGGAACGGCGGCGTTCAACGCCGCCAACGGCTCGTTCTGGCGCCCAATCTGTATTCCGGCCAGGTGCTGCTCTCGATAACCGCGGGCCCACGACGCGAACGCTGAGGGTTCTGCGCCGGCGGAGCGCAATTTGCTCATGCCATTGATGAACTGGAACAGTTCTCCGGACAGGCGGCGCGATGCCGCGTAGCGTCTGCGTTGAGGCGCTATCTGAATGAATCCGAAGCACGCGGTCGCTGCCAGCGCCACTAGACCCACACCAATGCTCAACCAGGCCAGGCCCATATCATAAAAAAAGAGTAGACCCAAAGTCGGAGCCATGAAAACAATTGAGAATAGCGCGTTGGCGACGACGCCGGAAATTTGATCCCTCATCACCTGGAAAACGCTCAAGCGCATCGCCAGATCGCCGGCGGTGTACTCCCGATAGAAACCGGGTCGTAACCTCAGCAAACGGTCCCAGGTCGCCGCGCTCAACCGGGCGGCGGCGCGGCCTTCCAGCCGCATCAAGGCAGTCCCCTGCACCATCAGCAACGCCATCCCGACCAGGGAGAAAACCGCGAGAGCAATCGCAATTTGGACGAGCATTCTGCTGGACACCGTCGGCAATACCCGTTCCGCGAGGATCCCCAAGGCGATGGCAGGGGCAAGCATCAGCAGACTCGCCAGCAGACCGGATATTGCGAACCTGACCAGGTCCGATGCCATGCCTTTGCCGGCGAAACGCAGCAGGTCCGCCGCGTCCACCGCCCGGTCCTCGGGGAGCGGACGGTAGAACATCCATGCCTCGTGGTCAATCTCATCTGCCGTCTTCGAGTTCACCCGGAATGACTTGCCGGTGGACGGGTCGAACGCCCGGCACCTGCCCAATGGGTCGGGCAGCAGCGCCAATGGTTGTCCGTCTTCTGAACGATAGCCCAGCATGGCGCCACTGTCGCCCAGCCACCAACGATCCTCCTGAGACAGACGCACCTTCCGGCTGCGGACCTGCGAAACGTCAAGGATGTCGTCCAGAGAGGGGCCCTCGGGCTCCTGTCCACGTCGGGCTGGAGGCATGCGAAAATCGATGCCCTCCCGCTTGCCGATCTGCATCAACGTCGCCATCAGGGCGGACCCACCCACGTCAACCACCGCATTGCGGCGATTCATCACGTTGAAAAGGGTCTGACGGGCTTCCTCGCGATCCTGTCTACGGTGAACCGTTCGCGCCACCTGCTCGTTGGCCACGTCGGCCACCAGGACTCTGCGGTTGAATTGTTCGGCCCCCAGCGCCAGGCGGTGAAATTCCGTCAGCGCGGGCAGCAGCCTCCCTTGGGCGAACATCTTGCGAGTCGGGAGCGTGGTCAGGCTCGATGCAAAACCGATGCTCAACCACGTGTCCGATGTCAGCGGGAGCCATTCACCGTCCTCGCCCAGCGTTTCCGTGCCCAGATACGCGGCTGTGGGATCTTCGGGCAGAACCCACAAAACTCCCCCTGGTCGCACGGACACCACCGCGCCGGCGTCAATCGTGTGCGCGTGCTGCTCTGCCCATGGATCCAGCAACAGGTCGACGCGCGGTCGGGGTTCGATCTGCCGGGACACCGACGCCCCCACTTCGGACACCCACGCATCCGCCTGAACCGATAAGTCCATCTCCAGGTCCGATTCCGTCAGGTCACCCAAACGCAGCCGCCTCAGGTTGGTATCCGGGAGCCCCTTCGCGGTGGCGACCAGCGAACCGTCTCCTTTTCCCACGCCAAAAACCAGGCGCCCGGGGCCGGCGCGAAGCAAGTGTTTTGCGTTGGACACGGGCGCGTCATACCGGTATTCGGTCAGGAACACGTCCAGCCCGCCCGTCTCCACAAACCACGCCGCATCGGGATCATCCAGGCGGATGGGCAAATTACCCGCGCTGGTCATTGCCCGACCCTTGGATTTCGCCACTTGGGGAAGACGGTGGGTGGTCGGTTCGTTCACCGAGCGCTGTCCATGAATTACCATCGAACCTAGTGGGCCTGTACCAGATGTGCGTAAAGCCCGTCCTGGTCCCTGCTCAGCGTCTCATGGGTCCCGCGTTGGACTTCGCGACCTCGATCCATCACCAGGATCAGATCGCAATCGCGGATGGTGCTCAGACGGTGCGCGACGATCAGGCACGTGCAACCCCGACGACGCAGGGCATCGTCGATATGCACCTCGGTGACCGCGTCCAGCGCACTGGTGGCCTCATCCAGGATCAAGACCGACGGGTTGTTGACCAGGGCGCGGCTTATCTCCAACCGCTGACGCTCGCCGCCGCTCAGATTGCGTCCACCCTCCTGCAACAGCGACTCGTAGCCCGACGGGCGGCTCATTATCTCGTCATGGATCAGGGTGTCGTTGCACGCGGCGACCAATTGGTGGTCGGGCACCGCGGGATTCCACAGGGTAATGTTGTCGCGCACCGATGCGGCGAACATGAAGATGTGCTGATCCACGGCGGCCAGGGAACTGGTGAGCACGGCACGCGGCACCTCGCCGATGGGCACGTTGTCGAACAGTATCTCTCCGGCCCACGGCGCGTATTCCCCGGTTATCAGTTTCAGCAGCGTGGACTTCCCGGAGCCGGTGGGACCGATGATGGCAACCCGCTGTCCGGGCTCAACAACCAGGTTCAGGTTTTCTATCAGCGGAGGGCGGTTGGCTTGGTATCCAAAAGTAACGTTACGCAGTTCGACCCGACCGGCCAGGCGCAGCATCCCGTTCAACGTTGCGACCGTGTTGGAATTGGACTCGTCCTGCCCGCGTAGCGCTGGGTCCTCCTCCGCATCCATCACATCGTCAATTCTCCGCAAGTCCGCTCCCAGTATATGGAATGAATCGGCGAATTGAACGAATCGACTGATGGGCAGCAGGAAGTTGCCGGCCACCACGTAAAACCCCATCAGCACCCCCAGGGACATATCGCCCGACATCACCCGCCAACCACCCAGGCCCAGAACCGCCGTGAGCCCAAGGAACAGGAACAGGCGGGGTAGAGCAGTGATTACGTATCCCAGTTCCATGAATCGCTGGCGGGCGACCAGTTCCCTGGCCTGGTAGCCCGCCCACCTGCCGAAGAAATCATCCTCGCCGGCGGTGGCGCGCAGATTGTCCATGCTGCGCAGGCCCGATGTCCCGATGCCAAACAGCAACGCCTGTTCCCGCCGGACCTGGTGGGTTTCGTCGGCCCGCAACCGGCTCAACACGAGCATCAATCCAACCTGGATCGCCGCCAGCGCTGCCACCACGGCGGCCAGCAGCGGATCGTAGAAAAGCATGAGCGCCAGGCAGAGAACGCTCATCACCAGTTCGATCATCACCGCCACGCACTGCCGAGCTGAATTTGCCCCTACGCCGTCGATTGATTGGACCCGTGCCGTAAGGTCGCCGGCGAACCGATGAGAAAAGTACTGGGCGGGCAGACTAAAGAGCCGGGTCAACAATCGTTCGGCATGCACTACTGAAAGGCGGATGGAGAGTCGTCGCAGGGCGGTCTGCTGGAGCCACGACAACACAAAGACCAGCCCGGCGGCCAGTGCCACCGAAACCGTCAGCGTCAACCCCCATGATCGTTCCGGGGACGCCAGGGCATGGTCCACGAACAGGCTCAGCAGGATGGGCAAAGCCAGCCCCGGCAACGCCAGCAGGAATCCACACAACGCCACGAAAGCCAACGGAGCTTTCACGTCCCGCAACCACGGCCACAGGCTGCGGACGACGCTGGGAGCAGTGCCTCCGGCGCGAAACTCTGCCGTGCGCTCCACCTGCAACGCTATCCCCGTGAAGGACTGGTCGAACGTCTCTTCGCCGACCCAACGGCGTCCGTTCGCCGGATCGTTGATGTAGAACCGTCCCTTGGCAATCCCCTCCAGGACGACGAAATGGTTGAACTCCCAAAACAGGATTGCCGGCATCGGCATGTCAACCAGCTCGCGGACTTCTTTGCGCCAACCGGTGATGCGCAGACCGTAGTTCTTGCCTGCTGTGACGATGTCTGCGGCGCTGGCGCCATCGCGGTTGACGCCGCAGGCTGTTCGCAGGGATTCCATCGACACCCAGCGCCCGAAGTAGGCCAGCACCATCCCCAGGCAAGCGGCCCCGCACTCCACCGCTTCCATTTGAGGGAATAACGGCGTACGAACCCGCTTGTTGCTCAACCGGCTTGTTCGTGCTCTTGCCATGCGGCCGTCGCCTTAGTTAAGACCTCGGGGTGCCAGGAACGCCACTGGCGCATGTCGTCCCAGGACCACATGCAGTTCGCAAGGGTCGCCGTCGGATAACGGTGCGCCGGGGGCGTCGTCGAGCTTGAGTCGGACCCAATGCCCTCGGCTCGGTGCGGATATTCCGTAGTCCAGTAGCCAGCCGGGTGGCATCGCGGGTCGTTCTGTGATCGACTTGACGCTGGCGTTCACAGACTGGGTTCTCCCTCCGTCGGGGTCGTCTATCAGCACTCGGGCCTCCGTGCCGACGCTGAGATGGTCAACTAATGCGGGCGTTAATACGGATACTACTTCCAGTGCGGCCCCGGTGCTTTCCATGATCAAGGCGACTTCGGAGCCCGCCATGACGCGTTGACCTGGGGCGAGTCGTTGGGCTACGACTGCTCCTGCCAAGGGGCTGACGATGAATTCGCTGGAATCGCGCAGGGCCTCAAGTTGCGACAACTCGGCTTGTGCCAGCGCCAGATCCGCCGCTGCTGAACCGGCCGCGGTTTCAAGCGCGGAAACTTTGGCCCGTGCCAGGGCCACCCTGTGATCCAGTTCGGCAACGCGGACATGGGCTATAGGTTGTCCCGCTTCCACCTCGTCGCCCACATCTACCAGGACTTCCACAATATTGCCGGATTGCTCAGCAATTACAGGGTGTCGCTCTCCGGGTTGTACCACCGCGCAACTGGCCGCTAGGCTCCGTTCAATGCTCCCCAGAAAACTCCAGGCCACGACGCCGGCCAGCGCAAACCCCAGGCCGGCCAAGATAATCCATTCACGAGGGGCCGTAACGCGTAACAGGCCGTCCAAGGGTTCCCGACCCCCTCGGTGGGACAATGCTCTTTCGCGGAATAGACGCCTATTGCTTGACAACGGCCATGTTCCGAGCGCTGACGCTGAACAGGTCCTGAACTCGTCGGCTTGGCGGAACCGACAAAGTAATCTGATGATTAACCTGTGCGCCGCAACCTTATCCTAGCCTTTGTGTTTTGACAATCATGCTGATCTGGAAGCTTCAGTTGGTGCTTGAGGTGCAACACACTAAACCACTTCATCGACGCCGACCGGTATCGAGCAGTTCGTAACGTGCTCGAATATATTGAACGCATAGCAGTGTCAACGACCGCTCCCCGATAACCCTGCGGACGGGGTTGCGATACTGAAAGCGCACGCTTTCGGCCCGCTTCGGGCCATCGTAGATGACCAGGAGTAGCCAACTCGGCTAGCGAAACAACCACGAGCGGTTCGTTCACCGCCACCTCGTGCCTTCTGAATCTCCCACACTCTAGGTCGCCTACATACCGGCCCGGATAAAATCCGCCACCCGTTCCGCCAGCATGATAACCACCGGATTGATGGGCGCGCGCACCAGGTCAGGCATGATCGACGCATCGACGATCCGCAACCCTTCCATCCTATGCACACGTCCGTACTGATCGACCACAGCCAGCGGGTCGTCGGACGGCCCCATTCTGCAGGTGCAGGAAATGTGGGAATAGGTCGTCGCTTCCCGCAGGAGCCAGTGGTCTAACGCGTCGTCGCTCGCCAGATCCTTATCTTCAGGATCAAGGCGGGTACCCAACATCGGCGCTAGCTCAAGTCGACTGGCTAAATCCAGTGCCATACGAACACCGTTCCTCAACCTCTCCCGGTCAAAGGGTTCGGCCAGGTAGTTGTAGCGCAGGGCCGGCTGCACTCGGTGGTCCGTCGAGGTCAACGTGAGTTCGCCCTGGCTTTCCGGCAGCAACAGGCCGATCATCATTTCAAAGTGCCGGGTTTTGTTCCCGTCCGCTTCACCGCCTGCCCCTTGAATTCGGGCTGGCGGCGCGGATGCCCTGACCCGGGGAACGGACGGGCCGGAAAAATTGATCCCCAGATCGTTTCTCAGATGGGATCCCGGAGCCGTGAACCGCAACGCCGCGCCGCCGGCCCCGCGGTTGGAAGGAGCGGTGAATCCGCCTCCGACCTCCCAGGTGATGTACACCTTGGGGTGATCTTTCAGGTTCTTTCCCACGCCGGGGGTGTCCTGGATAACAGGAATGCCCAGTCCCTCCAATTGCCCTGCCGGACCCACACCGGACAGCAGCAACAGGTGGGGTGACCCGACCGCGCCGGCGCTGAGTATGATCTGCTCAGCTTCAACTGCGAAACTCTCACCGCCGCTCTCAACCAGCAAGCCGGTTGCGCGTTTGCCTTCAAAAACGATCCGGCGCACTTGGCAGTTGGGTCGCACCGTGAGGTTGAGTCGGTGGCGAGCCTGGTCCAGGTAGCCCAAAGCAGTGCTGAACCTGACCCCGTTGTGGTTGTTCGTTACGCTGGGGCCAACCCCGTTGGAGTCCGGGTGGTTGTGGTCGTCGGTCTCCTCAAAGCCACTGGTGCGACAGGCGTTGACGAACGCTGTTTGGGTATCGTCCCAAGCCGCCGGGTTGGAATGGTGCACGAAGATGGGCCCGTCGGAACCGTGAAAGTCCCCGTGCCGGTCAACGTCCGTTTCACATTTGCGGAAGAAGGGCAGGATCTTCTCGTAGCTCCACTGGTCGTTGCCCCTGGAAGCCCAGGCATCGAAATCTTCGGGAACCCCTCGGTAGAAGGCGGAGGAATTGATTGCGCTGGAACCGCCCGTAACCTTGCCACGCGGCACCAGCATCGGCGGCGCCAGGTCGGTTGCGGTCGCAGTGAACTGCCAGTTGTGAGGATTGGTGCTCAGGGAAACCGGGTGGCCGGCAGCAGTTCGAGCCGGAGGCGGAACCCGAGCGGCGGCGAATCCGTATTTCAACTCGTCGGGGAGTCGGTCAAAATCGGGATAGTCCGGCCCAGCCTCCAACAAAAGCACCGAGCGTGCCGAATCTTCCGATAACCGCGCCGCCAGCACCGAACCAGCGGAGCCCGCGCCCACGATCACCACATCGTATTTCATGGAATTTGTCCTCTGCCGAACTCAACGGCTCAAATGGTGGAGGATTGCTTGGACTGTGGGCAAAGTACCAATGGGTGAGCCTAGGCTTCAAGGGCACCGGCATTCCACATGCCGGAAGACGCGGGATGGCCCATTGCCGTGAATCCTCACGAGCGTAGTCTGGTTCCATCTCCACAGGATGCTGAGGATGTCATAATCGAAAAGCCGCCGTTCTTCCATGGTGGAAGTTGTACCAGAACTTGGGAATCTACGCGATCTCGGGAAACAGCATTGCGCTCAGCGGTTGAGCAGGAAATCAGGGAACTGATTCAGGAGAGCGGGCGAATCACATTCGCTCAGTTCATGCAGGCTTGTCTGTACTCACCCAATGGAGGATTCTATTCCGCCCGGGACGGCAGAATTAACGCCCACTTCGGGACCTCCTCCTCGAGTCATTCCGTGTTCGGCGCGCTCATCGCCCGGCAACTGGAGCAGATGTGGCGCCTCCTCGGCGAGCCTCCGGTGTTCCACGCTATCGAGGTGGGTTCCGGCGATGGTCTGCTGGCTCAATCCATCGTGGATGCTTGTGTGCGAGAAGTGCCCCGATTCGCTGAGGCGCTCTACTACGTCGCCGCGGACTACCAACCCGGCCTCCAATCGCACGACGGAGCGCCCGATGTCCCCCACGGAGTTTCAGACCGGGCAACCCCAGGCAGTCTTGGCCCGATCCCGAGAATCCAGCGTGTCAAAACGGAGGGACTGGGAGCGTTCCGAAATGTCGTCGGCTGCATCCTGTGCAACGAGTTGATCGACAACTTCCCGGTTCACCGATTCGCCATACAACATGGGAAAGTCAAGGAAGTCTACGTCACATTTGAGGACGGAAATCTCGCCGAAGTGCTGGACGATCCATCAACGCCTCGTGTCGAAGAGCGGCTAACCAGCCTGGATTTGACACTACCCGACATGTATCGGGGCGAGGTGAACTTGGCGATGGAAGACTGGACCGAACAACTTTCGAGAACCCTCGACCGTGGGTTTGTCCTGGCCATCGACTACGGTGAGTTGGCACCCGATCTTTACTCATCGGACAATGCCCAGGGTACGCTGGTCTGTTTCGATCGACACGCCATCGGCAGCGACCCGTACCGGCGCATCGGCCAGCAGGACATCACCTGTCAGGTGGATTTCACCACCCTCATGGGACTGGGTGAACGACACGGGCTCGCTACGGTGGGTTACATTCGACAGAGCGAGTTCCTGGAGAATCTCGGATTTTCCTCGTTACTGGATGCCCTTGACACGCAAGGTCTATCCGCAGCCCGTGCGGAGCTGAGCCGCATTGCCATGATGACCCTGGTCGATCCGGCCGAGTATGGCGATTTCAAAGTGCTGGCCCAAGCAAAAGGTGTGGCGCTGGATTCAAACCTGCTGGGATTCTCAGGCCAACGAATTGGCAGGGCGAATCAGTGAAGTCATTGCCCGACGCGCCGGCGTATGCCCAGCAGAAGCCGTGTGGCTATGTGCTAATCTGCGCCGGAGGGTACGTGGATGAGCGAAGGCTTACCTCAGTATCCAGCATGCAACTGTAGAGGAAACAACATGGCAATATACCGAGTGTATTCGGACGATGACGGCGAGAGTCACATCGAGGATCTGAAACTGGAGGAACACCCGGAGCTGGGCGCGCTGATCAATGTGTCCGAGGTGCGGGTGCAGGAGTTTGACGGGTCGCGCCAAATGGACTTCCATCCGCTGCCCGAGCGTCGGTTGATCATCCACCTGTCCGGCGAGGTTGAGATCGGCTCCAGCGACGGCTCCAAACGGGTGCTGCGAGCCGGGGACATCCGACTCATGGAGGACGTTACGGGCAAGGGCCACTCACACCACGACCTGAGCCCGTCCGGCGCGGTTTACATCCTGCTGGATGATTAATCTGCGATTCTCAACGAGGATGTGAGACCGATATTTGTAGGGGCGGGTTTCAAACCCGCCCCCACTTGTATCCCGCATGAATTGAGCGGGCTCCGCATGTTGCCGACCCCACGTCAGCCCGAGTCTAGTCCGGCGACTTGCTGAACATGATGAAGCCGTTGCTATCCGGTGTGTTGCAGCCGGCCAGAGCGGTTTCGGCCCGTGTCGTCACCTGCCGCGCTCCCGCCGTCCCCCGAAGCTGTTCGAGGCTGTCGGAGAAGAGGCAGGCACGAGTCCGGCCGGTTCCGTTGTTCCCGCCGCTGGACATGAAGGGATTCGGGCCCTCGACCCTGATATCGTCGGCATAGAAGTCGTGGGCCTCTCCCCACTTGACCCCGCGCCACTGGAACCCCTCCAGGAATTGCTGGGTGAAGGTGAGGTAGCCGTCGTACGGGTTGAAGATGTCAACGTCTTCGGGACCCAGCCCGGAACCTTCCCACATCCTGCGCGCCAGGCTGGCAACCGCTTCCTGGTGCTCCTCCAGGGTCGACATGGTGCTCCTGCCCCGGCCGCCGGTCTGCGCGTGGTTGAGCACGTACACCGGCGTTTGCCTCAGGTCTTTGGCCCGCTCGGCGGTAGTGAAAATGAAAGCTGCGCAGGTGTTGACCGGTCGGTCGCAGTCATAGATCACCAGCGGTTCCTCGATCACGCGCCCGTTCAGGTAGTCCTCTCGGGTCAGTTGGTACGGCTCGTGCAGGGCATAGTAGCTCCAGGGAGTCAACAGCCCGTTTCGGCGCAGGTTCAGGCATAGAGGAGCCAGTCCGTCGTGAGACTTGCCGTATTTCTTGCAGTACTGCTGGAAGATCACCAGGTTGTTGAACATGGCGCCGTTCTGGTAACCCCAGGGGAGGGTGAAGGCGGTGGCCCCGGGAGCCTCCGGGTTGTTGTTCTGTGGGTTGTTGTGCCCGTACCGGCCGGCCAGGTTGACCATCGGGTACCAAACCAGGGCCGTCTCGCACAGACCGTCGCCCACAGCCTGCGCCGCCAGCCCCATCATGGGGCCGATGTAGGGCGAATCCGACTTCCGGTATTGGATGTTCTTCAAGCCCAGTTCCCGCTCGATCCATTCCGCAGAGGCGAAGGTCAACCCGTCTTCGGTATCGTAGGGCGGATCAAAATAGGGGCGCGGCGCCCAGGTCTGCTCGGCACGCGTCTCCGCGCTGGTGATGAGACCGTCGATGTCGTCCAGAGACAGGCCCGCATCCGAAATTGCCTTCAGGCACGCCTCCTTGGTCAGGCCGCCGCAGCTCCGGTCAAGTGTGACACCATCAAACCGCCGGTCTATGTGAGACTGTCCCCAGCCCACAACGGCCACCTTGCCCCGGTGCTCCCAGACTCCCATCCCTTCCTGATCTCGCATCCAACTCCTGTCGCTAACCATCTCAGCCCCCTTTATCCTTCTGCGCTGTTGGCTGTGTCCGCAGACCTTGAGTCGTTAGGTGGCCACCTGCCACTCGTGGACCAACTGGCCGTTGCTCGTTTCTTCAAATATCAGTTCCACCGGAGCCCCCACGGGAACTTCGCCCGGCGGAGTGCCCGGCAGGTTGGACAGGAAGTTGATTCCAGGGTCCTCGTCCAGGGTTATTACCGCGAAGTTGATGGGCTGCGCCGACCGGAAACCGCGGATGCGGGAATCGCGTATCACCATGTATACGTCGATGTGCCCCTTGCCCTCCACCTCTTTCCACTCGAAATTCTCGGCGGAGCCGCACTGGTCGCATCGCAGGACCGGCGGATAGTGCAGCCGCTGACACTGGGTGCAGTTCTGCAAGACCAGCCGCCGCTCGTTGCAGGCCTCCCAGAAGGGCCTGGTCAGATCATTGGGCACCGGGGCGGGTCTCTCCAGCCCTGGGATCGTTGACATGGTTCTTCCCTCCTGCGGGCTTCTCTCGCGTTGCCCGCTGCCGTTACCGGCGCCATTCAACTCGGGTCATATGTAGTGCAATGTTGCCGTTGGAGTTGATTATAGCCGGGCGCCTAATCTTTGTCCGCCTTCCCGTTGATCCACGGCTCGGCAATTCCGTCATCCATCCACAGGAAGTGGAACCCCGCTTCCAGCGCAAATTGGCGGTCCAACTCGGTGTCGCCTATATGGTAGTACTCCTCGGCCGAAAAGCGGGACTTAACATCCGGGAGTTCCTGCTTGTGTGAGATGAAACTCACCTCGATCCGGTGCCTGTCCCAAATAGCCTGCTGGACGGGAAGAGGGCGGTCGGACGAACTGCCAATGATGCACCCGTGCGCCTGAGCCTTTCTCACCATGTTCATGGTGATCGGCCCCGGCGGGTCTCCCGCTTCCAAAGTTCCATCGATGTCGAAACTGACCAAATTTGCCAAGTATTACCTTCCTTCGCGACTCGGATATGCATGAAATGTCCCAGGCACATAGCGGCTGGGTACTTCTCGGGATTCCCGCCCTACGGCTCACCGCCCGCCGCAGCGTCCGCCCACTGGACTACGCCCTGTTCTCCCAGTTCCTCGATCTGTTGGTCGCCGTATCCCAGTTCCCTGAGCAGTGGCCTGGTGTGCTGGCCCACTTGGATGGCAGTCCGGTAAATCCCCGGAGTCAGGGAAAATTCCACCAACCCGCCGTACCGGCGATACTTGCCGACGACCGGATGCTCCACCTCAACGCTCAGGTCGTTCGCCCTGGCATGGGGGTGGTCCGCGTAGAAGTCTCCCTCCGTGGCTTCGTCCGCCTGGACACATGCAACGCCGGCGTCGGTCAGTAACTCTTCCCATTCAGCGGCGGCGCGCCCGCCAAATATCCCAGAGATTTCAGCAGCCAGCGCGTCGTCGTTGTCCTGGCGCGCCTCCAGAGTGGAGAAACGGCTGTCGGCCATGAATTCTTCCCGTCCCACGGCCCGACAGAATGTTTCCCACTCGTGCTGGAACAGACACCCCAGGAATACCCAGCCCTCACGGCACCGGTAGAGGCGGTACAGGGCATGAAGGCCGTGAATCTCCTCGTCGGGCATATCAATGGGAGGCCGGTCGGCATAGTCGTAATACTCGTCGGCGTTGGTCCACGCATTGGCGTTGAGCATGGTGACGTGGACGGGTTGGCCTTTGCCGGTGAGTTCTCGCGCCCGCAGGCCGAGCATCACGGCCGTCGCAACCACCGGCGACGTGTTCTGGTCAGGTCCCCAGTTGGATTTCATGATCCAGCGAGTTGCCTCAACGGTTTCCTCAACATCCAAATCCCGGTCCGGCGGCGGCGGCATACCCCGGCCCATCTGCCGCATGGCGCCGCCCATGATCGCGCCGGGAATCGGGTGCGCGCCCGGCCGGCGCGCGTGTTCCCCGTGCTCGCCATAGGTTCCCATCCAGATGTGGACCATGCCGGGATTGATCTTCTGGCAGGTCTCCCAATCCACCTGGAGCCGTTCCGGAACGCCGAGCCGGAAGTTGTGTGCGAGAACATCGGCCTTCGCGATCAGCTTGTGGATGATCTCCTTGCCCTCCGGTGTTTGGAGGTCAATCTGAATGCCCTCCTTGCCGGCGTAGGTTCGCGCGTCGGCCATGGTTTGCGAGGTGGAACGACGACCCTCATCCAAACGGCGGTCCGTGGCATCGACTTTGATGACCCGTGCCCCAAGGTCTGCCAGCAGAGCAGCGCCATAGGGCCCCGCCTGTATGGTCGCCAGATCCAGAACGGTGATTCCTGCCAACGGTTGAGCCGGCGCGTACGCACCGTTTGGCCCGGGAGCGCCAACGCTTTCCGTCGTGGCCGGCTGCGCCAGGCGTCCCAGCACTTCAGCGTTGTGTTGGCCCACGTCCGGAGCCGGGCCGCTGGGTTCCACGGGGGTTTCCCTCAGGTCGACCAACGGCGCGAGGGTACGCATCGGGCCCACGCGGGGATCATCGATGGTTACCACAGTACCGTTGGCTACCACGGCGGGATGGTCCATGGCCTGCACGCTGGTGCGGTAGGGCTCGGCGGCGATGTTGCCGTCCTGGACATAGATATCCATCCATTCGTCGGAGGTCCTTTCCAGTTGCTTGTCCAGTATCTCCCTGCGCAGCAACTCCCGGTTCTCGTCGTTGATGGCGGGAACTCGCTCAAACCGTTCGTCCTCGAGCAGACTGGCGAGGCCGATGGCCCTGAGATGCCCCTGGATGTGCGGTACCCGCTGATTTGCGTGCTGAAGCCATGTGCCATCCTTCGTGCGCACGGGAACGTAGCCTATGGACGACAGACCTCTGCCCCGTGGCCGTAGAGGGAACCGCTCGGGGTCCCGGCGTCTCATATCTACATTCACCAGCCCGCCATCGCCCACGTTGTTGTCATGGGGTGATGCCAGCGCCTGCACAAGGCTGGTCTGCACCCATTGCCCGCGTCCGCATAGGTCTCGCACGCGGAGGGCGCCGAGGATACCGCGCACTGCGGCCTGGCTGGCATGCCAGCTCCCGGTGTGCACCGCCGAGTACACTGGCCCGTCCCGGTTGGGTTGGCCTGCCATGTTGAGCATCCGTCCCGCCCTGGCCGCAACGACGCCCTCGTATCCTTGCACCCGGCTGAATGGCCCCTTTTGACCAAACCCCGTTACGGAGCAGTAAACCAGCCCCGGGTAGAGTTCAGCCAGGTTGTCGTACGCCAACCCCCACTCTGCCATGTCGCCGGGGAGGAAGGACTCGACGAGAACATCGGCTCCGGCGGCCAGTTGCATGGCTTGCTCGCGTCCTTCTGCGGTGGCGAGATCAAGTACGATGCCTTTCTTTCCCCGGTTCCACGAGATCCAGGCGGGCTGAAAGCGGAAGGGATCTCCGCCGGGCGGTTCAACCTTGATTACCTCGGCCCCGTAGTCGGCCAATACCAGGGTACAAAGAGCCCCTGGCATACCCAGCGAGAAATCCAGGACGGTCAGTCCGGTACACGGTCCTGCCACGGTTCACCTCTTCCTTGGTTCGTATGAGTTCCTGCCGGAGCAGGTGAGCGGTTTGTGCATCAATGACGCAACGGTCGCGCTATCGGGTTCAAACGACACATCCGGGCCGGGATTGCTAAATGGGCGAGCCCGGCTGGTTGGCGGGGCTGAGTATGCAATTCACCCCAGACGGCCGTCAACCTCATTCATGCCTGAACATCTTCCCTGCCCTTGGAGTGTCAGCCCCGCTCTGCAAGTCGCTGGGCTCAGAGTTTCATTCGCGCCGATAATTCCGGCCTGAATCGTGCCGCCGCGGGAGAACGGTGTCGCATTTGGTTAAATCATCATAAACCATATATGAAAGCCAATAATATCAACGATATTCGTCTTTACGGACGATATTATTGTGATTTATGATTACGTAACCCTCATTGATATGGAGGTTTCGACGCAGAGGTTGCCAAACCCCGCCCTTTTGACGTCCGGAAGCACGATTGAACGACCGATCCTGCAGCCCCCTGCCACCAAAATGACGTATCCCGTCTCGTCTTGGAAATGGAGGAGAGAACCATGTTAAGGCACTTGAATCCGAATTCGAAAACCATCCTTCTGATCGCGTGTCTGTTCTCCCTGATCTTCATAGTGGCTTGTGGTGGCGCGGCGGCCCCCGCGGACACGCCGGAGTCCCAGGCCGCATCCCAACCGGCGGCTCCGGCGGCAACGCCCGCGCAGGCTGCGGCAGTTCCCACCACGGCGCCGGCGAGCGTGCCCGCCGACGCCGGATATTTGCGGGCGGTGGAACCGAACGCAAGGCACGGCGGCACCCTGAAGTGGGGCGGCATAGCTAGCTCCACGCTTTACGACCTCCACCAGACCAACAGCATTGCCAACATGGGGCCACAACGGCCCATGTATGACCTTCTGGTGCAGTTGGACCCCATTGGCTGGGAGGAGGTGATTCCCGATCTGGCGACCAGTTGGAACGTGTCTGACGATGGGATGACCTACACCTTTGACATTCGGGAAGGCGTGAAGTTCCACGATGGGGCTCCGCTGACCGCTGACGATGTGGCGGCCAGCTACACCCAGATAATCTACCCCCGCGAGGGAGTCCTCAGCCCGCGCAAGACCTTATTCGAGCCGGTGCAGGAAATCGTCGTCGTCGATCCATACACCGTGGAGTTCCGGCTTTCCGAACCCCGCAGTTTCCTGCTCCGCGCGTTTTCCGCCGGATTCAATGTGATCGTGCGCAAGCAGAGCCTTGAGGACAACGACTACGACCTGCGGCGTGTGCCGGACTACCCCGGCACCGGTCCTTTCAAGCACGACAGCCTGGAACCTGGCATCGTGCGCCGAATGGTGAAGAACGAGGACTACTGGAACCCTGACCTGCCGTACCTGGATGAAATGCACGCCTTCCATCTGGATCTGGGACCCAAGACCGGGGCTGCCTGTCTCGCCAACACGGTGGACTTCTGCTGGGGCATCGATCCGGTTTCCGCCAGAAAGGCCCAGGAGATAGCCGGACTGAGTACTTCCCAGATTACTCCAGTGGTGCGTTCCGGAATGTACATCAACCTGCACCGAGAGCCATTTGACGACCCGCGAGTGCGTCAGGCCATCAACTTGGTCCTGGACAAGCAGGCCATGCTCGATGCCGTGGGTGAACTCACCACGATGTACCCGCAGGGGTGGGTCCTCCGCACCGACCCACTCTTCGATGAATACTGGCCCCAGGTCGTCGACCAACCCGGCTACCGAGCTCCGACGGCCGACGACATCGCTGAGGCGCAACGGCTGATGGCAGAAGCCGGTTACGCCGATGGCTATGAGGGCCTGGACCTGATGGTGCGCGAGACCATTTCCTTCGCGGTCGAGTGGGGGCCCATCGTGCAGGACCTGCTGCAAAGGCACCTGAAAATCAACGCAGATATCCGCCTCGTGGCCTCCGGTGTCTGGTACGAGGAGATGGATCGGGGCAACTGGGACCTGTCTCCCATCGCCATGGGCGTCGTGCTCCCTCACGTAGGTGACTACTGGGCCACCGGTTGGAAGACCGGAGGGGGCAGGAACTACAACAACTACTCCAACCCGGAATTCGATGAACTCCTGGCCCAGGCATCACGCACAGACGACGAGGAAGAATACAAGCAACTCGTCATGCGAGGAGCCCAGATCCTGGACGAGGACCTGCCCTTCATCACCTTCGGCAACCTCACCATCGATATAGCGTGGTGGAATTACGTGCATCCCGGGGAGACCGCCACCAAGGCCGGCAACTTCTGGGATGGCATGCGCCGGGAGATTTGGTGGATGGACCAGGTAGCCAATTAGCCACCGACCCCATTCGCCAGAGCTCCAGTTTAAGCAGGCGGCAGACCGGCGTGTTTGCCGCCTCGCCACGCTCACCCCGGTAGGAGGGCCACAGTAAGATGCAGGGATACATTCTGCGCAGGTTGCTGTACGCCATACCCACGGTGATCGGCGTCTCCATCATCATCTTCCTGGCCATGCGCGTGGTCCCGGGCGACCCGGTCGTGGTCATGTTCGGCGATGAACCCGAACTCATCCGTCCCGAGGACCGCGCCAAGATCGAGGCGGACCTGGGTCTCAGCGATCCGC
This sequence comes from Dehalococcoidia bacterium, assembly GCA_034423115.1. Classification (GTDB taxonomy): domain Bacteria; phylum Chloroflexota; class Dehalococcoidia; order Lucifugimonadales; family UBA3495; genus Bin87. The sequence continues at coordinate 18,858 of DAOUJD010000005.1, read as the reverse complement.
TACCCGTTCAGTACCTCAACTGGCTCAAGGACATCGGCACGGGCAAACTGGGCGTCTCGTTCTGGCGTGGCGATACCGTCGCCGACCTGATCAAACGGCGCGGACCGATCACAGTGGAAATCGCGATCCTGGCCATCATTCTCGCCTGGGTGGTGGGGGTGCCCGTAGGCATCCTGTCGGCCCTCCACCAGAATTCCTGGGCCGACTACCTCGCCAGGTTCCTCACCGTTCTGTTCCTGGCGATACCCAGTTTCTGGTTAGCATCCTTGGCGGTACTCCTCCTGCTCCTGGTGTGGGGCTGGGCCGCTCCATTGGGAGTGATCGATATCTGGGATGACCCGATCGAGAACCTTCAAATTGTGATGCGTCCCGCCATCGTCCTCGGTTTGGCCGTGTCCGCCTACATCGCCCGCATGACCCGTTCCACCTTGCTCGAAGTGATCAGAGAGGACTACATCCGGACGGCGCGGGCCAAGGGCCTGCGAGAACGCATGGTGGTCTGGCGGCATGCCCTGCGCAATACCATGCTGCCGGTGGTAACGCTGTCGGGCGTCCTGTTCGGCTTCATGCTCGGCGGGTCGGTGGTCCTGGAGCAAGCCTTCAGCGTTCCGGGTCTGGGCCGGGCGATGGTGGAAGCCTTCGTCGACATCGACTACATCGTGATCCAGAACCTGGTGCTGCTGTACGGCGTTGTTTTTGTGGTGATCAACCTGCTGATTGACATCAGTTACGCCTGGCTGGACCCAAGGATTCGCTACTCGTAATGGGCTTGAATGGCCGCTAAGTCGGGCGGTTCCCTGCGTAGCTACCAAGTCGAAGGGCTGCCCGCCCAACGCTTTTTGGAAGGTCAGGAGGCGAGTTGGCACAATACAGTGAAGTTTCAACCCAATCGCCGGCAACACTGCGCAATGGCGCCCTCGCCCCGGTTTGGCGACCCATCAGAAGCACCGCGATCTTCGCGAGACGCTTTCCGCTGGGCTTCGCCGGCGCCGCCATCCTGGTTATCGTGGCCGTGCTCGCCGTTGCGGCCCCGGTGGTCGCCGTGCAAGACCCGGACCAGGTGAGCCTGGGCGAGCGCAAGGAACACCCCTCGTTCTCGCACCCATTGGGCACCGACTACAACGGACGGGATATCTTCAGCCGCGTAGTCTACGGCGGCCGGGTCTCGTTGCAGGTTTCCATCCTAGCGGTGTTGTTGGGCACCACCGTGGGTGCCGTTTGGGGCGTTGCCAGCGCCCACGTCGGCGGCCGGTTCGACATGATCAGCCAGCGAGTCCTCGAAGTGTTCATGGCCTTTCCTTCCTTGGTGCTGGCGATGGTGCTGCTGGTTGGGGTCGGCGCCGGAATCTGGACCGTGATCATCGCCATTGCCATCACCCGTTTGCCCTACGGTGTGCGAGTCGTGCGGTCGGTTGCCCTGTCCATCAAGGAAACGGACTACGTCATGGCGGCGCGGGCCATCGGCGTCTCCAATCTGCGGATGATGGCCCTCCACATAGCGCCGCAGTGTGTTGCCCCGTTCTTGGTGCTGGCCTCCGCGCATTTGGGTGTGGCGATCATCATCGAGTCCTCGTTGGGATTCCTGGGCGTGGGCATTCCGCCGCCAACCGCCACCTGGGGCAACATGCTGGGAGGCGCGGTCGCCAACGTTCTCATCCCGCACTGGCCGTTGGTGGTGTTCCCAGGTGTGGCGATCACCCTGGTGGTGCTGGGTTTCAACTTCTTTGGCGACGCGGTGCGGGACGCCTTCGATCCGAAACTGCGCGGCCGCTGAATGACCCGGCTGGACAGCGCCGGCACGCACGAGGTAAACCATCCCCACCGCCTCGTGCGGCATCACCTCTGTATAAATCGACTCCACTCCACGGGGTCGGTTGCGTACACGCTGGTGGCGTGAGATGCACAAGTACATCCTGCGCCGGTTGCTGTATTCCATCCCGACGTTGATCGGAGTTTCACTCGTCATTTTCCTGGCGATGCGTGTGGTGCCCGGCGACCCCGTGGCGGTGATGTTTGGCGATGAGGCCGAACTGATTCGCCCGGAGGATCGCGCCAAGATCGAGGCGGATCTGGGCCTGAGCGACCCGCTGGTAATCCAGTACGCCAACTGGCTGAAGGACATCGCCACCGGCAAACTGGGCGTCTCCTTCTGGAGGGGCGACACCGTGGCGGACCTGATCAAGCGGCGGGGTCCCATCACGGTGGAGATAGCGGTTTTGGCGATAATCCTGGCGTGGGCCATCGGCGTGCCCGTTGGGATTCTGTCGGCCCTGCACCAGAACTCACTGGCGGACTACCTGTCCCGATTTTTTACGGTCCTGTTCCTGGCGATACCCAGTTTCTGGCTGGCGTCGCTCACGGTGATGCTGTTCCTGCTGGTGTGGGGTTGGGCCGCCCCGCTGGGAGTTATCGACGTGTGGGATGACCCCATCCAGAACCTGCAGATCGTCCTGCGTCCGGCCATCGTGCTGGGATTGGCGGCGTCGGCATACATAGCGCGCATGACGCGGTCCACGCTGTTGGAGATAATCCGGGAGGACTACATACGGACTGCGCGGGCCAAGGGGCTGCGGGAACGAGCGGTCGTGTGGCGACACGCCCTGCGCAACGCCATGCTGCCAGTCGTGACCCTGTCGGGCATCATCTTCGGTTTCATGCTGGAGGGTTCGGTAGTGCTCGAACAGGCTTTCAACGTGCCCGGCCTGGGCAAGGCGATGGTGGATGCGTTCCGCGAAATCGACTACACCGTGATCCAGAGCCTGGTGCTGCTCTACGGCGCAATATTCGTCGTGATCAACCTGTTCATCGACATCAGCTACGCGTGGCTCGACCCCAGAATACGCTACGCATGATGATCCCCGGCCTCGTTGAACATCCGGTACCAGACCCGTGGCTCGGTGAAGATGTAACTGGGCGAGCCGGCCGTGTCGCCAAGCTTCCCTCGCAGTGGCTTGACCACCTCCCGCACCAGCCAAGGCTCTCCGATCCGCTCCGGCCCCCAGACACGTTGCAGCACATGGTCGTGGGTCAGGACACGGCCGGCGTGGATCGAAAGCTCGTATAGCAACCTGTACTCAGTGCGCGTCAGTTCCACCGAGCGCCGCGCCAGCCACACCCGGCGTGTGGCGCAGCCGATGGACAGGTCTTCCAATTGATACGGACCTGGAGGCTCAGCAGCGTCGGACCCGGCTCTCCGGTGGAGGGCCACCCTGATCCTGGCTGCTAACTCCGTAAGCGAGAATGGCTTGACCACGTAGTCGGAAGCCGGCATGGTGAGAGTGTCGACGCCCTGGCGGTACAATTTCACCAGTCTGTTGAGAAAGTCCGCGGAATGTGGAAATGTTTATCGTGGAACGGGTCTGAGGCTGAAAACCAGCCAACTCAACAACGAGAAACACCGCGGCGTTGTCGCGTGGCCCATCATCGCGGCGGCGATGGTGTATTCGGTTCCTGCGACGGTCCCCGGCGTCGGGCGATGCTGGACCGTGCGGTGCAATTCCACGCCCCATTCTGCGCGCTATCTTCAGCACGTTGTGTGCCAACGCCGCCATATATCCTTCGCAGTCTACTTTCCACAAACCCCGCAGCCGTGATGCTGCCCACCCCAATCGGTCCAATGATGCGAGGGTCCCTTCCACGATGGTGCGTCGATGGTTTTTCTCCTGCCGATACGCCGCCGTGCTATTGCGCTGCTGCGCCAGGAGCATCCAGGGATGATACATGCTGAGGGCCACGTACCTGCGTTTTTGGTTGCCCGGAAGGCATTGCTCCTTTACCGGGCATCTTTGACAATCCCGCTGATGGGCAACGTGTTGGTAGGCGCGATCTCGCTTCATCCATTCGCTTCGATACAACACCTGGCCCTGTCTACAAACTAGGTGATCCCCGTGATACGTGAAAGTCCCCTTGGAAACCAGGGCGTTCTCCTGCACTGGATGGATGGGAACGTAGGCGGTGATCCCCCTTTCCTCCAGGATCTGCCGGAACTGGCCAGCGCTATAGGCGGTGTCAGCCGCCCAGCGACACCGGACTGATCGGCAGTTGCTCCAATAACTCCGGCACCACCTTCCATTCGGCTTGGGAAGAATGAGTGGCTCTTCTGGCCAGAATGAAGCCTCCCCGGTCAACGACAATATTCTCCTCATAGCTCAGGAAGGCTGGGCCCGGTCCGGAGTTGCGCCACCGAGCATCGGTGTCAACGGCACTGAGGAGCAATTTGCCGTTGGGATCCTGGAAATATCGGACTTCCTCATGCTCCATACCGTGCTCGTCTGCCGTCGAATGAGGCAGCAGGAACAACCCGTTTACTTCGATGGCCTGTTCCTTGAATTCCGCCACGGTCAGCCCGCTGCGGGACAGGTCGTGGCTGCTCACGTTGGCCTTCGCCAAGCTGCCGTCGGCGTATATCTCCGGCGACAATAAGCCCAACCGCAGCAACTTGTCGTTCAATCCTTCGAAGACCGCTGCGAAACCCTCCTGACCGATCCGATCTATGAAGTGGCTGATGCTGGAATGGTCGAACACCGGATCGTCAATGGTGAGGAAACAAAACCAGCGAAAAGCAAGATTCTCCGAGATGGCCGAGCACAGCCGGCGGAAGGATACGATGTTGTACAGCGAACAGATCAGCAACGCCCTGACCATGACCTCAGGATGGATCGCCGGCCTGCCGAAGTCGGGACAGTAGTACTCTTCCAACGGCGCCACCAACTTGGCGAAGTCCAGGCTTTCGTCGATCCTGATCAACAGGTGGTTTGGATCGACGAAATCCCGCAGCTGTTTGGTGGTGAACTGGAACAGGGTGGAATCGCGGCGGCTACGGTCCAGTGGCCCGATCATCGGCTTCCTCGGCGACAGTGGACGGCCTCGGCATTGTAGCCCAACTTGTCGCTGAACTCCGCGATCAAGCCTACTTTTCAACAGACCGTTGAAAACCCTTACGCGTGCCCAGTTTGTAGTTGCGTAGTGAAAGGGCGGAAAGGTCGATTTCCCGCTCATTTCCTCTCATTTCCGCTAATTCCAGTAGGGCATTGGGCGGGTTGTGGGGCTGAATGGGGGCCGAGGGAAGGGTTTTGGCGGCGGTTTGAGTGGTATTGGCGGGCAGGTGAGCGGGTTTGGGGGAGCGAAGTTCGCGGTGTTGGGCAGCAGCGGGCATTGGGTCGGCTGTCGCGGGTCTGGGTGGCGGGGTTGGAATTCGGGCGTTGGGTAATATGGTACGGATGGGGTAAGGGTTAGAGCAAGGTGGAAGTGTCGCCGGGGCGGGCGTGTCTGAACTGGGGTTTTTGAGGGAATCGGGTGGTTATGGGGGGGCGATGGTAGGTCTTTTTGCCACAAAAGGCAGGTGATGCACAAAAAGTCGAGCGTTTTGGCGCCGACAGGCAGGAATGACTGTGCTACCCGAATTGTGGCGCCGGGGCGCTGGCAGTGACAGGTTGCGCCAAGTGGGTACGCGTGAGGTTGAAAACCCCCTTGACACCTCAACCGTCGATAGTATATATTGCGTCTCGCCGCAGTAGGGATTACGGATTACACGCAATAATTCTCGTTTTACGGTAGTTTAACCTTTTAAATCGCTATAATATTTACGTGTTCAATCATAGTCGGTTGCAATTATTTCGATTACCAACTAACCGCTGATCGTCCCCGAATAACTCCGCACACAGGTACAGCAATGTCGAGGCATGCAGGAGGGTCCGTGATGCGTCACTGGTTCAAAAAACCCAATTTACTAATATGCGCGCCCTTGATGGTATGCCTTCTGTTCGCTGTCGCCTGTGGCGGGGCCGCGACCCAACCCCAGGCCACCGCGGTCCCTGCCGCCCCTGCCGCTCCAGCTGATGCCACGGCCCCCGCTGCCTCGAATGAGGCGGCCACGCCTCAACCAATGGCTCAGCCCGCAGATACGTCCTCTACAGAAGGAGAGCCTGTCCAGGACCGTCTTAGGGTAGCCGTAGTGCCGCCCTACATTCAGGGCACCTTGGGATTCATCATGGGCGGAACTCCCCAGGGCCTACTTCAACCCATTCAGGAACACCTGGTCCAAATGGACTACTTCACCGGGGAGCTGGTTCCTATGCTGGCCACCGAGTGGGAGATGACCCCCGACGGCAAAACTTGGAACTTTAAACTACGGCAGAACATACCCTGCCATCAGGGGGGTGATTTCACGGCCAGGGATGTAGTCCTTGGCTGGGAGCTGGTAACCCGTGAGGACTCCGCTGCCGGCCGCCGCGAGGTGTGGCGGAATCTGGTGGTTGTCAAGGAGAACATTGAAATCGTAAACGACCACGAGTTCGTGTACCACCTCCAGAGGCCCGAGCTGACCATCCCCTTCTTGCTGGCCGATGTCCAGACGGATCTCACTGTTTACTGCCAGGGGTACTGGGACGAAGTAGGTCAGGATGGGTTTGAGAAGCACCCAGTAGGGACAGGCCCCTATGAGTTCCGGGAGTTCAAGCAAGGGGCGAACTTCCGCTTCGAGCGTGTCCCCTATAAGCACTGGCGGGTGGACCCTGATTTCAGGGAGCTGGAATTCCTCATGGTGCCGGAGGATGCCACACGGTTAGCCATGATCCTGACCAACGAGGCCGATATCAGCGAGGTAAATCGCGAAGGCCAGGTCGATGTACTGGCCGCTGGGATGAAAATCGCGCGCAGTAGCTTGCCAGCCTACTCGGCCTGGATCGGTATCGGCGGGCTATACCTGGAGGACAAACGGGACCCCACGGACCCCAATACCAACCTACTGGTGCGCAAGGCCATGAACCTGGCCATTGACCGAGAAGCAATCAATAAGGCTATCTTCGGAGGCAAGGGCGAATTGATGGCGAATATGCCCTACCATAGCAGCGACGAGTCCTTCAACCCGGAGTGGACGGTTTATCCGTATGACCCGGAGGAAGCCAAGCGTCTTCTGGTGGAGGCCGGCTATCCAGCGGGAGTGGGCGTGAGATTTATGATCGGGCCGCTGGCCGGAGTGCCAGAGTTGCCCGACATGGGTCTGGCCGCTGCCCAGATGTTGGAAGCCGTAGGGTTCAACGTAGAGTTGCAAGTGGGCGAGTTCGCCCCCATACGGTCCGCCTTCAGGGCAAGGGAGTTGCAGAACACTCTCTGGACCCACCGCACCGGGTTCTGGCCAGGGTGGCGCAATATCCCGGTCTACTTCACGAGCCCTAAAGCGGAAGGCATCGTGTTCATGTATGAGAACCCGGTAACTGATGACATGTACAACCGCTTTCTCAACAGTGTAGACGTGGAGGAGCGCCGTCAGATCATGACCGACATAGGCAATATCCTCTATGAAGATTACGGCACTATCCCTATGGTGTACCTCTATGGCGAGTACGCCATGAACCCAGAGGTGGTGGTGGATTACAAGGTGAACAACAGCTACTTCGGAGCCCTCAAGGGGCACGAGTACACCAAGGCGATACGCAAGTAGGCGCTCTGTGCATCATCCGGTCAGGGGCGAGGCCAACTCGCCCCGTAGCCTACCACGGCAGGATAAATCACACCGGAGGCAGCAATGCAACGCTATATAATCCTACGGCTGGGCCAGGCAGTGCTCGCGCTGGTGGTTATCAGCTTCGTGGTTTTCGCCCTGGCGCGGGTTACGGGCAGCCCTCTCGACGTGCTCCTACCAGAGGAGGCCACGGCAGTGGACATAGCGCGGGTCGAGGCACGGTGGGGCTTGGACAGACCCCTACATATCCAGTACGCAAAATATATGGGCAATGTCGTCCAGGGAGACTTTGGGGAATCCTTCAGATTCCGGGGCCAAGTCTCGGATATGATATGGGAGCGGTTGCCCGCCACCGTCCAGTTGGCGGGCTTTGCTATCGTGGTAAGCGCCGCCCTCGCCCTGCCTATCGGGATCATTGTGGCGGTGAAAAAAGATACTCCCATCGACACCATGGGCAAGATAATTGCCCTGCTGGGACAGTCGCTGCCTTCCTTCTGGCTGGGCATCGTCCTCATGTGGATTTTCGCGGTCCATCTGGATTGGTTGCCAACCTCAGGGCGGGGCGGAATAGGCCACATGATCCTCCCTGGCATCGCCTTGGGGTGGTACAACGTAGCGGCGTTGATGCGTTTGACCCGTTCTTCCATGCTGGAGGTGCTGGACACCGAATATGTGAAATTGGCGCGGATTAAGGGAGTCCCCGGGTGGAAGGTAATCTGGAAGCACTGCTTTCGCAACGCCCTCATCGTTCCCCTTACCTACTTTGGCCTCATCGGCGCGGTAGTAATGACCGGGTCCGTGGTTATCGAGACCGTTTTCTCCTGGCCCGGAGTGGGGCAACTCACCATAGAAGCCCTACGGTCCAGGGACTATCAGGTTGTTCAGGCGATGGTCCTCATGTTCGCCACTGGCTTCCTGGCGATTAACCTGCTGGTGGACATTCTCTACGCCTATCTTGACCCCCGTATCCGGTACAACTAGCACTGGATCCATTAGCGAGCAAGGGAGTTCTCCGATGGCAATAATAGCAATTCCCAAGAGGCGCCTGTGGGACGCAATTTCCGGAGTGTCGGCCGTATCACGGAGACTGGGCGGGGTTCGGCGCTATCCCCTGCTGCCCCTGGCTATTCTGCTACTGGTGCTGGTACTGCCTGCTGTCTTCGCCAACCAGATTGAACTTCACGACCCTGAAATAGGAAATCTGAATGACCGGCTGTTGCCGCCTTTCTGGGTCGGACAGGAGATTGTGCAAGGGCAAGTGGTCCGGGAGGCTGGGTCGATTAAGTTCCCGCTCGGGACCGACAAGCTGGGTCGGGACAACTTTAGCCGGATGGTCCATGGGGCCAGGATTTCGCTAACAGTGGCCCTTCTGGCTATTGCCCTTGGAGGAGTAGTCGGCACTGTTCTGGGGCTTATGGCCGGGTACGTCGGCGGCATGACAGATGCTGTCATCATGCGCATCGTAGACATCAAACTTGCCTTCCCATCTATCCTGCTGGCCCTGGTGTTGGTGGCGGCTTTTAAACCGCACCTGGCCACGGTAGTAGTGGTCATCGCTACGCTACTTTGGGCCCGTTATGCCCGGCTGGTGCGGGGGGAGGCTTTGGCCATTAAGCACCAGGACTTCGTGGATCGGGCCCGGGTGTCGGGAGCTTCCAACATACGCATCATGGCCAGACATATCTTTCCCAACTTGGTAAATACGGTGGTGGTGCTGGCCACTCTTGAGGTAGGCCACGTCATCATCCTGGAGTCCACTCTCAGCTTCCTGGGGGCCGGTATACCCCCGCCTACTCCCGCCTGGGGCCTGATGGTAGCCGATGGTCGGACGCTGATCATCAACGCTTGGTGGGTTGCGTTCTTTCCCGGTCTGGCCATCCTGATCACGGTGCTCTCCATGAACCTGTTCGGTGATTGGCTGCGGGACAGGCTGGACCCCAAACTGAGGAACGTGTAGCTATGCGCGTAGGTGAAGAGGAGGTTTACTGAGGTCAAGCAGTGTTCCGGGACCCTTGGTCTTCCTTTCGGGGATTCAAAGTGGTCGGAACTCCGCAGTATCTGTAGATCGCTCCTCAGCGGATCGCTCTTACGAGCACGCCCACGCCGAGTTGGTGGAAATCAACAACGCCCTGACCATGACCTCAGGATGGATCGCCGGCCTGCCGAAGTCGGGACAGTAGTACTCTTCCAACGGCGCCACCAACTTGGCGAAGTCCAGGCATTCGTCGATCCTGATCAGCAGGTGGTTTGGATCGATGAAATCCCGCAGCTGTTTGGCGGTGACCTGGAACAGGCTAGAATCGCGGCGGCTACGGTCCAGTGGCCCGATCATCGGCTTCCTCGGCGACAGTGGGCGGCCTCGGCATTGTAGCCCAACTTGTCGCTGAACTCCGCGATCAAACCTACTTTTTCAACAGACCGTTACCGCCGCTCTTGACACTGGCCAAGACGGCGTTATCTCCGCAAGCCCCCCATACTCCTTGGCCGCTTCGTAGGTTAGGTTGACGGCATCGAACTCAAACCTCATCTCCCATGCGGGCGACCATGCTTCCGTTGGCGTTGACGATCCCGACCACCCCGCCTTCCGCGCTGAGCACGAAGTCGCGCGGCCAGATGATCAGCGGGGATATTCCGGCGTACACCCGGTCTTTCACTCGAATGACGTCGTCGGCCACCTGCAGGCATTTCTCCCACAGGATCAGCTTTCCGGAGAAAAGCACCGTCCCCTTCTCCGGCGCAAGAGTTCCATCCTGCTTTGGAAAGTAGACCTCGACGTCCGGCAGGGTTTTCATTGTGTTGGCCCACCATACGGGTCCTGAACAATCCCCGACGCTGCGGTCGAAAAAGCCGCCGCCGGCTATTTGATCTCCAACCTGTGCCACGACGCGGCCAGCCCCGTTGCGGATTCTGGGAGAGCTGTCTTTCAACCGCAGGCAGTGGCCGTCCAAAATGATCTCTCCCACGCCTGCCGGAGTCATCAGCGCTCGGTGGCGTGAGACCATGGTCGTTGCCCTGAGAAACACGATGCCCGGGTCTGCCAACCGCACTTCAGTGGCCTCGGACACGGGATCGAAGACGCTGACCTCGTCGCCCACCAGGAAATAGGGCTCTGCACAATCCTTCGACAGTCCCTATTACCAACTCACGCTCTGTGGCCTGCTCGGCGAGGCTGAGCCTGATGTGGTCTCCGATTTGCGCAACGACACGACCAAGTTCGTCCACTACCCGTACCGTTTCGGACTCTGTCGCAAACGTGAACCCGTTCGGCCAGATCAGCAGCCAGGATACAGGATCATTGGCTTCGTATTTGGAGGCAACTTCCGCCCGAAGACATCTTTCCCTCAGGACCAGTTGGGCGGCGAAGTACTCACCGCCTCGGTCCGTTCTCAGCGGCGCGTGATGCTGCGGAAAAACCACCGCAGAGGCTGGTCCGTTGTTTATGGTCGGAGTGTCGGAACTTGGGACCATGTTTGCGGCCGCATCGGAATCCAACTCCTCCGATCCGTCCTGGGAGGTTTCCATATCCTCCTCCAGATCGGTCGACATGACGAACGTAGGCATCGCCTCGCTGACCCGACCGGCGATCCTGTCCTGAGCTGAATCCTTCGTCTCCTCGGCGGTCAGTATGCCATCATGCCCCGGTCTTGGTTTGTCTGCAAACGTGAACAACAGGGCCAGAGCCAACCCCGTGACCATCAAGGCGGCACCCTCCCCAAAGAGCCGCTTTCATTAACGTCATCGCACTGCTCCATTTCGCGCGATTGCACCACTCGTTGCCGCTTGCGCGGAGGTCATCGGCATGAGTGTCCATGACCCTGGTGAGGCCCATCCACCGCGCACCCGATTAGCCGATCCCGACAGGTGTGAACCCAGCCTCCGACCGCGTCCAACTCCGTGCATTGGAGGCCATTTGTGCTCCGCCCTGGACAGTGGGTTTAACACAGCATTCTATTCCCGAGGTAGCGCTCGATCTGCCCACAGCCCGTTGGGCCGGCGGAGTGCAACACCACCATCTTCTTTGTTCTCAATCCAGACTTTTGCCAGTTCGCGAGACTGCTGGCGATGACGCGCAGCCCGCGCTGTCCTGGTGGTCGAGCGGGATGACGAGACACTGGCCATCAACTGACGCCAGCACTGACCATACAGCCGCGCCGTCCACCACGACTGCCTCGGCAGGGACAATGTGAAACGCTGCGGACATTGATCCAGTGATCGCCAAGGACTATGTACTACCCTGGGCACGTGGTGATTTTTGATCAATGGCAGTTTGTGGTTGCCCGGTCGATCACCCTCTTTCCCGTCCAGCAGGGCGCGTTGCCGTGATAGTCGTTCCCGATAGCTAGTGCCCTTGATGACGATCCGGCAGCTGGCGTTGGCCATCCCGTCCGCTCGTCGAGTTGCCTACGATCGTGTCCGATACGGACACTGTCCTTGGTGGCTCGGGTGGAGCCATATTCCACGTCGCGTTGTTCACAGCAAGCGACGGCATCGGTCATGCGCATACCCAGCACCGACCTTAGCCTTGCTGCCGTCAGCGTTAATCTAACGTCGCCTTCACTTCACCTGGATTTCCGGTTTAGTGTGTTAGGCTTTCGCTCGCGCGATAATCGCACAACTGGCCGAAATCCAGGCTGAGGCGCCAGTTTTGGATGCTCAATTTTCTGCGGAGTTTGAACCCATGGCCGAAATGCGTGGTCTGCGGGAGATCGGCCGCGACGGGGTCCGACCTTTGCTTGGCCCACCGGGACCAGATCGTCCTCACCCCTTCCGAGGACGGCAACTCGTCGTGTGCAGGATCGGAAACGGGAGCTATTAGCTTGCTCGAAGTCAGCTGCCCGGTCTGCGCGACCAGGAACTCCCGGGTTGCGCCGTTCTGCACCAACTGCGGAAGCGCATTGCCCATGTCCGGCCGTGTGGGTCGTGAGCAATCCGGACGGGATGCGGACCCCGTGTCCCGGCAGGAACTTCAGGACGAGATCAACGAGTTGCGAACCATCCTGCGGGATGCCTCCGGCCGCCTGCTTTATCTTCAGAGCCGCATCAATCGGGTGGATGATGAAACCGAAATTGCGGCGCAGCCGGAAACGGCGCCCGCCGCGGAGCGTTCGCAAACCCGAACGGAGCCGACTGGCGCTGACCCCGAACGAGTAGCGGTCGTTGTGGCCTCGCCTCCCGCGCAAGCGCCTCCCGCACGGTCGGCTGACGTAGTCGCCCCAGAGCTTCAAACTGCCCCGTCCGCCGAGGTCGGCGCCAATGACTCGGACGATGGCCGCAGTTGGCCCGTATTCACCCCTTCCTTCGACTGGGAACGACTGCTGGGACGCAACTGGTTCGCCATCATCGGGTCCATCGCCCTGGTCGTGGGCATCGGCTTTTTCCTGAAGCTGGCGTTTGACAACAACTGGATCGGGGATACCGGGCGCATCGTCCTGGGCGTAGTCCTGGGATTGGCTCTATTGGGTGTGGGCGAGTATGCCCAACGCAGGGTCCCCATCTGGGCCCAACCGGTCACGGCGGCCGGCGCGGTTATCCTGTACCTGTCCATCTACGCCGCGTTCGGGCTGTACCAACTGATCCGTCCCGACGTGGCCCTGCTGTTCCTCGCCCTCGTGGTGGCGCTGGCCTCCCTGCTGGCGCTGCGATACGAGTCCATCGTCATCGCGCTGCTGGGCATCATCGGAGCGTTCCTGGCCCCGGCCCTGCTGGGGGCGGACCTGCCCGACGTCCGGCTGGCCCTGGCGTACATCCTGGTGGTGGACGCGGGAATCCTGGCGATCTCGACCTTCCGCAACTGGCGGTGGTTCAACCTGGTGGGGTGGGCCGGCACCTACGGGGTTTTCTTCTTCTGGACCAGCCGGTTCTCCGATTACGACCCCGTCATGGCGCAGATTGGACTCACCGGGATGTTCCTCATCCTGGCCGCAGCCACCAGCCTCTTCCACCTGCTCTGGCGGCGCACGCCCGGAATACCGGACCTGGCGCTGATGACGCTCAACGCGGTGGCGTTCTTTGCCCTCACGTACCACGTGCTATGGGAGGATTACCGCGAATGGTTCGGACTCATTGCCGTGGGTCTCGCCCTGTTCTACGCGTTGCTCGCCTTCGTCGCCATCCGCAGGCCCTCCACGCCCACCGAGATGGCCCTCTTTGCGCTGCCCATCGCCATCGTGTTCCTCACCATCGCCGTGCCCCTGCAACTGAGCGGCGTTTGGATCACGGTAGCCTGGGTGGCCGAGGGCGCGGCGTTGGTGGGCACCGCTTTCCTGCTGGGCCGGTGGCAAATGCGGGCCTTCGGACTGGGCGTGCTGGCCGTTGGCCTGGGGCACCTGGTGGTGATCGACCTGCTGCAACACGGCGGTCGGATCGACCTGGACGAATTCGTTCCCTTCGCAAACGAACGGTTCCCCATCATGGTGGCCGCAGTCGTAGCCCTGTACGCCGCGGCGTTCCTCTACCACTATTACCGCGAGCAACGGGAACGGTGGGAAGAGTTCGTCCTCTGGCCGCTGCTGGGTATCGCGAACGCGCTGACCGTCACCGCGCTGAGCCTGGAACTGGTCAGCTATTTCGACAGCCGGTCTCATGCCGATGCGGGAGCAGCCTACCGTTCGGCCGCTCAGGCGACCGACAACGTCAAATACCTGTCCCTCACCACGCTATGGGCGATCTACGCCGCCGTTCTGTCGGCTGTTGGGCTGTGGCGACGCTGGCACCTGGTACGTTGGGCTGGGCTGGTTCTGTTGGGTCTGGCGGTTTTCAAGCTGATTGCGGTTGACACCATCATGGTGATACCTGTCGCAGCCGGTTTCATCCCGGTGCTGAATGCTCACTTCCTGACCGGTGCGCTAGTCGTTGCTTTGCTGTCCGTCCTGGCCTGGCGGTTCCGCCGGCAGGCGCATGATCTGGTCGAGTACGAGTCCTACGCGTTCATGGCGTTGGTCGTAACGGCCAACTTCGTGGCACTGTGGGTGTTGAACCGGGAGATCATCACTTACTTCGACCTTCAAGCCGCTGCTCTGGAACGGGGCACTCCGATCCCATGGGATCAGATACGAGCCGCGACCAACGCCAAATACCTGTCCATGACCTACCTGTGGGCGCTGTACGGCGCGGCGGTTATCGCCGTCGGTCTGTGGCGACGCCTGCTGATCGTCCGTTGGGCCGGCTTGGCAATCCTGGCGCTGGCCTCGCTCAAGCTGATGGCGTTCGATACCTTCATGACCGAACTGGTTTCCAAGGGATTCATACCGTTCCTGAACTTGCATTTCCTGACGTTCGCGCTGGCAATCGCGCTGATGCTGGGATTCGCCTGGTGGCACCGGCGCGCACAACCCGAACCGAGCCGCTTTGAGGGGTACGTCATTCCCGGATTGCTGGTGGCGGCAAACGTCGTCGCCCTGTGGGGCCTGACCCTGGAGGCGGTCCACTACTTCGACGCTAGGGCGGACCGCTTGCGCACCGATACCTTCAGCGCCCAGCAGCTCTCGTTGACCGTGCTGTGGGCCGTGTACGCCGTCGGGGTGATCGGCGTGGGCATCGCGCGCCAGTCCAGCAATATCCGACTGGCCGGCATGGCTCTGCTGGCGGTCCCGCTGGTCAAGCTGTTCGGCTTCGACGTGTTCCTGTTGGAAAGGGAGTACCGCGTGGCCGCGTTCGTCACGCTGGGCGTCCTTATGCTGGGCACGGGGTTGGCCTACCAGCGGTACAGCCAGGCCGTCAGGGGGTTCCTGTTTGGGCAACGCGCCTGAAAACCGCTTCCGGCTGTTTGTCGCCGCGGTCGCCTTCTTTTTGGCAGCGAGCGCCTTGCTGACCCTACCGTCAGCTCGGGCCGACACTCCGGATGAGAAATGGCAGTTCCTCAAGCCGATCATCCTACCGAGCGACCTTCCAGCAGGTCAGTTGGTGGAGTTTGAGCTGGATCCTGAGGTGTACGCCCATGCTCAACCCGGTCTGGGCGACATCCGCCTCACCGCAATCGGCGCCGACGGCGAGCGCGAAATCCCATACCAACTGCTGGTCGAGGCGGGGGACCAGCGCCGCGCCGCGGTTCCGGTCGAGATGCAGGATCTGGGACACATCCCCAACGACCACACGTCGTTCGTCCTACGCGTGCAATCTGAGGGCGACCTGCACAGCGAGGTGGAAATCCAGACCTCATCCGTCAACTTCCAGCGCCGCGTCGCCGTGTCCGCCAGCGATGACGGGGAAACTTGGCGCATCCTGGAGGAGAACGGCAAGATTTTCCATTTCAGCATCCCCGAGCGCGGCTTCTCCGCCGGCGACACCAGCGTCCAATACCCGTCCAGTTCTGCCCGTTTCCTCAGAGTCCAGATATTCGACGAGGGCCAGGATCCGCTGTCCATCCACGGGGCGGTGGTCCTGTTCGCCGAAACGCTGGAGCCGCGCCGCCACCATCTGGCGCTGGATATCGTCGAAAGGACCGAAGACGCCGAACGCAAGCAGACGATCCTCTTGTTGCGGGCATTCTACCCCGGGTTCCCGGCCGACAGCATCAAGCTGGATATCCCTCACCGGAATTTCTATCGCGAGGTCGCGTTGGAAGGGAGCTACGATTCCACCTACTGGATACCCCTGCAGTCCGGCGAGGTACTGTACGACTTCGATACGCCGAGGCTCGTGGGTGACGACCGGGAGCTGCGGTTCGGCGAATCTCGGTACCTGTACTACCGGATCACCATCTTCAACGAGGACAATCCGCCCCTGCCGGTGGAGGAGCCCGTGGCCAGCGGCTACGCCCGCAAGATAGTTTTTGCCGCCGACGCCGGTGACACCCACCGCCTCTACTATGGGAATCCCGAGGCATCCGCGCCGTCATACGAGTTGGAGAAGCTGCTCCCGTACCTGGACACCGAGGACCTGCCGGTGGCCCGGCTGGGTGGACATGACGTCAACCCTGCGTTCGGTATTCCTGAGCCCCCGTCCGAAATCGTGCCTTTCACCGAGCGTTACCCCTGGCTGCTGCCCGGGGTCGTGGGGGCGGCAGCCCTGCTGGTCGGGCTGTTCCTGGCCAGCCTGATCCGCCAGGTGCGAAGCCGTCTCCGGCCGCCGGAGTGAACGATCACACATGTCAGCCGGCAACCCGTCGTAGTGATGCTGGTTTACGGGTTCAGTACCTTGTGTGCCGGTCGCGGCATGCCGTACCATTGCAAACATGCTGCTCACCGTTTCCACCACGCATCGGCCCGCGACTGACCTCGGCTATCTGTTGCACAAGAACCCAGGGCGGTTTCAGTCGTTTCGCCTGCCCTTCGGGAGGGCCGACGTGTTCTATCCTGTGGCGGAGGTGGAGCGCTGCACCGCCGCCCTGCTGCTGGACATAGACCCGGTGGGTTTGGCACGTCCCAGAGCCGGCCCGTCCAATGCCGCTGGTTGGCTTCAGCAATATGTCAACGACCGCCCTTATGTGGCTTCGTCGCACCTCAGCGTGGCGATCGCCTCGGTGTTCAACAGCGCGCTGGCCGGCAACAGCAGGGAACGGCCGGAGTTGGCGAGGCGGGCGATCCCATTGCAAGCCCAACTGCCAACGCTTCCGTCCCGGGAGGGGCCGCAACTCATACGCCGGTTGTTTGAACCGTTGGGCTACGCCGTTGAAATCCAGGGACACGCCCTGGATGCGGACTTTCCAGAGTGGGGAGACAGCCCGTGTTTCAGCGTGAGTCTCGAGGGAGAGGTGAGGCTGCAGGATCTGCTGGCGCACCTATATGTGCTGCTGCCGGTGCTTGATGATGCCAAGCACTACTGGGTGGGCGACGACGAGGTGGACAAGCTGCTGCGGTTCGGCGCGGGATGGCTGGGCGATCATCCGCACCAGGAACTGATCTCCTCGCGATACCTCAAGCGCCAGCGCAGCCTGGTGCGCCAAGCGCTGGCCCAACTGTCGGATGATGGACAGGCCGATCCCGACGACGCCACCGAACGCTACCAGCATGATGAAGAGCGGCTGGAAACGCCTATCCGGTTGAAAGAGCAGCGTATCCAGGCGGTGATCTCCGCCCTGCAGGAGGTCGGCGCGACCACGGTACTGGATCTGGGTTGCGGTGAGGGCAACCTGCTTCGAGAACTGCTCAGGGAACCCGCGTTTTGTTCCATTGCCGGCATGGACGTATCGCACCGCTCGCTGGAAACGGCCCACGCCCGCCTGCGCCTGGACACCCTGCCCGCCGCGCAGAGGGAGAGGGTAACGCTCCTTCACGGGTCCCTCACCTATCAGGACCGGCGGTTGGCCGGATACGACGCTGCAGTAGCCATGGAGGTTATCGAGCATATCGACCCGCCCCGTCTGGAAGCGTTCGAGGCTGTCGTGTTCGGCGCGGCGCAACCCGGCACACTAATCATCACCACGCCCAACTCCGAGTACAACGCGCTGTTTGCAAACCTGCCGCCCGACCAGTTCCGGCACCGGGACCACCGCTTCGAGTGGACGCGGGCGGAGTTTCAGGACTGGGCCCGTCAGGTCGCCGCCCGCCGGGGATACGACGTTCGTTTCCAGGACATCGGGCCACAACACTCCACCCACGGCGCTCCGACACAGATGGGGGTGTTCACCCGATGAATCTGGAGATCCCGGAACTGTGCCTGGTCGTGCTGGTGGGGCCGTCGGGCTCCGGAAAGTCCACCTTCGCGGCTCGGCACTTCAAGTCCACCGAGGTGGTATCATCCGACGCCTGCCGTGCCATGGTGTCCGACGACGCCAACGACCAGGTGGCGACGCCGGAAGCCTTCGCACTGCTCAATTTCATCGCATCCACGCGCCTGCGCGCCGGACGCCTCACGGTAATCGATGCTACCAGTGTGCAGCCACAGGCTCGTAAATCGCTGGTCGAACTGGCCCGTGAGCACGACTGTCTGCCGGTGGCCATCGTGTTGAACATGCCCGAGTCGGTTTGCCTGGCCCGCAACCGGGACCGCGACGACCGGAACTTTGGCGATCACGTCGTGCGCCGTCAGGTCCAGCAGTTGCGCCGGTCCATAAGGGGGCTGCGACGCGAGGGGTTCCGCTACATCTACGTGCTCGATACCCCCGAAGACGTGGACGCGGCCACCATTGAGCGGACGCCATCGTGGACCAATCGCCAGCATGAGACGGGGCCATTCGACATCGTCGGCGACGTCCACGGTTGCTTCGACGAACTGGTGGCGCTGCTGGAGCGACTGGACTACCGTATTGAGCCCACCGGCGTCGGTGGCTCCGGAGGGGCCGGGTTTTCAGTGGACCACCCGCAGGGACGCAAGGCTGTCTTCGTCGGCGACCTGGTGGATCGTGGCCCCGGTGTCGCCAACGTGCTGAGACTGGTGATGTCGATGGTGGCGGACGGCACGGCGTTGTGCGTCGCCGGCAACCACGAATCCAAGCTCGTCCGCAAGCTGAAAGGGCG
>DAOUJD010000004.1:0-55042 GCA_034423115.1 Dehalococcoidia bacterium | reverse complement strand
AGTTTCGCGGTCGCTCGCTTCATTCGGCGGCCTCTAGACTCCGGCACGCCGCAGGCGCATCTTCGACTTGCGCCGGAGTGACGGGCGTCTGAATTCCAAATGCGATTGCCCTGGCATCAGCTAAGGTGATGTCGAACCCCACTCATACGTTTGGTAACAGAGGAACGTGAGACGCCCCACCAGACCAGGGCGGGGCGCTCTCGTTTGTGCGGTGGGGGAAACTAACCGGATGAGGGACGTAGGGGGATTAGACTGCAACGGGCTGGTGAGCCTTGAGGAACTCAATGACCTGGTTGACGGTCTGGGCCTTGATGTCCGGATCTTCCTTCCAAGGGTACACGGTTGCCTGGGCGTTGGGGGCCAGTTCGGCCATGGCCATGGCGGCTTCCAGCGAGTGGGACGGCGTGTCATCAGGCATGACCAGAAGGGGCGTCTGACACTCACGGGCAAAGTCCCGGGATACGCTGTACATGAAGTCCGGTTGGATTCTGTACAAATTGTGCAGGTATTGTTCGATGGTATCCATGTTGAGTTCGGGGCGGTTGGCCATGAGCGCGGGAGCCCAGACGTCCTTTCCGGAATCGTACATGGAATCCGGAGTTGCGGCGGCGTGGCCGACCGGCTGGCACAGCACGGCGGCGGCGACGCGATCAGGGGCTTTCTTGATGAGGGTCATCGCGAAGGGGCCGCCGATGCAGAAGCCAATAAAGCCGAACTCGCGGATACCCAGATGATCCATGAGTCCCAGTTGGTCGTCGGCGAACGCTCCCCAAGGGTCTTCGACCTGCACCGGGCCAGTGGATTGGCCGCCGTTGGCATTGCGCTGGTCCATGGTGATGACGCGGAAGTGATCTTTGAACGCATCGACAGCGTTGAAGACCTGGTTGGGCCAACCGGCCATGATGGAGTTCAGCCCGCCGCCGGGGGTCGCCAGGATCGGGAAACCGGATCCGACGTCGGAATAATGGATGGTGACATCGCCTCTCGTGTAAAACGGCATTTCATTTTCTCCTTTTCGATCGCAAATACCGACCATTCAACGCGATTGTAACTTGGGGGTACGGGTTGTCAAGGAACAGCGGAGACGGGGTTATTCGACGTGGACGGGATGGGGGAGAGGATGATTGAATAAATAGCCCTTTTCGTTGAAGGGCACGCTGTCGGGTTGGGTGTTTCCGGCGGCATCGTGAATGGTTGTGAGCGCTGTCGGGGATGCTGCCCAGAGTTAGGACATCGCAGCGGGCGCCACCAACCCATTCGCCGTTGCCGACTGCTCCGGTCATCCATTGGCTTCCGGGCGCGGGCTGACCGTTGACGCGGCCGAACATGGCACAGTGATTGCCGGCGCATTCCAAGTAGGAGATGAGCGTGAGTGCGTGCGGGTTTCCGATGTCCTGGTAGGTGAGTCGCAGTGGGTCGGAGGTCGCGTCGTCTTCCGTTCATCACGTTCGGCAGATTGTACGGGCGGACATTTCCTGTCCGTTTTGCATGGGGCATTGTAATCGACGCGGACCCGTGGCAACCAAAGGTCGGTTGAACAGGGTTCGCAAAGGAAAGTGTTGTACTTCACGCACAAGGGCAACGCGATGCGCCTCTTACCGCCAATCACCTTGCGTGCATTGTGTCAGCAGTCGGCGGGCGTTCAGCATTTTTGCGCACGTAGCAAGCAAGCTGTGTCAATTAGCCGAAGGACACAGACTTATCGAATTGTACTGGGTAACGTCCGGTAATGACGGCGGGTCCGGGCCGGCGGCGTAGGTCGCCATCGTGATCAGAATGGCGCGTCGGCGGAACGTGCCTCTGAGAAATTGTGATCGTCGGCGCAGTTATCCGATGGCTGCGATGCTTCGGCGTTCCCCGAGAGGGAATGCGCCCAAGAATTCCGTTTTGACCAACGGCAGATATGAGCGATTCAAGGCGGCAATAGCGAGCGCCAACGGAGATATACGATGAGATTGTCTGCGCTTTACTGGTTGACCTATCGACGAATATTGTTTGCGGGTTTGGTTGGAGCCGCCGTCACCATCGCCCTGCTGGCTGTCGTTTTTGTAGCGCCGCTGGAATCATCTGACGACTTAGGGAGTCCTTTTGTATTCGCCGAAGGGTTAAGGAAGTCGAACGTTGGGACGGGTCCGGTGGCCCCGGTGGATGACCCAACCAGCCAGAAACCAACAGGAACGAATTACACAACGTTAATCAGCAACCTCGGGCAGGTGACGGCCCCTGAAGGCTGGGAACCAGTGGGACCCGAAGACGGGATCGTGTACGTCCAAGTGGTGCAGTTCACCACGGGCTCCCATGGGGACGGGTATTCGATTTCCACCGTCGAGGCTTGGGTCAAGGACATAGGCGCTGGTGATGAGCCGGAGGTGAACGTCTACTCGGCGGATGACGACGGTTTCCCCAATGAGATTTTATACACCCTCACCAATCCCGCTTCGTTTACCGACAGCGCTGTGAACGTTTTCAGCGCGCCCGAGGACGCCGTGCTGGAGGCAGACACCACGTACTACCTGGTATTCGAAAACACCGCAGATGTCTCCGAGACTACGTTCTACTATGCGGGATTCGTGGATGGCAACGGGTTGGACCCAAACGGCGCCTCCGGGTGGAGCATCAATACCGAAGACGACTATACCGTGTTGTTCAAGATTGAAGGATCGCCGGTGGCTTCATACGAAGGTGCGAGTTCGTCAAACTCAAGCGAATCGGCGCTAAAAGACCGCGTCTACCGTCAAGATCCTGCTGCTCGAACCAGCGGGAGCGGGGCCCGACCACCAATCGGCGGGACGTGGAGCGAAAGCGGCGGGACGATAGTGGCGTTTAGCGAGGGGGGCGATTCTCCCCCCGCTCGGCAGTCTGGGCTAGTTACGTCGGAGGCAGCCAAAGCCCACATTAGCAAAAACGTGGTCGAGGAATACGAGGGCGACTACCCTTGGGTGCGCCAAGCGTGGAGAAACCGTCCGCTGCCGGTGAGGGTACAGGAGCGCAAGGCACCCGGCTGGTATGTCTATTACATCGGGGGGAGGGATGGATTTCGCGGCCTTGCGAGGGGACTGCGCTTTGGCTTCACGGTGTCCGGATTAAGTTCGGACGCCATTGTGCTGCACGAGCTCGCCCACCATTTCACCCTGGATACGCGGGTTCCGAACGTTCAGGACGCGGTCGGGGTGGGATGGCTTTACTTCAATCACCGGGTCCAGGGAAGCTGCCCCGTGAGCGAAATATATGCCGATGTGTTGGCGTACGTTACCCGCGACAAATCCAGCCTAAAGCTGGGATACCTCGCGAATTGCCCCCAAATTGCCGATGATGCGAAGCCGGATCCCGCAAGCCGAAATGTCGTCAAAGAAGTAGTCAGAGGGAATATCCCCGGCTGGTTCGATAGTCACTATGACGACGGCGATGGCGAGATCGATCTCAACGCGGTATGGGCCGACATCCGAACCGCCAACCAGAAACGCACGATCACGTACCTGATGCGCGATATGTTCGGTGGGTATTGCTCGACCGGGGAAGCGAACTGGGCGCTGACACACGCAGACGCGGCGGGGCGCAATCCGTGGCGCGACGGCGGGTGCGACTCGCGCAAGCCACAGAACGTGACCGTGATCAGACAGGACGGGGGATTGAAGGTCACGTGGGAGCCTCATCTCTATGAAGCGTCGCCTGCGGTTACCCACTACGTTGTGCAATGGCGCACGGCTGACCAGGACTACGACTCGTCGCGTCAAGCCTTGATCGCGGAAACGTCGGACTTGTCCCACACCATCACCGAGCTAACGAACGGCGTCGAACACCACATCCGCGTGGTCGCGGTGAACAACGGGTCGACGGATAGCACCGTGGACGAACACGGACATAGTCGCGCGGCCGAGGTTACCAGCGTGCCCGGCCAGCCGGGTAAGCCATCGTCGTTGCGCGGCTTCCCAGGTGACCAAGCCATGGCGCTCACCTGGGGCGTTCCCGAGGACAGCGAGGTTGAGCTGAGCGGGTACGTGGTGGAGTGGAAATCAGGTTCGCAGGAGTACGACTCAACTCGACGTTTGGAAGTGCCCGTAACGTCGCCCACCAGCGCGACGATAACGGGTTTGCGAAATGCAACAAAGTATAAGTTCAGAGTAACTGCGCAGTCCTCCGCAGGTTTGGATGGCGTCCCAGCGGAGATAACGGCATCGCCGATTGGACCGCCCGAGATGCCCGTTGAAGTGCAAGCGGTGGGCGGTCGGGACTCCATCCGGGTGTTTTGGGATTCTCCGAGCAGGGGGACGCCGCCTGATGACTATCTGATCCAATGGCGTACCGGGGCCAACTATGAGTCCGGTGACAACGCGGTGTCGTCGAAACCGTCGGCCGGATCGCATGTGATAAATGGATTGGCGGGGCACGGGCGGTATTACGTGAGGATCATCGCCAGGAATGCGCTGGGTGAAAGCGAACCATCTGCAGAGTACTTCGTGATGTCGGGCGCGCCCCACAAGCCCGCCGATTTCAACGTGGAGGTGCGGCCCGGCGGTGGATTCGATGTCGCCTGGGACCGACCGGAACCGTACTACCCCAATAATTCGGATTTCCGGCCCGTGCGCAATTTCAAGACCAAGACACCCATCCGCGACGCCGACGGCAACACCGTGCCGCAATTCCGCTATGACGTGGAGTACAGGCTTGAGGGCGATCCGGCAGGGTCCTGGTGTTCGCAGAGCAGATTCCAGGATGTGCCGGGACGTAATAACAACCTGGACCCGGTGCCGCACCGGCTGAAATATCTCAAATTCTGTGAAGACTACGAGCCGGTGATGGGTGAAAGTTACAAGTTCCGGATCCGGGCGGCGTACGTTTGGAAAATCTCGGGTGACACCAACGTGCGCAACGGGCCGTGGGCGTACAGCGACGCTCTGACGTACGATCCCAGCGGCGGCCCTCCCGACAAGCCGACGGGAATTGAAGCCGTGGGCGGTAAGGAATCCCTCCTGGTGTTCTGGGATTCCCCGAGCAGCGGGACGCCGCCTGACGACTACCTGATCCAATGGCGTACCGGAGCCAGCTATGAGTCCGGTGACAACG
Source organism: Dehalococcoidia bacterium (assembly GCA_034423115.1). Taxonomy (GTDB): domain Bacteria; phylum Chloroflexota; class Dehalococcoidia; order Lucifugimonadales; family UBA3495; genus Bin87. The sequence continues at coordinate 49,978 of DAOUJD010000004.1, read as the reverse complement.
CGGTGTCATCCAACCCGACGGCCGGATCGCATTTGATCAATAGATTGGCGGGGCACGGGCGGTACTACGTGAGGATCATCGCCAGGAACGTGCTGGGTGAAAGTGGACCATCTGCGGAGTACTTCGTGATGTCCGGCGCGCCTGGACCTCTCACAGACTTCGACGCCGAAGTGCGGTCCGGTGGTGGGTTCACGGTCACTTGGGGCCGACCTGACCCCTACTATCCCAACAGCAAGGAATATCGGCCGGTACGCAACTTCAAGAACAAGAAGCCGGAGCGGGACGCCGACGGCAATACCGTGCCGCAGTACCGCTACGACGTGGAGTACAAGCGAGCCGACGGCCAGCCGGAGGGTTGGTGTTCCCAAAGCAAGTACCGCGACTTTGGCGTGGGCAACGATACCCTAAATAGCAGCGCGCTGACGGTGGACATTATTGAATATTGCAGTGGCGCAGAGCCGGTGGATGGGGAAGCCTACAATGTTCGCATACGCGCGTCGTACGTGTGGATGAAGTCGGGTGACACCAATCCGCGCAACGGCCCGTGGGTGTACAGCGGGCCGATCACCTACGGCCCGCCGGCCTACAACCAGACGCCCTGACTCGGACAGAGCAGCCAGGGGACCGACGCACCGGGCCGGCGACTATTGCGCGTCGGCCCAGTTTTTTCCCAGGAATCGACTGAAACAGGTCAGAACGGTTCGCGACTGGCGAGGTCCGCGCCCCGCGCATTGCCCGGAGCTTCATCCAGATTATGCCGGGTTCCACATGGTTGCAGCCGGCTGACTTGTCAAATCCTCAATGGGTGCCGGCCAGCACGCGGGTGGGATCCCTGCCGGTTGCGGCGATGGCCTGATGCAAACGATCGGCGATTAGGCGCGGATGTTCAACGTAGTTGGTCTTGGTGTCAATGACGCCGACCCCAGCGGCGAGCTGTTCTGAGACGACATGTGCGACGGCATCCTGAGCGGCGGCATCGAGAGCGGATTGATCCACGGGTTCGCCGCGAGACAGGGAGCCGAGCATGGAAACCAAGCCGGGCGGCCTGGGGAGACTGCCCGTGTGGGTGGTCAGGATGCGCGATTGGCTGTTTTTCATGGGTTATTATCGCAGTGAAGAGACATAACCCGAGGGTATTTCGAACAACTCGACGAGGGATCGAGTGGCAACTGGGCCGATTCTTTGGAGAAAATGATGGTTGGAATTGTTGCCGTGCGTGCCTGCGGCCCTTATCATACATCGTCGCCGTGACCGAAAATAATGGATTTGCAATCCAAAAAATCAAACGGAGTGAAATATGGCTACTGGAAGCACCTATAAGATAGTGGAACTGGTGGGATCGTCCAACGCGAACTTGCAAGAGGCAATAGACGGCGCCATCGCGCGCGCGGCCCAAACCATCCGAAACCTGGACTGGTTTGAGGTGCGGGAAATCAGAGGCACCATTGACGATGGTCAGGCCAACTGGTACCAGGTTAAGTTGGGCGTCGGTTTCCGAGTGGACTCGGGCGAGGATATCACCGAGGACTAGGCCGGTCCGACAGGCTACCCCGTTTGGTCGCCAGTATCGTCCGATTCGTCGCGTGGACTAGCGACGTGGATGGCGCCGGCAGACTTGGGTTAGCGCCGGACTGCTGATTGCCGCGGACGACGTGTCGATTCCGGTTGCGGCCGAACGTCGTCCGTCAAGGAATTTCAGACCTCGGCATCCCGAGGTTGATTGCGCTGGCCGGCCCGGGTCGGGTTACAGGCTTGTCCAGGCGTGAGAGCGGGCCATTGCCCGGATGCCTTCGGGCGTTGTGATTGGGGCGAGACACCGGTTGCCCATGCATGCGTACAGGGCAGGGCTTTCGCTGGGTGGGAAACCCAGAGCGCCAATCTGGTCAACGTCGCGTTTGACGTCCAACGGCTGGACGATCCGGTGGGGCGCATGGATGCGCAAGGCGGCGCGATGGAGATGGCGGTAGGCGGGGCTGGACGAGTCGCCAACGAGTACCAAGCTGACCGAACCATGGGTCAGGAAATCCTTGGCACGTCCCCAAGCGGCTCCGGCGGGTAGAAACAGGGCTTCCTCATCTTCTTCCATACGACGGGTCGCGTGGTCGCCGAGATAACTCTTGCCGGGCACCACCGACTGGAAAATATCCAAGGCGGCCTCGGCTCGCTGGTGGTACTGATCATCGCCGGTGACGTGGGACAGGACCAACAACGCCTCCGACCAAGCGCTGTTGTCGAGCACGGGTTGTTCCCGACGCAAGAACCTGGACTCGAAGGATTGGGGCGCGGTGGCGTCATAGCAGCCACCTTCCGGAGCGCCGAACAGCCGTTGAGTGGTGTCGGCGACCTGTACGGCGCGGGTCAAAGGCTCGGGCAGGCCCGTCGATTGATACAGCGCCAGCCACGCCTTGAGAAAATATACCTGGTCGATGAGCACGGGCGTGGTGTCGTGGGATACGCCGACGCGGCGGACCAGTCCCCCGGAATCGTTCCAGCTTTCTTGCCATAGCTTATCGAGCATATCGGAACCCGCGCGGCCATGTGCCGTGCGTCCGAGAACGTTTCCGGACTCGATCAAGGCGTGGGCGGCCAAGGCATTCCAACCGGCGTACAACGTCTGATCAATGGGCGGAGCGGTCGATTTGTCGCGGGCCTCCCAGGACGATTGGTAGAACGGTTCGTCGGCGTCCTGGCTGGCGAAGAACAAGCGCGCGCCGGGGTCGAAAAGGGCAGATTGCAGGTATTCGAGGATGCCTTCGGCCGCAGTCTTGTACATGGAACGGCGAGTAATCTGGTAGGCGCTGAGGTATGCCAGCAGCAGATTGGCGTTGGTAACCAGCATCTTCTCGTAGTGCGGCACCTTCCAGTCGCGGCTAACGGAGTAGCGGAAGAATCCCTGGTCTTTTTGGTCGTAGATGCCATGCCGCATTCCCTGGAGGGTGGTCTCGATCATTCCGAGGGTTTGCCGGTCTCCGGTGGAACCGTAACGGGCGGCGAGGAAGGACAGGGCTTCCCAGGGCGGTTGCTTGGGCTCGATGCCGAAGCCTCCGAAACGGTCGTCGTAGAGGTCGAGCAATCGGGCCATGACGGCATCGGACGAGGAACTGGCGCCAGCGTTCGCCGACCGTGCTGCGGTTTGTGCCGCCGAGGCCGTTTCGGGGACAAATTCGCCGCTGGAAATTTGCTCCAAGAGGGCGGCCATTTCGTCCGGCGGCGTGTAGGGACGCCCGGCGAGGAATTCGCCATCGCCGGTGAGGAACGCGACCGACGGGTAGGTGCCCTGGTTGTAGCGGAGCGAGATGTCGGGGCGCTGGTCAACGTCGACGCGTACCGGGATGAATCCGGCGTTGACCAGCCTAATGACGCGGTCGTCGGCGTAGGCTGTTTCGTCCATGACGTGGCACCAGTGGCACCATGTGGCTCCCAGGGTGAGGAGTACCGGCTTACCGTGGGCACGGGCGGCGTCGAAGGCGTCCTCACTCCATTCGCGCCATGGGATGCTGTTGCTGTCGTCGGGTTGGGTCATGTCAGTAGCAATCCGGTATAGGGTGTTGCGGACAAACGGCGTTCTTGATGCGCGCGTTGGCAGGGCATGCGGGGATTCTTGCTTTTGACACGGTTTCATCCGTGCGGGCTACTGGATTCCCGCCTCCGCGGGAATGACGGTTTTTGTGAAGAGGTGTTAGATACCCAGCATGGTTTCCAAGTTGCGCCAGGAGATCTTTTCCTTCTCCTCCTGGGAGAGGCTTTGCAGTCCCTCCAGCCATCCGCCGGGGGACGGGTCCCAGCCGACGAAAGGCCAATCGCTGCCGACGACGACGTGGTCTGCGCCGACGGTGTCGATGAGGAAACGCAACCCGGCCTCGCTGCTGGTGAGGAAATCGTAGTAGATCTGGTTCTGGTAGGCGCTGGGTGGTTTGAGGATGTTTACGCGGGCTTCTGAGCGAACCTGCCAGCCGTGATCGATGCGCCCCATGGCGAAGCACGCCCCGCCGCCGCCGTGGGCGATACAGACTCTGAGGTTGGGACATTTTTCGAGGATGCCGCCACAGATCAAGGTGGCGACGACGAGCGCGTCTTCCAGGACGACGCCGACACTGTTGGGTATGCCGTAGCGCAGGGTGCGCTCGACGGCGACGATGTTGTCCTGGGGCTGCGGATGGAAGAAAAGCAGGGCGCCCAGTTCCTCGGCGGCTTTGAACAGGGGCAGAAATTGTGGTTCGTCCCAGTTTAGACCATTGATCACCATGTCCACTTCCGCGCCTTTGAGGCCAAGACCGTTGACCGCCCTGTCCAGTTCCTGGATAGAGGCGTCAACGTCCTGTAGCGGGAGGGTGGCAAGTCCGGCGAAACGGTCCGGCCATTGCTTCGTCATGCCCGCTATTTCGTCGTTCACCTCCCGGGACGCCTGAATGGCCGCCGTGGTGTCCCAGTGGTATGGGAACAGCGGAGTGTGGATGGAAACGACCTGGACGTCGGTTCCATCCGAGTCCATGTCGGCAAGGCGCTGCTCGGGCGTGTACCGGATTTTGGGGGAGTTGATCAGGATTCGTTTGCCGTTGCCCACGATGAACTCCTGGTCGCCGCGGGCCTCGTGGTTCATGCCATGCCAGTCCTGGCCCTGCTCAAAGGCCTTCCACAGGACCTGGGGGGCCAAATGGGCATGCACATCTATAACTCTCATCAATCGTACTCCGGGTAGCGGGGGTAAGACCGGCGGTCAGAGTCCCAACAGGTTTTCGAGGTTTTTCCACAGGATGGCGTCCTTTTCATCCTGGGTCAGGCTTTCCATGCTCAGGATCCAGGAGACGGGCCAGTCCTGGGCCATGTCGTTAGGCCAGTCGGTGCCGAACACAACACGGTCGATCCCCACCGAGTCGATCAGGAACCGCAGGGACTGCTCGGTGTAGACGATGCAATCGTAGTAGAACTTACTCAGATACTGGCTGGGCGGCTGTGCGGCGAGACGATCAGACGGGGGGATGCGCTCCCAGCCCCGATCCATGCGGCCGGCGCCGTAGCACGCGAACCCGCCACCGTGGGACAGGCAGATGCGGAGGTCGGGGCAGGCGTCCATGACGCCACCCATGACGAGCGAGGCGAAGGTGATGGTGCGGTCGGCGAGGTTGCCCACCGAGTTGGGCAAGTGGTAACGCTGGATGCGGCGGTCCACGATGGTGTCGCCGCCCTGGTGGAACAGGATGAACGCGCCGAGTTGCTCGGCGGTCTGCCAAAACGGCATGAACTCCGGTTCGTCCAGGAGCTTGTCGTTGATCTTGTCGTCGATGACCGCGCCTTTGAAGTTGAGGTCCACCATCACCCTCTCCAACTCGGCGACGGCGGCGGAGACGTCCTGCATGGGCAGCGTGGCCAAGCCGGCAAACCGGTCGGGCCAGGATTGCATCATCTGGCTGATCTCGTCGTTGGATTCGCGGGAGGTGGCGACCGCCAGGTCGGTGTCCAGCTCGTAGTTGTAGAAACCGGAGTACGGTGACACGACGTGCATGTCCACGCCCAGAGAATCCATGTCGGACAGGCGCTGTTCGGGCGTCCAGCTGGACTTGGGAGGCAGTTGGCCGCGGCGGTTGCCCACGACGAGGATTTCGCGTCCCCGGGCGTCGTTTTCCCGCTTCAGCGAATGCCAATCGCCCGATCCTTCCGTGGCACGCCAGAAACACTGGGGCGTGAGATGGGCGTGGAAGTCGATGGTGCGCATGCGCGTCTCCTGGGAGTAGGGAATGGGATCGGATCCGAGGAATTCAGGACTTTTGGCGGGGGTGCTTGGCGAGGAAATCGTCGGCCATTTCCTCGAGGGTTACAAAGCGGGCGCCGTCGTGGGAGCGGATGTACTCGGTGAGACGTTCCAGCATGAGCAACACCTGGGGCCGGCCGCTGACGTCGGGATGGATGGTGATCGGGAAGACGGCCTCATCGTACTCGCGATAGACCCAATCGAACTGGTCCCGCCACATTGACTCAATGTCCCTTGGGTTCACGAATCCGTGGCTGTTGGGGGACTTTTTGATGAACATCATGGGCGGGAGGTCGTCCAGGTACCAGTTGGCCGGGATCTCTACGAGGTCGGTTTCCTGGCCGCGCTCCAAGGCGTGCATCCAATAGTCGGCGGGCATGGCGTAGTCGATCTTGGTCCAGCGGTCGCCGACGCGGACGTAATAGCACTCGAAATCCTTGTGCATCAGGCTGTGGTCGTACTTGATTCCGTGCTTGAGTAGAAGTTCGTTGGTGACGTGGCTGAATTCCCACCAAGGGGCGACGTAGCCCCGGGGACGCTTGCCGGAGAGGTCGGTGATCAAGTCGATGCAGCGCAACAGGACCGCCTCTTCCTGTTCCGGCGACATGGAAATGGGGTTCTCGTGGGAGTAGCCGTGCATGCCGATTTCGTGGCCCTGTTCGACGATCATGCGGCACTCGTCCGGAAAGGTTTCGATGGAGTGGCCAGGGATGAACCAACTGGTCTTGATGTCGAGTCGCTCGAACAGTTTCAGCAGGCGGGGAGTGCCAACCTCTCCGGCGAACAGACCGCGGGAGATGTCGTCGGGCGAGTCCTCGCCCCCGTAGGAACCCAACCAGCCACCGACCGCGTCCAAATCGACTCCGAACGCGCACAGGATCTGTTTATCGGCCATGTTTTCGTCTCCTCGCCGGATTGTCAGTACCAGTCTCACATGAGGACGTTGGTGAAACTCGGTGCCCTATAGTACCGCAAACCGGGCCGCGGTTGGCGAATGATGATGATAAACAGGCTGGTCCGTTGGGACTTTGTTGAGCGGGGATGCACCCGCACCACCAACGAAAAGATGGGCTCAATCCGATACAATCCCGAGTGAATGCAAATTTCCGGCGACGTAATGCTGTGAGGTGAGAAACATGGTTACCAAAGGCGAGGAATGGCTGGCCCTGACACGAGAGGAAACGCTGGAGCCGGAGCTGCCGATTTGCGATACGCACCATCACTTCTGGGTTTCGCGTCCTGAGCCGCCGGCGTACCAGCGGTATCTGCTGCCGGAACTGACGGCGGACGTGGGGAGCGGACATAATGTGCGCTCGACGGTGTTCATCGAGGTGCGGTGCGAATACCGGCAGGACGGGCCGGAGGAGATGCGACCGGTTGGCGAGGTGGAGTACATAGAGACCATCGCAGAGGCGAGCGCGAGCGGCGATCACGGTCCAACGCGGGCTGCTGCTGCCATCATCGGGCATGCTGACCTGAAACTGGGCGATGGGGTTCGGCCGGTGCTGGAGGCGATGCAGGCCGCGAGTCCGGGCCGTTTCAGGGGAGTCAGACATTCGACAGGATGGGACGAGAGTCCGGAACTGGTCAACCGAGACATTCAGGGCACACTGACGTCGGAGGGGTACCGGGCAGGAGCCAGAGTGATGTCTGATATGGGACTGGTACTGGAGAACTCGCTGTATCACCCGCAACTGACAGACTTGGCGGAGTTGGCGAGAGCCGTCCCCGATCTGACCATTGTGCTCAACCATATCGGCGGGCTGGTTCGGGTGGGTCCGTATGCCAACCGGGACGACGAAGTTTTGCCGGCGTGGCGGGAGGGCGTAGCGGAGGTGGCAAGGTGTCCCAACGTGGTGATCAAGTTGGGAGGCGTGGGACAGGTGCGATATGGGTATCGTTGGGACGAGCGGGATACGCCGATTGGATCAGAGGAACTGGCCGGCACACTGGGTCCGTTGATGAACTATTGCATCGAGCAGTTCGGCCCGGAGCGGTGCATGTTTGAGAGCAACTTTCCGGTGGACAAACCGTCGTATTCGTACAACGTGCTATTCAACGCATTCAAGCGTCTTTCTCTTGGATACACAGAGAGCGAACGCGCCGCGCTGTTCCACGACACAGCGATGCGGGTGTACGGCATCAGTTATTGATTCCCCCAAATGCGTTAGAATACCCGCCAACAGCAACTAACCACTGAACACAGGAGCCGGACAATGGCAGAACTAGTATTGGGCCTGGCATCTTCGCACAGCCCGCAGCTCAGCACCCCCGCGGACGGATGGGCCGGGCGCGGCGAGCGAGACAAGGGGCATCTTGAACTCATCGGCACGGACGGCATCGTCTCCAACTTTGAGGACCTGCTGGCTCGCACCGATACAGAGCGTATCGCGAAAGAGATCACGCCGGCCAAGTTCGAACGGCGCCACGAGCAGAACCAGAAGGCCATCGCCCATCTGTCCAAGAAGCTCTACGACGCCAACCTGGACGTGCTGGTGATGGTGGGCGACGACCAGCACGAATACCTGCTGGACGACAATATGCCGGCGTTCTGCGTCTATTGGGGCGATGAGGTCAAGGTGACCGGCCACGAAGCCGGCCCTTCCACCGGCAATCGGCCTCTGATTGGCTACAACACCGAGGATCAGCACGTGCCCACCGACTCCGCGCTGGGTCTGCATATCATCAACAGTCTGATGGATGCAGAGTTCGACGTGGGCAGTTCCAAGTTCCTTGACCCAACCCGTGGGCGCGGTGAACAAGGCGGTATCGGGCATGCCTTCGGGTACGTGTACAACCGCATTATGACCGAACGCATCATCCCCACTGTGCCCGTGATGCTCAATACCTACTACCCGCCCAACCAGCCGACGCCCAAGCGTTGCTTCAACCTGGGCCAGGCCCTGCGCGACGCCATCGAGTCGTGGTACAAGGACATTCGCGTAGGCATCCTGGCGTCCGGTGGGCTCAGCCACTTCGTGGTGGACGAGGAGTTGGACCATCAGGCGCTGGCGGGCATGCAAGCAAAGAGCGTGGACCAACTGATGGCGCTGCCCCGAGAGAAAATTAATTCGGGCAGTTCGGAGATTCGGAACTGGATCGTGGTTACGGGGGCGACGGAGCACCTGGACATGGACGTGGTGGATTACGTGCCGTGCTACCGGTCACCGGCCGGGACGGGGTGCGCAATGGGGTTTGCCACCTGGGGCTAAGGACTATCGATAAGAACTGCGCGGGGCGCAATCCTCATCCAGGACGGTGGGAGTTGCGTCCCGCGTTTCGTTTGGTCTTATTGGCGCGGGGTAGCCAAATTGGGGGAGTTGGCTAATCAGTTACCGCGGTAACCGCGCCGTCCCTGGTCTCATGGATTGCCATGACGCGACTGAAACCGCTGAGCTGAAACACTTCCTTAACCGGACCGATGGGGGAATAGATGGCGAACTTGGCATCCTGGCGTTCCAGTTTCCGGAACACATCCAGAATAGCTCGCATGCCGGCGCTGTTGATGTATTCGAGCCGTCGCAAGCTGAGGACCACGGCGTGGTCATCCGACGTTATAACCGCCTCCAGGTCACTCACCAGGTCTGCGGCGGCGGGGTGGTCTATTCTTCCCTCCAACTGTATATCCAGGATTCCATCTTCTCGACTGTATTGAATCGACATGGGTATATCTCCGAGTGTTATATGAATCCACGGCTGGTTCCGGCGTATCGGGGCCGTGGTCCGAGTGCAGGGGTATCGAGCCCGGCGATTTCAGTGTTATGAATTATGGTGCGCCCGCCGCCCGCTGACGCGATAACGAAGGGTTAAATTAATGATACGGGCGGCAGCCCGTTTTTGTTTCAAATAACTGGAACAAGATGGGTGCCTGGCTAACGCGGGACAATCAACCCCGCAGACAGGCCAAGGTCAACCCCAGGGGTTCACCGCCGCTATTTTGGCTCACCCCGGAGGTCGATGGTGTTTTATGATCGGAGCTGCTGGGCGATGAGCGCTTTGATGCGATCGGTGATGTCGGATTGGTCGTAGTTGCGCAGGAGGTTGATGCGATTGCGGTTGGGATCACCGCCGTGCCAGTATTCGTAGATTTCCTGCCGCATGCCGAATGATGACACCGCGAGGTCGTGGGCCAACCGGAACAGGCGGGATTTGTACTCCACACCGACGCCTTTGCCCGGCATGTACCGATCCAGGTAGGGCCTCAGTTCGGAGTTGGCAAGGTCGGCTTCGCTGGGCTGCATGATCATGCCTGAGCCGGAAATTTCGCGCAGCAGTTCGACCATCCGGCTCGACATCTGCGCGAAGTAGATGTTCATGCCTGACGTTGATCCGAGCGATATAAGGCCGTTGTCTGCCGGGTAGGCGTTGTGCTCTACTCCGTCCATGGCGTGCCGCCACATTTCGGCGTGCATCGCCATTTCGCCCAGCTTGGCGGCCACCTCGCGGTATTCGATCACGCCGATGGACTCGGCGATGAGGGTGGCGACGGCGGTCATGAGCTTCATGCGTTGGTGAATGCGACACAGATTGCTCCACCCGCGGAAGTTGGCCTCGGAGCCCAGGCGTTGCAGCAACGGGCCGGAGTCGTAGAGCATGAAAATCCGATCCCACGGCACCAGGACGTGGTCGAAGAACAACATGGCGTCCTGCTCGTCGTAGGCTGCGCCGAGAGGGTGTCCGTAGCTGCCAACCCATTGCGACAGGGGTTCCCGGCAAAGGATTTTCATACCGGGCGCGTCGGTGGGTATGGCGAACGCCAGGATGAAGCGCGGGTCGGATCGGCGCATGAAGGTGGCCGACAGCGACACGTAGGTCTCGTTGCTGATGGGTGCAGCGGTGGCGAGTTGCTTCGCGCCGTGAACGATAACTCCCTCGCTGGTTTCTTCGATGACGTGTAGTGCGACTTCGGTTTCACCGTCGCCGCGGTTCTCGTTCTGAGGCTGCTGGCTGCGGTCCACCTGGGGGTCGCCGAGAGCGTGGGTGAGGAACAGATCGTTCTCCATGCAGTAGCGGTGGTAGTTGGTGATGTTTTCGGCGAAGTCGCACTTGGGGTGTTTCACCTGGCCCAGGGCGTCGCGGATGGCGACGAGGCTGATGATGTGCGGAGCGAGAATGTCCGGGCTACGGCCGAGTTGCCCCCAGGATTCCTCGTTCCAGATTTCGCTGTTGCGCCGCTGGCGTTTGAGGTCTTCGGCACTGCGGGGCAGGAGCCACGACAGGCTGCATCGGTTGCCGGTTTCCGGCGAGACGAAGGTCATTTCGTCCCGGTACCGGTCCGAGTGTTGGAGGTCGTAGATGCGGGCCAATTCGTGGACCATGCCGGATAACGCGGGATGGCCGGGAACGTCCTGGACTTTGGCTCCATCGAGCCACACTTCACGCCCGTCGCGGAGACTGGAGATGTAGCGTTCGCCTGTCATGGCGCCGAGGCCGGTTTCTGTCTTCAGCACGTTCGATTCCTCTCTGCGCTATGGTTGCACACTACAGCAATTTGGAAATGCCCCGGGAGTTCGCTAATCCAGGAACTCTGACTCTCGTCGCCATTGGACGTAGTCGGTTAGTCCCGCCGCCAGATCGTATTTCGGGGTCCAGCCGAAATCATGCCACAGGCGGTAACCGGACAGGGGGCCTCGTGTCGGTCCGAGGGAGCTTGCAGCCGGGTCGGGCGCAGCGGGTGGCACCAGTTGAGTTTCGGGGAACAGTTCGGACAGGGTGCGTTGAATCTGGCCCTCGGTTACCGGCATCCCGTTGGTCACGTTGTACAGATCGTGGGGGAGGCGTTCGGCGTCAACAACCGTGGAAACGGCGTCGGCGGTGTCCAGGACGTAAGTGTAATCGCGGCCGTGGTCGGAGTCGTTGGTTGCGATGGGTTCTCCCCGGAGCAGTTGGCCCGTCCACTGGTACGGGGTTGACATGTTGCCGCGATGGCCTGTGACGCGTTCCATTGGGCCGTAGGGAGTGCTGAGGCGCAGACTCACGGTTTCGAAGCCGTGCAACTCGCCGTAGCGGCGGGTGAGCAACTCGCTGGCGAATTTGGTGATCCCGTACAGATTGCCAGGTTGGGGCGGGTCGTCTTCGTTGTAAGTTTGGTCCGGGTCGCGGGTGAGGCCGTAGGCGGCGCCGGAACTGATGTACACGAACCGCCCGACGCCAGCGAGTCGCGCGAACTCCAGCAGGTTGCCGGTGCCTTCGAGGTTGATGTCCAAGATGTCTTTGCTGCGGGCGGTCTCCAGGTCGGTGCGGTTCACCGTGAATACGGCGGCGTGCACGACTCTCTGGATGTCATGCTCGGATCGTATGGCATCCAGAGCGGACACATCGAGGATGCTGCCGTTGATGAACTGAACCCGACCAGCCAACTCTCCGAGAAAGTTTGCCATCAAATCGTCGGTGGGCAGAACGTCGAGGCTGACCACGTCATGCCCTCGCTGGGCCAGATCCTTGACGATATTTGCGCCGACAAAGCCGACGCCGCCGGTTACCAAGATTGCCATACCCATCCCCCTGATACGGGCGCGATCCGAACCGAGAGTTCGGATCATCGATTGTCGATCGCATAATATATGCCGCGTTCGGCAAGTATGCGTTCCCGCTGCGCTGAATACAAGACGGCGGCAATGCGGGCCAAGCCCTGTCGATTATTTCAACTGGAAGCAATGAACAACGCCAAAACGTTTTTTGGATCACCGTCCGCTCGTCCTTCGACAGGCTCAGGATGAGCGGACTACCTATCTGCCGAGCAATAATCGAATGGCCCTGCGGCGCGGCGCGTGGGTTGGCATCAGGTGGTAGGCTGCGGGATCCCTGGACCCCAGGTAACGCCAAATTCGAACCGGGACGCCAATTGACCGGTGAAAGTGCTGGCGTCCTGGAGGGCCAAGTACACGGCGAGAGGGCCGATAGCGCTGGGGTCGACCCTTTCGTGCCAATCGCGTTGGGTCCAGGGGATGGCGGCGGAACCCTCGCTGCGCAGGCCGCCGGGGCTGAGGATGTTGACGGCGATGTTGTAGTCGCGCACCTCGTCGGCCAGGCAGTAGCTGAACATGTGGACGGCGGCTTTGCTGGCGCTGTATAGGACGCCGCCGCCCTGCGCCGGGTCGGTTGCCATGCGGGAACCGATGTTGATGATGCTGCCCCGTCGCTGCGCCATCATGGTCGGGAGCACAGCGCGGCTGCACAGGTAGGGGCCGTTGACGTTGATTCGCATGAGTTGTTCCCAGCGAGGGGCGTCGATGTCCAGGATGGTCTCGCCGAGGACCATGGCGCCGGCGTTGTTGAACAGGACGTCAATTTTGCCGTAACGTTCAATCGCCTGGCGGACCATTTCATTGACTTGCGACTCATCGGTTACGTCGCAGTCAATTGCCAGCACGTCGCCGCCGGATTTGTTGATGTCGTCGGCAGTTTCCTGGAGTGTGCCGGCCAAGCCGGTGGGGGACTGGCTGCGGGCGCAGATAACGACGCTAGCGCCTTCTGTGGCGAACTCTTTGGCTACGGCCCTACCGAGGCCCCGGCTGGCCCCGGTAACGATTGCGACCATTCCATCCATTTGACCCATGGCGGGACTCCTATACAAACTGGGCTTCGACCCATCCCTGGTCGAATGGGGTCCAGAAATGGGACGTAAGCTTCAGGTGTTTGAACATCCATACGCCATCGACTCGGACGTATTCCTCGTCGTATCTAGCCGAGCCCCATACCGCCCGATCTCCTTCGGCGTAGGTGCATGGCTGGAATAGGTACCAGATGCCGGTGGCGGTGTCCCCGTTCACCTCGATGATGGGGTTCATGACCATGTGGACGGCGAAGGGCAACCGGTTGGGTGCGTTGACGAAAAATTCTCGGATTGCATCTCGTCCTTCGGCTTTACCACGCATGCCCCCGTCCCAGACTGCATCTTCGATGAACAGGCTGGCGATGCTATCCGCGTCATAGTTGTCGTCGCAGTAGGCGCAATAGCGGGCTTTGAGGCGCTTGATCTCCTCCACGTCTTCCAAGGCGCGAAGCCTGCGTTCGATGTCTTCCAGACTCATTGCCCTCGCTCCTCCGTAGGGGTAGGCTGACCCGGGTGGCCGTTGCCCATAATATACATGGCGCAAGGGCGGATTTGGCACGCTACGGGTTCAATGCAACGCCGAAGTAGGACAGGGGGATCGCTTTTGAGTGACAGAAACGTGGCGTCCGTGGTGTCCACGACCCAAGGCTACTATGACGGTCCGGCGGATGAGATTTACCGGACGATCTGGGGCGACAACCTGCATCTAGGCGTGCCGCGTAGCGAGGAATGCCCGCATCCGGAGGCGATGGAACACACCAATGAAATCATGGCGAACGCGGTTAGGTTGGAACCGGGTGTCTGCGTGTTGGACCTGGGGTGCGGGTATGGATCGACGGCGCGCTACCTGGCGGCGAATTTTGGCTGTCAAGTGACCGGCGTCAACATAAGCCAAAAGGAATTGGAACTGGCCCAGAGGCGGAGCATTGAGGCGGGACTAGACCACCTACTGCGCTTTGAGTACGGGGATTTTCACCGATTGGGATATGCGGACGCGTCCTACGACGTGGTTTGGAGCCAGGAGGCGTTTCTGCACGCGTGGGACAAAACAACGGTGCTGAGTGAATGCCGGCGGGTTTTGAAGGCTGAGGGCAGTTTGATATTTACCGACATCACAGTTGCGAGGGACACACCGGACGAGGACCGGGCTAGAATTTACGACCGGGTCAAATCGCCGGATATGTGGGATTTTGAAGACTACCGAGTCGCGCTGTCCGGTCTCGGTCTGACCATCGTACGGGAGGAGGACTGGTCGCGATACGTTGGTCGTTCGTACGCCTGGGTGCGTGACCGGTTGGTGGAGCAACGGGACGCGCTGCTGCCACGGGTTGGAGCCGAGACCATCGATAATACGATCGAGTCGCTGTCGTTTTGGGTCGACTCCGCGAACGCGCGGAAAATAGGTTGGGGACTATTCGTAGCCGAAAAACCGGCTAACGATTCCTATGACTAGCGAGTACTCTGGTACTCACGCTCCAGGAATCGTTGCCGGTCAGGTCGGTGGATGGTTACGGGTCGGTTTCCCGGACGCCAACGATCAGTAGAGGTGGCAGGACACCACGTGTCCGGGCACCAGTTCGGTTACGTGGGGAACGACGGTGGAACACTGGTCGATCACGAACGGGCAACGGGGATGGAAGCGGCATCCTTCGGGCGGGTTCAACGGCGAAGGGACCTCACCGGTGAGGATCATCTCCTCCTGCTCGATGTCGGGGTGAGAGGGCAGGGCCGCGTTCATCAACGCCTTGGTGTAGGGGTGCGACGCGTTGTCGAACAGCTCCCGGGTCGGACCGAACTCGACGATTTGCCCGAGATACATGACGGCGACCCAGTCGCACATGTACCGGACGGTGGCAAGGTGGTGAGCGATCAACAGGTAACTGACGTTGTATTCGGTTTGGAGGTCTTTGAGCAGGTTCATTATCTGGGCGCGAATGGAAACGTCCAGAGCCGAGACGGGCTCGTCGAGCACTATTACGCGGGGTTCGACCGACAACGCCCGGGCAATGGCCAAACGTTGACGCTGCCCGCCACTGAACTCATGGGGATACAGGTTGGCGTGATAACCACTCAGGCCGACGTCCTCAAGCAACTTGCCGACGCGGTCCTGCATCTCCCTCTTGCTGAGGTCCAGGTTGATGACCATGGGTTCCGCGATGAGATCTCGAACGCGCATCCGAGGGTTCAGCGAGCTCCAGGGGTCCTGGAAGACCGCCTGGACGGAACTGCGATAGGCCCGCCGTTCTTCGGAGGTGGCATCATGGATAGTCTTGCCCTGGTAGCGGATGATTCCTTCCGTGGGTTCTTCAAGCTGCAGCAGCATCTTGGCCGTGGTGCTCTTCCCGCATCCAGACTCTCCCACGATGCCGAGGGTTTCACCGGCGCGGATCTGGAAAGACACCCCGTCCACCGCTTTGATGTACCCGGTGGTTTTGGAGATCAGCAAGCCCTTGGTGACCGGGAAGTATTTTTTCAGGCCTTCGGCCTCCAGCAGAACCTCGTTATTGTTGTGATTAGCGTCCGCGATCGGCCTGGCATCCAACGTGGTCATTCGAGCCTCCAGCAAGCCGCGTGGTGTCCATCCGTTACGTTGAACTCCGGCGGATAGACCTGGGAACATTTTTCCATTACATATTGGCACCGGGGCGCGAACGGGCAGCCGGGGGGCAAGTCATGAAGCGTCGGGGGTTGGCCTTCAATGGAGTACAACCGATCGACGTCCTCTTCGAGCTTGGGTACCGACGACAGCAACGCCTCGGTATAGGGATGAGACGGGTTGTTGAATATCGACCGGACGTCGCCCATCTCCACGATTTTGCCCGCGTACATCACGGCGACGCGGTCGCACATCTTGGCGACGATGCCGAAGTCGTGGGTGATGAAAATGAGGGCGATGTCGGAAGCTTCCTGGAGTTCCTTCAGGAGTTTGAGGTACTGCGCCTGGATGGTGACGTCGAGGGACGTGGTGGGCTCGTCGGCGATCAACACCATTGGTTCGCAAGATATGCCGATGGCGCCCACCACGCGCTGGCGCATGCCGCCGCTCATCTGGTGGGGGTAGTCCCTGACCCGGGTTTCAGCAGCGGGGATGTTGACCTTCCTGAGTACGTCCAAGACCTGTTGAACCACGGTGCGCTTTGGGATGTCCTGGTGGATCTTGATGGCCTCGCCGACCTGATTGCCGATGGAGAATACGGGGTTGAGAGAAGTCATCGGGTCCTGGATGATCAGGGCGATCTGGCTGCCGCGGATTTCGCTCATTTCCTTGTCGGACAAAGGCACCAAGTCCTGTCCTTCCAGAAGGATGCGTCCGTCAACGATTTCGCCGGGAGGGGTGGGGATCAGCCGCATCACGGACAGCATGGTGACGGATTTCCCCGAACCCGACTCCCCTACGATGCCCAGTGTCTCGCCCTTTCTCAGATCGAAGCTGACGCCATCGACCGCTTTGACGGTGCCCCACCGGGTTGAGAAATAGGTCTTCAGTCCGTCGACCTGCAACACAACCGGGTTTTCATTTATTGCAACATTCGTACTCATTCTTCCGCCTGTTCATGCGTGTGGCTTTTCATAGTTATCCTGGTTTGCTACCGAGGGGTTATCCCAACTGCCGCAAACGGGGGTCCAAACGGTCCCTGAGCCAGTCGCCAAACAGGTTCATCGACAAGACCGTGAGCATGATGGCCAAACCGGGCATTGTGGAAATCCACCACGCTACCGCCAGCCGGTCGCGGCCGTCGGAGACCATAGATCCCCACGCCGGTGTGGGCGGCGGAACGCCCGCGCCCAAGAAGCTGAGGGTGGATTCCAGAAGGATCACGATGCCGATCTCCAGGGTCGCCAGCACGATGAGGGTGTTGATTAGGCCGGGGAAGATGTGGATGAACAAAATTCGAGGCGTCGATGCGCCGGCCACCTGGGCCAACGCCACAAAGTCCATGGTTTTCAGTTGCAGCACCTCGCCCCGCACGTTTCTAGCGAAGCGAGGCCAGACCGCGATGGCGAGAACCACCACGATAATTAAGAATGATTGGCCCAACGCTAACACAAGCACCAACGCCAACAAAATCGTTGGTATGGCGAGCTTGATGTCTACGATCCGCATGAGGAACTCGTCGATCCAGCCCCCGTACCATCCGGCGGCCATGCCGCTGGCGACGCCGATGCCCATGCCCACGCCAAGGGTTACGGCGCAGACCACCAATGAGATGCGCGCGCCGAAAATGACGCGGCTCAGCATATCGCGGCCCAGGTGATCTGTTCCCAGGAGGAATTTGGTGGAACCGCCTTCCTCCCACGCCGGCGGGAGATTGCGTTCACGTAGTCCGCCGCGCTCCGGGTCGTGGGGAGCAATG
Source organism: Dehalococcoidia bacterium (assembly GCA_034423115.1). GTDB lineage: Bacteria > Chloroflexota > Dehalococcoidia > Lucifugimonadales > UBA3495 > Bin87. The sequence continues at coordinate 32,319 of DAOUJD010000004.1, read as the reverse complement.
AGCGGCGCAAATATACCCGTGACGATGAAGACCGCCAGGATGAACATTGGAATCAATGGCCACCGCCGAAACTGCCAGGCCCTCCTGGCAATTCGGACAGGTATCGGCGACGGCTGAACGACCAGAGTTGCGTCTGCTGCCACGATGCTTCCCTCCCCTAGGCGTACCTGATCCTGGGATCAATGTACGCATACATAATGTCCACCAACAAGGCCGCTGAGACATACATCAGAGTGAACACGATCACCACGGCCTGCAGCAGCGGATAGTCGTTGCCGGCCAGGGCCTGAATCGCCAGTTGGCCCAGTCCAGGCCAGGCGAAAACGGTTTCCACAACCAGCGAACCGGTTACGAGGCTGCCCAAGGTGATTCCCGCGAAAGTCAAGACGGGAATCAGGGCATTGCGCAGCGAGTGCTTCCAGATGACGACGTTATTGGACACGCCCTTGGCGCGGGCCAACTTGACGTACTCAGAGTCCAGCACGTTGAGCATGGCGGATCTAAGCAACCGCAGGTTCGCCGCTGCATAGAACCAACCCAACGCGACAGCGGGGAGAACGATGCTGGCGATCTCCTGCCTCCCGTAGGGTGGGAGCCAATCCAGTCGCACCGCAAACAGGAAGACCAGCATCAGCCCCAGCCAGAAGACGGGCGCGGACTGGCCGATCAATGCGATCACTTTGCCGGCCATATCGAGGAATGTTCCCCGTCTCACCGCCGAAAGTATCCCCAGAGGCACTCCCACTACTACGGAAAAAGTGAAAGCGGCCAGCCCCAGCTGCAACGTGGCAGGGATGCGTTCGATGATCACATCCATCGAGGGCCGGCCCTCTTTGATGGATTCACCGAAGTCGCCCTTGAGCGCGCTGCCCAGGAAGATCCCGTACTGGTGGTAATAGGGTTTGTCCAGTCCCAGGGTTTCAGTCAGCCGGTCCCAGTCTTCCTGGGTGGAGTAGTCATCGAGGTAGACATGCCGAGGGTCTCCTGCCGCGCGACTCATCACGAAGATGATCAGCGATACAGCGAGCAGGGTGACCACCGCCAAAAGGATACGCCGCACCAAATACCGCTGCATATTGCACTCCCTCCCGATCCGGTTCCGTCTGCGATTCGCGGCTCTACATTGATTCGTGGTTTAGGAGATTGTTGCCACCGAGTAAGGGCCCATCCAGATGGGTATGCGCGAATTAGAATTCCCGCACGACCTCTGGTCCAGCTAGGGACGCTCGACCTCGCCAGTTGCACGAGTGGCTCCGGTGACCCGCAGCCTGGTCGGCGTGGAGCGTCCTGCCTTTCCCTCATAAATGATGTTGAACGCCAACGCGATGCAGTTCGGCACTATGGTGGCGCCGAGGGCGATGTACGTTCGAGGCTTGAACAGGTAGCCACACACGCCCACGCAGTTGGCGTCTTCGATGGCTGAGATCCGGTCGCCGATTTGAAAACCAACCCAACCGCCGACCGCGCTAAGGATCGCCAAGACCAGGGCTACCCCGAGCAGCATGGGCCAAGGTGGGATCGCGTCGATCCTCAGCATCATGACTCCCGCCCCGATGCCGGCGCCGATACCGGCACCGATCATCAGAAGGGTGAGCAGGGTAGACAGGCCCGATACTCCGAAGAATACCGACATCGCCGATGCGATAGCCATTCCTAAAACTCCGAGCACTGCCGCGAGCGGCAACCCAAACAGGGTGCGTGCTACGACCGAAATTCCTGGCTTGTTCCACACCATATTAATTTCGCCTGTCTATCCTGCTCTCGTTGTGAGGGTTATCGCGGTTGGATGAATTCGTAACCGTTGATGTTGCGGATGTCCCGGTATCTTACGCCTTCCGGCCACGGCTGGATTTTGGGACCAACCGGCCAGACCACATCGAAGTTGTAGAGACCGACGGCAGTTACGGCGTTTTCGAACAGGAACGTAGCTATCTCGATAGCCAGTTCCCGACGCTTTACCGAGTCCACTTCGGCCATGTGCGCAGAAACCTTTTCATCCAGCCACGGGTGTTCGACTCCCCGATTCCACACGGCGCTGTAGTGCAACTGCGACAGCATGCCGGAGTAACCCTGTCCGGGCTCCAAACGGATGCTACCGGCGTGACAGGTCGAACCCTGGTAGTTTCGGGCGATCAAGCTTGGGCGCAACGTGGAGTACGGTAGGCTCTGGAATTTCACGTCGAGACCGATGTCGGCCCACATGGTGGCGATGGCTTCGCAGGCCTCCACCTCCACCGGAGCACCGCGCAACGATGGTGTGAGGGTTATGCTGAACCCATCGGGATAGCCGGCCTCAGCCAATAGCTGTTTGGCTTTTTCGGGGTTGTATTCCCAGCGCAGTTCCGGCGGCAGCCAAGTGTCCTCGTAACGTCCGAAATCCCACAGCACTGCCGGGCCACCGTACCCGTGGAGCAGGGTGTCCACGATGCCCTGCCGGTCGATGGCGATGGATAGAGCCGTACGGACTTTGGCCGCGTTCTTCCATTCTTCGGAATCCAGGTCAGGATCGGCTGAGACCCAAGGAAGGTCCGGATCGTAGCCGGGCTGCTGGTCCTCGGTGCCGATGCCCACGTAGTACTGGCCGTAGAAAGTAACTGCGGCCTCTCCGCCACCGGGGAGACGCATCAACTCGGCGCCCTCGACCTCCTCGATCAACGCCAACGAGTCGAAAGCGATGAGGGTAGTGTCCAGGTTGCCGGTCTGGAATCCCGCTATGCGGGAGGACTCCTCCGGTATTTCGCGGAATACCAGTTCGGCGAAGTGAGGAGTCTTGCGCCAGTGGTCCTCAACGGCGGCCATGCGCCAGAACTCGCCGGTGCGGGCCTCCATCAACTCCCAGGAGCCTGTCGCGGCGATGTCGCCGCTGGCTGCCTCGGCGCCCAACTCTTCAGTCTGGCGCTTGCTAACGATCCAGGTGGCCGAGCCCGCCGGGCTGGTCAGCATTTCGTTAACGGGGACTTCCGACCAGGGTGTGCCGGTGTTGATCTCGAGGGTGTAGTCGTCGATGACCTTGGCGTGGCCTTCTTCGGACACGAACACACCGCGAATATTAGAGGCACGCGGGTGCTTCGCGCTATCGGCGAACTGCTGCATGCTCCACAGCACGTCCTCTGCCGTCATTTCTCCGTAGCCCTTATGGAACTGCACCCCCTCCTCGATGTAGAAGGTCCAAGTCAAGGAGTCCTCGGAGACTTCCCATTCCCGGGCCAGGAAGGGCACTACTTCCAGGTCGCTGTTTACTGTGAACAGGGACTCTGTAATGGGAGCGGTGCTCATGACGTAGATCTGGGGGTTTCCCGCCAGGTTAGGATGTCCAATGAATGGTCCCAACTCTTTCTGTCCACCGGTCAGGATGCCTTCGGGTTTGTCAATGACCACCGCCGCCGGGGCTTCCTGAGTGGGAGCAACGGTCGCAATGGGTACCTTGGTGGGCCCCGTCTGTTGCGGGGCCGCCTGCTGCTGCTGTGGCGCCTGCTGTTGCTGGTCAGCCTGTTGTCCAGACGCTTGCTGACCGGCGGGTTGTTGTGCCGGGGCCTGTTGTTGGGCAGCCTGCTGCGGAGCGGGTTGGGCCTGGTCCGTTGATGGAGCCTCAGTGGGTGATGCACCACCGCAGGCCACGATCAGCGTCAGCAGCAATGACAGCGCGAACAGGGATACCAACGTGGCTTTTGTCCTCAAGTGCCGCATAATCCCCTCCTACTCTCAGGTCCCGGTAATTGACCCCGAATCCCTTACTGCCGAGGCCGGATGTACTCGTAGCCGTTGATCTGGCGCACGTCGGTGGTTCGCACGTGCTCCGTCCAGGGTTCGATGCGAGGGCCAACAGGCCAGATGGCGTCGATCGTGTAGTAGTTGATGTCGGTTAGTACGTGGTCGAACAACCACTGCCCGATTTCCCGTTCCAACATTTCCCGTTCCACCGGATCAACGGCTGCCTGGGCTTCGAGCATTTTGTCTTCAGACCACTGGTGCTCCAATCCGCGATTGAACGGGTTGGCGCTGATGTAGCTGCCATATCCGGTAGCGGGTGTGGGCGGCGGGGTGCCGGCGTGGCAGGTAGCGCCCTGGTAGGTTCGTCCCACCAACTGAGGCCGGAGGGTCGTGTAGGGTACTCGCTGGAAGTCCACGTCCAATCCGATGTCATGCCACATCTGGGCGATGGCTTCACACCCTTCCACCTCTGCCGGTGCGCCGCGCAGGGATGGTGTCAACGTGATGCTGAACCCGTCCGGATAGCCGGCCTCCTCCAGCAACTCGATAGCGCGTTCTCGGCTGAATTCCCAGTCCCTTCCGTCAAGGTAATGTTCGAAACCAGAGTAATTCCTCATGGATGTCTTGATGTGCCCGTAACCCGACAGGATGGTGTCCACCAAGCCTTGCCGGTCAATGGCAGTGACCATCGCCAGGCGAACTTTGCGAGCCCGCTCCCATTCCGGGGCGGTTATGTCGTCAGTTGGGGAAACCCACGGCAGTTCGGGGTCGTAACCCGGTCGGGTATCCACACCCTCAACGGGATACCAGTTGCCGTAAATGCGCAGGCCCATTTCGATGGCATTGGGGACCTTCATCAACTGCGCGCCTGGCACTTCCAGAACGGCGGGAATGGTGTCGAAAGCCATCAGGAAAGTATCCAGGTTTCCGGTCTGGAAGCCGGCCACGCGGGAGGCTTCTTCCGGAATTTCCCACATGACGAACTCTGCGAACGCCGGGGTATGACGCCAGTGGTTCCGTACCGCGTCCATCCGCCAGAATTCACCCGTGCGGTGATCCGCGATCTCCCAGGGACCGGTTGCGGCCATTTGCGAGCTGGCGGCTTCAGCGCCTAATTCGTCGGTCTGCTTCTTGCTCGCGATGAAGGTGGAACCGCCGCCAGGGGTCATAAACCACTGTCGCGCTATGACTTCAACGAAGGGTTCACCGGTATGGACCTTGAAGGTATAGTCGTCGATGATTTCGGAACCGCCCCTTTCTTCCCAGAAAACGGCTAGCTGACCGGCCCGCGGATGCTTGCTCAATCCCCATTGGCGCATGGACCAGACCACGTCTTCCGCAGTCATTTCTCCATACCCCTTGTGGAACTGGACGCCTTCGTTGAGCACGAAAGTCCAGGTCAGGAAGTCCTCGGAAATCTCCCAGGATTTGGCCAGGAGGCCGCTCACTTCGCGGTTAATGTCCTTCTGCAGCAGACCCTCGCCGATGGGCGCCGTCCCGTGGACGAATATCTGTGGGTTGCCCAACGTGCTGGGGTGCAGGAAGAAGGGACCAGTTTCCTTCAGGCCGGTATTCAGAGTGCCCTCGGGTTCGGCGGCCGTGGCTGTGTTTCCGGTAGCCGAGGCTGCTTGGGGAACGGCGGTAGGCACAGCTTGTTCGGACGCCACCTGACCTGAGGTTTGTCCCGAGCCTTCCTGGGCGGGCGCCGACAGAGCGGGAGCAGACTGGACGGCGGGTTCCGTGGCTGCGGGCTGGGCCGGCGCTGCCTGTTGCGCCGCTGGTTGCTGTGATGCTGTCGATCCCGATTGGTCTGTTGATGGAGCCTCCGTAGGGGCTGCGCCGCCGCAGGCAACGATGGTTGCCAGTAGCAGCGAAACCGCAAGAAGGGCCGCAATGCTCGATTTCCGGGCTATGTAACGCATAAACACCTCGCTCTACGTGCTTGTGTGCGTTGACCCTTCATTCTTTCTTTATCGCTTGTGACGGATGTATTCGTACCCGTTGATCTGGCGCACGTCGGTGGTCCGTACGTACTCTGTCCAAGGTTCGATGCGCGGGCCCACGGGCCACACGGCATCGATCGTGTAGTAGTTGATGTCGGTGAGCGCGTTGTCGAACAGGAACTGACCAATCTCGCGCTCCAGGGCTTCCCGCTCAACCGGGTCCACGGCTGACTGAGCTTCGATCATCTTGGCTTCGACCCACCCGTGTTCCAGCCCCCGGTTGAAGGGGTTGGCGCTCAGGTAGCTTCCGAATCCGGTAGCCGGCGTGGGCAGGGGCGAACCGGCGTGGCAGGTCGCGCCCTGGTAGGTGCGCCCCACCAGTTGCGGACGCAACGTGCCGTAGGGCACGCGCTGGAAGTTCACGTCCAGGCCGATGTCTCCCCACATTTGCGAGATGGCCTCGCAGCCTTCGACCTCGGCGGGCGCCCCGCGGAGGGACGGCGTAAGGGTGATGCTGAACCCGTCGGGGTAACCGGCTTCCTCCAGCAATTCCCGGGCGCGGTCGGGATTGAATTCCCAGTCCCGCCCGTCCAGGTAGTGTTCGAACCCGGTGTAGTTGCGCATCGGCGTGTTGGTGTGTCCGTACCCCGACAGGATGGTGTCCACCAGCGCTTGCCGGTCGATGGCGGTCACCAGCGCTCGGCGGACCTTGGCGGCCTGCTCCCATTCTGGGGTGGTTACGTCATCGGTCGGGGAGACCCACGGTAGTTCTGGGTCGTAACCAGAGCGGGTCTCGATGCCTTCTATCGGATACCAGTTGCCGTAGATGCGAAGACCCATTTCAACGGCGTTGGGCACCGTCATAAGCTGGGCGCCTTCGACCTCCAGGACGCTGGGGATGGTATCGAAGGACATCAGGAAGGTATCCAGCTTACCGGTCTGGAAACCGGCCAAGCGGGAGGCTTCCTCGGGGATCTCCCACATCACGAACTCGGCGAATTCGGGCGTGTGCCGCCAGTGGTCGCGCACCGCCTCCATCTTCCAGAACTCTCCGGTGCGATGATCGACGATTTCCCAGGGTCCGGTGGCGGCGATTTGCGTACTGGCCTCATCCACGCCCAGCTCTTCGGTTTGCTGTCGGCTGGCGATGAAGGTGGAACCTCCGCCGGGGGTCATGTGCCACCGTTGTGCTATGACCTCAACCACCGGCTCGCCAGTGTGCACCTTCAGTGTGTAGGGATCGACGATTTCGGTGCCAGGACGGTCTTCCCAGAACGTGGTCAGCTGACCGGCGCGTGGGTGCTTACTCAGTCCCCACTGACGCATCGTCCACAGCACGTCTTCCGAGGTCATTTCCCCGTACCCCTTGTGGAACATGACACCCTTGTTCAGGCGGAACGTCCAGGTCAGGTAGTCTTCGGAGACTTCCCATGACTCGGCCAAGAGGCCGCTGACTTCCCGTTGGAGGTCCTGCTGAAGCAGTCCCTCGCCGATGGGCGCGGTGCCGTGCACGAAAATCTGGGGGTTACCCAGCGTGCTGGGGTGCAGGAAGAACGGGCCCATTTCTTTCAAGCCCGTGTTCAACGTGCCCATGGGTTCGACCGCCTGCGCCGCGGAGTCGGACGGCGCGGCTTGAGGCATGGCGGTGGGAGCGGTTTGTGCGGCCTGGGCGGGCGCGGACTGTCCTGAACCCGAGGGAGCGGCAGCGGCAGGTACCTGGGTGGCTGCCGGTTGCGCCGGGGCCGCCTGCTGTTGAGCAGCTGCTTGTGGCGCGGCTCCGGACTGTTCGGTCGCGGGTTCCGATTCGCCGGCGGTGCCGCACGCGATAATCGGAATCAGCAAAAGTGCTGCGATCATGAGGGTGATCGTACTGTTACGACTGATCCTGAACCATTTCATCGGACCACCTCCAGGCAGTTACGCTGTCGCAACGGAACGGCAGGTACGGTATTACGATAACCGTACCCGTAACAGGTAGTGAGGGATGTTAAGTGCTGATAAGACGGCGCAAACGCCGACTTATGAATCGGTGGCGTAGTCTAGCCAACGGGTTCTGTAAAGTCAACATACGGAATAACTATTATTATGCAACGCTATTATTCCGTTGTCCGATGCAATCTATTATTGTGTCGCCGCATGAGCAAGGCGACGGGAGTGGTTACCCAGGTGGAACTATCCTTGTGGTTCCGTCGGGTTTTGGCGCTGAGACACGCCTCCGAACTGGCTACCGTTGAATCGGCCCCGAGTAGGGATCGGCGCCGGTCGGGCGGCGGTAAACAAGGTATTAGGCGAACGGGGCCTGCGAATGCGCCGGTTCTGCTCCGCAGCCTCGGATAGTTGGATCAGAGCCGCGGCATAGTCACTGGCTGCCGTAGGTGACCGAGAAAGGGATGCAAGTCGGTGCGTTCGTGCCAGGAATATCTTCTGGCCGGGAAATGTCGCGGTCGAAGACGCGGACGGGGGTATTGCCGGCTACGTCTTCCAGGCGAGGCTCTACGACCAGGTTATGCTCGCCAGATGCCCATGGGACAGCAGGCGTGAAACTCCAGCTTAGTTCGGAAGGTCCGATTTCGGCCGTACCGTACGTTGTGTCGCCGTTGGGATCCCGGATCGACAGGCTGTGCAGCAACAACCCGTGGTCGAGAGGGCGGTCGAAATTCACCAGCAGTGGCGTCGTGCTAACGGCAAAAGGTGGGGTTAACTGCCAACGCCAAGGGTCGATCCTGGTTCGCAATGCGGGACCAACGGTGAACGATCGGTGCGTTGCCTCCCTAAGGGGCTGGCCGGCAGCATCCCGGAACGCAAGGTCAATGGCGATGCTGACCGTGGTTCCTTCGACCAGAGGGTATCCCCATTCCAGGTTTGGAACCAGTCCTCGCTTGATCCGGCCCGGGTCCAGGAGCATGGTCAAGCGACGCCGTTCAGCGTCCCACAACTCCGGCTCGGGCGGGAGGAGCACGTTATCCAATATTTCCCCGGTGTCCTCACGGATAACGCTTATGGCTCGGGCCGCCCTTCCCTCACTCATGGGATCGGAGAAGCGGACGTAAACACGGAGCAAATTCAGCGGCAGGATATCAGCGGTGGGGTAGATCTCCAGCACTTGGGCTGTGGGAGCAACCGATCTCGCCGGGCGCTGGATTGTCCAAGTTTCTGGGCGACCTTCGGCGGGCGCGCGGATTAGCAGCGAATAGCTGACGCCCTCCGCAAATGGAAACCGCGGCACGAAGCAGGCGCCATCACGTTCTACTTCGAAGCGACCGGCGACGGCGGGGACGCTCGGCTGGCCTTCAGCGCTATCGAGCGCATCGGTGGTATAGAGGGCAAGACGCCTCGACAATCTCCCGGCGTCTTGCCCTGCCAAATCGCGCTGTTCAGATTCGGTCCAACCGGCTATTTTCAGGCAGTCGCGGCCCTGGCGCGCTACCCACTCGAGATGCAACCGGCGATTTGAAATCACAACGACGCGGTGGCGTAGGTGCGCAGATGAGCGCCGTCGTCTTCCTGATGGAGCATCAGAACCGCGCTACCGTTGAGGTTGGCCATGCGCTTCACGCCAGGATGGGGCAGCAACTGGCGTGGAACGCCCACGCCGGGTGTGACCGGATCCGCCGGCGACACGTCCAGCGAATCGTCCGGTTCCGTCAACGGACCTTGCACGTCGATGTCCTTGCACGCAACCTTGAACAACGGGTGCCGGTCGTTACAGACGAGCAGGTACTCACCGCCGTCGTGCTGATACGAAATCAGATCGATGGGGTGGTTGTGGGAACCGAGTTCGGCCACGGTCTTGCCCATAACATGCTTGTTGGCGTCGAGGTCGGACATGGTGAATTGCACGACGGGCGTGCAGGTGTAGCTGGCCAGGATGCTGGTATTGTCCTGGTAGGGTACGAACGCGCGAATGGGCGCCGCCGTTTCGTACTGGCCGTGGGATACGTGGAATATCTCCAGCGAATTGGATTTGGCCTCGCCATTAAAGGGGAATGGGATGCGTCGCAAGGTGGAGGTGAACTCCTCGTTGGACGTGCCGGCAACCAGCAGCAAGCCGTCGACGTAGGACATGTCGGTGACCGTGACGGTGCGGAGTTTCATTCGTGTGACCAAGCGGGGGTCGTCCTCGTCCGCGGCGTCGGTGATCTCGTAGCGGGCATGGGGGATGTTCTCCAGGGGAACGTCTCCGATGGAGCCATCGCCGGTGATTCTGATTATCACAGGAACGGCGTCGTCTCCGCTGCCGCGCATGACCGAAAGGTAAACGTTGCTGGAGTCGGGATGCACCGCCATGTCTCTGATGGCGACGTCGTCGCGGGAACAGCCGAGATACGAGGCCAGCGAGGCGTCGAGGTTTTCCAAGTTCACGTCCTGAGTCTCGCCGGCGCCGTCGTCACCCGCGTCGACGGCGAAAATGGACGCGCCGACGTTGTCCGCGATGAAGAGGAGCCCTTCGGGTCCGAAAGCCAGCGGACCGACGGAGCGGATGGATGGCGTGCCGACCGACAACCCAAATTGCTCAAGACTTGTCGAAGATGTGAGATCAACCATGTTAGCCTCCTACGTTTTGAGCGTTTTGATGGGCGTCAGTGTAGCATTCAGGCACATGGCACGCCAGATGTGACAGGAAACCGTAGCATCGGAGACGCACGACAAAAGAAACGTGTGTATTTGGCGGGCCCCTGGATATGTCACGTTGTCCCGTGGACTGGTGTAGGGGTCAATCACACTTCGAAATCGGGGATTCTGGTCGGATATTTCGAATATGGAAATACGAGGTTCGGCGTTTCCCTTGACCGTGCCGACAGCGCACTGTTAGCGTCCGATATCCGGAACGAATGCAGCCAACATGGATCCACCAGGAGGAGGTCGTGATGACGATATCCGCCAAGCAAAAATCGCAAGCGCCCAGTCGTTCAGAGATCTCCCACCCGTTAGATCCGCTAACCAGTGGGGAAATTTCGAAGGCGACGTCGACTCTGAAAAAGGAGTGTGGCTTGGGTCCGCGGACACGGTTTGAGACGGTGGTGCTGCGGGAACCGGAAAAGCAAGTCGTACGGGGATTTCGGCCGGGCGATCCGATCCCGCGTGAGGCCTTCCTAGTGGTGCTGGACAATGCCACTGCCGCTACGTACGAGGCGGTGGTCTCGCTTGATGAAGAGCGGCTGGTTTCGTGGGAGCACATTCCCGGCGTGCAGCCCAGGGTAATGTTTGACGAGTTCATGGAGTGCGAAGCTGCGGTGCAGGCGGACTCCCGGTTCCAGGAGGCGATCAAGAAGCGCGGCATCACCGACTCCAGTCTGGTGATGGTGGACCCTTGGTCGGCGGGAAACTACGGGTTCGAGGACGAGGAAGGGCGACGACTGGTGCTGTGCCGCAACTTTGTGCGCTCGAGTCCCACCGACAACGGGTACGCGCGACCCATCGAGGGTGTGACCGCCGTGGTGGACCTCAACAGCATGGAGGTGATTCGGATCGACGACTACGGCCTGGTGCCTCTGCCGCCGGAAGACGGCAACTACGGCGCCGAGTTTGTCGGGAAGTTTCGTGATGATCTGAAGCCTCTGGAGATCACGCAGCCGGACGGGCCGAGTTTCACCGTGGATGGCTGGAGCGTGGTGTGGCAGAAGTGGCATCTGCGGGTGGGGTTCACGCCCCGGGAAGGGCTGGTGATCCACACGGTGGGATACGAGGAGCAGGGGCGGGTGCGGCCGATATTGTACCGGGCCGCGCTGTCGGACATGGTGGTGCCTTACGGTGACCCGAGCAAGGACCACTACCGGAAGAACGCATTCGACGCGGGCGAGTACGGCATCGGTTCGTTGACCAACTCGCTGACCCTCGGGTGCGACTGCCTGGGCGAGATTTACTACTTCGACGCGGTGATGAACACCGGAAGGGGGGAGCCGTTCACGATACCCAACGCCGTGTGCATGCACGAGGAGGACTATGGGATCCTTTGGAAACACACGGATTGGCGCATCGGCCAAACCGAGGTGCGACGGTCGCGGCGTCTGGTGATTTCCAGCGTAGCGACGGTGGGCAACTACGAGTACGGATTCTTCTGGTATTTCTACCAGGACGGCACGATCCAGATGGAGATCAAACTGACCGGCATCATCAACACCGCCGCCGTCGATGTGGGCGAAAATCCGAAGTACGGCACAATCGTCGCGGCGCAACTGAACGCGCACATCCACCAGCATTTCTTCAATTTCCGAATGGACATGTGCGTGGACGGCGAGGAAAACTCGGTGTTTGAGGTGAATACCATCGCCGAGCCGCCGGGTCCGGACAATCCCCACGGCAACGCTTTCTATGCGGAGAAGACGCTGTTGGGAACCGAGCATGAAGCGCAACGCGTGGTCGATCCGATGAGTGGGAGGTATTGGGTAGTTTCCAATACGTCAACGAATAACGCGCTGGGTCAACCGGTGAGCTACAAGTTGATGCCAGGGGAGAACATTTTGCCATTCGCTCATCCTGAGGCCAGCATAATCAAGCGCGCTGGGTTCATGACCAAACACCTGTGGGTGACGCCCTATCATCGCGATGAAATATCGGCCACGGGGCCTTATCCCAACCAGCATCCCGGCGGGGCCGGACTACCCCAATACACCAGGAACAACCGCGCCGTGGCGGACACTGACTTAGTGCTGTGGTACACGCTGGGTTACCACCACGTGCCCCGTCCCGAGGACTGGCCGATTTCGCCGGTGGCCTACTGTGGGTTCAGTTTGAAGCCGGTGGGGTTTTTCGATACCAATCCGGTGCTGGATGTGCCACCGAGCGACCATTGCGACGACGCCTGCCATGGTTAGGATCGGTACGCACGGTTCTGATACGGCGGGATCGGGGAGACTGAAGCGCTCGGCCACGTTGTCAGAAAATCCTGCCAACCGTGCCGGGACGGGTGCGCAAGATCGCTCCGGCGAACCCGGTACGTATTGGTCCATGCAGCACGCGGGTCACGGGGTTGAGCTGGTGGTGTCCGAAACGGTTACGGTGTACGTGCCGGTGTCATCGGTTTCCTTCGCTTTGACCCGTACGTAATACAACCCGTCGGTATCCGGCGTGAAGTCGAGCCGGGCGTTGTTGCCCTCTCCCGAGTCTTCGTCGGCCGCGTTGGTAATTCGGTTCAGGTCGCTGTCGAACATCAGGACCCGAGGGTCGTCAAGGGTCCCGCCGGGGTCGGCGGGAGCTCTGCCTTTCACATCAATCCGGTACTGGACGCCGGCTTCCAGGTCAATGTGGAAAAAATCGTAATCCCAACGGGGTTTGACGTTAATCCTGGCTTCTTTGGTTTCTTCCAGGTCCAGGGGGCAGGCGTCCCTTCCCTTCCCGCAGTCGTCGGTGCGTCCCTGAAGCCACGGGCTTCCACACCCGAGGCCGTCGTCGTTGAGCGCCGAGATACTCACGTTGACCGGTGTGTCCGGTACCAGGAAGCGAAGATTCGCGGTCAGCACCGGCCTTCTGTCATCCCCGAGCTGTGTAAACCCATTGACAGGCTGCCAATACTTCTGGATATAACCGGTGACTTCCGGCCCTTCGTTCTCGGTGGGCGCCTCCCAGGCCACTCGCACCGAATTCAGTCCCTCATTGATGATGCGAACGTTCACCGGAGGGCCAGGCACCTCGCCCTCCGCATCAGTCACCGTTACGGCAGCAGCGACGCTGGAGGATAGCTGCCGGAGCCCCTCCCCGCTGAACACCCATACCTGAAACTCGTAGACGTTGTTGGCGTCCGCATCCTGGGGGACCTCGAAATTGAGGCAACTTGCCAATTCGAGATTGCCAGCGCTGCCGATGGAAAAGTGGCTACTGTCGGGGCCCTGCAATTCCCACCCGGTGATGGCGTCTTCGACGTCATAGTCGCCGGCGTAAAAGTTTAGTTCCAGGCGCTGCCCTTCGGGCACGGTCACGCTGACGTCGCCGAAATATATCTTCGGTTCCTGGTTATCAGGGACGCGAATCGCCGACACCGTGTAGGTGCCGAGGCTGTCCTCGCCATGTCCGGTCACCTGGAGATGATACGTGCCGGTTGACGTTGGCGTGAAAAAGAGCCGGGAGTTTTTCTGGGCGCCGCTGTCGTCGTCCTCTTCGCCGTCAATAACATCTCCCGCCGCGTCAAAGACCTTGAGCATGGGATCATCGAGAGTCCCTTCCCGCTCCAGCCACCCCCAACCCCTTACGTCAATCTGGTACCTGGCGTCGGCCTGAAGGGTCACCGCGAACCAGTCCCGGTCCGGTTGAAGGTTGATCCGTCCGCTGAACCGGGAGCCTAGCGTCAACGCGCAATTGTCCTGGCGGTTGCCGCCGCAATCGTCGGAATGGGCGTAGATTTGCGTTTCGGGTCCTTCTCCGTCCTCGTCCCCGTTGTAGGCCCGTACGTAAATTGACAGTGTTTGACCAGGGTCCAAATGACACCGATCCATGTAACGGTTCTCAGTGTCTCCGGAGAGTTCGTTCTGCCAGACTCCCCCTTCGGCGAGAACGGAAGACCGGTACCGATATCCCAGGATATCCGGGCTGCCGTTTGGTGTCGGCGGGTCCCAGGCGAACCGTACGCACGAGGCGCTCTCCCTGGTGATTCTCAGGTTGTTGACGGGCCCAGGACTTTCGTGGACAACGTCCTGCACGGTTAGCACGAACTCTGCCGTGCTGCCCTGCTCCCGGTCGGAAGTGCCGCTCGTCACATATATTTCAATGGTGTAAATGTTGTCGCCGTTGGAGTCCTGGGGTCGTTCGAAATCAGGCCTCACGGCGGCGGTGATCAAACCCGTTTCGGTCATCGAGAAGAATCCCTGGTCCGGACCGCCAATGATGGAGTAGCTGTCTCTGTTGACGGAATCTCCAGGGTCGTCGTCGATGGCCAGAACCTGGTGATAGACCGGCGCGTTTTCCGGAATCGTCAGTTGCAGGGTGAGCGGCAGAAACTGCGGTGGGTTGTTCGTTGACCGCTCCTGCGCCAAGGTCAATGGCGCCACGGTGGCGATGACCACCGAGGCCGCGCACACGGCAAAGAAGATCAATATGTTTTTTCTTAATGGCACGGCTGTTGCTTCCCTCCGTTCGTTGCATAATGCCGGGCGCGGACCCGCGACCCGCGCACAGACGGCGCGTTGGCGTTTCCTGCCAACGCGCCGCAACCGCAAAGTCACTGAATTAGTCCAGCAGCCCAGCAGCCACTAAACATAACGCAACGCGCTTCGTGAATCTGTACAACGAACGAAAACGGACACGCTCCGGTACAAAACGTGCCAAATCAATGACTTGGCGATTGGTTTTGTGCATTACCGACGACCACATGCAAATTGACGTGCGCGTGCCGCCGAGAATGTGTGGTTGCGCGTTTCATTCACATGCTCACTGAATCCGGAAGCAGGGCATTTCGATAATCGGTCCGAACCGGGTTGAGGGCACGGCTAGCGTGCAGGCGCGGGTAGGTCCCAGCGGAGGAATGCCCGGTAGCGGTCTTTGCTGGCCCAGGGGAGCAGGTTGAGGACCATGGCCTCTGACTCGGGGACGTCGCCCTGGCGTATGGTGTCGTCCAGGTAGCGGCGGAGTCTCATGAAAGTGGGCAGGCGGAAGCCGGCTTTGGCGACGCGGTCGATGACGTCGGCGGGCTCGGGAGGTTGGTTGGGATCCCAGTTGTCGCTGACGGATTCGGAGATGCGGCGTAGCTTGATGATGGCGAGTTCGCGGGCGAACCTGCGCTTGAGGGCGTTGACGCGGCGGCGGATCTGGGAAAGGGTCATGGGATTGCCTCCGACGGGAGTTTTTTACATGGATAAAAGGGATAAACGGGATGGAACCGCCAGAGGCGGACCTGCGGAAGGATTGGGTGTGAGGTCGGGATAGCGGCTATTTTGGCGAAATCCCGCTCATTTCCGCCCATTTCTGTTCATTTGAGTAGGGCGTTAGGTGGGTTGTGGGGGCAGATGGAGGTGGCGCGGGCGGTTTTGGGGGCGATATTGGTGGTTTTGGGGGCAGATGAGCGGGTTTGGGAGAGCGGCGTTGGGGAGTTTGGTGTTTGGATGTGGGCATTGGGACGGCTCGGGGGATGACGGCGGGACGGATTTGAGGCGCCCGTTAACGATGGTAAAGATGGGTGAAAGGTGGAGGCAAAGGGGAAATGTCAGGTAGGGTTCCGTTTTAGGTGGTTTGATTTCGGTAAACGCCGCAGGCGGGGGGATTAGGGGCGAATAATTATTCGCCCCTACAGTGAGAAACCACCTAAATTGCAACGCTACCGGAAATGTCATCGGCAGTGGGAAAGGGCAGAGAGGGGATTTCCTGGAGAGTCGAACGGCCCGGCATCCGGAAGCAGATGCTATTGACCAGCCAACATCGGGACGCCGCCATTGGAAGGTGAGAACGGCAGCCCACACATGCGAGATGCGCGCTCTTGATGGGGAGCGCTTCCCTGGCCTCCAAACAAGGGAGGTGGGAGCAACCGTTTGAACCGAGGGATCCGCTTTTGTCCGGGCCTCTTGCTGAATCCGGTCCAAATTAATTTGACCACAATACGCCAGGATTAAGACGGCGATTGAGTGAGATCCCGGCTGAAACCATCCTGGCGGCGCGTGGTTGGGCATAGGATTGACTGGCCGCGGCTGCGTTTTGGGACTACGTCCCGCCAGCACAGCGGCGATGAAGCCAACCCAAAAACTCAAACTCGGCCGTGGGAGAGAGCGGCACCGAGCAATGCGGTCCCGCCCTGTACTCCCGCGTCCGGTCAGGGGACGGCGGTCTGGATTGTCAAGGTATCCGTCGCGGTGTTGTCGCGGGTGAATTTGTTGCCGCCGATTGCCGACACTCCCTCGCCCACGCCCTTGACCCGGTTGGCGGGCAGGTGGATGGACACGGGTTCGCCGAGCGTAGCGGGCTGGATGACAACCTGGTACTGGCCACCTTTGACAGGCGCTACGGAAGTGACCGAGCCGTTGGTCACAACCAGGTCGGACGTGTGAAACCCCTGCACCCGTTCTGTCGTCAGGTTGGTGGTCTCCGGGTCCGTGAACTCCAAGTCGACCCAAAAATCGCCGGTGGGGATTCCGCAGTTGACGAAACCGCCCAATTGGAAGCACCCTCCAAACCATGCGTTCAGCACCGAGTCGTCATAGTTGGGGGCCTGCCCGATCACGGGGCCGGAGGTCGCCACTACGCTGCTCCCTTCCCGGATACGCATCTGGTAGATTGCCGGGACGCCTCGAACTAAATCGAGCAACGTGTGCCGCAAACAGGTGCCGGGATTGCTGGCGCATGGGGTGTAATTGCCGCCGCGGGCGATCTCCTGCCATCCCGTGTAGGTTGCGTCGGAATCCCAGTACTCCTTTTTCCTGAGCTCGATCACGACGTCTCTGCCGGTGGGCATCGCAACGCCGAGGTCCCAGCACAGGCGCAATTGCGCTTGGTCGTAGAAGTCTTTCTGCTCATCCAGCCGCGCCCCGCACAGTTTGACCAGGGTGGACGCGATGGAACCATCCACCTTGTGGCCGGGGAAATTGCCGCTCTGTCCGATTGGTGAATAGGTGATGTCGGCATCCTTCTCCGTGGACACGTGCCGGATGGTGGCTTCGTGCCGGCGCAACGGGTTGTCAAGTACGCTCAACCCGTCATCGTCCATGTCGCCCTCTTGCACGGCGTATTCGAACTCCAGCGTCCCGCTGCCCGACCCTCTGGCGTAGGTGAAATTCTTGTCCTGGGCAGTGTCGCTGGAGCTTTGGAAGCGTACCTTCAGGAGAGGGGTTCCCCCATCCGTGTCCACCACCACGTCGGAATCGAAGGTGACGGCGAAGGTGATGGTCTCGGTCGCCCCGTAGGTGTCAGCGGCGGATTGCGGGGTTGAGGTTATATAAATGCCGTTGGAGACGATCATCGGCACCTTGTTCACCAGGTGTCCACCCTGATCGCTGAGCGCCGCGTGGTCGATCAAGGCATCCGTGGTGGCGCCTTCCAGGGTGATGGCGCCGCCGTTGAGGGCCAGCGCGTTGTCAATCACCGAAACGCCGTTCTGGTCGCTGTCGCCGGAAACGACGGTGTATTCGAAGGTCAGGACCATTTTGGCGGCGTCGATAGAAGAATAGGACGCCGAGCGGCTCGCGGAACCTATCGTGAGCGCCAGGCTCGGAGTGCCGCCGGTTGTGTCCACGGCCACCGGAACGTCGAAGTTCACGTCAACCTGGATTGTGTCGCCGGTGGCATACGTGCCGTGGATGCCCGGGTCGCTGCTGATGGCAACGCCGGACACGCCGCCCCTGGTTACGGTCAGCGGCAGGTCGGCCGATTTGGAAAGGATGTATCCCGAGTGGTCTTCCGGCAGATCCGGAGAGGCTCCAATGTCGGCCTGCACGCTGCTTTGCGCGTCGGCTGCCCGCGTTACGGCTACGGGATCACTGTCGGTCTCACCGATGGCGATCGCAACGGTACTCGCGCCGCCGGTGACGGCGCCGTAGGTTACGTTGATGGGGAGCGTGACATCGAACGGCGCGCCGGTGGGCATCACGGCTTTGAACTCGAGACTCCCGGTTTGGGCCAGCGAAACCGGTATCGGCAAGGGGGTAATTGAGTTGTCCTGCAGCTGGAGGCCCGCCAGGGACCCCTTGCCGGTGAAAATTCCGTCGGGCAGCCCCGTCAGTTGGTTCCGGTCCAACCGGAGGTCCAGCAGTTCCGTCATGCTGTCCAGCGCGCCTTCAGGTATCTCGGGAAGCTGGTTGCCATCCAGACGCAGGTCGGTAACCGCCGAAATCTCGTCAAAGATGCCATCGGGCAGTTCGGTGATCCGGTTGTCGTTCAACCACAGGGTGGTCAGGGACGTCAGGGAGTCGAAGATGCCGTCGGGCAGTTCTGCGATTTGGTTCTTGCCCATCTCCAAAGCCGTCAGATCCGGCACTGGGTTGAAAATATCGGCGGGCAGGGCCGTAAGCAGGTTTTCTTCCAGTTGGACATATCTCAGAGTGGTCAGCCCGTCAAACGTGTCGGCCTGCAATTGAGAGATCTGGGTGCGCCGAAGGGTAATCTGGGACACCGAAGAGAGCCCATCGAAGATTCCGTCGGGCAATTCCGTCAACTGGGCGCTGTCGCTGATGATAATGAGCGTCACTGCGGACAAACCGGCGAAATCTCCGGCCTTCAGACCAGCCGAGACGCTGTAGACCAAAACGCTCGTGATTGCGGCCAGATGCGTCGCGGTGACGTCCGTGCACTCGCTCACGCCGGAGATCCCATTCATGATGGCGACCTGCACTTCCCGGGTGCGGTCGCAGATGCCCTGTCCCTGTCCCGGCACCGCGCTGGCTTCGTTTGACGGTTGTCCGATGCCCAGCGAACCGACCGCCCTCACCTGGAAGGTGTAGGTCACGCCGTTGGTCAAACCGCTGATGGTCACGCCGTCCTCGTTGTCCTCCTCCGGCGCGCTGTCGGCGATCTCGGTCCACGTTTCCGGATAATCGTCCGCTCCAGTCTTGTAACGGTACTCATGGCGATAGATGTCGTCGTCCGCGTCGGGAGTGTCCCAGGCCAGCGTGACCTTTTGATCGCCGGCCGTGGCGGTGAGGTTGGTGGGTATGGGGGTAGTCGGAATCAGGCTCCCGTCCACCTTGTGATCGGGAAATCCGCCGTCCTGCCCCGGCTTGACATGGCGCAGGTCGGCATCCTCGCCCGTCGTGGCGTCTCGTATGGCGCCGCCGTTCAGCTGGATCGCATTGGCTTCCACGAAAATTCCGTTGTTGTCCCGGTCGGACGCCTGCACGACGTACTCAAACTCCAGGACGGTGGCGCCCGATCCCTCTGCGTAGTCCAGATATTCGTTTCGGAAACCGTTGGCGCTGTCGCCAATCCGCATTTGCAGTCTCGGCGTGCCGTCGGACGTGTCCACCTCGACCTCGGTATCAAACGTCGCTTTGAAGGAGATGGTCTCGCCGGGTCCATAGGTGCCGACCCCTATGTCCGGCTCCGATGTGATGGACAAGCTGGTGATGGTGGGCGGGCCGGCTCTGCGGGTAACCGTCACCGTGTAGGTTTGGGGCAACGTGGTGTCCGAATCCACGGTGACCGTGATCTCATTGGCCCCCACGCTCAGCTCTACCTGGTGTCCGGCGGTATTTCCGTCGGTGTCGGGCGGCAGCATGACCACCGTGGAGTCCATGTCCACCGTCGCCGATACGGTGGTCTCGGTCAGGGTGCTTGCCACCGTGGCCTCGTACTCGGTCGTCCCGGCGGCGAAAGCGGGGGAGAAGGTAATCCCCGACAGGGAAAGATTGGCCAGGGTGGATAGCGTCGGGGCTATCCGGCCGTCAATCTTCAGGTACAGGTTGCCGTCCGACCAGTTGGTTCTGCCGTGGCGGACGCTGGCATCCTTTCCGGTCGTGGCGTGTTTGATGGTCCCGCCGTTGCGCTTCAACTCGTCCCGGGTCACCCTGAAGCCGTTGTTGTCCCGGTCGGCGGCCACGACCACGTATTCGAACGTCAACGTGTCCGTGCCAGACCCATCCGCGTAACCCATGCGTCGGTTTCGGAAGCCGTTGTTGGAATCTCCCGTCGTCAGGTTCAGGTATGGTGTGCCGTCGGTGGTGTCCACCACCACGTCGGAATCAAAGGTCACGCTGATCCGGATGGTCTCGCCGAGCCCGTAGGTGCCGGCGGCGGCCAGGGGCGTCGAAGTGACCGACAGGCCGCTGGGCACGATCTTCGGGATCTTGTTGACCACGTGCCCGCTCTGGTTGGGCAACGGGTCGTGATCGAGGTCGGCGTCAACGTCGCTGTTCAGTTTCTTGATGGTCCCGCCGTTGAGGTCCAGCGAGTCTGCCGCGATGGAGATGCCGTCCTGGTCGCTGTCGTCAGAGATCACGGTGTAGGAGAAGGTGAGCACCAGGTTGCCCGTTGCCGTTGACGAATAGGAGGCGTCGCGGGTGTTGTCGCCGATGGTGAGGGACAGGGTGGGAGTGCCGCTCGTCGTGTCAACCGCAACCTCAGTGTCGAAAGTCACCTCCACGTCGATTGCATCGCCCGTGGCGTAGGTGTTGTCGCTACCCGGATCACTGACCGCCGCCATGCCGGTGATTTCCGGTTCCAGGGAGCGGGTGATGGTCACGGTGTAGGTGGTCGTGCTCTCGCCGGATTTGGTGATGGTGATGGTGATTACGGTGTCGCCCTCGGCCAGTTCGACCTGATGGTCGGTGGCGTTTCCGTCGGCGTCCTCGGGTACGATGGCCGCCACCGCCCCCGTCTCCGGCGCGGCGGTGATGGTGGTCTCCTCAACACCGCCCGACACCGTCGCGGTGTAGCTGGCGGTATCGGCGGCAAACGCCGGGGACAGTGTGACCCCGCTGAATGACAAGGCGGTGAGCTCGGCTTTCGGGGGCAGGAGCCGACCGTCGATCTTCAGGTACAGGTCGGCGTCCGGCCAATCGGCCCTGCCGTGGCGGACGCTGGCTTCCTTTCCGGTCGTAGCGTGTTTGATGATCCCGCCGTTGCGTTTCAATGCGTTCCGGTTGACCTTGAAGCCGTTGTCATCCCGATCCGCCGCCTTGACCACGTATTCGAACGTCAGTGTGTCCGTGCCGGACCCATCCGCATAGTTCATGCGTCGGTCTCGGAAGCCGTTGTCGGAATCTCCGGTCGTCAGGGTCAAATACGGTGTGCCGTTGGTGGTGTCCACGACTACATCGGAATCAAACCCCATGCTGACCCGGATGGCCTCGCCGAGCCCGTAGGTTCCGGCGGCGGCCACAGGTGTCGAGGTGACCGACAGGCCGCCGGGCACGATCTTGGGAACCTTGTTGACCACGTGCCCGCTCTGGTTGGGCAACGCGTCGTGTGCGAGGGCAGCGTCAACGTCGCTGTTCAGTTTCCTGATGGTTCCGCCGTTGAGGGCCAGGGCGTCTGCCGCGATGGAGATGCCGTCCTGGTCGCTGTCGTCCGAAACCACCGTGTAGGAGAAGGTCAGTACGCGGTGGTCGGCCGCAGTTGACGAGTATGAGGCGTCACGAGTGTCATCGCCTATGGTGAGGGACAGGGTGGGGGTGCCGTTGGCGGTGTCGACCGCCACCTGGACGTCGAAAGTGACCTCCACGTCTATGGTATCGCCGGTCGCGTAGGTGTCGTCAGTGCCCGGATCACTCGCCACCGTCACCCCCACGATCTTGGGTTCCACGGAACGAGTGATGGTCACGGTGTAGGTGGTCGTGCTCTCGCCGGATTTGGTGATGGTGATGGTGATGATGGTGTCGCCCTCAGCCAGTTCGACCTGATGGCCGGTGGCGTTGCCGTCGGCATCCTCGGGCACGATGGACGCCACGGCTCCCGTCTCCGGCGCGGCGGTGATGGTGGTCTCCTCAACGCTGCCCGACACCGTCGCGGTGTAGGTGGTGGTTTCGGAGGCAAAGGCCGGGGACAGTGTGACCCCGCTGAACGACAGGGCGGTGAGTTCGGCTTTCGGGGGCAGGAGCCGGCCGTCGATTTTTCTGGTCGTACTGCCGTTGGGCCACGTCGGCTTGACGTGGTCGAGGTCGGCGTCCTTTCCGGTTGTGGCGTGCCGTATCGTGCCGCCGCCGAGGCGCAGTTCGTTGGCTTCCACGATGAAGCCGTTGTTGTCCCGGTCGGCGGCCACGACCACGTATTCGAACATCAACGTGGCAGTGTCCGACCCACTGGTGTAGTTCATGCGTCTGGTGCGGAAACCGTTGCGCGGGTCCCCTGCCGACAGGTTCAGGTACGGCGTGCCGCCGGTGGTGTCCACCACCACGTCGGAATCGAAGGTCACGCTGATCCGGATGGTCTCGCCCAACCCGTAGGTGCCGGCGGCGGCCACGGGCGTCGAGGTGATCGACAAGCCGCCGGACACGATCTTCGGTATCTTGTTCACCACGTGCCCGCTCTGGTGCGTCAGAGCGTCGTGTGCGAGGGCAGCGTCAACGTCGCTGCTCTGCTTCTTGATGGTTCCGCCGTTGAGGGTGAGCGAATCTGCCGCGATGGAGATACCGTCCTGGTCGCTGTCGTCCGAGGCTATCATGTAAGAGAAGGTGAGCGCCAAGTCTCCCGTTGCAGTTGACGAATACGAGGCGTCGCGGGTGTTGTCGCCTATGGTGAGGGACAGGGTGGGCGTACCGCTCGCCGTGTCGACCGCAACCTGCATGTCGAAGGTTACCTCGACGTCAATGGCGTCGCCTGTGGCGTAGGTGCCACCGGTGCCCGGATCGCTAACCACCGACAGCCCCGTGATCACCGGCGTTGCCGACCGGGTGATCGTTGCGGTGTAGGTGACGGTCGTCTCGCCGGACTTGGTCACAGTGATGGTTATCGTGGTATCACCCTCGTCCAGTGCGACCTGATGGCCGGTGGCGTTGC
The DNA here is from genome assembly GCA_034423115.1 of Dehalococcoidia bacterium. Taxonomy (GTDB): domain Bacteria; phylum Chloroflexota; class Dehalococcoidia; order Lucifugimonadales; family UBA3495; genus Bin87. Next base: position 9,322 of record DAOUJD010000004.1, on the reverse strand, counting down.
CGTCTGCGTCCTCAGGCTGTATATCGGCGGTCGCGCCCGTCTCCGGTGTGGCCGTGATGGTGGTCACAGCGAGGCTGATCGGGACCGTGGCTGTGTATCCGGTGGTGGTGCCGACGAAGGCCGGCGTCAACACGACTCCTCTGAGGGACAACGCGGTCAGTTCGGCTTTCGGCGGCTGGATCCGGCCGTCGACTTTCCGGAGCAGGCTACCACCCGTCCAGTCGGGCCTGGCATGGTTGAGGTTGGCGTCCTGCCCGGTGGTGGCGTGGCGGATCGTACCGCCGTTGAGGCGCAACTGGTTCTTCCCCACGTTGAAGCCGTTGTTGTCCCGATCGGCAGGCTTCACCACGTATTCGAACGCCAGCGTAGGCGTGCCCGACCCGTCCGCGTAGTTCATTCTTCTGGTCCGGAAACCGTTGTTGGAATCTCCAACGGTCAGGTTCAGGTACGGTGTTCCGCCCGCGGTGTTCACCACCACGTCGGAATCAAACGTTACGCTGATCTGGATGGTCTCGCCGACGCCGTAGGTACCGGACGCCGCCAACGGAGTCGAGGTGACGGCAAGGCCATCTGCCACGATCCTCGGGATCTTGTTGACCACGTGTCCGCTCCGGTTCGATAGGGAGCTGTGATCGAGGTTGGCGTCAACGTCGCTGTCCTGCTTTTTGATCGTGCCGCCGTTGAGCGCCAGCGCGTCTGCCGCGATGGACACTCCGTCCTGGTCGCCGTCGCCCGAGGCCACGGTGTAGGCGAAGGTCAGCACACGACCATCAGCGGCGGTGGACGCATAGGACGCGGCGCGTGTGGAGTTGCCGATGGTCAGTGCCAGCGTGGGAGTGCCGGAAGTGGTGTCGACCTCCACCGGGAGGTCGAAGGTCACCTCAACGTCGATAGCATCGCCCGTTGCGTAGGTGCCGTCGGTTCCCGGGTCGCTGACTACAGCCAGCCCCGTGATCTCCGGCACTCTTATACGGGTCACGGTAAGGTTGTAGTTGCGGTGGCCGCGGCCCGACTCGGTGGTCGTGACCGTGATTTCATTGATGCCCTCTACCAGTTCGACCTGGTGGCCGTCGGCGCCGGTGTCGGAGTCCGCAGGCACGATGGCAACCGACGCCGTGCCTTCAGGCGTCGCCGTTACCGTAACCGTGCCTACCGCTCCGGGGTCGACGATCGTTCCGGCATAGATGATCTGGTCGGCGTCGAAAGCCGGGTCCAGGTCCACTCCCGCTAGAACCAGGTCGCTGAGCTTGGCTATGGATCTGGTCTGGAGTCCGTGGATTTTGTGTGTGTCGAAGATCTGCTCGGGAAAGCTGAGGTCCGCGTCTCGCCCGTTTTCCGCGTGCCGGATCGTGCCTCCGTTCAGTAACAGGCGATCTTCCTGAATCCTCATGGCGTCTATTTGTGAAAACCTGCCGTACCCCTTGTCATTTGATTTCACGATGTGCTCGAACGCCAGCGTGTTGCTGCCCGAACCTCGCACGTAGTTGAAATCTCTGACCCGACGGGTGAAATTGCCGTCATTGAGGTGGACCCTGAAATCCACCGTCAGGGCGGGCCTGCCATTGGCAGTGTCCACGTCCACCGCGTTATCGAACGCCACCTCGATTGTGATAGTTTCACCTTCCATGTAAACGGGACCTTGTAACGGCCTGGTGGCGACCGAAAAACCGGTGATGGTCGCCAGTTCCCGGGGATCTCGAGTCACCATCACCGTGTACGTGTTTGGAATGTGGCCGGCTTTGGTTACCGCTATCGTGATTTCGTTGGGGCCATCGTCCAGGGCCACCTGGTGCCCGTCGGTATTCGCGTCGGCGTCAGCGGGTTGGATGGTGGCGGAACCGTCCGTCTCGGGCGTCGCGGCCACGGTTGTCACGCCGAAGTCCTCTGCCACCAGCGCGACGTAGTCGGTCATTTCAGAACTGAAGTTGGGCGAAATGATGACTCCGCTCAACGAGAGGGCGGTGAGTGTCGCCACGGGCGTGGCGACGCTGCCGTCGATCCTGTGGCCCGGCAGGGCGTCTCCGTTTTCGACACCTTCGAAATCGAGAAACGCGTCTCGCCGGTTGGAGATGTGCTTGATGGTCGCGCCGTTCAGGTCCACGCTCTGCGCATACACGCGAATGCCGTTGGTGTCCTCGTCTCCGGACTGCGCCACGTACTCAAACACCAGGGTGCTGCTACCCGAACCACGGACGTAATCCACGGGCTGTTCACGGACGGGGGCAACGGCGCCTCCGATGCGCACGGTGATTTGCGGGACGCCGTTGGTGGTATCCACCTCCACTTTGTCGTTGAATTTCACGCTGAACGAGATGGTCTCACCGGCCCCGTAGGTGTTGCCGGTGGCGGGTGTTGACGCCACGGAGACCCCATTTTCCTTGATGTAGGGTTTGCTGGCGAACCGCCCCACGACCCTCATCACCAGTGCATTCGAATCGGACATAGAACCGATATTTCCAGGTTCCCAACCCTCAGACGCCAGGATCAAATTGTCCGCGATGCTCCAGTTCTCCAGGCTGTCCATATCTTCATCCTCAGAGGCCGTCTTGGCGAACTGCAGGTAGTTGTCATTGGCGCAACCTTCGTTGCACCGGATCACCATCATGTAGGAGGTATCCGGCAGCAGCAGAGTGCCCGAACCCGCTTCCAATCGGAAGTTCGCGTTACTGATGTACTTGTCGGGGCGCAGGAGGCCAAAGAGCCGGTCGCCGCGAGAACCGTCCGATTCCACGGTATAGATGGCGCCCTCCAGATCCATATACCGACTTTCGTATGAATCTTCGATCCGCAACACGACGCTATCCAGGTAATATGCGCCCCGGCTGCTGCCGGTGGTGAATACCTGGCCGAATCCCTGTTCATCTTTGTCCAACTCGAAATAGCCGTTTCGGTTTTGAACCCAGTTGCCCACGAGCCGCCCGCTTGCCTGGGCCTGGGCATCCGGAACGGGCATGGCAAGCCAGGCCAGCGACGCGACGACGGCCAACAGCAATGCCGCGACAAGACCGGTTCGCGTTTTTGCACGAAGGACGAAGCTCGGGGGGACGAAGCTCGGGGTGAATCGGCGCATACGGAGCCTTCTATCGGGTGACCCGTGATCAAAAGCGCGCTCCCCGTCATGATGTGATGTGCGGTGGGGATCCACCTTTTTGCCCGGGTGGTGACGTTTGGGCCCGTACGCTAGGCTGTCCTGCCGCGCAAGTCTGTGCAATCAGTCGTTTTTGACAATCACTCTCTCATTTCGTACGGCAATTACGGGCGATAATGGGGCATGTGCACTGGTTAGGCCCGCGATTGCGATTTTCAATGTACTTGAATTGCACAACATGTGCAGATGGACACACGGCGCACATGATCTCGGGCAGCCTTAGAGCGACGGAGTTCGGTCTCAGGCCACGACCCCTACCGGCAATGTGCACCAAATCATTCGGATACTGGCGCTGGATGAGGCGTTACCCGGTGGATCGGGTGAGAAATACCCGGCGAAAGACTTGGCATTCGGCCCGCTCGGGTTCACCCTGTGGAACACTAAACAGGTCCTCGTATTGGATGTATTCCGCGTAAATGGATGAAACTCACATAATAAACACATATATTATACGAAATAATCACGTGCATGCTAAATTATTTCGCTACAATACGCGGATATTGAATGAGATTGTTACGGCATAGCACCGTTGCCTGGAAGGGTTGGATCGTCTCCTGCCTTGGGGAGATCCATCAACAGGCGTTGATACCTACAGCCGAGATAGCGGCCTCTGACGGGTTATACGGCCTACGGATGTGGAGGCGGTATTTGTTGCTTTGCGGACGGTGCATCAGCGTCGCGGGTGCGACGTAGGCGGTCTACGGCGTCAGGGACACCCTGGCCGGCTTGGGCGATCCGCTGGAAGGCGAATGGGCAACGTGGCGACGATGGTCCGGTGGTTCGAACCATAAACTCGTGATTTCCATGAGGATGACGCCAACGCATTGCACCGGCGGTTGGGGTCGCAACATCGTACGCGACATATAACCAGGCTCCACTTCCTGAAGCTCTGGCCGATGCGCGCAACTGGCTAATCTGATTCGACGGCAACCACGGTGTTCGTATGACGTCTCAGCGCGACGTTCAGCAGTCCCAGGCAGCGCAGGTGGGCTTCGTTATGAAGAGCTATCGCGCGTCCTTCGTTGGCGAGGACGGTCGGCGGGGACTGACGCAGGAACAGCTTTTGAAGCGAATGGGGTCCGTGGATTTGGAGTACGCGGAGCGGTACAGCCACGCCACGGTTTCACGTTGGGAGTCAGGCGTTACCAGACCCGCGTTGCGTCGTTTGATCGTCTTTGGGCAAGCCCTGAATCTGTCATCCATCGAGATTGCGGGCCTGGTGCTGCTGGCGGGACTCGCGCCTGATCTCCAGACTGCCCTGAAGTTCAGCAACGGCAATGGAACCGGAAATGGCGTTGAGGCGCCGGAAACGCAACCGATGGCCTCCGGCGACAGCCCCGTAGCTGACGACGGAACCGGCTACAAACCTAAAGTCACGATCGCAGAGTTCCGACCTTCGTTCCCGATTGATTTCTTCAAGTTTCTGGCGCTGGTTGCTGTTATCGCCGGCGTCGGCACGTGTCTGGCCTACGCCGCGGCCGATTACAGTTGGACACCGGAGTTGCTCACTGGATTCGCCATCGTTCTGGTCTTTTTGCAGAGATTCGTCGTGCCCGAAGACGGGTGGAGACACAATCAACTATTCCGCATTTCACTGTTTTTCGTTTTGTCCACCCCGCTGCTGCAATTCGCGCCGTTGGGAACTGACCACTACGGGTTCTACGCGATCTCGGGCTTGGTGGGCACTCATTTTCCACACTTGTTGGCGCTCTTGACGAATCTGTTCCTGGCGTGGTCGGCCGGCTGGATTTGGCGGTTGCTCTGGCGATGGCAATATGCGAGTCCAAAGGGTTCTGCCAATCCCCTGCGGCGGGCGGTGTGGGTGGTTCTCCCGCCGGTCGGTTTCGTTTACGGCGTTATATTCGTGATTTCCAACACGTCGGTGGTGATCCAACTGGCGGTGCTCATGCCTGTGATCGCGGCCGTTTTCAGTGTCCTGCTGGCGCTGCGCGACCCGGAGATAAACCCCAGCGAACGGGACCGCCAGTTCCTGCTGTCTACCACGGTGATTGTGGGCGTTGTGACCACCAGCCTGGGGATCATCGCCATCCTGGCGATTTACGTGTCTCCGGACCTGCCGGCGGTGCTGCCGGACCACAACCTGCTGACCTCCTGGGAAATCGATTACGCAGCCCTGGGATTCACCCGGGAGGAGGCGTTGGACCGTTTGAACCTCGGGTATATGTGGCATGCCATGTGTCTGCTCGGCTACATGGTATTCGTAGTAGGCGGCAATCTGATCGTCGCCATCTATAGAATCGGCGCCGAAGATGAGAAGTTCCTGGTCCAGAGATTGAGCGGCGCGTAAACCCGAATCCACCGATAGGTAGACAACTGAATAGCCGCAAACCATGTCTATTATGACCGTCACAGATCCGCGTAGAGGAGGAAGCACGAAGCTAACGCCACCCCAATCATGATAGGCTAACGCCTCGCCGATTTGTAAACGGCGGCGGTAAATGGGACCGCGTGGGCGGCTCCATCGTCGGCTAGTGGCGGAGGAAAACTGTACAGTCCGCCATCCTCCGTAAGGTCGTGTAGCAGCCTTTGGAGGGTGAGATGGATGTACCAAGTGGAGTTGTACGCGCGCGTGCGCCGGGCCTGCGTGGCGGAGGGGATGAGCGTTCGGGAAGCCTCCCGGGTGTTCGGTCTGCACCGGGACACGGTACGCAAGATGCTGGCCTACTCCGTGCCACCCGGTTACCGGAGAAAGAGCCCGCCACGGCGTCCCAACCCTTCGACAAGCTCAGGATGAGCCCTACACCGGGGTCATTGACGCCATCCTGGAAGGCGATGGCCGGGTTCCCAGCAAGCAGCGCCACACGGCCACGCGCATCTTTGATCGGCTCCGGGACGAGTGCGAGTTCACCGGTCAGTACACGATAGTCAAGGACTACGTGAGGGAGCACCGGCGGCGGACGCAGGAGATGTTCGTGCCGCTGTCCCACCCGCCGGGCCATGCCCAGTGCGATTTCGGCAAGGCGATGGCGCTGATCGGCGGCGTGCAGCGCAAGGTGCACTACTTTGTGCTGGACCTGCCCCACAGCGACGGTTGCTTCGTGGAGGCCTATCCGGCCGAGACCACCGAGGCTTTTCTGGACAGCCACGTGGCCGCATTCTCGTTCCTGGGCGGCGTACCCCTGAGCATACTTTACGACAATACGAAACCGGCGGTGGCAAGAATACTGGGCGACGGCCGTAAGCAGCGCACCCGCGCTTTCACCGAGTTGCAGTCCCACTACCTGGTTGAGGACCGGTTCGGCCGACCCGGCAAGGGCAATGACAAGGGGAAGGTGGAAGGGCATCGTCGGCTATGCGCGGCGCAATTTCCTGGTGCCCATCCCCCGGGTGGATAGTTTCGCGGCGCTCAATGCCCACCTGGAGCGGAAGTGTCTGGAGCGGATGGATGCCGTGCTCAGGGGATACACCGAGACCATTGGCCAGCGGATAGAGCGAGACCTGGATGCGCTGCTGCCCTTGCCTGCGGCGCCCTACGACGCCTGCGACAAACAGGCCAGCCGGGTCAGTTAGTTGCCCCCGGTGCGGTACCGCACCAACGACTACTCGGTGCCGGTGGCCTACGGACACCGGGACGTGCTGGTCAAGGGCTACGTGGACGAGGTGGTCATCAGCTGCGGCGCTGAGGTCATCGCCCGACACCCCCGCTCTTACGAGCAGGAGGATTTCGTCTTCGACCGCATGCACTACCTGTCGCTGTTGGAGCGGAAGACCGGCGCGCTGGATCAGGCTGCGCCGTTGGCGGGATGGGCCTCCCCGACGAGTACGCGATGCTGCGCCGTCGGCTGGAAGCCAGGATGGGCACGAAGGGCAAGCGGGAATTCGTGCGGGTGCTGCGGCTTATGGAGGACTTCTCCCCGCTGGAGGTCCACCAGGCGTGGGAGAAGCCCCGCGTCTGGGCGCCATCGGCTTCGACTCCGTGAAGCAGCAGCTGTGCCAGATCGAAGGCAGGCCGCCCCGGTTGGATCTGGACCTCTATACCTACCTGCCCCGGGTCAGCGTCAAGACCACCCGGCCCAGCGACTACATGACCCTTTTGTCGGGGAGGGCGGCATGGGCAGCAAGTCCACATTGCTCCTTGAGCATCACCTCAAGGAGCTGAAACTGCCCACCTTCCTGCGTGAGTACCGCAAGCTGGCCGACCTCTTCGCCGCCCAAGGCGCCAGCCACCCCGACTACCTGCTGCACCTCTCCGAGCTGGGACTCATCGACCGCCACCAGCGCATGGTGCAGCGCCGCATCAAAGCGGCACGCTTCCCCGCAGTCAAGAGCCTGGACACCTTCGACTTTCTGGCCATCCCCTCGGTGAACAAGCCACTGGTCATACAACTGGCTCGGTGCGAATATGTCGAGCGTCGTGAGAACGTCATCGCCATGGGCAACAGCGGCACCGGCAAGACCCACGTCGCCTTGGGTCTCGGTCTGGCCGCCTCTCAGAAGGGTATGTCCGTGGGTTTCACCACCGCCGCAGCACTGGTCCACGAACTCATGGAGACCAGGGATGACCGCCGACTGCTCAACCTCCAGCGCCAACTGGCCCGGCTCAAGCTCCTCATCATCGACGAACTGGGCTTCGTACCCCTGTCCACCACCGCGGCCGAGCTGCTCTTCGAAGTCTTCAGCCAACCCTACGAGCGGGGCTTTATCGTATTACAACCACCCTGCCTTTTGACGAATGGACCCAGGCCTTCGGCTCGGAACGCCTCACTGGCGCCCTGCTGGATCGTCTCACCCACCACGTCCACATCATCGAGATGAACGGCGACAGCTACCGCCTCAGAGGCAGCCGGCAGAGCGTTGCTACCGTACCTCCCGCCGAACCCGCCGACGCTTAGCGGGCTCCCGTCCCCAGCTCCCTTGGCCGGTCGTTCGGCCAAATCCTAAACCATTTCGACCAAATCCCAAGCGATGTCGTCGCAATCAAACACCGTCCCGGAGGTACGGTTTTCCTCCGCCATAGCGGCACAACATCCCGACGCCCTTGACAAAATTGGTACAGAAACGGTGGTTTGCGCCGAAATGACCGCGCTTTTGAATAGCGAAAAACGCCAAAATAGACGGACGTCCTCACCGATGCCCTGCGGGGCGAAGTTGAGGAAGTGCGCGAAGCGATCGGTGGTGCGCTGGCTGCCCTGGCCAATCGTCGCGGACGTAACTCTGCGGCGCGCGAAGCAGGATGAACCCCGTCGCAGTCTTGGAGGATCCGGATTCTCCAGCACGAGCCGGCCACTGAGGGTAGCCCGTTGCCGCGCAGCCTATACCAACGTGCTGCACTATGCCGTCGCGTTTTCTGGCGGGCACGCCGAGGTTCACATAACATCCTTGCGCGAACCAAGGCGGGGCATCAGTATGACGAACGCCCAGAACAGGTTCGCCGATGCGTTGCCGTGGGACTTGCCGGCGACGCTGGTCAGCGGTGCGACATTTCGGGAGATTTTGTTGCGGGCAGTATCTCGCAGCTGTTGCAACCATGATGGCTTACGGGACAGGGTTATGCGAACACCGGCGGTTTGATCTGAGACAATGCTAAACTAAAGCCAAGGTGTGATATACATTCAAGTGGCGATGATGATCAGCTAGGTTAAGCCTGTGAATCCCTCTCATCCGTACTTGGAGAACTACCCGGCTCCGTCGTTTGACCCCCACCATCTGCGCATTTCACCCTGGCTTTAGTTTAGTAGTCGAACAGCTTTGAAATGACGGTTAGTCGCGGTTAGCCTGATTGCACAGGAATATTCGGGCATCGCTGCTCTCCCGTCAGCCGGCCAATCACTCAACCATCAATTCAAAGCCGTTGGTTTGCCAGCCCGGGACTACCAGGGAGAGGTCACAGCCCAATTCGTGCCCCGCCCACCGCCGGTAACCACCACCATCCCTTGCGGCGGCGGGTGTTTGACCAGGACAGGAGGGCCGTACATGAGTACCTTGAAGGACAAATGCGCTATCGTTGGCGTGGGAGAGACGGTCTACAACCGGGACTCGGGCAGGACCGAGTTGAGCATGGCAGTGGAGGCGGCCAACCGCGCCATCGCCGACGCGGGTTTGGTTCCCCAGGATATTGACGGCATCGTGAAGTTTACCGCCGACTCCACACCCCAGGGGGAATTGGCCGCCTGCCTGGGTATTCCCTACCTGCGGTACTACGGCGAATTGGGG
>DAOUJD010000003.1:0-16692 GCA_034423115.1 Dehalococcoidia bacterium | reverse complement strand
TCGAGAATAGTTGCCTTGGGTCGTTGTGCCATGCCCATCTCCCTCCACGTCCTCAACGAATCATCGGACATTAGCACATTTCTAAAAATCTCATTAAGACGCGATTGCCCTGGTGTGCCTTCCAGGATTGTATCATTCCATACCGCGGCGGCGAATCTGGCCAGGGTGAAAATCGCCAGAAACACCATCAGCTCTACCGTCCACCCCGGGAAGGCGGTGCGCTGCCGGAGATAATCGACGGCTGAGGTCAGCATGGAATCGAGCATGGGGCGAGATCATACCAGCCCAGGGTTGGGATACCGCGCCGCCCTATGCTAAAATCCGCTCGCAATCCGATGCCGCTTTCGAGCAAAACCCCACGTATCCGGCGGGATGCGTTTTCAAGCAATTCAAACTCACAGCGAGGTGCCGCATGACGAATATCGTCCTCTCCAATACCAACTACAACGTGGTGGGTACCCGCCCCATACGCCACGATGGCGCGGACAAAGTTACCGGCCGGGCCAAATACGGCGCCGACTTTGAAATGTCCGGCATGCTGTTCGGTAAGGTACTGCGCAGCCCCCACGCTCATGCGCGCATCAAGTCCATCGATACCTCCGCCGCCGAGGCGCTGCCCGGTGTCCGCGCGGTGGTAACCGGCGCCGACCTGCCCATCGCGGGCAAGGAGAATCCGCCGATGTCCGCCCGCGCCGCCAGCAACAACGTCCTGGCTGCGGACAAGGCCCTGTTCCGCGGCCACCCCATCGCGGCAGTCGCCGCCGATTCGGCCCACGTCGCCGAGGAAGCAGCCGCTCTGATCAAGGTGGATTACGAAGTCCTGCGCGCCAGCACCACCGTGCTCGACGCCATGAAAGACGACGCCGAACTGCTGCACGAAGACCTCACCACCACCGAGTTGGGTGAGGAAACCGACAAGCACAGCAACGTCTCCAACCGTTTCGTGCACGAGCAGGGCGACGTGGAAAAGGCGTTCGAGGAAGCGGACTATGTCATTGAGCGCGAGTTCAACACGCGCACGGTGCACCAGGGCTACATCGAACCCCAGAACGCTTCGGCGCTGTGGAACGCGGACGGGCACCTGACGGTCTGGACGAGCACGCAGGGCGCATTCGTAGCCCGTGACGCTTTGTCCGGCGTGCTGGAAGTCCCGGTTTCCCAGATCAAGGTCGTCCCGATGGAAATCGGCGGTGGATTCGGCGGAAAGATTCCGATCTACCTGGAGCCCTTGGCTGCGCTGCTCTCCAAAAAGACCGGCCGTCCCGTAAAGATGCAGATGAGCCGTACCGAGACCTTTGAGGCCACCGGACCGACCGCCGGCGCGTACGTCAAGATCAAGATGGGGGCCAAGAAGGACGGCACGTTGGTGGCAGCCGACGCAGTGCTCATCTACGAAGCGGGAGCATTCCCAGGCTCGTCTCCCGTGTCTGCCGGCGCTCAGTGCGTATTCGCGCCTTACGATCTCGAAAATCAGCGGGTCGAGGGCTACGACGTAGTCACCAACAAGCCACGGTCCTTCGCGTACCGCGCTCCGGGCGCGCCGATCTCCGCTTTCGGCGGCGAGCAGGTCGTGGACGAGTTGGCAGCCAAGTGCGGAATGGATCCGCTGGAGTTCCGCCTCAAGAACGCCAGCAAGGAAGGCAGCCGCAGGGTCGACGGGCCCCAGTTCCGCGTCATCGGCAACGTTGAAACCCTTGAGGCGGCCAGAGACTCCGACCACTACAAGTCCGAGTTGTCCGGCCCCAATCGCGGACGTGGCATCGCCAGCGGCTACTGGATGAACATCGGATTGGCGTCCAGCGCCAGCATCAGTGTCAACGCCGACGGCACCATCGGCTTGGTGGAAGGCTCGACCGACATCGGCGGCTCCCGCGCGTCCATCGCCATGCAGGCCGCCGAAGTTCTCGGCATCCCCGCCGAGGACGTTCGCCCGAGTGTGGCGGACACCGACTCCGTTGGCTACACCTTCCTCACCGGCGGCAGCCGCACCACGTTTGCCACCGGATGGGCCGCCTACGAATGCGCTCAGGAGATCAGGACGAAGATGATCGAGCGCGCCGCCCAGATCTGGGAAAAGGAACCTTCCGAGATCGAACTCTCTGACGGGATCTTCGCGCACAATACCGATGAAGACCTGCAGATGTCGTTCAAGGAATTGGCTTCGCAGTTGGGCCGCACCGGCGGACCCATCTCTGCACAAGTCAGCGTCAGCCCCGGCGGTGAGGGCGGAGCATTCGGCACGCACCTGGTGGACGTGGAAGTCGACCCCGATACCGGCAAGGTCGACGTGTTGCGATATACCGTCGTTCAGGACGCCGGCAAGGCCATCCACCCCAGCTACGTGGAGGGCCAGATGCAGGGCGGCGCCGTGCAGGGCATCGGCTGGGCGCTGAACGAGGAGTACTTCATGAGCGACTCCGGGGACATGGTGAACTCCAGCTTCCTGGACTACCGCATGCCCACCAGCCTGGACCTGCCCATGATCGACACCATCATCGTGGAAAAGGCCAACCCAGGTCATCCCTACGGCGTGCGCGGCGTCGGCGAGGTGCCAATCGTCCCGCCCATGGCCGCCGTCGCTAACGCCATCCATGACGCCATCGGCGTGCGCATGGACAACCTGCCCATGTCCCCCGGCGCCATCCTGGAGCAACTCTGGGAACAGAACGGCGACTAATCCAAATCGCGCAAACCCGCTCGTTGCCCGGCGGCGGTGGACAATCGCCGTCGGCCTGAGTAGAGCAGGAACAATATGACGACCCCAACTGCGGCAACGCCCAGCGTTGACGAACGTTTGGCCAACCTTGATTCCCGCATGGGAAGTCTTGAGGCCCGCATGGCCGCGCTGGAAGCCGTGATGACACTGTTCATCGAAGAGCAGCGGGAATATCGGCGGGAAGTCAACGCGCGATTTGAACGATTGGAAAACCGCATTGAACGGCTGGAGGATCGGGTTGAACGGGTTGGATCTGGAATCACCCGGATGAACTACACGGTGCTTGGCATAGTGGGAGCCCTAGCCATTGCCGTCATCGTAGCCAGCGTGTTCAGCTAATCCGACCCGTCCCGACAGGAGGAACGATAACTATGGCCCGAGTACCCTTCGCAACCCGAGACAACATGGACGCCGCCGGACAGGCGGTTTGGGACGAGATCGAGACCTCCCGCGGCGGCGTGCAGCGCAACTACGCCGCCATCCTCAACAACCCGCAGGCGGCCAGCAATTTCGCGCATCTGGGCGGATACGTACGGTTTCAGACGCCGCTGGACCCACGGGTGAAGGCCGTAGCCGTGCTCACCGCGGCGCGGGAAGCCTGCGGCCACTATGTCTGGACGGTCAACCAACCTGCCGCCCGCAACGCCGGCCTCACCGACGCAGACATCGCCGCCATCCATGAGTACCGCTCACCCAACGGCCTGTCTGGCGACGACGCGGTGGTGTCCGGCTTCGTGATCGAACTGCTGCGCCAGCACCGCGTATCCGACTCCACGTTCGAGGCTCTGCGCGGCATCATCGGCGACGCGGGCATCGTCGACCTGCTGGTCGTCGTAGCCTACTACCACGGCCTCGCCCACACCCTGCAGGCCCTGTCGGTCGAACTCCCCGAAGGCACGGCGGACGCGCTGACTTACTGACTTTCCTACTCAAAGGGGGTAGTCATGCGGGAATGAGTGGGTAGGTGACATCGGCGACCTTGGCAAGTACGGACTTCTGCGGGTTCTTACCGGGTATCCCGATTCTCAAGAAGGAGAGACCCTGAGTCTAGCCATTGTTTGGTATTACAACCGGGATATTCCCGACGCCGGGCTGGACGCGAAGTTAAATGGCTCTTGGGGTGATTTGTATCGCAAGTTGCAAGGATTCCGGCGCTCGGAAAGTCGCAGTTTGGCTCACGTACAATGCAGCGGGATCTTTCCGCCCGAGACAAGATACTATGGAATACCAGTTGTTGATCGCAGCTTTGATATCCTGCAACGCAGGCAATATACGGTGCATGCTGCTCTACATGCTTGGACCGCCGCTCCGGATGACTGGTTAGATGATTGGTTGAGTGGATCTTTGCGCTGCACTGCCGAAGCCCAAATAGTTCTCCTCGATCCTGATACCGGCATAGCAGGGCTACGTAGTGGGAACCAAACAGACTTGAGGCCATGGCACCAAGAGGGCTCCGAGTACACTTTCGTCAGCGACATCCAGAGTTTCTTGGCTACTGGCAAAAGCCTCGTCATCTATCACCATTTGGGGCGACACAAGAGGAAGGAATCGCAGATAGAAGACTTGACCAAGAAATTGCAAAGCACTTTAGACCGGAAACCAGAACTGTCTCTTTTGCTCTGGTCTTTGTGGTTCCATCCTGAACGCGCCTTCTTCATCATCGCCCAAAAAGACCATCAAACCATTCTTTGGGACCGCTTGGACAGCTTCCTCAACGGTGATTGGGGGAAGCCACCAAATCCTTACTTCCAGGAAGTTTGCCTATCATAAAAGCGTAATCCAAGGTGCTAGGGGGAACCGTTATGGCTACGATTACGAAAGATATCACCGACCAGGTGGCCGCCATCATCAGCGACACACTCAACGGCTGGTTTCAGCCTCATCTCTCCTTCGACCCCGTCGTAGTCCGCCAGCGCTACGACGATTGGTACGGTGAGGATTACCTGGAAGCGTGGATTGTGTGGGAGGGGAACCACGGCTACATGGACTACTCCCGCATCAATGGCCTACCCTTGGACATTGAGCCGGAGTTGGATGAGCTAGGCGTCAATCTGAGCGTTCATCAGCACTATGTCGCCAAATGGGAGTGGGATATCAAACACGAGAAACTGCTCAAATGAATCCACTCGAACTAATCGCCCTGGCCCGCGTCCTGGTTGGTGGTGTTATTGCAGGTGAACTTGATTCGGCTACTCAAACCGAGTTGCGTCGCGCCGTCAGTTGCGCCTACTATGCCATGTTCCATACCCTAACGCTGAGCAACGCCAACACCCTGATTGGAGCATCACCGGCTGATCAACAGCGTTGGGCTTGGCAGCAAACTTACCGTGCCGCCGACCATCGCCCTACCCGTAACAAACTAAGCAGCGCCAACCTGGGCGACAGGTTTCCCGGAGCCATTCGCCGATTCGGCGTCGCTTTTGCCGACGTTCAGCGTGTGCGCCATTCCGCCGATTACGATCCCCATAGCGACTTCGCCGCCACGGACGTGAGCGAATTAATCGGCCGGGTTGAAACAGCGATTGCAAACTTCAATCAAACGCCCGACACCATCCGCCGCGACCTTGCCGTACACATCCTGACCAACGTTCGCAGCGACTGACCGCTCCAACTATCCCACCAGATACGGAGGCCCACCATGCCCGCCGACTACGCCTATCTCGTCCAGATGGACATTCCTGCTGAGCACGAAGCCGACTTCAACCGCGTTTATGACACCGAGCATGCCAAGTACCTGTGCCAGGCTCCCGGCGTCCATTCCTGCGATCGATTCCTGTTAAAGTCCACCGACGCTCCCAAGTTCGCCCGTTACGCCGCCGTCTACGGAATCGACGACCCCAGCGTGCCCAGTTCCGAAGGATGGCGCATCGAGGGCGAAAAAGGCGACTGGGCAACCAAGATCCGCCCTCACGCCACCAACCGGACTCATACCATTCTCAAGCGGATCGCTGATTCTGGCGACGCCTCAGTCGAGGCGGGGTACGTCTATGTCGTGCAGACAGATATCGCCGCCGATGCCGAGGACGAGTTCAACCATCTGTACGACACCGTGCATCTGCCCGGTCTGTGCCAGGTGGACGGAGTGGCGAGCGCAACTCGGTATCGCGTCGAGAGCACCAACCTCGATGGCCTGCAGAAGTACGCCGCCGTGTACCACATCGCAGGTCCGGCCGTGGTCGAGTCCCACGCCTGGAAGGCCGCCGCGCAGGATGAATGGGCGGCCAAAGTCCGCAGCAAGTGCATTGGTCTCACCCATGCCTTGATGGAGTGCGTGGCGCGGCACCCCAGCGCATAGCGGCTATTGGAGCAAGCAACATGACAACCTCCAGCACGCCCCAGGTTGACCAGCGCCAGGTGATCGCTGAACGGATCAAAAAGTTTGTCCAAGACGGGCTGAACCGTCCGCTCTCTGAGGATGACCCCGACGTCTTTTATCCCAGTTCGGACGGTGAACCCTTGGCTGAATCCAAGTTGCAATTTATTCCGTTGACCGAAACGGTCCACGTCCTGGAACGTCGCTATCGGAACCAGGCTGACGTGTTCGTGGCCGGAAACCTGCTGGTGTATTACCGGATGAACGACAACGAGGTGCGAGTCGCGCCGGACGTCATGGTGGTGTTTGGCGTGGAGGATTACCCGCGGGACTCGTACATCGTGTGGCGAGAGGATGGAAAAGCGCCAGACTTTGTGATGGAGATTGCCTCGCCAAGCACGTACTCGCGGGATATGACGGAAAAAAGAGACGTTTACGCTGGCTTGGGGATCACGGAGTACTGGCGCTTCGACCCCACCGGCAAGCTCTTTACTCCCGCTCTAGAGGGGGATCGGTTAGTTGACGGCAAGTATCAGACCATCCAGGTTGGGGAGGACGGCGACGGCGTATTGCGCGGCCACAGCGACATCCTGGAGTTGGACGTGTGCGTCAGGCCAGAGTTGGAGCTGAAGCTGTACGACCCGGCAACGGGAACTTGGCTGCGCAACCTGGATGAAGCCGAGGATGCCCTGGCTGAAACCGAGACCGTCCTGGCTGAAACCGAGCGACAGAACGAGGCGCAGGCGGCCAGAATCCGTGAACTAGAAGCCCTGTTAAGTCAGCAGGGCATCGAACCGCCTAGCGCGTCGGCATGAGCGATTCGCCTGCCGTAACCATACATACCGACGGAGCCTGCCTGGGCAATCCCGGCCCGGGCGGCTACGGCGTAATCCTTGATCACAACGGCCGCCGGAAGGAGCTATCCGGCGGCTACGCTCTCACCACCAACAACCGGATGGAACTGTTGGCGGCAATCGTAGGGTTGGAGGCGCTCAACCGCCCTTGCCAGGTGACGCTGCATTCCGATTCCCGGTACCTGGTGGACGCCGTTCAGAAGGGTTGGGCGGCGCGGTGGCGCAAAAACGGGTGGATGCGCAACAAGCGGGAGGCGGCTGTTAACCCCGACCTCTGGGAGCGTTTGCTCAATCTGCTGGATCGGCACCAGGCCGAGTTCCGGTGGGTGCGTGGGCACAGCGGCGACCCCGACAACGAACGGTGCGATGCCTTAGCGACTGCGGCCGCTCGGCAAGGAGACTTGCTCGACGACCCTGGCTACCCACCTATTGATTCCCGCTGAGGGCCACAGCCCTCAGACTCAAACAGGCATGAAAGGAGCGGCCGGTCCCGAGGGGGAGTCGCTGAAGGAGCGGCTCGCTGCCGGTCGCTGGCCTACGATTGTACCCATCCACACGTTTGGTTGCAACCGATAGGACGGATTCGCTACAATCGGGAAATCACATCCCACCGAACCGAAAGAGGTAATCACCATGGCTGTATCCGCCAGTACCATCAGAAACGTCGCGCTGCTCTCCCATAGCGGCGCCGGCAAGACTACGCTTGCCGAAACCATGCTGTTCAACGCCAAGGTGATTAACCGCATCGGCCGCGTGGAAGACGGCAACACCGTCTCCGACTACGAGCCGGAGGAAAACCGCCGCGCCGCCAGCGTTCAAACCAGCCTGATCCGATTCACGGAAGGCGACAACAAATTCAACCTTCTGGACACCCCCGGTTACGATGAGTTCATCGGCGAAGCCGTCGGAGCCCTGCGGGTGGTCGAGTCGGCAATGATCCTGGTGGCTGCTCCCACCGGCGTGGACGTCGGAACGGAACGGTCCTGGGATCTGGCGCGGGCTCGGGACTTGCCCGTAGCCATTGTGCTGAACAAGATGGACCGGGAGAACGCAAGCTTTGAACGCAACGTCCAGGAGATCCAAAGCGTTTTTGGCAACCAGTGCGTTCCGTTCCAGCTACCGATTGGCGAGGCGCAGGATTTCACCGGTTTCGTAAGCGTAATTGACCCGCCGACTGACATCCCTGACGGAGTTATTGGAGACTTCGACGCGGCTCGGGAACGGCTCATCGAAGCGGTTGCCGAGTCGGACGACGCGCTGGCCGACAAGTACCTGGAAGGAGAGGAGATCACGGCGGAAGAGGTGACCGCGGGCGCCCGCGAGGCCATCCGCAACGGGGATTTGACGCCTATCCTGGTCTCGGCTGCGACGCAGAACGTCGGCGTCGAAGAGTTGGTCCAGGTGATCCGCGACTTCTTGCCTTCGCCGGCCGACCTGCCCAGCACTTCCGGCGACGACGACATTACTGCCGACCCTTCGGCTCCCCTGGCCGCCTTGGTATTCAAGACCACATCCGACCCCTTCGTCGGCAAGTTGTCCATGTTCCGCGTTTTCCGCGGCACCGCCCATTCCAACGGCGAGGTGTACAACAACAATAAGGGCGAGTCGGAGCGCCTGGGCCAGTTGTACCTGCCCCAGGGCAAGAACCAGGACAACGTGGGCGAGGTGGTGGCCGGCGACATCGGCGCCATCGGCAAGCTGAACGCCACCCTGACCGGCGACACGCTCTGCGCCAGCGACAATCGCATAACGCTTCCCGGCATCGAGTTCCCCCAGGGCTTCTACTCGTTGGCCGTGATGCCGGCAACTCAGGCCGACCTGGACAAGATGTCCACGTCCCTGGCCCGCATCGTCGAAGACGACCCCAGTTTGCAGTTCACGCGCAATCCCGAAACCAGCGAAAGCCTGCTCACCGGAATGGGCGAGGTCCAGATCGAGGTGGCCCTGGACCGCATCTCCCGCAAGTTCGGGACCAACCTCAACGTCAAGTTGCCCGTGGTTCCATACCGCGAGACCATCACGCAGGTAACCAACTCCGAGTACCGCCACAAGAAGCAGACGGGCGGCAGCGGACAGTACGGCCACGTGCTGCTTCGCATCGAGCCCATGACCCGCGACGAGGGCTTCCAGTTCGGCAACGAGGTGGTCGGCGGCCGTGTCCCGCGCGAATTGATTCCCGCAGTGGAAAAGGGTGTGGTCAATACGTTGAAAGAGGGCGTGCTGGCCGGATTCCCCGTTGTTGACTTGAAGGCCGTGATCTACGACGGCAGCACCCACCCGGTGGATGGCAAGCCCATCGCGTTCGAAATCGCCGGCAGCCAGGCGCTGCGTCAGGGTATGGCCAAAGCTGCGCCGGTGCTGCTGGAGCCCATCGTCAGGATGTACATCACGGTACCGGAAACGTATACCGGAGACATCATCAGCGACATGAACAGCAAGCGAGGTCGCATCCTGGGTATGAGCCCCGAAAACCGGTACACGGTGATCGAGGCCGAGGTCCCGCACGCCGAGGTGCAGCGCTACTCCCAGGACCTGCGGTCGATGACCGGTGGACGTGGCTCCTACCGGTTCGAGTTCGACCACTACGAGCAGGTGCCGCAGAACATCGAGCAGCGGGTGATCGACACCGCCAAGGAAGCCAAGGCGGCGACTGCTTAGGGTCGCAAGCCCATTCCAGAAGTATCAGGGGCGGGTTTGAACCCGCCCTGCTGGATGCTCAAATCATATTATGACAACGCAAGCAGCAGCCCCGCTACCAGGCATAGAACAACGCCTGGCGGCCATCGAATCCCGCCTGGCCGCACTGGAAGCCACGATGGCGCTGTTCATTGAGGAACAACGGCAGTACCGGGAGGAACAGCGTGCCGAACAGCGCACGTACCGGGAGGAACAGCGTGCCGAACAGCGCGCGTACCGGCAGGATACCAACGCCCGGCTGGGCCGAGTGGAAGCCAACCTCACCCGAATCTACCTCACTCTCATCGGATTGATGGGCACCATTATCGTTGGTGGCATCATCCTCAGAGTGCTTGGCTGATGAGATTCATACTTGAGTGGGTAATGAGGCCGAGGTGTAGCGCTATTCGCAAGACCTGCGGTCGATGACCGGTGGACGTGGTTCGTACCGATTCGAGTTCGACCACTACGAGCAGGTGCCTCAGAACATCGAGCAGCGGATGATCGACACCGCCAAGGAAGCCAAGGCGGCGACTGCTTAGGGTCGAGGGCATATTCGCAATGCGCAGGGGCGGGTTTGAAACCCGCCCTTAATTTTTGCGAGTGCTTGCGACCGGTACCTAAAGCGGCGATGCGAATATGTCCGACACAGCGATACGGAGACCCGGTATAACGCCGATGTCGATGACGTCCCCAACGCGATACACAGCCTCCTCCGCGTACACGCCGACATTGCCATTGGTGGTTGGTTCTGCCAGGGCGCGAACCGATTCCTCTTCGACGTCCACGATCAAGTAAATCGGAATGTCGTGGCGCGCGTATAGTTCACGCTTGGTTTCCAGATCGTGCCTCGTGTTCGACGGAGACAAGATTTCCACCACCAGATCGGGCGGGCCCTCGCAAGCCCGATCCGACATGATTTGCCGCCGTTCCGCGCTGACAAACAGCAGATCCGGCTCAACCGTCGATTCGTCCGGGAGCATCACTGCAAAAGGCGCGGCATACACCAGCCCCAACCGGTGCGGCCGGATATGACTGCTGAACAAAAAAAACAGGTTGCCGGAAACAAGTTGATGCTTGACGCTGGGCGCTGCGGCCATGTGATGCAAAACTCCGTCGATCAGTTCCCACCGCTCGCCCTCCGGTGTGGCGAAATAATCCGCGTAAGTGTATTTACCCTTCGGCCTCGTCGATACCATGGCGGCCTCTCAAACTCTTGGGGTTCACTGGTCGGAGCTGGCTGCTAAAATCCCCAGGTGGGTTGGTATTCGCCGTACACGTTGCGGAAGACGCCCATCATTTCGCCCAGGGTGGCCTCGGCTTTGACCGCCTCGATGAGGGGGTACATCAGGTTGGCGCTGCTGCCATCCTGGCGGGCGGCCGTTTCCAGGGCTCGCAATCGGACAGCGACTTCCCGGTCGTCGCGGCGGCGGCGCACTTCGTTGAGGTGGGCGATGTGGCGCTGCTCGCCCGCCTCGTCCACGCGCAGTATCGGGATGTTCAGGCTTTCATCCTCGTCCACGTATTCGTTTACGCCGACGGTGATCCGTTCCCGGCGGTCTTCTTCCTGCTGGTAGATATAGGCCGCGTCGGCGATCTCGCGCTGGAAGAACCCCGACTCGAGCGCGGGTATCACGCCGCCATGGCGTTCAATCTGCTGGAAATAATCGTAGGCGCCGGCCTCCACCTGGTTGGTCAATGCTTCCAAGAAGTAACTACCGCCCAGCGGGTCGACGGTGTCGGTGACGCCGGTCTCGTGGGCAATGATCTGCTGGGTGCGCAGCGCCTGGAGCGCGGCTTCGGCGGAGGGCAGGGCCCAGGCCTCGTCCTTGCCGTTGGTGTGCAGGGACTGGCAACCGCCCAAGACGGCGGCCAGCGCTTGCAACGACACGCGAACCACGTTGTTTTCGGGTTGCTGGGCCGTTAAGGATGCGCCGGAGGTCTGGGCGTGGAAACGCATCCAGCCGGAGCGTTCGTTTTCGGAGCCGAAGGTCTCCCGCATCTCCCGCGCCCAGATGCGGCGGGCCGAGCGGAACTTGGCGATCTCCTCGAAGAAGTCGTTGTGGACGTTGAAGAAGAAACTCAGCCTGGGGGCAAAGTCGTCCACCGCCATCCCCCGCTGCACGCAGTGGCGCACGTACTCGAACCCGTCCGCCAACGTGAACGCCAACTCCTGCACGGCATTGCTGCCGGCCTCGCGGATGTGATACCCGCTGATGCTGATGGGGTTGAAGCGGGGCATGTTGTCGGTGGCGAACTCCACCGTATCGACCACCAGACGCATCGACGGGTCGGGCGGGAATATGTACTCGTTCTGGGCGATGTACTCCTTGAGGATGTCGTTCTGGAGGGTGCCGCCCAACGACGCGATGGGCGCGCCCTGACGCTCAGCGGCGGCGATGTACATCGCCCATATGATCGCGGCCGGACTGTTGATGGTCATGGACGTGGTGACCTGATCCAACGGGATGCCGTCGAATACGGTCTGCATATCCTCAAGGCAAGAGACGGCCACGCCGCACTTGCCAAATTCGCCACGCGCGCGGTCGTCGTCGTGGTCGTAGCCGTACAGGGTGGGCATATCGAAGGCGACGCTGAGGCCGGTTTCACCCTGATCCAGGAGGAAGCGGAAACGCTCGTTGGTTTCCGCGGGCTCGCCGAATCCGGCGAACATGCGCATGGTCCAGAGGCGGGAGCGGTAGCCCGTGGGGTGGACGCCGCGCAGGTAGGGGTACTCGCCGGGCAGGCCGACGTCGCGCAGGTAGTCGCTGTCTGCAACCTCCGGCGGCCCGTACAGCGGAGCCACCGGTATCTGGCTCAACGTCTTGTACGCTGACTTGCGGTTGGAGGCGCCATCGGCCCGCTGCTGCCATTCGGCGGTGCGCTGCTGGATGGCGTCATTGTCCTGTTCGTTGGAGAGAACCACGGGTAGCTCCTGTTGGATGTATCCGGCGGGCCAGGTCGGCCACACCGCGTATGGATCAGTAAGTAAAGATGTCGGCGACGGGGCAACTGAACCCCGGCAGGACGGGTTCGCAGGTCAACGTGTCTCCGACACTAAACCTCTCCACGCTGCCGTCTTCATGGTGGGCGACTATTTCCTGCGTGGCGGGGTACACCGCCAGCGCCAAGCGCACGCCGGCGCCCAGCCACATGCGAATCTTGTCGGCGACATAACGGGCGTTATCGCTAGGGGACACCACCTCAATCACCAGATCTGGAATGACTTCCGAAAAACTTCTGCCCTGAGGGCGTTGGGACATTCGCTCATATGAAATGTAGGCGTAGTCTGGCGCGCGGACGGTATCGGGTTGTCGCTCGATCCAGAAACCCGTCTCGGCCATACGGCCTCGTCCGAGTCTGCGTTGCCTGATGTGCGTCCCCACGCGCCAAGAGATTTCTTCCCCAACGAAACCATGGTCATCACCTGCTGGCGGCATCTCGAAAAGTTCACCTCGGATAAGTTCGCGCCGCATACCGTCGTCGGGCATTGCCAGCAGGTCGTCGACGGTGAGCAGTTTTTTGGCGGTGGTCATGGTTTACACTCCTGCTCAAAGCGTCAGTAGGTGAATATGTCGGCGACGGGGCAACTGAACCCTGGCAGCACCGGTTCGCAGGTCAACGTGTCATCGATGCCAAACACGTAAACCGCGCCGTCATCGTGGTGGGCGTGTATCTCGCTGGTCTGTACGTATGCTGTCAAGACCAGCCGCACGCCGGCGTCCAGCCACATTTGAGCTCGGCGTTGCGCTTCCGCCGCGCTATTTCCGGGAGAAACCACCTCCACCACCAAGTCGGGGATAAGCCCGAAAACGTAACCGCGCTGCGGCGGTGGGTCGGGTATGCGGTCGCGGGCGATGAGAGCATAGTCGGCGGCTCGGACCGTGTCCGGCCCTTGCTCGATGTAGGCAGCGGCCTCCGGGCCGTCAACAAATCCCAGGTTATTCTGTCTGTTGAAAGTCGCCATGAGCCAGCCGATATTCCCGGTGACAACCATGTGCATAAAGCTGGGCGGCGGCATTTCAATGAGTTCTCCTCGGACGAGTTCGTACCACTTGCCGTCGTCGGGCATTGCCAGCAGGTCGTCGGCGGTGAGGAGTTTCTTGGCGGTGGTCATGATGTGCCGCCTCCCGGCGTTGGTGATCCAACACCATAGTGATGCAGACCGGTGATTTGGTCAACAATCAGAGCGAGTGTGAGGATTTGAGCGCTACACCAGGCGGACGAAACGGCGGCGGCCGGCGCGGACTACATCCCCGGCTCCCAGAGTCGGAGTGGCGTCGGTGGTGACGGGTTCGCGCTCACCGTCGCTGCGTATGACCTCGACCGCGCCCTGGGTGATCAGGCGGCGGGCTTCGCCGTTGCTGGATGCCAGGCCGGTTTGGGCGAGCAGGCGGTTGATAGGCAAGTCCGCGATTTCGGCCAGGCTGAATTCAGGGATATCGTCGGGGAGGTCGCGGCGCTGGACGACTTGCTCAAACTGCGATTCGGCGGAGTTGGCAGCCTGGTCGTCATGGAACACGGACGTGATGTAACGAGCCAGACCCTTCTTGAAGTCCATGGGATTGGCGGTTTCGGCTGCCATGGCCCGCTGCATTTCGGCGATGTCGGTATCGGGCACGTCAGTGAGGTATTCGTAGTACGAGGAGATCAGGCTGTCGGGCAGGGACATGAGCTTGCCGTACATTTCCTGGGGCGGCTCCTCCAGGGCCACGTAGTTGCCCAGGCTCTTGCTCATCTTCTGGACGCCGTCGGTGCCGACCAGGATGGGCATCATGAAGCACTGCTGAGGAGTCTGACCCATCATGCCCTGCAACTCGCGGCCCACCAGCAGGTTGAACATCTGGTCCGTGCCGCCGAACTCCACGTCCGACTCGATCACCACCGAATCGTAGGCCTGCATCAACGGGTAGAGCATTTCGGTGATGGCGATGGGCTGGTTCTGGGCGTAGCGGTTGGCGAAGTCCTCGCGGTGCAGGAACTGGTTGATGGTGAACCGGCTGGTCAGCTCAATAACGTTGGCGAGGGTGAATTCGCCGAACCACTGGCTTTGCCATTCCACCTGGGTGCGGTCGCGGTCCACGACTTTGAAGAATTGGCGCATGTAGGATTCGGCGTTTTCCAGCACCTCGGCGTGGGTGAGCATGGTGCGGGTGGCCGAGCGACCGGACGGGTCGCCGATCTGGGCGGTCCAGTCGCCGACGATGAGGATTACCTGGTGGCCCAGATCCTGGAGTTGGCGCAGCTTGCGGAGACCGACCACGTGGCCCAGGTGGATGTCGGGACGGCTGGGGTCGAAGCCCATCTTGAGACGGAGGGGGCTTCCCCGCCGGAGCATCGCCGTGAACTCCTCCTCGGAGATGATTCGGCTGACGCCCCGCCGGATGATGGGGGACAGGTTATCGGGAATCTCTACTCGACTGGTCACGCTGCTAACCTCGCCGTGATTCCGGCCGGTCACGCGTTTTCCAGCCGGTCGTGTTCTTCAAGTATGCTGCGGGCGTTGTCGACGTCGCGGTTCATCTGGGTGATGAGGGCGTCGATACCGTCGAAGGTTTCCTGGCCGCGGAGCCGCGACACAAACTCCAACCGCAGGTTCTCGTCGTAGATGTCATCCGAGAAATCGAGCAGGTGGGCTTCGATCAGGCGCTGGCTGAGGCCGAAGGTGGGGCGCACGCCGATGCTGGTGGCGGCCAGGTGCCGCACGCCCTTGACGGTGGCGTAGGTGGCGTAAACGCCATCGGCGGGAATGACGAAGTTCTGGGTCGGTATGATGTTGGCGGTGGGGAAGCCCAGTTGACGGCCCATCTTGGCGCCGTGCACTACCACGCCGTCGGTGGCGTAGGGACGGCCGAGCAGGAATTCGGCGCCGTCCACGTTGCCGTCGGCCAGGGAGTTACGCACGCGACGGCTGCGGACAGCCTCGCCTTCGAGTTCCAGCGGGGGCACCGTTTCCACCCAGAATCCCAAGGACGCGCCGCGCCGGTGCAGGTATTCCAGGTTGCCGCTGCGATTGCGTCCCAAGGCGAAATCCGGTCCCGTTACGATGCCCTTCATCTTGAGGCAATCCACGAGCAGGCTGGTGAATTCGTTGGCATCGATGTTGGCCAACTCGTTGGTGAATTCCAGGCAAATCACGCGGCCCACGCCGGCTTCGTACAGCAGGCTGACCTTCTCTTCAGGGGTAATGATTTTATTGACGGTGCGGTCAGGATTCACCACCTCGGCAGGGTGATTGCTGAAGGTGATGACGGTGGAAACCAACGAGGGAGCGGCCAGCTCAAACATGCGCCGGAGCAGGTGCGTATGACCCTTGTGGACGCCGTCGAAAACCCCGATGGTGATGACGGTGCCACTGCCAGACGGCGGCGCGGCTTCGGCAAGGGCCTGGCGAAAGCCACCACTGCCAAGAGTCCGGGGAGCAGGGTTTTCCGGATTGGGCATTGCTGCTGGATTGCCGCGAATAGGATGAACGGACGTAGCGCAGGCCGCAGTTAGTAGAGAGCGTTGGGCGCGTTATATAGCGCGGAAGTCCGCTGCGGCGTCGCGTAGCATAGCGCGACGATGGTAGCACACCGCCCGGCGGACGGGCAAGCAAAGCGAGCGTACGGTCAGGGCACGATATGCCGGACACTCGGCGGCGTTGGAACATTGTGCCCAACGGCCGGACGTGCGCAGTCGCCGACACGGGAGGCGCCTACGGTGAGGGGTGGGTTTGAATCCGCCCCTCATGGATCACAATAGGTTGGCCTGGTGTTTCGGTTGACTTTCTCCTTTGGGGTTTGTCTTTAGACGGGCTCGTAATCGGTGGGATCGGGATGTTGCCTGCTATCTGAGAGATTGTGCCAGAGGTGAACGGCGGTCGTTGTCAGCCCCACGGCCGGGGGTTTTACGCAAGGTATTTTGACCACTGAAAATTGGCAGACAGCGCGTGGGTCGGAGGGATTTCCTCCGCTCCGGTCCTCTCCCGCCGCAGGCGGATGTTGCCACCCGCCAGGGGAGAGGGGACTGCGCTGTACACCCAGCGTGTGGATTGACGCTGGCCCCGTTGCAACCACGCCGGGTAAGAATTGTTCGGCGCTGATCCTGGCGGAGACGGTTTTGCGATTTGGATTCTGACGGGTTGGCCGTGT
>DAOUJD010000002.1:0-16533 GCA_034423115.1 Dehalococcoidia bacterium | reverse complement strand
GAAGAACGAGAAAACCCTGAAAGTAGGCATCCAGGGCAAACGGCTCAACGCCGGTTGGGATGAGAACTACCTGCTCAAAGTCCTCCTCGGATAAGACGCGATTGCCCTGCCCTCGCGGGCTAGGGTGGCGGGTTGGAATTGGGTGCTGGGTAACATGGTACGGATGGGGGAAGGGTTAGAGCAAGGTGGAAGTGTCGCCGGGCAGCGGCGTCGGAACTGGTGGTTTTTGGGGGCAATTGGGTAATTGGGGGGGCGAAGGTACGTCTTTTTGCCACAAAAGGCAGGTGATGCACAGAAAGGTTGGGCGTTCTGGCGCCGACAGGAATGTCTGTGCTACCTGAATCGGAGCGGCAGGGGCGCTCACAACGGCGAACAGGTCCTTGATGTTCCCGTGCACCTCCCGTGGTTGGCCTTCACCGCAAGCAGGCAGTCCGGGCCACCCCACGCCACTTGTCGGGCGATCTGCTTCTGGTCCGCCGGAGGCGGATCGATGGTCACCAGGTATCCTTTCAGTTCCAGCACCTGTAGTAGTTCCGGTATCGCCGTGATCTCGTTTGAGTGAGCGTCGGTGCGAGTCTGGCCCAACACCATACGGTTCTCCGTGGCCTCCGCCTCTGGCGGACTAACCATATGCAGAGCGCCTCGGTTGTTGGCGCGCTGACCAGGTGCCAAGAGCCTCGGCCGTTGGCGCGGTCGTGGCAGCCACGCAGGGTTTTGCCATTTATCGCCACCACCTCACCCCGAGTTTGTTCACTAACCGCTCTCACCCAGTCCATTCTCACCCTGTCCATGAAGCAGGCCCCAAACTGCTCCGGGTCCAACGGGCGAAAGACCATCCCAAAGATGTCGTGGGACGGTATCCCAAGCCACGGAAATACCGCAGTTCCGCGATGGGGAGTGCCAAGTGCGCCGACTGTGGGATGAAGCCGTTGCAGAAGGTATGGGCTGGAACACCGACGAACTCGCTCACCTTAGTAACCCGTTCAAAATGAACCCCATGTCCCTGGTCTCATCTATGGTCGATTCGCCGACGAACTCGACGAGTAGAGCGGAGTATCCAGTATTTCCCGGGCAACCGTAACCAGCCTCGTGCGGCATCCTGAATGACCTCGGGACGCCGCATTTTTCGACCTCGAACCCATTACGGATAACGCCAGCAAAAATACCAATTTATGAATGGATCGTTTAAATCCGAGATATGCAATGATCTTTCCGCCCTTGACATCTGTATCGATCTCTGCTTCTATTGGCAGCCACTTAGGGCCGGTTACCGGCCCAGACGCCATTTTTCGGACGTATATCGTTGAGAGGAGGCCCAAAAAGTGACGTATATCAGCACTCGGAATCTTAGGACGTTGGCAATATCATCTCTGGCCCTGATAGTCCTGTTGATTCTGGCCTGCGGCACTGCCGGACAACCCGCGCAGCCGGTGCAACAGGCGGAACCGCAGGTCATCGAGAAGGAGGTCGTGAAAGAGGTAGAAGTTACCAGGGAAGTCCAAGTGCAAGTAGAGACGGAAAAAATAGTTGAGGTCGAGAAAGTAGTAGAAAAAGAGGTCCCAATAGAGAAGGTGGTGTTCGCCACCCCAGTAGCCGGCGTTTACCAGACGGAGAGACCCGAATGGGTAAGCATTGGCGCCGACCATCACTACAATGGGGACTTCGTCTTTGTGCACCGGGCCAACCCCGGGTTCCTGGACGTGCACTATGGGGCCAGTTCGACCACTACCCTTTTGCCCTCCGGCCCTCGGTTCAACCAACTCCTGATGTATAACCCCAGGGAGCCCAAGGAGATTGTCGGCGATCTGGCCCAGAGTTGGGAGATCAAGGATGGAGGCAAGAACTTCGTGTTTCGCCTGCACGATGCCAATTGGCACGACGGCACGCCGGTAACTGCCGATGACATCGTTTGGAGCCTCAACCGAATGGCGCAACCCGACGTCACGCGAGGCCGAGTCACCGCCATCCGTACTTTTTACGAGCACGGGTCCGCCGTGGCAGTGGACGATAAAACGGTATTGATGCCCCTGAAATTCCCTTCATCGACGGCCCTGGGCTGGCTGGCGGTGGACTACTACAAAATCTATCCCCAGGCTCTGGAGAGCGTGTCTCAGGACGACTTCAACTGTTGTTTCAAGAACACGTTCGGCTCCGGCCCCTGGAAGTTCAGGTCCTGGAAGAAAGGCGACTCCTACGAGTTCGACCGCAACGACGATTACTTCAAGGACCCCATGCCCTATGCTGACGGCATGAAGGTGTTCATCATCACCGACTACGCCCGGCGCCTGGCCACCCTGAAGACCCAGCAAGTTATGGGACGGTACAACATGGGCGGCATCCTGCTGGCGGACGTTGAGCAGGTGCAGAAGGAGACCGGCGGGAAGATGCGGGTTCTGAAGGGCGGGGCCGCCGGTGTCTACGGTTTCTGGTTCCACTGGAACCGGCCGCCGCTGGATGACCCCAAGGTGCGTAAGGCGATTTACCTGGCCCTGGACCGCCACGAGATCGCTGAGATTTCCCAGGGTGGCGCAGCCTTGACTGGCAATTTCTTCCCGCCTGGCTATGCCCTTAGTGAGGAAGAGGTCATGGCGTTGCCAGGCTTTCGCGTCAACGCCGAAGGCCTGAAGCATCCCGACGACTTGATTGAGGCCAAACGGCTGCTGGCCGAAGCGGGCTACCCCGATGGGTTCAAGCTGACCTACAACGTGGACCAAAGCAAGTTTTCACGGACCAACAGCGAGCTGATGGCCGACCAGTTGAAGAAGAATCTCAACATTGACGTGGAACTTCAGGTCGCGGACCGGGCTACTTTCTACGCCCAGTTGCGGGATGGCACCCACGACTTCAGCCAGATCGGCACCGGCCTTTACTTCAAGGAGCCGGAAACGGTGCTGGCCCAATGGTACTTCCTGGACACGCTCCGCAACCCTCATAACTGGTCCCATCCTCGCGTTACCGAGTTGATGGACTTGCAGGGGAAGGAACTGGACTCGGAAGTCCGACGGGAATACTTCCGGGAGATGGCGGAAATCCTCAACGAGGGAGAGGGCCACTGGGTACCTCTCTATTGGACTGCCAGCAGCGGCATCATCGACTACCGGATGCAGAATATGCGGCCGCCCTACCACCCGCATACCATCTGGACCTGGGAGCACGTTTGGTGGGACCCGGACGCGGAGTTGCTCGGGCCGGACGCTCCTCCCATCGAGTAACGGGGCCTTCCCGTCGTCTGATCTTGACGCAGCACCCGGCTATCCTGGGGCACCTGCATGGCGCCCCAGGATAGAGGGAACGTTGTCCAACCCAAACGAGTGAGAACTGCCAAGCATAAACGGTGACCTTTGACTCCCGGTTCCAGGATGGAAAGGTCACCGAACCGTCGGGAGGAGTGATGAAAGGCTACGTGGTGAGGAGGATAGGCCTCTTCATTCCCACCATGCTTCTGACTACCGTAATCGTTTTTGGCCTCTTCTTCCTGGTCCCCGGTGATGCTGCGTTGTTCATCCTCACCGGCGAGGAGGGGGCGGGAGCGGTTACCGAGGAGGACCTGCAAAAGCTGCGCCAGGAACTGGGCTTGGACCGTCCCATTCATATTCAGTATTTCGACTGGCTGTGGGATACCCTGCGCGGTGATTTGGGAATCTCCATCTGGTACCGGGAGCCGGTCACCGACGAAATCCGGGACAAGTTTGCCGTCACCCTGCAATTATCCATCATGGGCATCCTCATGGCTTTTGTCGTGGCCGTGCCGATGGGCATGATTTCCGCGGTGCGGCAGGACACCTGGCCCGACTACGTCTGTCGGTCACTGACCCTCATTGGGATCGCCCTGCCGACTTTCTGGTTGGCGATCCTCATAATCTACTTCCTGGCCTACGTCTTCAACTGGTTGCCTCCGTTAGGTTACGCCACCCTGTGGGAGGACCCGATCCTCAACCTAAAGCAGCTTTTCTTCCCAGCTCTGGCCATCGCCTTTCACGATCTGGCTTTCACCGCCAGGGTAACCCGCTCCTCCATGCTGGAGGTGCTGCGGGAAGACTATGTGAGGACGGCCCGGTCCAAGGGGCTGCGCGAAACCATCGTGCTGGGCAGGCACGCACTCAAGAACGCGATCCTGCCCGTCATCACGGTGTCGGGTTACCAGTTTGCCCGTCTGCTGGGCGGCACCATCATCATCGAGACCATATTCGCCGTACCGGGCCTGGGGGCTTTCTTGATAGAGAGCATCATCCACCGGGACTTCGTCG
The DNA here is from genome assembly GCA_034423115.1 of Dehalococcoidia bacterium. GTDB lineage: Bacteria > Chloroflexota > Dehalococcoidia > Lucifugimonadales > UBA3495 > Bin87. The sequence goes on along the minus strand of DAOUJD010000002.1, from coordinate 12,286 downwards.
TAATCCAAGCGGTGGTTCTGCTCACTGCGGCAGTGGTGCTGACCTTGAACCTGATCATCGACCTGGTCTACGGCATGCTGGACCCCAGGATACGGTACCAGTGAGGCCATAGCCGGGAACCTCGGCCAAATTGCCCTCGGCGATTCGAGCCACGGAGCCATCTCGACAACTTGAAAGCAGGACGACAATGTTAGAGCAACAGAGATCCGAAGGGTCAGCAATGACCCGTGCGAGAGTCAGTGTCGCAGATTGGGGTCAGGATGCTGGAACCGGGCTTTTGCGCTTCTGCCGGACCAAGCCCCTGGGGGCTACGGGGGGCATAATCACCATCCTGCTCATCATAATGGCCATACTGGCCAACGTCATTGCCCCATATCAACCCAAGGAGAGCCTGGGCCGGGAGAATGTCCACCTGCCACCGCAGCAAGGCCACATAATGGGTACCGACCACGCCGGCCGGGACGTGCTGAGCCGGGTAATCCACGGGGCGCGCATTTCATTGTACGTAGGCTTCGGCAGCGTGGTGGTGGGGATTGCCCTGGGGTTCATCCTGGCGGTGCTCACCACCTACGCGGGCGGATTTATAGACCTCTCTTTCCAGAGGTTGGTGGACTCGTTGATGGCCTTGCCGGGCCTCATAATCGCCCTGGCAATTGTGGCGGTGCTGGGGTCATCCCTGCAAAACGTCATGATCGCCATCGTAGTTGGGATGTTGGCGCCGGTGATACGAACCGTACGCTCCCAGGTGCTGATCACCAAGGAGTTGGACTACATACTGGCGGGCCGGGCCATCGGAGCTTCCCCCTTGCGCCTGGTATTCCGACACATCACCCCCAATTGCATGGCGATAGCCCTGGTGGTAGCCACCTACTACCTGGGACTTGCGATAACCATCGAGGCTTCCCTCAGTTTCCTGGGGGTAGGCGTTCCCCCGGACGTTCCCAGTTGGGGTGGGATGTTGAAGCGGGCTGCCGAGGAGCATGTGAGGACGGCCCCATGGGTCGCCATGTTCCCGGGACTTGCCATCTTCGTAGTGGTGTTCGGGTTCAACCTCCTGGGCGATTCCCTGCGGGACGTGTGGGACCCGAAATTAAGGGGGAGATAAGATTTATACCTCTTCCAGCCACCTGAACCAAGGCGCAGGTGAGATGCCCTGCACTATGAGTAGATTTGAGAAGGAACCGGGCCAGAGTGTGCTGGAATCCCCGAAGGGTTGGTCATGGGTGGGCAGGAGATAAACCAGCTTCTCACGGATTAGCGACAGGACGTCCGAGAATTGGGCTGTTTGCTCACTCTGGTGCCGACACTCCTGCCAAGGGTGTCAGGGGCGAGGGAACACGTACTGCTCAAATGCCGAGACCGCAGCTCCTCGTCAGGATGCGTGAGCGATCAGTGCGGTCAGGTTCAGTCCTATTTGCCGCACTGAAGCAAACGTGCAATTCCTGAAGGGCCCCCGGCGCATCTGCCACCTTAGCCCACCTCCTGTGGCATGCGCTAACACTCCAATTATCCTGTCATACCAACCGTCGTTGTAATATCAGCGGACAGCCTCCAATGCGTAGAGGTTGCCATCATGGGAGACGACATACAGGGTTGTCGCGGCCACCACAGGGCTGCCGGTTATCTTGCCTCCCGTCTCGAATCCCCACGACAACTGCCCGTTGAGGGCGTCCAAACCGGCAACCGTACCTGATTCGGTACCAACCAGGACGGTGGGTCCCGCCACGATGGGGGCAGTGGTCACCGGACTTCCCATGTCTGTTTCCCAAAGCACCTCTCCCGAGGATGCCCCCAAAGCGGAGACCACCCCTGAGATGCTGGCAACGTAAACTCTATCGCCGTCGACAGCCGGCGATTGGGCCACGTCACCTTCGACCTGGGCTCCCCATACACTTCCCCGCTGTGACGGCGGATGGGGCAGCCAGCCCCAAACGTGAAAGGTGGTCTTCCAAAAGAGGTTGAAGCGGTCCCAGGGTAGGGACCTTGCCCGCCAGTCTATGGCCCACACGCGGCCCTTCTGGGACCCGACGTACACCAGGTCAGCCTGGGTAGCCGGTCCGCCCAGGATTTGTCTGGACCTGCCGGTGTCGTACACCAAGCGCCGCCGCCCAGTATCGGTGTCGACCACATGGAGCAAATTGTCCTTGGAGACCACTACGACAGCGTCGTCGGCGAGGCAGACTTCCGCTATCACCCAGTCATCGGTGGTGAAGCTCCACAGCACAGCCCCGCTGGCTATATCTAGGGCGTAGAGCTTGTGGTCTCCCACTCCAATGTACACGGTGCCGTCTCGGACAACAGGGGAGGCCAGGATGGGGTTCCCCATGTCCCTGTCCCACTGCAGAGCCCCAGTCATCGCATCCAAAGCCAGTATCCGGCCAGGCCGAACGGCAGAGACCACCAGCCCTCCTGCCACGACGGGGGTAGAGCTTGAAGGAAAGCCCGTAATATGCTCCCAGACCGGTAAGCCCGTTGTCCGGTCCAGCGCCACGAGCTTGCCCGTATCCGTTGTAAGGTAAACCAGGTCGCCCGCCACGGCTGGCGTGTTGAGCAGGGGGCCGCCTGAACTGTAGGACCACTTGATCTCATGAGGGTACGGGACAGGGTTTGGGGTGAACCCGGTTCCTTCCACCGTACGCCTCGCCTGCGGCCAGTCCCCAGGGTCCAGGGTCGGCGCAACATCTGTGGAGGCAGCAGGAGGTTTGGGGGCCAGTCCCAGGTAGTTCCAGGATACCCAGAAGGCCAAGAGCGCGATAACTGCCAGGGCAATCCCCGGTATGAGCAGGCGGTGGCGGAGAAAGCCGAATCTTCGGCTGCGGGACAGCCGCTCCGCCTCGGCCCGGGGAACGGATATCATGCCCGAAAAGGCTTCACACTTGGCGCACCTTTCTGAACCGGGCGCCGCCTCAATATAACCACAGAAACGGCACACTCGGACTAGTTCCATGGCAACCCCTCGACCCAGAATGGTCCTACTGCTGGCTCAGGTAGACGTTCCGCTTCATTCCCGGAATAGCCTTGTAAAGGGCCAAAAAAGGAAAATGGTGAGCGTGTCGACCCATTGAACGCCAGTGATCCCCAGTTCAAACACCAGATTCGCCCTCGAAGGCGCCGGGTCTCCGACCCCACGCACTCCGCAGGGAGAACTGTCCGGCAATGTCAACTTTCGTTTTCCGGTGACTCTCAAGCCTGTTACTCCCTCATGTTATATCCAGATTACTTGCCCCTGGCCGCGGAGGAACTCAAGGGCGTGGTTGGGTTCCCAAGGTGGTCGGTGCCCCACAGCAACCTCCAGGCCAGTTCGTCACGCGCCAGACTCTGTACTCCTCCCTCATCTTTGCCCCATTCGTCGATGAATGGATCGTCGATGGAGACGCTGATGGTCGCCTCAATTAGCAGATCCATGGTTGCTCCTCTTCAACGTTCCGATGGCTCCGGGAGTTCTACGAACCGGGGCGCCACTTCTACTCGCGCCATTCTTCAATAGAGTTCCCCTTGCAGCACGGATTTTGGTCGCTCGCCAATGCCAACCTGGTAGTCAGTCAAAGTTGATTCAGGATTTCCAAATCAGATGTCATGCCGGTTCCGGATTGTGTTGTGGTGAAGTGGCGGTATGGTACCAGAGAAGTTTGCGGTCAGGCTTGCCTCAGAGGAACGCGACCAGTTGGAGCACCTGGCGCGGGCTGGCCGCTTACCCAAAGATGGCGCCGCCGCGCTGGCCCACGGCAACCGGGGCCGCCGTCCTCACAACGCCATCGCGCCAATCAATTTTGCCGGGACCATTTCATCGTGCGGGGCGCACCTCACGGATCCTGTCGATACGAGTAACGCCATCCAGATTAGCAATCGCGTCCAGCGCCAACAAACGCGAGTAGGGCTGATTCCAGCTGACTACACCCGGCGGATAGATGCGCGGATCTCCCCCCGTATGGGTTCTGATCTCGGTGAAACCCTGTCCTCTGAGAAACTCCGCCACGCCGTCAACGTCTTCGGCGGTTTCGGTAGCCGCTTTGAGATGCAGGCGCTTAGTTTCCCAATCGTCGGGTAGGCCGTAACCGGTGATCCCTTCAAGTTTGAGCATGCCAAGCTGTAGGTGGCATGGAATTTTGGGCCGGTAGGGTACGGGCCCATCGTACTTTTCCAGAAGGCTCATGCACCCGGGCCCAACCAAATACATCGCTCCCGAGGTTAAAGTTGGCAGATACGGGACTGGAGTCGGTGGCGCCGCCGTAATCCGGCACGCGGACGCCGCGGAGGCCGCCAACAATGCGACGGCCCCGATTGTGGCCCACCCTCTATAGCGTCGTAGTCTCTTCTCAAGGGTCATTTCAAGAAACCGTCCGCGCAGCCACAACGCCCAGCCAAGCCGCCAACAATCCAACCATCACGTTCGCCGCCAGCGACAACGCAGCCCGCACGTACTCTCCGCTGGAGAGCAGCCTGACGCCGTCGAATGCCAGGGTAGAAAACGTGGTGAAACCGCCCAGCAGTCCCACAGTCGCCATCGCTCGCAATTCAATAGGTAGGCCGGATCGTTGGATGAACAGGGTTGCCAGAAAACCCAGAGCGAAGGATCCCAACACGTTGACCGCGAAGATTCCGACCACGGTATCGGGGCCGAGATAGTGCGCGGCTAGACGATTGGCAGCGAAGCGCAGCACGGACCCGGCCGCGCCGCCGATGGCCACCAGTACCCAGATCACAGGCCACACCCGACGGTAGCGGTCATAAGAGTTCCTGGTTATATGCGTTCGGTCCGTATGCGCGCAGGATGCGTTACTGGCGCAGTCCTTTCTCCCGTAGCAACCCGTCAATCCATTCGCGGTCTTCGTCCGACAAGGGTCCCTCCGGGTCGCCCTGGTAGTCCACATAGTTGGCGTAGTAGTCCTGCTCGTACATGTCGTCCAATAACGCACCCAAAGGGACCACTGCATCATCATCCCCTTCCAGCAGCGGAACCGGGACGTCAGGGATTGGATTCTGCAATCGGAACGGGTAGAGGTCTATGTCGGGGCGGACCTGCCACCTGCTGATCAGATTGCGGTAGGGCGCATCACCGTCGTAGCCGATCGCCGGCATCGGCCGGCCCACCCGCACCAGATCGATCTCCACCAGGTGAGTTGCGCTTTCGATGATGCGCTCCCGCTTCTCCAGGTATTGGCTGCGACCGTGTCCTCCCGGCCGCTTGTTGCTGGGCGACAGCAGTTCCACAATCGCCACCGGGTCCTGGTCTTCCTGGCTTCGTTCTCCAATGGTTACGTACCACTCCCTCGCCGTTTCATCCGTCCAGGGCAACTGCGCCGCCACGGGAGCTTCCGTCCGGTAGGTCGTCGATGCGCGCTCGTGTATTCCGCCTCCTCGTATGGATAGATCAGGCTCAGCGTATCGCGCCGGCGGATCTCTGGAAGGGTCATTGCCGATGCCGACGCGCTCGTCCATGATGACCGTGTACCGGAACGGCAGCGTCCGGCGCAGGAAACGGAACATTTCGTGAATGATATTGTTGTGTACTTCCGGCCAGAGGCGCCTGGATTCCAGATACGGGTTCATCCCCGGAAACGGGTTGGCGAAGGGGTTTTCCATGACGTTATCGCTGACGGATACCGAGGGAGATGGATTAATCGAACCGGTCCAGGCGGAACAGGCCGATGTCGTGTTCGGTTGCACCGTGCTCCGCCAGGTCGGCCATGATCTCGCCCACCACGCTGCTGAACTTGAACCCGTGCCCCGAGAATCCCGCCGCCACCGACACCTGCGGATGCTCGGCCAGCGTGTCGATGATGAAGTGCTCGTCCGGAGTGTTGGTGAACATGCAGGTTTTGAGCGCCAGCGTCGGGCCGGCGGCCTCGGGGAAATAACGTTCCGTGAACTGCCGCAGCGCCGCCTCGTCCCGCGCGTTGGGCTCCCGGTCCATGGTGTCGGGATCCACCTGCTCATGGAAGTGGTTAAACATCCCCAGCTTGAATCCGGGGATGCCGTAGGAGGGGAACCCGTAGAAACGCCCTTCCTCGACCTCCATGCCGAACACGGGAAACGTCTCCGGCTTGAAAAGCTCCGGACGGAACGGCGCGAACCATCCCAGCACTTGCCGCTCCGGCACGGCGTTGACGGCAACCTCTGGCGCGACCTTGCCGGCCCACGCGCCGGCGGTGACGACCAACCGGCGCGCCGAGTAGGTGTCCCGGTCGGTGGTGACGGTCACTCCACCGCCGGCCGTGGGTTCCCACTCCCACGCGGCCTCGCGACCGTGTACCTCTGCTCCCAGATCCAACGCCGCCGCAACGTGCGCCACGATGCAACGCTCGGACAGGACGAAACCGCCCTGCTGCTCGTACAGCATCTCAGCGTCCTCGGGTAACTGGTACCCGGGCCACTCCTGGTTGACCTCCGGCCCGCTGAGCATGCGATAGGGCAGGTGATGCTCGGTAACCGTCGCCAGCGAACCTTCCAGCAGCTTGTTGGCGCCCACGCCGCCGCGCACGCACCCGGTGGTAACCAGCAGCTTTTCGCCGGCGGTGTTTTCCAGTTGATGCCAAAGCTCATAGGCGCGGTACAGCAACGGAACGTACGAAGGATCCTCGTGGTACGCCAGCCGTATCATCCGGCTAATGCCGTGGGACGACCCCATTTCATTAGGGATATCGTATTGCTCCAGACCCAATACTCGCCAGCCGCGACGCGCCAGGTGATACACGGCGGCGCTGCCCATACCGCCAACCCCGATGACTATGGCGTCAAACTCTCTCATGGAATCGTTCCTTTTTTTAGATATCCCGCTCATTTCCGCTCATTTCCGTTTATTTGAGCAGGGCAGTGGGCTGGGTTGTGGGGGTGAATGGGGACGGATTGGGCGGATTTGGGGGTGATATTGGTGGTTTTGGCGGGCCGGTGGGAGGATTTGGGGGAGCGGTGGTTCGACCCGCCAGAGGCGGACCTACGGCAGCTTCCCCCAGAGGCGGATGGTTCGCACCATGAGCGGAGCAGGGGCCAATGGTTCGACCCGCCAGAGGCGGACCTACGGCAGCTTCCTCCAGAGGCGGGTGGTTCGCACCATGAGCGGGCAGGGGACAATGGCGGACAGTCGCACCACGAGCTGGAGTTGGGCGGTAGGATAGTCAAATGGTACGGGTGGGGCAAGGGTGAAGTGTCATTGGCAGTGGGAAAGGGGGAGGATTTCCCGGAGAATTGAAAGATCCTGCCTCCCTTTCGGTCCGACTGATGTACACAGGTGGGCAACTTGTAAAATTTACCCCCGCGGCAACGGCGCGCCGGGAGTGGTCATGCGCAGGCTGTACACAGATGTGCGCGCCGTGAACAGCATCGTCCGGAAATCAGGGCCGCCAAAGGCGCAGTTCGCCGGTATCTCCGGCACGCGGATGATTCCCATGTGCTCACCGTCGGGCGCGAAGACCCACACGCCACCGGAACCGGTGCAGTACACGCGGCCCTCGGCGTCCACCTTCATGCCGTCGGGCACTCCGTCCTCGGCGGATGCCATGCTGCCGAACATTCGGCTGTTGCTCAGCGACCCGTCGGCGGCCACGTCGTAAGCCTGGATGTACTGGTTCTGCTTGACCTCGCCGTCCCAATACTGGTCGGGCCGTTCGCCCAGCTTGCGGGTGTTGGACACATAGAGCACCGTCTCGTCGGGCGAGAACGCGATGCCGTTGGGAAAATCGATGTCGTGGGCCAACAAATCCACCGTCCCATCGGTTGTGATGCGGTGGAGGGTGCCAGGCCACTCGATTTCCTGCTCTTCCTCAGGAACTCGCCCGCTGGGGTTGGTGATGTAGATGCTGCCGTCGCTGCGACAGACGATGTCGTTGGGTCGGTGAAAGCGCTTGCCGTCCCAGCGGTCGGCGACCACGTTGATTGTGCCATCGGCTTCCATGCGGGTGATGCGGCGGTCGTCGCCCTCGCACATCAGCAGCCGTCCCTGAAGGTCCAGCGTCATGCCGTTGGTGCCGCCGCTGGGCTCGCGGAAGATTTCGGGCGTGCCGCCGGCCGGCGACATGCGGTGGATCACCGGCGGTTCGCGCCGCAGGTCAACGAACAGCCAGTATCCATCGGGGTGCCACAGGGGCCCCTCGGTGAATACGAAATCGGTGGCCAGTTGCTGGGCTTCTTGATTGGGTTCGACGATACCTTCCAGATATTCGGTCATGGTGTAACTCCAAATGAGGGGGTTGTGATCAAACTAAAGGTGAGACAGGTACTGCTCCGCGAAGTCCATGCCCACCAGGTCGCTGAACGCGGTCATGAGCTGATGAGTCACTGGACCCGGCACCTTGCCGTCCGAGATCGGCGAACCGTTGACGCCCGATACCGGGCAGATGCACAGGCTGGTGGAGGTCAAGAACGCCTCGTCAGCGGTGTAGGCGTCATACAGGTCCAGGTCGCATTCCACCGTGGGGATTCCCAAACCTTCGGCCAGTTCCAGAGTCTGGTTGCGGGTTACGCCCTCCAGGACGTACTGCGACTTGGGGGTCATAGCAACGCCGTCCTTGACCAGGAACACATTGCTGCCGCGTCCTTCGGTGAGGTTGCCGAACTCGTCCAGCAGTATCGCCCACGCGTCCGGATCCTCGCCGTGCGCTTCGAGCTCGCCCATGATGAGATTCAGATAGTTGTGGGTCTTGGCACGGGGACTCAAAAAGCGCGGTGGAATGCGCGGAACCGACGGGGTGTTGATGCGGGCACCGTCACGATACAGCGGTGCCCGTGCCGCGAACGGGATGGCGTGGCTCTCGATGATGATGGTCGGTTCCAACCCGCCGGCCCGATCCGGCGCCTCCACCCCCCGGCTGATGCGCTGCATCACCCACATGTCCTGTCCGGCCGGCAGCAGAGGATGGTTGTGGGCTACTACCGTTTCGGTAGCCTCGGTCATCTCCGCCTTGCTCATGCCGACGTCGATTCGCAGGTAGCGCAGGGAGTTGTAGAGGCGATCAATGTGCCGGTCCAGCCGGAACGTCTTGCCGCCAAAGGTGCGCGTGGCGTCGAAAACCGCGTCGCCGTACAGGAACCCCCGGTCATATATGGAGAGCGCCACCTGACTGGCCGGCGTCATGACGCCGTTGAAATAGACAATCTTTTCGTCGGGCATTGAGTTGCTCCTAAACTGGGATGATTTTTCGTCACGATTTCGAGTCGAATGCGACCCGCGCTATGACTTGCGTTGAATCCGGAATCTGGCCTGCTCCTCCATGGGCAGCACGATGGCAGCGCCGTCCAGGTCGCCCAGGCCCTGCTCCACCGCTTCGCCAAAAAGCCGGTACGCCAGATCACCGCCCGGTATCGGCGTTTCCAAATCCCGCGCCATTTCCTGTATCAAACCCAGATCCTTCAGGAACACACGCACCTGGGTCCGGATTCCATCGAAGTCCCGGTCCAGCATCACCGGCGCGTTCCGACCCAGGATGAAGCTCTGTCCCCAACCCGAGTTCACCAGCTCGAACACCAGCGCCGGGTCGGCTCCGGATTTGGCCGCTAGCAGCATAGCCTCCGCCGCCGCGACCTTGTGGACGCCCACCAGCAACTGGTTCACCAGTTTGGCGGCGGTACCTGACCCCGTGGGCCCCACGTGGCGCACCACCGCTCCCATCACGTCAAAAGCGGGTTGCGCACGCTCGTAGGCCTCGGCGGGGCCACCCACCATGATGGTCAAGGTGCCGTCGGTGGCCCTTTCGGTGCCGCCGCTGATGGGGGCGTCCAGGAACATCGCGCCCTTGGCTTCCGCCGCCGCCGCGCACGCCTTGGACGTTGACGCGCCCACGGTGCTGTGATCGACGATGATCTGACCGGGCCGAGCGTTGGGCAGCGCCCCGTCGTCGCCGAGCAGCACGGATTCGCAGGTCGCCACGTCGGGCAGACAGGCCAGCACGATGTCGCACCGTTCCATCACTTCAGCGGTTGACGTCGCCGCCGTTGCCCCTGCGTCGGCGATCTGCCGCACCTTTTCCTGGCTGCGGTTATGCACCGTCAGGTCGTACCCCGCCCGCAGCAGGTTGTACGACATGGGCAGACCCATGCGGCCCAACCCGATAAAACCGATCTTTTCGCTCAAGACTTGACTCCTCAAACAGGTTCGCCGGCAACGGTCAGCAGGCGGGCGACAAGGACATGCGCTCGTTGCAAAGAATCAAACAATTTCTCATCTGTCAGGTGCCCGTGATAGAAATGGCTATGGCACTCTTCGGCGACGTCGAATTCAGTCATCCAATGGGATTGTCCGGGAACGTTTGGCAATTGCCGGGCTACGTTTCTCATCGCCCCATGGCTGTTGTAAGGGTGGTGTTGCCGAAGGGCAACGGCTATCAGCGCGTGAGCCACAGCACCCCAAACCATTTCCGCCCCTTTTGTCATCTTGCCGACTGCGAATTCCAGTTCTGCTTCGTCCAGCAACTCCAGGGCGGTTCGCCCGTGCCCCGGTATCGGCAGAGTAGGAGTAGTCATCGGGCTTACTCTGCCAACTTCCGCACTCGGGCAATAAACTCGCGCACCACTCGGAGCATCCGGTGGCTGTCCCCATCTTCCCAAACGAAGCGACCGTAGTGGACTTTGTCTGAGTAGTGATATCCGGCCAAGTACTCGCCGACCAGTATATCCCCCTCCTGCTCATCGCATTCAGCCAGTTTTTTCACAACCGGGTACAGGTCGGCTCCATCATGAGGCCAACCTTTTTCAATGGCCACCTCGGTCAGGGTATGGGCAATCGCCTCCCGCAATCGTTCCGTGGCCCCCAGCGCGTTGCCGTTCTCAAACTCCCGGTCGGCGGCGTCCAGGTAGTCCTGGGCAGTTTTCAGTTGCTTTTCCGTTTGCATCCCGACATCCTCTCTGAACTGTGCCGTGCGATCAGCATAGCGCAGGGATATAGACGGGGCAACGTGGTTACCAAATCAGTCCTTCCTCCAACGCTGCCGCCTCCACCAGATCCCATCCGTCTTGAATCCCCGGCACTATCCGGTCGCAAGCTTCGGCCTTGAGCACTGCCCGCCCGACCTCGTCGCTGTCGTCCACCGACACCAAGGCCGCCGTCACCTGGGCGGCCTCGGCCGGTTCCACTTCGGGCCGGGCGGTGAAGCAGCAGTGGCTGTAGCCGGGGCTGCTCCAGAACACCTTCAGTTCGTCAGTGTTGATGCCATGCCTCTCGCCCAAGGTTTCAAACGAACGGGCGCTGATGGCTCCCGCGTCGTAGACACGGTTCAACACCTGGAGGGCCACGTCAACCTGGTCGGAACTGTGCTGCTGGTCGCGTTGGTCATAGAAATCGGCCGCCGCCAGCGTGCGCGACGGGTGGATACCCATCTGCTTGAGGAAATAGACGGGCAGTAGACCGGCTTCGACCGAGTCCCGCGCGGCGAAAGCGAAGCGCGCACCGGGCAGGTCCTCCACGGTGTCAATCGCGGAATCGGCGCGGGTGATGAAGCGGGTGGTGAAACCGATGTCAACGTCGCGCACGGCCAGCACCGGCGCTCCGTCGGGCAGGGCGCGGCGCATCTTGACGTGGGACAGCGGGCCGTTCCACGCCAGGTTGATTTCGCCGCGCGTGAAGGCATCCACCATCTCGTCGTAGCCGGAATAGAGCACCCAATCGAACTCAACGCCGTTGCGGCGGAACACCGTTTCCAGCGCGCGGCAAAGGTCGAGGTGTGCCGGGGAACCTGTTGCGCCCATTCGGATCATGTTGGTCACCTCCTGTTGGGTCAGGTGCAATGTGGGCAATCTCGGGCGCAGGTGTGTACTCGCAGGGCTACGACCCGTCGCCCGCGGCCATTTCCGCGGCGGGTGTTGTTCCGGTCAGCTCCGCCCGTTCCATCGGGCTGGCGCGCATCAGCGTTGCCGGGACGATGGCCAGGATGGCGATGATGCCGGCAGCGCGGAAGAAGCTGTGGAACAGGTCCAGGCTGGCGTGACTGACCACTTCCCGCCGCTCGGCGGCCGGCAGAGCCACCGTTTCGTCAAAGATGGTCAGCAGTTCGTTGACGCCCCACGCCGACAATGCGGCCATTCCCAGCGTCATCCCCAGCATCCGCGCCACCACGATCATTGACGCCGATACCGCCCGGTAATCCACCGGGGCCGACAGGATCGCCCGGTGCATCAACGGGGCGATGACCAATCCGAACCCGATGCCGGCGATTATCATGTCAATGGTCAGTTTCGGGTCGCTGATTTCCACCGGCCAGCCGGGCAATCCCAGCAGAGGCCAACCGCCGACCTGGAACATTCCGATGGCAATCAGCGCCAGCCCCGGTATGGTGACCCAGCGGGCGTCAATCCAGCG
>DAOUJD010000001.1:0-63845 GCA_034423115.1 Dehalococcoidia bacterium | reverse complement strand
CTCAGGCTCCGGCATCATCATCATCAGGTTGGCGTCCAGCATGACCATTGCCTCACGGCCGCCGGACATCCACTCGTACGTGTATTCCGTCATGCGGTCGCCGACCATGAAGGACACGGTGGTCTCGCCGCCGGTGGGCTGCATCAGCTCCAGCGGGCCAAACTTTCCGTTCTCCATTACCATGGTGGAGCCGATCTTCTGGTCGCCGGCCATGGCCACGATCATGGTGCCTGAGCCGACCGGCAGGCCGTCGGCCATGGCGGTGCCGAAGAGGAATGCCGGCGGCAGGTTGGCGCTGGGCGCGCCGCCCTGGGCCGAAACCAGCCCCAGCGGCAGCGCCAGCAACAGGGCGATCAACCCCGCGGCCGCCAATGCTCCTAATCTTTTCATATCACTTCACTCCTGCTTGGTGGGTTGCCCCTCGCCCCTTCGCCTTGCGGTTCCGGAGCGAGGGTACTCTTTCCCTGTGACTGCTTCTTCCTGTCCGATATACGCTGCTTGACGCTTACCAGATTTCCAGGTTCCAGCAGTCGCCGCCGGCGCAGGTGAAGTTAACCAGGCGGCCGTTCCAGTCCACGTCATCCTGGCTGTCCTTGACCAGGACCCAGTACGGCTGGCCGGTGTTGAGTTCGGTCAACGTGTTGAGGTCGGCGAACTCGGGACGCGGGTCGAAGAACGTCCATTCCTTGGACGTGTTGTTGAAGTGGAAAATGGCGTCCAGGTTGTCGCCCAGGTCGGAAACCGCGCCGGGCAGCTCAGTAGCCACGCCAGTCACTGCGGCTTCGGCCAGAACTTCAAACTGGGCCACGCGGGTCTCGTTGCCAACCCTCACTTCCACCGGGTAGAAGCCGGGATCCAGGAAGGGCACCAGGATGTCAGGCACCATGGCGTCGCCTTCACGGTCGGTGTTGACGTTGCGGCCGCCCAGGCGGTCAGCGCCGTCAATCCTGACGTGGTCAACCAGCGTGTAGGGGGGCATGCCTTCGATCCCCACGGAGATGGACTGGCCGGGGCCAGCTGCTGCCGGGGTGATACTTAGCTCGGCCTGGGCGACGTTGAAGCTGGTTTCCTCTTCAATGTCATCGCGGGTGCCGTCCTCGTAGGTCACCGTGACGTCGTGCTCGTCGCCGATCTTGATGGTGCTGCGGAGTTGGTACTCATAGCGGAAGCGGCCCGTGCTGCCGATGTCGGCGTTGCGGGTGCGACCGTCCACCTCGATGGTCACCGAATTGTCTTGGTCGGCGGTGCTGATGGGCCAGTTCTCGCCACTAATGACGATGAAATCACGCGGGCTGGCCGTTTCCGGAGTAACCTTGACCGTGGGCTCCAGGATGGTAACGTCCACCTCGCCCTCAAAGCCGCCTTCGTCAACGACCTTGATGGTGTAGGTATCGTCGTCCAGGGTCGGGTTGTTGCTGGAACTGGAAGCAGTCCATACCCGAACCGTGGCCGAGAATTCACCGGAGCTGGTCACCCGCACGTGGCGAGCAGCGCCGACGCCTTCGGTGCCGGCGTCGTCCACCACCAGGGGCTCGTCGTCAATGGTGATGTTGCTGACGAGGATGCTGGAATTTTCGGTGAAGCCGCTGCCGGAAATGATGATGCTCGCGTTGGGAGCAACTTCGGTCTGGCTCAGCTCGAGAGTGGAAGCAACCACGCCCATGTAGATGCGCTTGGTCTGATCGCCGTCGGTGACCGCAATCTGAATCCGCTCGTCCAAGCCGCCCGGCAGGTCGAAAGCGAAGTTGCCGTCCTTGTCCCTGGCAGTACTGAAGCAGTTGTCGCTGCCACCAGTCGGGGTCCAGGAGCAAGTCGGGCCCAGGGTGATCTTGGAAATAGAGTCCACGAAGTCCCGGGGCTTCACGGTGACTTCGTCGCCGAAGTTCGCCGAGGCCGGGTCAACGGTTACCGACGCTTCCAGTATGAAGGTGTCCACGTCGCTGGAGAAGCGGGGGTTACCGGCTTCGGAGTCTGCCGCGCAGATGTGGTTCACCGCGCCAGCGTTGAACTCGTCCTGGTGGACGGTATAGGTGACTACGAACTTGTCGTCGCTGCCTACCTCGGCCTTGCCCAGGCTGTGGCGCTCTTCCCCGGCTGCCAGGTCCTTGGTGATCAGGGTTCGGCAGTCGGCCGGCTTGTTATTGCTGACCAGGACGTACACCTCGGCGCCGGTGCCGTTGTTGAAGCCGGAGCCGGTGATGGTGATTTCCTTGCCGCGACCGGCGTCCTCGTCGCTGAGGCTGATCTTGGCGAGGGTCTTCAAACCGATGCTCTCACTTGCGTCAGCGTCATGCATTGCCAGCTCAACTTTGTCGTTGGCGTCTTGCATGGCGTCGCCGGACTTCGTGCTGTACATCGGCCCGTCGTTGGCTTCGTCGTTGGCATCGAGGACGGAGTAGCCCACGCTGTGGGTACCGGCCTCGGTGGGGTTCTTGATGCCAGCGGCCTTGGTGAAGACCAAGTTCACGGTCTGGCCCATGGTGGGGCCGTTGTAACCGCTGTTCTCGGCGTTGTTCATGTCGGGGATGAAAACTCTGATGGAGTAGTCATCCTTGTTCTCCGTGAAGTGGTCGCTGTCGTCGATTTCCACCGGGTCGGCGGTATAGACGCGCCCGCCACCGTTCTGGTCGATGTCACCACCGGGAACCGTGAAGTACACGGTGTCGCGGGCAATGGAGTCAGGAACCTGGAAGTCGTCCTCCAGGTACAGCTCCACGGAGCTGCCGGCCACCGCGTCCATGGACAGGCTCTTGATCGTCAGGATCAACTCCACCCCGGCGCCGCCGGAGGTGCTGCTGCTCTCGATCATGTCGCCAGCGACCGGGTCAATTGTCGGCGGCTCCGTCGGCTCAGGCGTAGGCGGGTCGTCGCAGGTGTGGTCGCCCGCCGCTGCAGCGTCGTGGAGGTCCTGAAGGAAATCATTCATTCCTTGGCAGTGCGCGGCGCCGGTCGCGCCGTCGTGCGCCTGCGTGCTGGTCGGGGAAGACGCCACCATCAAGAATGCGGCCACTACGCCGACGACAGCCACCGCCATCACCAGCGACACTGGCCAGAGGCGCTTTCTCGTTTTGTTGCTCATTTGACTAAATCTCCTTTGAGATTGTCCTTTATGATTGCCGTAATGCAGGGGAAGGCTCCGGGCTTTCCGCGGGAGCGTTCAGCCGTTCCTTGGGAACGCTCGAAGCCTTCTTACGCTGCCTTACTGGCCCCCCACCGTGATGAGGCCGGGGGCGATGGCGTATTCGTAGCCCGAGGTCATCGGCGACGTGGACTGCACGGCGACGATGTACGTATCCGGCGCCACATCCATGAACGTGTGCGTCCCTCCGGACGTGATCCGCTCGTTACGGACGTTCGCGAAGTCGAAGTCCGTGGGCACCAGGTAGACGTGGTGAACGTCCGCGTTGGCGCCGTCCATCCAAGTCACCATGACGTTGGTAACGGGGGCTCCGGGATCCGAATCGTCAACCATCACCGTCGCCATCACGTTGGTCGGCGCGCCGAGTTCCGGCGGCGGCACGGGTTCCGTGTCGCAGTCGGACAGCAACGCCGTTATGTCGGCGTTTTCGACCATGCACAGGGCGTGCATACGAGTGGGTTCGGCCGACGGGTCAGTGCTCAGCGGCACATCGGCCTGACCGAGCCAACTCACGCCGTAGTCCCTCACTGCGTCCGCAGTGTACTGATTGGCCGCGCCTTCGGCGATTACCACGATGTGGTACGTCCAGCCGTTGTTCAGGTTGTCGAACGTGACTGAGTACGTGCCGGTGTCAGCGTTGAACATGGGGTCGGTGGCAGTGACGCTTTCCACAATGTTGCGGTTGCTGGCGTCGATCAGCAGGACGGTGTGACCGACCGCGTTGAGGGCCGGCTCGAAGGTCAGCCTGCCTTCTCCAGGCTTCTGGCTGTCGATTTCAAACACCAATCCGGCCGGACCGGGCTTCGGCGAAGGTACGCAGAGAATCTTTTCCGTGGTCTCCAGGTACTTCCCGGTGGATTCGTAAACCTGCACGTAGAAGTAGTGTCCCACCTCGGGGCAGGGGTTGAAGAACCGGAAGGCGCCCTGATTGTAGGTGCCAGGCGCGCCGACCAGGTACGAATTGCCGACCGGCTGGCCCTCAGTGATGTCGGGGGTCTTGATGGAGTACTGGTCAAAGGCCAGGGCCTTCGCCGCGGACAACTCCATTACCTTGTTCAGCGCCAGGCGGCCCTGACTGTCCAGGCCCACCACGTCGGCGCCCCGCCACATGGGCTCTTCGTCCACGTCGGTGCCGAAGGGCTGCTTGTACTTGTCCAGGAACCGGATGTAGGCCGGGCTTGCTTCCATGGAAGTGACGGTCAACTGCACGTTGGGCTGGCCGGCCAGCACCTCGATGGTGCGCTGTCCCTCTTCCACGTAGGCGTTCTTTTCCTGCCGGGTCAACTTGTTGTCGGGGTCATCCTTGACGCGCCGCGCCGACCCGTCGGGCATGTCCCGCAACGTCTCCATGTTGCTCACGCCCAGGGTGTAAGCGGCGTGGATCACCGGCTCGTCACGGCTGAGCAGGCCGGATTCATTATGGTGGTCGTTGACCATGTGAACGTTGCCATTGGAGACATCGAGAATGAAGCCGTCGGTGACGTCATCGTATTCCCAGTCGCCGTAGCTGGCTACGGTGAAATGGTCGGAGGAGGTATCGCCGGGTCCGGGCGTGACCGAGGCCGGCGGCTCTTTACAGAGTATGTAGCCTCTGGCCACCTCGATCAGGTCTTTGTCCTCGACGGAGATGGTTGCCATGGCGCCCGCCGTTACGCACACGCCTTCTATTTCAAAGGCGCGGGAGCCTTGGTCGGTGGCTTTCACCGTGAGTGAACCTTCCAGGTCATTGTCCTGGTTGAAACCGGCGCCGATCAGTCCGTCGGAGTCAAGGATGGTAATGCCGCCATCGTCGTCCACACTTGCGGTAACGGTGACCGTGACGTCGTCAAGGGAGCCGGCGACTGCCAGGTCGAACTTGGCGACGTATTCGCCCAGTTCCTCCACGACGTAGGTTGCCGGCGTGAGGTCGTAAGCCTCTGCCACGTCCACATTGAAGGAGATCGATGCGGTCTCGCCATCGGGGTCCTCGGCGGTGACCGTAATACGGGCGGACCCGCGAATGTTACCGGCCGTAACGGTCATCATGCCGTTGGGAACCACGGCGCCGGCCACGTTGGGGTTGTCCGACGATGCGCTGTATTCCAGCGTGTCGCCGTCGGCGTCCTCAAATTCGCCGGTGACGTCGGTGGGACCGTGCGTCATGCTGATACGCAACGACAGGTCGGGTAGAGACCCCGTTGCGGTCGGCGCTACGTTAGGGTCGTGTTCGTGAGTAGCGTTGGGGTCGAGGCCGGCGGCCACGTGATCGCGAATGCACTCCGCCTCTTCGACCGCGCTCGCGGCATCATCACAGCCGTGGGCTTGGGACGTCTGTGGCGTCATCACAGACAACGCCACCACCGCGGCCAGCACCCCGAACACCGCCAGCGACATCAAAGCCACTGGCCAGATGCGCTTTCTGGTTTTGTTAGTCATTTGCTGTAATCTCCTTTGAGATTGCCTTTTTGCTCGGTTCTGGGCCGGCCACCGGCGGCAGCCGATTGGCGTGGCCCAGAACCGTCAGCATTCCGTATCGCGGCGATTTACTCTGCCGTAATCTTGACGTATTCCGAGAGCTCGAATTCCAGATCGTCGTTGAAAGCTCCGACGAAGATCAGGTATTCATCCCCGGTCGTCAGATTTTGGATCTGGCCGGATACGGCATCGGCGTCCGCTGCTGCCGTACGAGTCGGCGCAGAGGGATCGGTCAGGTTAGTCGCGATCAGCGAGTACCCGGCAGCGCCGGCCACGGAATCCCAACTCACGAGCACGATGCCGCTGCCCACGGGGTTGGTGCGCACGTTGCTCGGCGCGGTTAGCTCAATCGGCGCCATCTGCGTCGTGACCGTGGTTTGACCCCTGCTGCTGCCGTCACCGATGGCGTTGGTGGCCCGTACCCAGACCCTATAGGTCGTGTCGGCCATCAGGCCGCTGATGGTGGCGCTGGTGCCGGTCGCTGCCATTTCCATATTGGTCGAGTCGGCAGCGCCGTCCACGCGATAGATAACCGTGTAACCGGTGATGGGGCTTCCGCCGTCGTTAGCCGGCGGGTCCCAGGTCACCATGATCTCGGTGTCGCTGGTGGCGGTGGCCGCCACGTTCAATACGATGGACGGCACCGTCACGGACATATCCGTCGTGGCCGATGCGGTGTTGGACCACTCGCCCGCGCCCTTGGCGTTGACCGCCTTGACCCGGTACGAGTATTCCGTATCCTCCATCAGGCCCGTGTCCTCGTAGGAGGTCACGTCGCCAACAACGGCGTAACGCTTCATGAAGTAGTCGTCAACCGTCATCTTGTCGGCTTCGGTCAGACCGGCGTACATCTTGCAGAACGGGTTGTTTGCGTCGGCAGTGCGATCGTCCATGACCGCCAGAACCATGGCTTCACAGCCCAAGCCGTCCCACCAGGTCTGCGCGTTGGTGAACGCGTCGCCCATGGCATCGGCGTGGTCCAGGAACATCACGTCGCCGTAAGCGCGCTCGATAATGTTGCCAGTGACGGGCGCGCCATCGGGATCCGCCGGAGCGGTCCAGGACACGGTGATTGCCATGTCGCTGTCAGCGGTGGCAGATGCACCCGTGGGTGCGCCGGGAACCATGGCGTCAGGCGTAGTCTCTTCGTCAGGCTCGGATGGCTGACCGGTGCCGATCATGTTGATCGCCGAGACTCGGTAGGTATACGTAGTGTCCGGCGTCAGACCAGTGTCATCATAATGAGTGGTGGTGGACATGGTGTCTTCCACCTCGGTGGTCCATGTCTCGCCTTCATCATCGGAAATCTCGACCTTGTAGCCGGTGATGTCCGCTCCGCCCGGATCCAGCGGCGTGTTCCACAGCAGCACGATCATAGTGGCGCTGCGTTCCTCGCCAGTAGCGCCCACCGGGATGCTCGGCACGGTGGCCGCCTCGGTGGTGGCATCGTCGGTGAGGGACGGCGAGCTATCGCCAGCGGAGTTCACGGCCTTGACCTGGTACACCCACCGCGTGCCCGGCTCCAGATCCTTATGCGTGGCGGTGTGGGTGTGGCGCTGAACGTCGGTGGCAGTGTTGGTACCATCGGTGTCACAGCCAGCTTTTGTTAGGTCGGCTTCTTTATCGGATATCTCGATGTCGAGGACTTCCCAGGGGTCGGTTACTCCTCCGTCCATGGACGCTTCGACCTTGTGACCGGCGTTGGTCTTAACCAGGTTAGTGTCTCCGGTGTCTTCCGTCGGGAAAGGCTGCGTCCAGCACAGGTTGATTACGGTCTGGCCGCTTTCAGTGGCCTTGAGGTTGCTGGGCTCATCAGGCTTGACGGCCCTCGCAGTTGTAGCGGAGGACTTGGCCGGGTGTGGACCGGAAGCCTTACTCACTAGGCCCGTGTGCTCACCATCTGTTCCAAAGGCTGTAGCTGCCGCAAAAACCCGGTAGTACCTGGTCTGCCCCGCCAACAGGCCGGTGTGGGTGTAGGAGAGGTCCTCATCGGCCGTGGGGGCGACCGCATTTAAGAGACTCCAAGTCAGGCCATCGTTGTCAGAAACGTCGACGCGGTAGGCCAGCGTATTTGTACCCATGTTGTCCGGCCGTTCCCAGGTTAGCGCGATCGAGGTCCGCCCCTGAGCGTTGGCCTTAAGGTTCTTGGGCATGTCAGGCACGGAGTCACGGGCAGCAGGCGTTTCTTGGGTCGAAGCCACGGGGATGGTGATCGTCAACGGCGTGCCAACAGCGGTCCTTTGTCCAGTGGAACTAACCGCCCAAACCCGGTAGGTCCGCTCCTGGCCGTGATCAGCGCCAGTTGCCGCAGTGTCCAAGAAATTAGACGAGTCGGTGAGCTCCAGCAAAGTTGTGTCATCGATGGGATCGGTATTGGTAAAGGAGCTACCATCGACACCCTCGATCAGGTAGCCATCGATATCGGCGCCCGCAGGGTCGTCGGGCGCGTACCAGTGCAGACGCACCTCGTTGGAGTTGTATGCTACGGAAGCAATCAACCCGGTTGGAGCAGCAGGGGCTGGAGCGGTGGCAGTGGTGGCGTCGTTGGTCAACGACGGCTCGCTGGTTCCGGCCTTGTTTACTGCCTTCACCTGGTATACCCACCGTTGATCCGCCAACAGTTTGTCGTGGGTGGCAGCATGGGTGTGAGTCCCATCTGTACATTGGGTCTCAGTCGCATTGGTCGCGGTTACGGCAACTACATCAAGATCCAAGTCGGCCCACGGGTACCGTTGACCACCGTCCATAGACGTCTCAATGTCCCATCCAGTGATGGACTCACCACCGTCTTCATCCGGTTCAGCCCAGCACAGTCTGATGGTAGTAGGAGCCGTCGCCGTGTCATCATCCACTACCGCAAGCAAATCAGTCGGTTGGTCGGGAGCGACTGCCGGGTCGGTGGTGGCGTGAGCGTAATTGGACACCTTGCCCACCGCGTCCCGGTTCAGGCCGAAGACCCGGTAGTACATCTTGGTGCCGGCGTCCAAGCCGTCGTGGGTGTAGTTGGTGGCTGCGGTGCCGGTGTCGGCTTCCAACTGCATCCAGATCAAGCCGTCCTTGGACATGTCAATCCGATAGCCGTCCGGTTCCGCGCCGCCCTCCGGCGCCTCCCAAAGCAGGTCGATGGTGTTCTGCCCGTCCTTGGTGGCCGTCAGGTTCAGCGGCTGTCCCGGGTCGGGGAGCAGTTCTTGCGCCGCAGCCCCGTTGGGCGTCAGCGTCATGAAGGCGGCCAGCGCGCCGATCACGGCTACCGCCGCGATCAGTGGCACTGACCACATCAGCTTTCTCGTTTTTCTACTCATTTGACAAAATCTCCTTGTGAGATTGCCATTTGCGTGATTGGTGTGATTCGGCGCGCCCTCGGCCCGTTGGTTCCGGGGCCTGTACTCCACCCGCCATTCCGGCGCTCCAAAGGCGCAAGCCGGAATCCGGGGGAGTCGATTGTGTTGCCCGCGGGCGGGCAGGGGGCGACTTTAGACATATCCTCTTGTGTTCCCACCTCCTTGCGATGGTGCCGTAACCAGGGCTGGCCCAGTCTGTCCGCGAATGATGCGGAATCCGCCTAAGGCGGAAGCGTATCGATGGGCCGGCCGCAGATCACGGCGGGATAGATTACAAGTCTTGCCGCGCAATTATAGCAGGCGCAAAATTACGCGAGTATTACGAATCGCGCGTCATTTCAGACAATTTTCAAAAACCGCCAACGCCCGCCGCCCAAAAATCCCCTCTCCCTCGATGGGAGAGGGTTAGGGTGAGGGTGAAACGGTTAGAGCCTGCCCCGCACTTGATACGGGGGTGCGGAACGCCCGTGATAACAAACGTAGGGGTCAGGCATGCCTGACCCCTACATGGTGATGGAGATTTCATCCTCCCACCGGAGGCGGATCTGCGACACCCCATTCCCCCTCACCCCAGCCCTCTCCCGCAAGGGGAGAGGGAGCTTTTGGACATCCTCTACTAATCGCAGGGGCGGGTTTGAAACCCGCCCCTACAACCGATCCGCTCGTCCTGAGCCTGTCGAAGGACAAAACCCAGAACCCCATCCCGTCCATCCCGCCCATCCATGAAAAAATACCCCCTTGACAACCGATATACGAACACATATCCTACAAATGTCTAGGCAAACCCGCTATTTCATATCGATCTCATCGGAGGCAGGATTCCCGCATCGACGGCCAACCCCGTCAGTTTCAAAATCGCAACCGGCCCACGGGGGCTAACGCCGCTCAAAGACCTGACTCCTCACCGGCGCCGCCCCACTGGTGTCCCCGGGACTGTCCGAGCCCGCGCGCAGGCGCGCACACAGCGTGCCGAGTACACGAAAAAGTAGGCAAAATAGTTGCGTACCCAACCCGGCCGTACCGTCGGAGATGCGCCTCCGGCGTACTGACAACGATGCGCGCAAGCGTCCGCCTCTGGCGGACCGGGATCCTGCCTCTCGCCAACCAACCAAAACCCCAGAAATACCCAAAGGAGAAAGCCCGTTGAGTCCCTGAACCATCCACTCGCTGACCTCGATCCTGCCGTAGGTCCGCCTCAGGAGGATCGAGAAACCAACCGCGAATTGTAGGGGCGAATAATCATTCGCCCCGCGCTCCCGTCCGCGCATAGGCCGCTCTCAACCACGGCCGGCCCGAGCACCGTGTTACACTAACCGCCGATTTTCACATCGGCCTGCCGGTGCAATCCGGCGTTGCCGCTACAGGGCTGTCTATGGTTCCCCCCGATGCTCTTTTCGGCGTCCTGCCCGTCTGGGTGGGCGTCTACGTTTTGACCGCCGTCACCCTCGCCGTCGCCGGCTACGCCGTGTACTACCGCGTGTTCCGGCTGGTGCTGCAGGGCGCGCCCGCCTCCCGTTTCGACCGCCCGCTGACCCGTCTGGTCGGCGCGGCCGCCATAGTCCTGGGACAACGCAAGGTGCTGCAGCGCGTCGGGCGTACCGATCCCCGCTCCCGCCGCATCGACCTGGCCGGCATCGGCCACGCCGCCATCTTCTGGGGATTCCTGTCCTTCAGCCTGTCCTACCTGATCTTCATCTTCGGCGGGTCTATCTGGCACCCCCTCGGCGAGACCATCCTCACCCCGACCGGCGTCCTGGTGTACAGCATCTACCTGGACATCCTGGCCGTCGTCGTGCTGGCCGCCCTGGTTTGGGCCCTCGTCCGCCGCTGGATCGCCCAGCCCCATCGTCTTAGCTTCGACCTAACCCGCAAGGGCGAGTCCGTCATCATCGTCGGCCTCACCGCCGGCCTGATGATCGCCACCCTGCTGGTCCACTCCTTCTACGTCGCGGCCGACGGCCACGGCCCCGAGGCGGCGGTATTCATCGGCGGCGCAATCGGCGGCTGGTTCAAAGCCATTGGAATGACCACCGCCGCGGCCGGCGCATTCCAGGCCATCTTCTGGTGGGTGCACCTGCTCATAATCCTGGGCTTCGCCTTCTACATCCCGTTCTCCAAGCACATCCACATGGTGGCCGCTCCGGTCAACGCCTTCTTCCGCAACCTGGAGCCCCGCGGCGGCTTGCAGATCCCGCTCATTGACCTAGACAGCATGGACGAGGACGTCCGCTTCGGCGCGTCCCGCGTCCAAGACTTCACCTGGCGTCAGCTGCTCGACGGCTACGCCTGCGCCGTGTGCGGCCGCTGCACCGACGCCTGCCCGGCCAACACCACCGGCAAGGTGCTCTCCCCCATGCACATCGTCGAGAACCTCAAGGAGCACATGATCGCCATCGGCCACCAGGGTCCCCGCGATGCCCAACACGTGGAACCCATGCCGCTGATCGACGGCGCGATTCCTGAGCAGGCGATTTGGGACTGCGTCTCATGCGGCGCCTGCATGGAGGAGTGCCCCGTGGTCGTCGAGCACGTGCCCACCATCATGGACATGCGCCGCAGCCTCGTCCTGGAGGAGTCCCGCATCCCCGAAACCGGCATGAACGCCCTGCTCAGCATGGAGCAGCGCGGCCATCCGTGGCGCGGCACCACCTTCGCCCGCACCGACTGGGCCGAGGGCCTGGACGTGCCCACCATCGCCGAAAAGCCCGATGCCGAGGTGCTGTTCTGGGTCGGCTGCACCGCCGCGCTGGAGCAGCGCAGCCAGGCCGTCGCTCGCTCCATGGTCAAGGTGCTCAAGTCCGCCGGCGTCGATTTCGCCATCCTGGGCGAGGAGGAGTCCTGCAGCGGCGATCCGGCCCGCCGCATGGGCAATGAGTACCTCTACCAGATGCTCGCCCAGCAGAACATCGAGGTGATGAACTCCTACAACATCAAGACCGTCGTCACCATCTGCCCCCACTGCTTTAACACCATCAAGAACGAGTACCCCCAGTTCGGTGGCAACTACGATGTGATGCACTACAGCCAGTTCGTGGACGGCCTGATCAAGGAGGGCCGCGTCAAGCCCGTCAAGATGATGAACGTGTCGGTCGCCTACCACGATTCATGCTTCCTGGGCCGGCACAACGGCGAGTACGACGCGCCTCGCAACGTGGCCCGCGCCATCCCCGGGTTGGAACTGGTGGAGATGTCTCCCCACTGTCGGGAGCGCGGCTTC
This sequence comes from Dehalococcoidia bacterium, assembly GCA_034423115.1. Taxonomy (GTDB): domain Bacteria; phylum Chloroflexota; class Dehalococcoidia; order Lucifugimonadales; family UBA3495; genus Bin87. The sequence continues at coordinate 51,694 of DAOUJD010000001.1, read as the reverse complement.
TGCTGCGGCGCCGGCGGCGGCCACATGTGGATCGAAGAGAGCCAGGGCGAGCGCATCAACCACGCCCGCACCGACCACTTCCTCGAAACCGGAGCCGACACCGTGGGCGTCTCCTGCCCCTTCTGCCTCCAGATGATGAACGAGGGCATCCAGTCCAAGGGCCACTCCGACGCCAAAGAAGCCCGCGACGTCCTGGAAATCCTGGCCGACAGCCTCGCCGACGACTGACGCCCGATGCGCTTGCGGATCGTGGCGCGACTATGGCTGACGAGAGCCCCGAAAGGACCGAGTCGCTGTTCGATGTAACGCCGGCCCGCCGGCGAACGTATCTGGTATCGTTCGTTGCTTTCAGCCTGATTGGCTACGGGGTGGTAATATGGCATCACGTAACCAACGGCGCAGCAGCGGCGGCCTGCGAGAATGCCACCGGACAAGCCTGCGCGGCGGCAACTGCCATGTCGGTTATGCTGGGCCTTGCCATCGCCCATGCGGCGGCTTTCGGCCTGGCACTGACGACAGCGGAAATCACCGGAGGAACTATGGTAATCGCCGACTGGCTGCGAACCAAACTGGTAGAACCGCTCCAGGACAGCCTGCGTGAAGAGGGCAGGGAAGCCGGAGTGAAAGAAGGAGAGGAGCGAGGAAGGGCCGAAGCCAACGACAACTGGCGCGCTTGGCTCCAACGCCGGCAGGAAGCCGAGGCGCGGGGCGAGGAATTTAACGAGCCGGAACCCTACAGCGACGAACAGTAACCGACGATCAGGAACTTGACCTTATGCCGGTATGCTGATTGAACTTCTCGAGCGCCGGCTCCTGTTCCAGCCTCGCCCGGTCTGCGAGGCGCTGCCCACCGATTTGGGCATGGACTACGAGGAGACCTGGGCCGAAACTCCCGACGGCCGCCGCCTCCACTGCTGGCACGTCCCCGGCGATGGGCGAACCGATCTGACCTGGCTGTGGTTCGGCGGCGTGGGTGGCAATCTCAGCCTGCGCATTGGCGAGTTTGGCGCGGTGCGAAAATATACCGGCGCGAACATCTTCGGTTTCGACTACGGCGGGTTCGGGTATAGCCAGGGCAAGGCGTCGGTACGCGGTACTGCCATTGACGCCCGCGCGGCCCTGACTCACCTCCAACATCGCCACGGTGTTCGGCCTCAAAACACCCTGTACCTTGGAGTATCTCTGGGAGCGGCCGTAGCCATCCGCCTGGCCGCCGAAACATCATCCCCCAGGGGCGCCGCGTTGGTCGCGCCCTTCGCATCCCTCACCGACATGGCCCGCTTGGTCCATCCGGTGCTGACCGTGGGCGGCCGGCTGGTTGGCCCCAAGTTCCATTCCATGTCGTATGTCAGCCGGATAGGGTGCCCCTTGCTCATACTGCACGGCTCGGACGACACTCTGGTGCCCCCGTCGCAGGGCCGCAAGCTTTTTGACGCGGCTGTGGAACCCAAACGGTTCGCCGAGATTCCCGGCGCTAACCACCTCGACATAGGCGACGCGCCAGAGTTCTGGAACGCGCTGTGCGGTTGGGTGGACGAGTTGGGCTGACCGCTGAGACAGCCGACCACGCCCGTCGGGACGGTGGTCCGGTGGTCGGTCAGCGTTGCATTCGTAGGGCCATTCCCATATTATCCGCCCATCCTATTAGCTGGCCCATGAGTCAATCGGAGGGAACCATGACTACGCGCCCTGATGTAAAAAGGATGGAAATCGAGATCATCTACTGCTGGGATTGAGGGCACGCCGGACGCGCTGCCTGGATGGCCAGCGAAGCTCTGACCCGCACCGGCGACAACATCTCCACGTTCAAACTCACCCCTGGCGAACACGGCAAGTTTGACATCATCATCGATGGCGAACTGGTCGGCGAGCACAAGCACACCCCCGACGCCCACCTGTTCCCCGACCTGCAGGACCTCATGCGGGCCATCAACGACCGCATCTGACCCAACCCACATCCGTTTAATATGCGGGAGCCGCACCAGTCGGCTCCCGTTCGATTTTAAACCCCGCTGATTACCTCGGTACCGTAATCGACCAACTCCACGTCGGGCCGGCTCCTTTCGATAAAATCCACCAGATCGTTCAGCACCACATCGGCGTGGTTGGGGTCGCTACTCACGCAGGACGCCAGCAAGGTTAGGCTCTGCCACGCGTCGCCGTCCGCCTCAATTTCCTGTGCCACGGACACGTTGAACCGCCCCCGTATGCGCTGGATCAGGCTGCGGGAAACCTGCCTCCGATCCTTGAGGCTGTGGCTTTCTCGTACGCGGAGCGTGATGCGCACGATCCCGACGTGCATATGAACCCCCAGGTTCCGCTCATCCTGAACCCCCGAGTTCCGCTCATCCTGAGCTTGTCGAAGGATGGCTATTGACGGCAGTAAATTCGACCGATAGATTATATTTCGTTGACTGAGTTGCGTGTGTCAACGAATTGCAGCGTTCACAAATATTTTAATTGGTACGACCGGATAACCATTCGGGATATACTTAGTGTCGTTATGGCAACATTTTCCCGAAACTTCGGTTCACCGCCCGGAACCTCGGTGTCTCCAATAGAGGTTCCCGAGGTGGTGATTGACCGCCTGCCCCAATACGTCCGGACCCTGACTCAACTGCTTGAGGATGGTGTCGAGGTCACCAACTCCCAACAGTTGGGCGCGCAGTTACAGGTTACGCCAGCCCAGATCCGCAAGGACTTGTCCTACTTCGGCCGGTTCGGCAAGCAGGGTCGCGGATATCGCGTGCGCCACCTGCTCACCGAGCTGAAACAGATCCTGGGATTGGATGCGCAATGGAACGTCGCAGTCGTCGGAGTGGGACGGCTGGGCAACGCCATCCTGAACTACCCAGGGTTCAACCCCGACGGTTTTCACCTGGTGGCGGCGTTCGACAATAACCCTGACAACCTGGGTCGGGAAGTCGGCGGTATCGCCATCCAACCAATGGTCGATTTGGCCGCAACCGTTGCGTCTCGCCAAATCACCATCGCGATCGTTGCGGTGCCGAGCGCCCACACTCAAACGGTGGTGGATCAACTGGTTGACTGCGGAGTAAAAGCGATTCTAAACTACACGCCCATCAACGCGCAGGTCCCGCCCGGAGTGCGGGTGCGCAGCATCGACCCCGTGCTGGCGTTACAGTCGATGACGTACTACCTGGCTTTCCAGGGGCAGCACGCCAACGGCCATAACCCCGCTCGTTAGCCGCCCATTCCCGCTTGCCGATTCGCCATCGAGCGATGCGGCATGTTTCGCCGCCGGCGAGCGGGTTGCAGGAAACGCCGGCTACTGGCGGGGTTCCCTCGTGAATGCCGGTTTACCAACAATTACGTCCCATCAGTCACACTGGCACCTAGCAACGGTGCGTAGTGAGCAAGCGCTTTCTTTTGTTGCTCGGCGACATAAGCACGGGGGCAGCAATTCCCACCTCTTTCTGGCTGACCGCAGTGCGTACACATCGCAGGACTCGGCTGTACGGTGACCCTCGGAGCAAGCCTCGGCTGTGGAGAGAGCGTCGGACCCGATCCGTCTCGACAAATGCATCCTTCCCATTCCCGACGGCGGCATTTTTTGCAGGGTGGGTCCGGACAAGGATAATTATGCGATGCTGCAACTGGGATCACCAATTGGGACAAAAACTCAAAGTCACCAACTCCAGAAACGTGAACTTCGAATACCGGCAAACCTGGACTGATCACCGTCGGTTCGGGCCGATGAGAATCCACAATTTCAATAATTATTTTCGGAGCGTCCCCGGCCATGCAAACAATATCGGGTCGAATATTCCAATCTGTGAGCCAAAATTCCAAATTGGCAATATCCACATCCTGCCCCTCCAGCAAATCCATCCGATGCGATGCACCGCATAGGCAGTCCCATCGGACGGGTACACCAGATCCGGTTTCAATAGCGTTGGCGACGCGCTGATATAGAATGTGCTTTGCTGTTCCGTGCAACCATCCCTCACAGGCAGGCTTGCCCGAGGGATGCGCCAAATGATGCGTGACGATATCACCTTTGCGCGCCACTAAAGGGGACGCACAACTTGGGCAATGTAGCCCACAGGCTAACCCGCGTGGCACATCGTCAACGTGGACAACCTCGCCAGCGTCATTCAGCCCGTATGGAATCAAAAGCGCTGTCAAAGCGCAGTATCCTACCGACCATAGACGCCGAAATGCAACGCAACCGTTAAAGCTAACCGAGTTGCCGATTCGCCATCGACCGATGCGGCATGTTGCGCCGCCGGCGGGCAATCGTGACCCTAACCTGCGCTCTACGCAGGGACGCCACCGCCTGTGCCAACTCGGCGTCGGACTCACGGTTGGCAATGCGCTGCTGCGCCTGTTCCATGGCCGCCTGTGCCCGCGACTCGTCGATCTCGTCAACGTCTTCAGCGGCGTCGGCCAGGATTATCACCTGGTTGCCCAGCACTTCCATGTACCCGCCCGATAGGGCCAGGTACGATTCTTCGCCGCCAGACCGGACCATCAACTCGCCCGGCTGCAGTATCGTGATCAGCGGGGCATGGCGAGGCAGGATGCCGAGTTGCCCTTCCAATCCCGGCGCGACCAGGGCATCCACCTCGCCCGAAAAGACCTCGCGCTCTGCGGTGATGATTTGCAGTTGCATGGGCATCGGTAAAGACTCCTGGCCGTTGAATCGCCGACTGCGCTAAACGGTGGCCGCCATCTGCTCCGCCTTCTCCACGGCCTCTTCGATGGTGCCGACCATGTAGAAAGCCTGCTCCGGAAGGTCGTCGTGCTGCCCGTCCAGAATTTCTGCGAACCCGCGAACCGTGTCGCGCAGGGCAACGTACTTGCCCGGCTGGTTGGTGAAGGTTTCGGCCACGAAGAACGGCTGGGTCAAGAACCTCTGGATCTTGCGGGCGCGGAACACGGTCTGGCGGTCTTCGTCCGACAGTTCTTCGATACCCAGAATGGCGATGATGTCCTGCAGGTCTCGGTAACGCTGTAACACCTGCTGCACGCCACGGGCCACGCGGTAGTGCTCGTCGCCCACGATGCGGGGTTCCAGGATTCGGGCGAAGGATGCCAGCGGGTCCACGGCAGGATACAGCGCCTGCGCCGCCAACGCGCGTTCCAGCGACACCACGGCGTCCAGGTGGCCGAAGGTGGTCACGATTCCAGGGTCGGTGTAGTCGTCCGCCGGTACGTAAATGGCCTGGAACGAGGTGATGCTGCCGCTCTTGGTGGACGTGATGCGTTCCTGCAGCGCGCCCATCTCGGTGCTCAGGGTCGGCTGGTAGCCCACCGCAGAGGGCATGCGGCCCAGCAGCGCGGACACTTCCATACCGGCCAGGATGTAACGGTAAATGTTGTCGATGAACAGCAGCACGTCCTGGTTGCGCTCTTCGCGAAAGTACTCGGCCATGGTCAGGCCGGTAAGGCCGATGCGGGCGCGCACGCCGGGAGTCTCGTTCATCTGGCCGAATACCAGCACGGTGCTGCCCAGCACGCCGGAGTCCTCCATCTCATGCCAGAGGTCGTTGCCCTCGCGGGACCGTTCGCCCACGCCCGCGAACACCGAAACGCCGCTGTGCACCGCGCCAATGTTGCGGATTAGTTCCTGGATGATGACCGTCTTGCCGACGCCGGCGCCGCCGTACGCTCCGACTTTGCCGCCCTTGGGGAACGGGGTGATCAAGTCGAACACCTTGATGCCCGTTTCCAGAATCTCAACGTCCGGGTTCTGGTCGTCGAACGCGGGCGGGTCCCGGTGAATGGGCCACGACTCGGCGGCTTCCACGGGCCCCAGGTTATCCAGAGGCGTGCCCGTTACGTCGAATAGGCGGCCCAGGGTCTCATCTCCAACGGGAACCGCGACCTTGTTGCCGGTGTCGGTCACCTCGTTGCCGCGGGCCAACCCGTCGGTGGACCCCAGGGCAAGACAACGCGCCCAGTGGTTCCCGATGTGCTGCTGAACTTCCAGCACCAGGCGTTCGCCGGAGTTGTCCACCTCCAGCGCGTCGAACAGGTTGGGAAGCTGGTCGGCTGGAAACTCGACGTCAACCACCGTACCGATAACTTGGGCAATCTTTCCGGGCATTTTGTTTCGTCCTCCGAATCAACTCGCAGGTAAATTTTTTACGTCCTGTTACGGGTAGTGTCTGGGGCCGGTTCGTTGAATGGGTCACCGTTGGCTTCGGCTGCTTCCTTCCGTCCCAGCCACTCCCGCCATGCTTTATTGGCTTCGGCCCGACCTTCAACTCGGCCTTCAGCCCTACCTTCCTGTCGCCCCTCGGTGCGAGCCTTTCGTTTCATCAATGCGCCTAACACCATGCTGCCTACCTCCCCGACGGCTAGAGATAACAGTGCGTGGGCGACGAAACCATGCTCCAATACACTGAACGCTGCCGTTGGAACATCATACCAAGCGACCCGTAGAACCGCTATCTGTTTGTAGGTTTCGACGCCAACCCGCAGAGCGGAGGTAGTTCCATAGGTGAGCAGGAACCATCGGTAAAGCTCGGCGGGAACATCGCCAAAAGGGAACAGTTCTTTAACCCTCCAGCGCGATCTGTCCGCCGACCAGGTCCAGCAGTTCGTTGGTGATGCTGTCCTGCCGGAGCTTGTTCATTACCAGCGTCAGGTCGGAGGCCAGCTGGTTGGCGTTGTCAGTGGCGTTGCGCATGGCGACCATCCGCGCCGACTGTTCGCTGGCGATGCTTTCCAGGATGGCGTGGTACACCTGCATCTCCACGAATTGGGGCAGCAGGGCGCTCAGCACCACGGCCGGATTGGGTTCGTAGATAAATCCGACACGCTGCGCCGATTCCAGCTCGGCGGGCTCGACCGGAAGGATGCGTTCTATGACCGGTTCCTGCTGTACCGTGTTGACGAACCGCATGTAACCCAGATACACCTCGTCAAACTGACCCTCAGTGTATCCGTCGATGACCAGCCTGGAAATCGCGGTGGTGTCGGCCAGCGCCAGGCGGTCGCTGAGGTCGGTGAACACCGCCTGCACCGTATCGGTGTACCGGACCATGAAGTCGCGGCCCTTGCGGCCCACCACGATGCTCCGGACGGTGGCGTCGCTAGCTAGGATGAACTGGGCAACGCGTCGGTTGATCGTGGCGTGCATGCCGCCGGCCAGGCCCCGGTCCGGCGTAACAACCACCATGCCCACGTTGTTGACGGGACGGACCTGCAGCAACGGATGGGCGGTATCGTCGTCGCCGGACGGCTGTGCCGCCAGCAACGCTATGACGTCGTGGATCTTTTCCGCGTAGGGCCGTCCGTCCGTGACCGCCAGTTGCGCACGGCGCATCTTGGACGCCGCGATGAGGGACATCGCGTTGGTAACTTTGCCGGTATTCTCGACGCTGCGAATGCGTCGGCGTATGTCTCTAACGCTGGGCATAACACCTCAATAGGTGTGGTACTGCTTGCGGTGTTTCTGGATTCCAGTTCATCGTGTAGTGGCGAATAATTATTCGCCGCTACTGGAACGTCGGCTTGAAATCGTTGATGGCAGCGGTGATCTGCTCGCTCAGTTCATCCGGCAGGTTGCCAGATTCCCTGATGGCCTGGCTGAACTCAGGATGGGTTGCATTCACATGACGGAGCATCTGCTCTTCGAACGCGCCCACCCGTTCCAGCGGCACGTCTTCCATCAGACCCGCGTTCACCGCGTAAAGAACCAATACCTCGTCGCCCAGGTTGAGCGGCTGGTATTGTCCTTGCTTGAGGGCTTCCGTTGCCAGTTGGCCGCGTGCCAACTGAGCCCGCGTGGCGGCGTCGAGGTCGGCGGTTCCGAACTGGGCGAAGGTCGCCAATTCGCGGTACTGGGCCAGGTCCAACCGCAGACGTCCCGCCACCTGCCGCACGGCGCGGGTCTGGGCGGCGCCGCCCACGCGGGACACCGACAGGCCCACGTTCACGGCCGGTCGGATACCCACGTTGAAAAGCTCCGGCTCCAGGTAGATCTGGCCGTCGGTGATGGAAATAACGTTGGTGGGAATGTAGGCTGACACGTCGCCGGCCTGGGTTTCGATGATGGGCAGCGCGGTCAGTGAGCCGCCGCCGTTTTCGTCGTCCAGGCGCGCAGCCCGTTCGAGCAGGCGGCTGTGCAGGTAGAACACGTCGCCGGGGTAGGCTTCACGGCCGGCGGGACGGCGCAGCAGCAGCGACATCTGGCGGTAGGCCCAGGCGTGTTTGGTCAGGTCGTCATAGACGATCAGCACGTCCTTGCCCTCTTCCATGAACGCCTCGCCCATGGCGCAGCCGGCGTAGGGCGCGATGAACTGCAACGGGGCGGAGTCGGCGGAACCGGCGTTGACCACGATGGTGTGGTCCATCGCGCCGTATTCTTCCAGAATGCCGACGACCTGCGCCACCTTGCCCTGCTTCTGTCCGATGGCAACGTAGATGCAGATGAGGTCGGTGTCCTTCTGGTTGATGATGGTGTCGATGGCGATGGCGGTTTTGCCGGTGGAGCGGTCTCCGATGATCAACTCGCGCTGGCCGCGCCCGATGGGAATCATGGCGTCGATGGCCTTGATGCCGGTCTGGACCGGCGTGTCCACCGACTTTCGCACCACCACGTTCGGCGCGGTGCGCTCGACGGGCATGGTCTGCTGAGTAACGACGGGCCCCTTGCCGTCCAGGGGCCGTCCCAGTGGGTCAACCACCCGGCCGATCAACGCTTCTCCAACGGGAATCTCGATGATCTGGCCGGTGGCGCGGACCCGGTCGCCTTCCTTGATCGCATTGGGATCGCCGAGGATGGCGGCGCCGACGATGTCGGATTCCAGGTTCAGCGCCAGCCCAAGGATGTCGTTTCCGAAGTCCAGCAACTCGTTGGACCGGACGCTCTGCAGGCCCTGAATGCTGGCAATACCGTCGCCGACCTGCACCACGGTACCCACGTCAACGAGGGTCAGTTCGCCGCCAAACTCCTCGATCTGTCGCTTGATGAGAGATACTATCTCTTGTCCCCTGACTGCCATCGGCGAGTCTCCTTGTTTCCTTAGTTACGATGTCGCCCCGACTGGGAAATCGGTTGCCTACTCCGGGGAATGTCCTCATGCAGCCTGCGCCCGAACTATCTGCCGCATCCGTTCCAGGTTTGACGCGGTGCTCCCGTCCAGCAGCTGGTCACCGATCTGGACGATCAGGCCGCCGAGGATATTTTCGTCCACGCTGGCGCTGATTACCACCTCCCGGCCCACCAACTGCCTCACGAACTCGGTTACGCGTTCGAGTTCCTCCGGTTCCAACGGCACGGCAGTGGTGATTTCCACGCGCTGCCGGCCCAAATGGTCGTCCAGCAGTCGCGAGTAACCTTCCTGCACGTCCCGCATGGCGTCAACACCGCCGCGGGACACCAGGAGGGAAACCAGGTTCTGGACCAACGGGTGAGCCTCGGAAAGAACTGCTTCGATGGCAGCGATCTTCCGTTCCTGCGGCACGTCGGCATGGCCCAGGAACAGGGCAAATTCGTCATCCCCCAGCACGTCGGCGGCCAGGCGCAGGTCCTGGTCCCACTGCTCGAGTTGCTGATTTTCCAGGGCCAACTCAAAGATGGCCTGGGCGTAGCGTTGCCCCGACAAACGATTTGCCACGGCTTGCTGCCTCCCTGTTGTGGCCCGCCCGGATTATCCCGGCTGCGTTGCGCCGGTCTCCCGGGCGGAGCGATGCGGACAGACTAGTTGCGTCGGAGCGCCTGTTCCCCGTCGGCCAATACCTGGTCGATGAGTTCCTGGTGCGCCTGGCGGTCCACTGAGCGCCTGATGATCCGCTCGGCGGCCGTAATGGCGAGATCCCCGAACGCGGCGCGTACCTCGCTGATCGCTGCGTCCCGCTCCCTCGCGATGTCGGCGCGGGCTCTCTCGGAGAACTCCTCGGCGGACTGACGAGCGCGACCCATCTCTTCCTCGCGGAACCGCTCGGCGGCCTCGCGGGCTTGATCAAGGAGTCGCTGCCCTTCGCGTCGCGCCTCATTGATCTCTTCCTCAATGGCGGAGCGAGAGGTTGCGGCCTCTTCCCTGGCCCGATCCGCTGCCTCCAGGCTCTCCCGGATGCTGTCCACTCGGCTGTCGAGAGCGTTGAGCAGGGGCCGGTATGCCAGGGCTCCGAGGAGCACCAACAGGATGATGTAGTTGATCAGGTAGCTGATCAGCGAGGGCACATTCAAGCCCAGTTCAACCATGTTGTTACACCACGAATAGCAGGATTACTGCAACGATCAAAGAGTAAATGCCCAACGCCTCTGCGAACGCGATGGCGAGGATCATGTTGGTGGTGATTGCGCCGGCGGCATCGGGGTTGCGCCCGATGGCGCCCATCGCTCCGGCGCCCAGGATGCCGATACCAACGCCAGGGCCGATAACGCCGATGGCGATCGCCAGACCGGCCGCCAGATACTTGGCGCCCACGTCACCCAGGCCGCTTTGGGCTGCGACCGACAGCAGCGTCGTAAACATTGAGAGGTCAAGTGCCATTGTTGAGACTCCTCCGATTCAAAGGTGGCCTTGTTTTTGCGTGCCCCGCACAGTGATGCGCCGGGGCGATTAGACCCGTTGATTGTTGTTCCTAGTGTTCCTCATGGCTCACCGCCACGGAGAGGAAGACCAGGGTGAGACCGGCGAAGATGACCGACTGGATCAACCCGACCAGCAACTCAAGCCCGAATACGAACTGGGTCGCTACGAACGGAACCAGGAAGGTGATCATCACCACCAGGATTTCGCCGGCGGTCATGTTACCGAAGAGACGGAAGGTGAATGAAACGATCCGCACCAGTTCGGAGACCAACTCCAGCAAGCCTACGAAAACGTTGATGAGGCCGGAAGGCCGGCCGCGCAGGATGTCTCCGAACGCGAAGAATTTCTTCAGGTAGCCAAAGCCGTGCGACCGGAATCCCCAGTACTCCACGAATACGAACGAAACCAACGCCAGGGCGAGCGGCATGTTCAGGTCGGTGCCGGCCGGGCGCACCAAGTGCGTCGCCAGTTTGAATTCGCCGCCAACGCTGGCGCCGAAGCCCACCGCCTGGTAGATGGGTATCAGGAATATCGCGATCCAGGCGTTGAACAGGACGAAGAAGAAAATGGTGGCGACGACCGGGAACGCCCGGCGTCCCATCTCCGGCCCGAGGATGCTCGATGCGAAGTTGAGCACCAACTCGAAAAGCATCTCGATCAGCGCTTGCAATCGCGTCGGGATGACCCTGGGCTTGCGCGCGCCGCCAATGAAGAACACCAACATGATGATGCTGGTCAGCCACGCCGACAGCATGGTGTTGGTTACGGCGAACTGCATAAGGCCCAGGCCGTGATGTTCCTCTTTGCCTTCTTCCTTGGCCTCGGATGCGCCGTGGTCTTCGGGCTTCTTGTCCGCTACGCGGTAACCGATGACGTCTTGACGGACCGTGGCAGGGAATACGGGATCCGGAGGGAGGTGGATGCCCGGTTGCTTGACGAACGGGCTTCCCAATCCGAACATTTGCGAGCCCACCGCCCCGATCACGAACCCGACAATCAGCAAAACCGCTGATACGCCGCCAATCAGCAGCAGTACACGTTTAGTCGTCACGACTTGCCGTTGCCTCCGTGGTCAGTATCCGGGCGCGCAGGTGGTTGGGAAGGGGGCGGGTTCCGGTTGGGGCCATAGATAGCGGGGAGTACCATCCGGTACACCCCGTAGAAGGCGACCACGCTGCCAATCACGGTTCCCGCCAAAACCAGCAGGGCTACCTGACCGGTCAGTTTTCCCAACCATACGCCTCCGATGATGCCCACTACAATGCACGCGGCTACGTACCATCCCAGACCGGTGAGCCGCAGGGCGATGATTACCCAGGGCGGCATTTCCGATTCCAAACGGCAGGCATAGTAGCATCGGCTTTTTGACGTGTCAATCAGTAATGTTGCAGAATCCGTAACTCAAGTTACGAAAAAGCCCCGCCGTTACGGTTCGGGGCTACGGTCTAATTTGTCCCTATAGGTCTGATTCCGGTACATCATCCCTACTTGCGTTCGAAGTCTTCCATGTCCAGTTCGTTGATCAGGTCGGTGAACGCGGACAATCCCTGAAGTTCCTCCTCGGTCACCTCAGCCGGAGCGGTTTCCTGTTCGCCCGAGGAGGCCACCGGCTGTCCCGTCTCTTCGTCCATGGATATGGCCGCTTTCTCCATCACCTGGTCTGAAACGTAGATGGGCACCTCTGCCCTGACGGCCACGGCCATGGCATCGCTGGGACGGGAGTCGATTTCGTGGAGCTGGTCGCCGATCTTGATCACGATCCTGGCGTAGAAGGTCTCGTTCTGGAGGTCGCTGACCAGGATGTGCTCCACAGTGCCACCCACCGATTTGACCAGATCCACGAGCAGGTCGTGGGTCAAGGGCCTGGGCACGCTCATGCCCTGCATTTTCACCGCGATGGCTTCGGCTTCGGTGGGTCCAATCCAGATCAGCAGGAAAAGATTGGTTGCCAACTCTTTGAGGACCACCACTCGCTGGTAGTTCATCTGGCTGATACGGATGCTGTCAATTACCAGTTCACGCATCTGCTGCATCACTCCAACGACCGCGTCCAAGGCAAATTGGCCCTTGGGCCGGCAAAATGCCGGCCGGACGATTAGATTCTATACCCCACAGGTGTCACAGTGTCAAGCACGAACGTGCCCCGGCCACGCTTGGGACCGGGGTCGCGAACCGCGGCCGGGGCCGCTGTGGGGTCAAACATCCCGAGAGGGTCAGCGGGCTCGGACGCGCGCCTCGATATCATCGGGGGCGAAATCCGCCGGCGATGGTATATCGGGGCTGCTCGCGACGGACGCGGCCAAGGTGGAACCGGCCAGCACGTCGATGCCCTTGCGGATGGACCCGGTGGCCGTCGTGAGCTCCCTTTCCAGGTCCCTCAGGGTGCGCAGGGCATAGGCATCCGCCTGGTTGCGACGGTTGTCAGCCTCCTGCTCCGCCTGGTCGAGCATGCGTCGGGCCCGAGCCTCTGCGTCGCGCAGAATTTCCTCGGCCTTGCGGCCTAGTTCATGGTCGTTCAGGCGGCTGCGAAATTCCTGCTCCATGTTGTTGCGGGAACGGTTGGCTTCGGAGACTGCGGACGAAATTATGTCGTCCTTGCGGGAAAGCATCTCCTCAGCCCGGCGTATTTCCTGGGGAATCTCCATGCGTAACTGGGCCACCAGTTCGTATAGCTTGACCTTGTCCACCATCACGTTGCTGCTGAGGGGCACTGATTTGCTGGACTCGACCAGGAGCTCGATGCGGTCTATAACGTTGTTGATATCTATGATGTCCTCCTTGCGCCGGCGGTAGGATTGCCGGCGACGGCTACCGCTGCGGCCCGCCTGTGGCGGGGAATTTTTCAGCCAAAGCGTGGGCGACGTTGGGCGGCACCATGCCGGCAATGTCGCCGCCCAACTGGGCAACTTCCTTGAGCAGACTGGAGCTGATGAAAGTGTGATCCTGGTCGCTCATCAGCGAAACCATGTCCACATCGGGTTCCAGCCGGCGGTTCATGAAAAACATCTGGCATTCGTACTCGAAATCAGGGCCACTGCGCAGTCCGCGTATGATGGTGGCGGCTCCGACATCGCGCGCGGTCTTCACCACCAGGCCCGTAAACGGGCGAACCTCTATGTTGTCGATGTCGGCCGCTGCTTCGCGGATCAAGCCGACGCGCTCTTCGGTGTTGAAAAGCAAGCTCTTCGACGGCGTGTCATAGACGGCGATGATCAGGCGCTCAAAAAGCCTGGCGGCGCGCTTGGCCACGTCCAGATGTCCCATGGTCACCGGGTCGAAACTGCCCGGGTATAGAGCGGTTACCATTCGGCAATTCTCCAGTCTCGATTTCAGGCCGCTCGGGCAAACTCGCAGGTGTAAAAGGCGATTGCGTTGTCGCCGTAACTGCGTTGGTCATAGCACCGCAGACCGCCGATCAGCTCAGGTAAAGCCATTCTGCTGCTGTGTCCGACGATTACCGTGGCATCAGCATGCAGCGCCCCCGATCCGGCCAGCGTCTCCAAGGTGGGCGTGGGGTCTCCCATGCGGTAGGGCGGGTCCAGCAACGCAAGGTGGTAGGTCTCCGTGGCAAGCGATGGCTGGGTCAACCAGCGAGCAACGTCGGCGCAATGTACCTGGCCGGCGTCGGCGTAGCCGGCGCGCTCCAGGTTTTCCTGCAAGTCCAGGCTTTGCCGCCGGTTGCGTTCCACAAAATCGCACCATTGGGCCCCCCGGCTGAGGGCTTCGATTCCGAGACTGCCCGTTCCTGCGTAGAGGTCCAAGACGCGGCGATCCATCACCTGCTCTGCATCCAATATGTTGAATATGGCGGCGCGGACACGTTCGGTGGTGGGCCTTACGCCGCCCACCGATGGGCCTTTGAGCCTGATGCCGCGCGCGTCGCCGCCGGCAACGCGCATAGTATTGGACTTGCGCGGTGGTATTGTAGAACCTACTGGCGAAAGCGCGTCTTGGGCGGTTGCTGCGTGTTTCGGAAAATTTCTCGGAACCATCTGGATCCCGGACCCTCGGATCCCGGACCCTTCTGAATCTCGGAGCCTCCCGTGCCGCGAGCGGCTTGATTACGGCCAGGCGGGCAAGGCTCCTTCGATCTCAACGGCGGTATAGTGTACACACATACTCCGATTGCCGTCGCGCCGCGTTGATGGCAAACTTCTCTCAAGCAACAAAACCCGACGCCACCGCGAGGTGAACATGTCGCAACAGCTACCGCCAGAGGTACTCAACCTGATCAATGCCGCCCTCACCGAGGACCAGGCGTTCAACGACCCGACGACCCAAACGCTGATACCCGACGGAGTCATCGGCGACGGGGTCCTGCGCGCCAAAGCCGACGGCGTCCTGGCCGGCGGAGCAGTCGCCCGCGAGGTGTTCCAACGGATCGACCCCTCCCTGGAGGTCAATCTGTTGCTGGACGACGGGTCCGAACTGGCTTCAGGCGCCGACATCGCCAGCGTGCGAGGCTCGGCGGCATCGATCCTGCGGGCGGAGCGCACCGCCCTGAACTTCATGCAGCGCATGAGCGGCATCGCCACGGCGACGAACCAATACGTCCGCGCCGTGGCCGGCACGCCGGCTCGAATCGTGGACACCCGAAAAACTGCGCCGGGCCACCGGTTCCTGGACAAGTACAGCGTGCGCATGGGCGGCGGGCACAATCACCGCCTGAACCTTGCGGACGGCATCCTGATCAAGGACAACCACCTGGCCGCGCGCGCCGCGCTGGAAGAGCCGCTGGGCGCGGTGGTGCGCCACGCCATCGCCCAGGCATCCCACACCATACGGGTTGAGGTCGAGGTGGAATCGCTGGAGCAGGTCAGGGAGGCGGTGGACGCCGGCGCCCACATCATCATGCTGGACAACATGGACGTGGACACCATGCGGGAGGCCGTTGAGATCATCGGCGGGCGCGCCTCCGTGGAAGCCTCCGGCGGCATCAACCTGAGCACCGTCCGCGCGGTAGCCGAAACCGGCGTCGATCTCATCAGCATCGGCGGCCTCACCCACTCCACGGACGCGCTGGACATCTCCCTCGACCTGGAGTTCCCCCAGTGAATGTTGGCTGATGTTGCCGATGGTCGATGATAGAATGAACCGGAGAGACTACGGAGCGAGACCAACCCATGAGGAGTGATATGGATTGGGAAAAACGCATCGTTGCTGACCCCAAGGTGCTGGGTGGTAAGCCAGCGGTGAAAGGTACCAGAGTCTCAGTGGCGTTGGTCCGCGAACTTTTGGACGCCGGCTCCAGCGTTGCCGACATCCTGGATAGCTATCCATTCCTGTCACCCGAAGACATCGCAGCCTGCCAGAGCTACGCTGAAAAGCACGGCACGGAGCATTGCAGCCGGGTACGGATTGACGATAATGGCATCCACCTCCCCGGCAAAAGTTTGCCTTGGGAGAAGGTGACGCCACTCTGATTTGCATAGCCATATCTCCGTGCGGTTTCTTGCCGATGTGAACATACCCGGCGGGGCAGTCGCAACGTTGCGCACACTCGGGTATAGCGTGGCTTATGCGGCGGAAGAATCGCCACGCGCCGATGACGCTAATCTTCTCGCCCAGGCAATGCGAGAAGACCGGGTTCTATTAACCTTGGATACCGATTTTGGCGATCTGGTATATCTGGTTGGGATGCCGGCATCTTGCGGGGTGGTTTTGTTCCGCATCGCTCGTGTGTCGGCGGCGGAGCGACCGACTTTCATTGTCAACGCCCTTACCGCTCATACGGACTGGCCAGGCCATTTCTCTGTAATTGATGAGCGCAATATCCGCCGTCGCTCACTACCTCACGCGTAGCGCAACTACCCGCCCGCGCCGCTGCCCAACCGGGTCTTTTCGGTTTTCGAACCCCCGCCGTCATTCCCGCGCCCCATCCGTCACTCTCGAGTTCCTACGGTCATTCCGGCGAAAGCCGGAATCCAGAACTCCTAGGTTCAAGGAAAGTTACGGTTGGGATACAACTCTGGATTCCGGACTTGATCTGGAATGACGGCAAATGTGTGGAATGATGAGAGCATCGCATTGCCCTGCGTGGTACACCTCGTGACGCGCCAACAAATAACATTAATGTGCGAATACCGCTTTGTTGTAGCGAAAGAAGTTGATCTGGTGGCGATTATTCAGATCCAGGTATTCAAACCACGGTGTTCCATCTTCCCTATCGTGCCAAACGTATCGGCCGGCTTGCAGCTCAGCAACGTTGTGGTATGCGTCTGTGATAGCGTCTTGCTTTGCCCGCCTAAACGATTTCCATATTCTGGGGTTGAGGTACCAATTCTCGCCGAAAATGATTAATTCTGCCGACACTGCCGCTTGCAGTTCGTCGCCTTGGATTTCGTTGAAATGTCGGAAGTAGTTTTCGGCTACACTGTTCCTCAGCCAACTAGCCACCATGACGTGTTCCGAAAACTGGGGCATGACCGTGAAACTCCAACAGGAATTCGGATCTTTGCCTATAATAGAATGAACCATTCTCGGAGATATCTCTCGTCCGGTTTCTTGGTCAAATGCCAGAGCCGAACCTCCCCCTGCACACGACGCGGCAACGATGGCGTGCTCGGTCTTTATGCGTCGGATCAAGTGAACTACAGGCCGATCCTCAGAGGCTTCATATGTCGAGTCTAACCAGGGCCTGATACGTTTCATCGCGTTCAGCAGCGCACGCAGACGCGTATTTGGGTGGGTTGGCAAAGGCCCTGGCAAAGGTCGGTCGCGCTCAAGCCACATTGTTGCGAGTTGCGTTCTCAACAGTTGCCAGGCTGCTTTCAATATGGCTCGGAAAAACAGCAGGTCACACACCCGAGGGTCGCCAAAATCAATAGGAATAGTGTCAATTTCGGCAAATACCTCGTCGTGCATCCGGCACGCGAATGTCCCTGTGGATGCCCGATTGATTCCTTCGCGTTGGAACACGAGCTCCGGATACGAACGACCTATTTCGTCATGCTCAGTCCTACCCTTGGGTCGGATCACATGACCGTTCTCTTCCAGGTGCGCTAACACCGCTCGGGAAACCGAGTGAGCCTGTATCACGGGCTCTGTACAATGGTCTCCGAATAAGCAGGTATTAAATGCTCCTCGCCGCATCATGCCTAGAATTTCATGAAATCGGCGGTTGTATTCGTTCACGTCGCTGATCATCGTCCCCTCTCTACCAGCAGCCACTCCAGCATCTCCTCATATACCTTGCGAAGCAGTTTCTCTCCCGGTTGAGCCAACCCGTCAGTAAATGGATCAAATCAGGCTAGACTGCGCCTCCTGTCCCCCGTCCAGACGGTCTTGTCGGCAAAGTTCGGCGTCGTCATGGCCCAATTTTAACATGGGCGCACATCTCTCAAACCTGATCCGGCGGGCGACAATCCACTGACACCTCCCCCTTGCTCCCATCCTTCACCCATCCTTACCATAATTAACCAATACACCAAATCCGACCGCCACCCAGGCCGTGAGCCGTCCAATGCCCACGTCCAAACACCGCAGACATCACTCCCCCAAACCCGCTCATCTGCCCGCCAAAACCACCAATATCACCCCCAAACAACCCCAATCCTCCCCCATTCACCCCCATGTCCCACCCCAACGCCCTACTCAAATGAACAGAAATGAGCGGAAATGAGCGGGATTTCGCCAAAATTGCCGCTATCCCGACCTCATACCCAATCCCGCCGCAGGCCTTTGGTCCGCCCTTGGCGGTTCCGCCTCTGGCGGTTCCATCCCGTTCATCCATGTAAATACTCTCCCGTCCGAGGCAATCCCATGACCATTTCCCAAATCCGTCGCCGCATCAACGCCCTCAAGCGTAGGTTCGCCCTGGAACTCACCATCATCAAGCTCCGACGCATCGCCGAAGCCGTCTCCAACGACTGGGACCCCGACCAACCTCCCGAACCCGCCGACGTCATCGAGCGCGTCGCCAAAGCCGGCTTCCGCCTTCCCACCTTCGGTAACCTTCGCCACTGCTTGGACAATGCCCGACGCCAGGGGGACGTCCCTCACCCTGAAGACATCGTCATCAACCTGCTTCCCTGGATTGACGGCGACCGCTACCACAAATTCCTCCGCTGGGACCTGCCCGCCCCGGCGCGCTAGCCATGCCCGCAACCCGGTTTAGACCCCCAATCCAAAGACCTTGGAGAGAAGGCAAGGTCATTCGATTATCCAAGAAATCCCCTCTCCCTCGATGGGAGAGGGTTAGGGTGAGGGTGAAAACGTACAGGTTGGAGTTTTCTTGGAACAACAGACATTTTTACACCAGCATCTGGTCATCAAGAGAAACCGCTAATCGACAGGCCCCGGAGAGACGACGGCCCGGCTTGAATACCGCATGAGCCGGCGGTATATTGCCAGAACCATACTCCACCAATCGTCAAGGAGCCTCAACTCATGGCCCGTCTCAACGACATCACCCGGGAACAACTCGCTCCCGAGCACCAGGAATTCTTCGACTCCATCGCCAGCAGCCGCGGCAGCGTGCGTGGGCCCTACGGCGTGCTGCTGCACAGCCCCGACCTGGCGGCGCGGGTCGCCCACACCGGCACCTACGTGCGGTTTGAACTGGATATCACCGAGGCCCAGCGCGAGATCATCATCTGCGCCACGGCCCGGGAGATTCGCCAGCAGTACGAGTTCTCCGCCCACGCTCGCCTGGCCCGGCAGGCCGGAGTTTCCGAGGACGTGGTGAACGCCATCGCCACCGGCAAGGCGCCCGAGGGCATGACCGGCATCGAGGCGTCGCTGGTCAAATATGTCCAGGAACTGGCGCAGAACCACAAGATCAGCGACGAAACGTTCGACGCGGTCCGCGACCACTTCGGCACGCAGAAGACCGTGGAAATCACCGCCCTGATCGGACACTACATGCTGGTGGGGCAGGTCCTGTCGGCGTTTGAGGTTGACCTTCCCGCCGGCGTCCAGCCGGAAATCACGTAGAGGAGGCCCGCCATGCCGGCCGCTACCGACGGTCTCATCTCCGCCCTGGAGAACAACTTCACCACCATTGACCTGGCGTTAACGGACCTCACGGACGAGGAGTTCCACCGCATCCCGGCGCCGGACTGCAACTCGGTGGCCTGGACCCTGTGGCACCTTTCGCGGGTGATCGATTCGTTCATCCACACGCGTCTGCGAGACCTGCCCCAGCTCTGGGACGCCAACAACTGGGAGCAGCACTTCGCCATGCCGGCCGACGGCGAGAACCGAGGGCTGGGCTGGACGCACCAGATGGTATGTGACTGGCAACCGCCGTCGCGCGCCCGGCAGATGGAATACTTCGAGGAAGTGCGCTCCGCGTTGCGCGAATACTTGCCCGGCCTGACCGAGGCGCAGATGCAGCAGGCCAGGATCATACCGCCGGTGTCGGAACCCCGAACCGTAGCGGCCGCGCTGGGGCAGATGACCTGGGATTGCGTATCCCACGGCGGCCAGATCGCGTTCCTGCGCGGCATGTACAAGGGAATGGGCTGGCACCGCTAAGCCGCCAAGAAACGCCAACCCGCCGTGGTTGTGAATCGGGATATGCACAGATGGGCGGGCTGAATCGGTCCGCCCTCGCGTGTGGACGCCCCAGGGGCTTTCCAAAGTCGTGCGATTGAAGTCTATCCGCTCGTCCTGAGCTGCCGTAGGTCGGCCCGTGGCGGGTCGAAGGACGTGCTCGTGGTTCGACAGGCTCACCATGAGCGGGATGTGTGGCGCTTTGGAAAGGCCCTGGTGACACCCGGGCAGTACTTATTGGGAGGTTACGGCATGAAACTGGATGGTCAGGTAGCAGTGATCACGGGCGCCGGCAGGGGCATCGGTCGCGTCATCGCGCTGGCCTATGCCCGCGAAGGCGCAAAGCTGGCGCTGGCCGCGCGCAGCGAGTCAGAGTTGCAGGATGCGGTCGCCGCCGTATCGGAGCATGGTACTGAGGCGATTGCCGTACCCACCGACGTGACCAGCCAGGAGGACACGGAACGGTTGGCTCAGCGAGCAGTGGAGCGATTCGGGCGAATCGACGTGCTGGTCAACAATGCGGGCATCTCGGGGCCGGTCGGGCCGCTGCAGGGCAACGACATCGACGACTGGGTGAGCACGATCACGGTGAACCTCACCGGCACGTTCCTGGTGTGCCGCGCCATGGTCCCAGTGATGCTGGAGCAATCGAGCGGGAAGATTATCAACCTGTCGGGCGCGGGGGCAACCAACGCGTGGAGCAATATGTCGGCCTACTGCTCCAGCAAGGCGGCGGTGGTGCGGCTCACCGAGGTGTTGGCCCAGGAACTGGACGGCAGGGGAATCACGGTCAACGCCTTGGGTCCCGGATCGGTGCACACCAGCATGTGGGACAGGATGACCGAGCAAGCCGAAGAGGCAGGAGCGGACTTCATTCACCAGCTGGGGTTGAGGGTAACATCGGGCGGCGGCGCGTCCATCGACGAGTGCGCGGAGTTGGCGGTCTGGTTAGCCTCGGGCGAAAGCGGAGCGTTGACCGGGAGACTGATCTCGGCAACGGCCGATGATTTTCGCGACCTGCCGCCCAGGATCCAAGAGATTATGGCCGGAGAGGCCTACACGCTGCGCCGGGTGGGATTGGACTAGAGCGGAGCTCCGCGAATCGCGATGGCAGGGCATGCCTGAATCCAGCGAGAGTAAGGGCCAATCGCTAACTGTCGAAAGGTTCAGGCGTTCCTAGGGCGGGCGCGGTCGGCGCTGTCGACGAGGATGGTAACGGGGCCGTCGTTGACGAGGTGGACGTGCATGTAGGCCTGGAACTGGCCCGTGGCGACCGTCAGACCCTTCTCGCGGAACATCTCGCACGCCGACTCGTACAGCCAGTTGGCCTCATCGGGTCCGGCGGCGCGCGTGAAATCGGGTCGGCGGCCACGCCTGGTGTCGGCGTAGAGGGTGAACTGGGACACCACGAGCAGTTCGGCGCCAACGTCCAGGGCGGAGAGGTTGAACCGCCCTTGCTCGTCGGCGAAAATCCGAAGGTTCGCGACCTTGTCCGCAAGGTACTGGGCATCAGCATCGGCATCGCCGTCGGCCACGCCCAGGAGGACGACCAGGCCCGGGCCGATTTTGCCGACCTCGGTGCCATCGACCGAAACCGAGGCTTCGGTGACGCGCTGGATCAACGCTCGCATCGCTGGCTACCTGTCACGTTTGAACCACGGCGAGAGGCAAGAAAAAGCCGCACCCGAGAGCGCGGCCCAGATCTATCCCGTACCGCTTCCGGCGCTCAGGCTGAATCGCCGCCCGCAGCGGCCGGAGCCGGCGTTGACGAGGAATCGCCCCCGGAGGAACCGCTGTCGCCGGACGTTGAGCTGTCGGAGGATGACCCGCTGCCATTGGAGGACGATGCCGATTCCTTTGCGGGCTCCTTGCTCTCGGAGTTTTCGTTTGGCCGCTTGGGACGCCCGTAGTCGGTGGTGTAGAACCCGCTGCCCTTGTATATCACCGGGACGGCGTGGAAAACTCTCTGGCCTGCGCCGCCGCAAACCGGGCATGTGCCCTGGCCCGCCTCGCTGAATGTCTGAACCAATTCAAACTCATTTGAGCATTCGGTACACCGATAATCGTAACGAGGCAAACCTTCCCTCCTTTATCTCGTTCGGGGATTTGACCGCTGGGGTCAGGCACACAGGTTGAACCCACCTCGGCGTTGGCGCGCCGGATGCGGTGTCCGGTTACTGGGCGGTCAAATTGGCGCGTTCAGGCCGCGATGGTTGGCGTGGAGCATTAGCCGGCGAGGCCGGCGGGCATCCTAGCGGCGCTGCCGGCGGCGACGGCGTGCCGCGCGCTGGGCGGCCAATCGTTCCTTCTGGGCCTTGGACCGGAAAAATCGCCGGTCCTTCAACTCCCGCAGGATACCTGCGTGCTGAACCGACGCGCGGAACCTGTTAACCAAACTTTCGGGCGGTTCGCCTTCTCGGGGCGTTACGTAAGCCATGCAATACTCCGTGGTTTTGCGCTTCTGGATACTTGATTACAAGCCAAAATATACCACGACGGTGGTGACGGGGCAAACGGCGCACGTGGAAGCAGTCAGTCCTGGACAGCCGTGATGCGGCCATCGGCCATCTGGAGACGGCGGTCGGTCATGTCGGCAAGCATCAGGTCATGGGTCGCGGTGACTACGGTCACGCCCCGTGTGGCGGCGATCTCCCGCATGATTCCTCCGATGCTCTCCGCCGTCACGCTGTCCAATTCGCCGGTTGGCTCGTCGGCGAACACCACCGAGGGCCCGGCCACCAACGCTCGGGCAATCGCCACGCGCTGCTGCTCGCCGCCGGACAGTTCGTACGGGCGATGGCCGGAACGTCCCAGCAGGCCGACCAACTCGAGGGACTCGTTGGCGCGGCGGCGGCGTTCTCGCCAGGAAACCCCGCCGATGTGCAGGGGGAGTTCAACGTTCTCGAAAGCGGAGAGCAACGGGATCAAACCAAAGGACTGGAACACGAAACCGATCCGCTCGCGGCGCAGGGCAACCAAGTCCTTTTCGGGCAGGCTGGAAAGCTCTCTGCCCTCGAACCAGACCTTGCCCTCGCTGGGCCGATCCAGGCCGGCCAACAAGTTGAGCAGGGTGGTTTTGCCGGAGCCCGACCGTCCGACCAGGGCAACGAATTCGCCGGGGGCGATGTTGACGGTAATTCCGTCGACAGCCCGGACCGCACTCTCGCCCTCGCCGAACTCGCGGACCACCGATTCGGCGGCCAGAGCCGCTGTTCCGTTGACCATAGCCGACGTTATCCTCGGTTATCGGACTCGCGTCCGATTCGCGCCGAACGCTCACGACTGCGGTGGGGCGCGGCGGCGGGCCGCAGGGACACCTCCCCGCCGTCCTCGGTCATGCCGGTGCTGGCCAGACCTTCCCATGCGCCGTTGAGATTTTGGAACCGCTCCATGTACTCGCGGGGCAGTTGCAGGCGACCGGCGCGGTCAACGACGAGAAATTCCTCCTCGCTTCCCTGATCGCCTTGGTACGAAGCGCGCAGGTACGATTCGGAGCCGATGCGGCCGTCGCGGATGCGTATGACGCGGTCCACCCACAGGGCTATGCCGGCATAGTGGGTAACGATGATGACCGTGACGCCGAACTGACGGTTGATGCGCTGGAGCATCCGGAACACGTCCTCGGCCATGGCGGTGTCCAACTCGCCGGTGGGCTCGTCGGCGAGCAGCAGGGGCGGGTTATTGGCCAGAGCAACGGCGATGGCGACGCGTTGCTGCTCACCGCCGGACAACTCCGACGGGTAGCGGGCGGATTTGTCGGACATTTGCAGGGCTTCGAGGAGTTCCTGGGCACGTTCGCGACGCTGCTTGCGTCCGGTTCCGGAGATGGCCTGGGGCAATTCGATGTTGTCGCGCACGTTGAGGTAGGGCACCAGGTTGCGGCCGGTGGCCTGCCACACGAAGCCGACGTCCTGGCGGCGGTAGGCCACCAACTCCCGGTCGCTGATGTCCAATAGGTCGCGCTCGCCCACGCGAATCCGGCCGGCGGAGGGGCGCTCCAATCCGGCGAGGATGTTGAGGAGAGTGGTCTTGCCGGAACCGCTGGCGCCCACGATGCCGACCAACTCCCCACCCTGGATTTCCAGGTCAACGCCGCGGAGCGCGACAACTTCCAAATCAGCCGGTTTGAAGATTTTGAACAGGTCGTTGGCTTCGACGTAGGGCGGGGGCTTGTCCGACGGTTCATCCCACCGGACCGATTCGGAGGCCGGACGGGGGTTGACGACTGGGGCGGCCGTGGGCGTCGGGGGCTCCGCGACTCCATTGGGCGAGACGGGCGCTTGGGACGAGGCCGGTGGCTCGGCAGCGTCAACGATGGTTTCGGCAACCGGCGGCGAGACGGGATCTTCAGTTATCGTTACCGCGACCGCAGGCTCGGGGGCAACCGGCTCCGACGGTTGATCCGGCGGTGATTCCTCGACGGCCATTTGGCGACGACGCTCGGGCGGCATGAACCGGCGCGTGTACTCGTCGTTGACGTTTTGCTGTGGTGATTCTGACATACGGCGTACCTGAAACCCCTCAGGTTCATCTGGTCGACATTATAACTGCAAAGGCCGGACCGTGATAGCAGACCAAGCCCTTCCCTGTTAAGGGCAAGGGCTCCGGGAGAAAGGGCTCCGGCCATCGGGTCGGAGGGAAATTCACGCGGGTTTTTGGGCCGATACCTTGACGCTGGCGACGTTCAATGAAACGTCATCCTCGTCGCAGCGGACGGCTTCGTCGATGGTCTCTATGTTGGTGAAACCGGCGGTTACCATGCGAGACAGATAGGTTTCGCGATACTCTGCGCCACCGACGCAGGATACCCAGGACTCGGAGTCGGTGATGCGAGGGCCGTCCTCTGTCAGGGCCAGCATATCGGAGACGTGGAGGCGACCGCCGGGGGTCAGCACACGGAACGCTTCGCGGAAAACGGCGTCCTTGTCCGGGGACAGGCAGATGACGCAGTTGCTGATGATCACGTTGACGCTGGCGTCGGGCAGGGGGATGTCTTCCAGATGGCCCTCAATGAATTCGACGTTGGTCACACCCATGCGGTCGCGGTTGGCGTTGGCGAGAGCCAGCATGTCGGGGGTCATGTCGAGGCCGATGACGTGGCCGGAGTCGCCCACCTGGTCGGCGGCGATGAAGCAGTCGATGCCACCGCCGGATCCCAGGTCCAGCACGGTTTCGCCGGGGCGCAGGTCGGCAAGCGCGGTGGGGTTGCCGCAGCCGGCCGAGGCGGCCATCGCCTCCACGGGGAGGCCCTGGAGTTGAGCATCGTTGTACAGGGCCATGGCGTGCTCGGTGTCGGCGGGCCCGCAGCAGGCGACGGCTTCGGTTGAGTCGCACCCACCTGCGGCAGCGTCGTAACCGCAATCGTCTGCGCCGCAGGCGCCGAGTCCGCAGTCCTCTGCGCCACAGCCGACGTCCACGGGAGTGACGTCGGTCAGTTCGATAACGCGCCGGGCGCGCTGGCCGTAACGGTCCTGAACGGCCTGGCGGATGTCAGCGGTGTTGTCCTGGGTGGTAGTCATCAGCGCCTCCCGTAGGGTTGAAAGAGCAAAAACGCGGCTATAGTCGTCCATGCTACGCCGGCGGCAACATCCCGTCAAACGGGCCGATGCTCTCACGCGTACCCACTTGTATGTTGCAGTAGCTCTGTAGATGGGCCAAAGTTGGACGCCCCTCCCGCCCTGGTGTTGTTCCGAACGGATACCCAGGCCTGGGGCCCGCATCGGCAAGTGTGGAGGACACCGCCATTATTACACTGGGAGGCTCAATGATGGTAGCGGTAGCCGGCATTGACGCAGGGCTATCGCATATGGATGTTGGCGAATTGGGAGAGGATGTTGATGAGGAAGTTGTCATCCCAACCGGCCCGTTTCAGTTTGCCCCGCATTGACCCCTTGCTCGGTTCCAGTCGTGCCAGGTTCAGCGCCAGTTTGCGCAGCAACGCCAGGTTCTCCGCACAATGCCCTTTCCGGTTTCGGGCCTGGTCTTCGTTGCAGGTTACGTCCAACACCCAATGCAATCGGTTTTCAATGCCCCAGTGTCCCCGCACAATGTCGTTGCAGCGCTCTGGCGGCCAAGCCTGGCTCAGTCCGCCGTTGGCGGATAGCGAGTTTGCTCGCTGACGTCGTCCTTTTGTCGTCGGGTTGCGCTCACCTTGCCCACCGCCTGCAAACCGGGCCAGTCATGCCGTTCTTGCAGCCAGGCGATGTCGGCGCTGACGCTGGCAACGCGGGTTTCAATGCGTCCGTGTCCCTTGCCGACCTGCGTGGCCTGGGCCACCGGCGTGTCCGGGTCGTCCAGGAACAGTTTTACTTCATCGTGGAGCGTACCCTGATTGCCTTTCAGCGCCAGCGCGTAGTCGCCGCCCTGTTCCATCCGCCTGTGGCGGACTGGGCCACCTGCCGCTGGCAGTGCATGGCCCGATTGGTCAAAGATCGGAGTAACCACCTTGCCCCGCAAACTCAGCATTTCCAACAGCTTGGGCACCGCCGTAATCTCGTTGGACTTATCATCAACAGCCACCTGTCCCAACACCAGGCGCTGCTCGTCGGCCCAGGCGCTGACCAGATGCAGCGGCGAACGCCCGGCGGCCCGATCGTAAGAACGGCGCAAGGTCTTGCCGTCCAATGCCACCACACCCGCAATGCCTTCCGCAAACTGCCCCATGAACCCCAGAAATCCGCCTGTGGCGGACTGGAAAGCTTCCGGATCCAGCATCTTCAGCACTCGGGAAAAGGTGTCGTGGCTGGGAATGCCGTTTTCCAACTTCAGAAAGGATTTCAGCAAGTCCAGTTTGGAGTGGCCGTAGAGCTCCATGTCAGTGCAGGTCTGGCCGCCGCTGACCACGGTGCACAGGGCAATGACCAGGATGTCGTGCAGGCAATGGAGGCGGGCATTGACCGCGCGCGGGTCTTCCAAATCAGCAAATACATCGGCCAACTCGTTCATGGTGTCATCCCCTACGCTGCGGTTTGGACAACATCATAACCGGCACCTCAATTTTCATATGCGATAGCCCTGGGCATTGACGTAAGCAAAGCAAGTTTGGATGTATCGGTAGCGGAGGGTGTGGTGAACCGCTTTCACAACACCGCTCAAGGGTTTGATGCGTCTCAGGCGCACTGCGCCACTTGTGGAAGGAAGGCGCCACGGTGGTGGTGTGTGAGAGCACCGGGAGGTTATAAAGGGGGGTTGGTGCGCCGTTTGAGGGACGTCCCCTTTCCGGTGCAGGTAGCCTACCCCAACCGAGTGCGAGCCTTTGCTCGGGTATGCGGCTATGAAGCCAAAACCGATCATCTGGACGCCCAGGCGCTGTCCCGTTACGGCCGCCTGTTTCCCCAACCGGAGCCCCAGTTGCCCGAACCGGGACAGCAGGAGTTTCGGGACCTGCTGCGCCGACGCCAGCAACTGGTGGCCCAAAGGGTGCAGGAACGTAACCGACTGGGTCGAGACCTTGCTGACCGGGCGATCCAGTCCACCGAGTGCCATATCGCCTGGCTGGATCAGGAGATCGCTCAAGTGGATCGGGAGTACCAGGAGGTCTTGAAGCGCCCTGCCCCGCTGAACCAACGCGCCGCCCTGTACCGCACCGTGCCCGGCGTGGGACCAATAACCGCCGCCACCCTGGTGGCCGAATTGCCCGAGTTGGGCAACTGGGACCCCAAGGCCCTGACCGCCCTGGTAGGCCTGGCCC
The DNA here is from genome assembly GCA_034423115.1 of Dehalococcoidia bacterium. Lineage (GTDB taxonomy): Bacteria > Chloroflexota > Dehalococcoidia > Lucifugimonadales > UBA3495 > Bin87. The sequence goes on along the minus strand of DAOUJD010000001.1, from coordinate 23,995 downwards.
CTTGGTCCCGGGATAGTGGCAAACAACAAAAACCTCGCACCATCCGTGGTGGTCAGGGTGTCGTGCGTCGGGTGGTCTACCTGGCAGCGCTGTCGGCCATACGCGTCGATGCTGAATTGCGCTGCTTTCATCAGCGACTGCTCCAGCGGGGCAGACCCGGTAAGGTGGACCTGGTGGCGGTCATGCGCAAGCTCCTGCTGCGCCTCCACGCCGTCGCACAGCGTGGCGCCCCCTGGGTCCTGACGCCTCCCCCAAGTAACGTGATAAATCCTTGACACCTAACACGGATACTTGCAATTGCGTGGTGAAAGGTCAGGGCAATCGCGTCTTAATGAGATTTTTAGGAAATATGCTAATGTCCGATGATTCGTTGAGGACGTGGAGGCAGATGGGCATGGCACAACGACCTAATGCAACTATTCCCGATCATTTCACTGACCTGGACGACCCCCGAGTCGAACGCACGCGACGCCATAAACTGGTGGACATCCTGGCCATCGCCATCTGTGCCACCATCTGCGGGGCGGATTCCTGGGTCCATATCGAACTCTTCGGCAAAAGCAAGCTGGCCTGGTTTCAGAGCTTCCTGGAACTGCCCCACGGCATTCCATCCCACGACACCTTCGGCGATGTCTTCGCCCGTCTGGACCCAGGCCATCGCGGAACTGCTCCCCGGCGAGGTGGTCCGCCGGAGGCGGATTGACGGCAAGACGGCGCGACGGTCCTACGACCGGGCCGGGAAGAAGGGGGCGATCCACATGGTCAGTCCGCCGGAGGGCGGAGGCCACTCAGCAGAGCCTGACCCTGGGCCAGGTCAAGACTGACGAGAAGTCCAACGAGATCACCGCCATTCCCTCCGCCTGAAGCGGACTGGAGATGCTGGAGTTGCAGGGTTGCATCGTAACCACACGATCTTTGACCAATCGGGCCATGGGCTGCCAGCGGGAGATCGCCCAGCGGATCACCCAGAGTGGCGCCGACTACGTGCTGGCGGTGAAGGAGAACCAGGGCCAACTGTATGAGGGTATTCAAGACCTGTTCGAGGGGGCCGAGGCATTCGGCTTTGACGAGACACCCTATGACCACGCTCAGACGGTAGACAAAGGACACGGGCGGGTGGAGCATCGGGAATGTTGGGTCATCACCGATCCGGACGGCCTGGACTATCTGGACCCTCACGGGCAATGGCCTCAACTGAAAGCCGCCGTCAGAGTGGTGGGGCATCGTCAAACCCACGAGGGTGGTATCACTCAACCCCGCTACTACATCAGCAGCCTTGCGGCCTCAGCAGAACAACTGCTGGCTGCCATCAGAAGCCACTGGAGCGTCGAAAACTCGTTGCACTGGACCTTGGACGTGACTTTTCGGGAAGATCAGTGCCGAGTGCGCAAGGACAATGGCCCTCAGAACATCAACACCCTGCGGCAGATCGGACACAACCTGTTGAAAAACGAGACCACCCTGAAAGTAGGCATCCAGGGCAAACGGCTCAACGCCGGTTGGGATGAGAACTACCTGCTCAAAGTCCTCCTCGGATAAGACGCGATTGCCCTGGGTGAAAGGTCGATTTCCCGCTCATTTCCTCTCATTTCCGCTAATTTTAGTAGGGCATTGGGCGGGCCGTGGGGCTGAATTGGGGGCGGAGGGAAGGATTTTGGCGGCGGTTTTAGCGGTATTGGCGGGCAGGTGAGCGGATTTGGGGGAGGGAGGTTTGAAGTGTTGGGAAGTGGGCATCGGGTCGGCCTCGCGGGCCTGGGTGGCGGGTTGGAATTGGACGTTGGGTAACATGGTACGGATGGGGTAAGGGTTAGAGCAAGGCGGAAGTGTCGCCGGGCCGGGCCTTTTCAAAGTCCCGTATGGCGGCCTTTCACCCCGAACCGTCATTCCCGCTTTGGCCGGAATCCAGCAGATCGTTGTGTTCGAAATGTTCTGGATTCCGGCACGCCGCAGGCGCATCTTCGACTTTCGCCGGAATGACGGATTAACTTTGAAAAAGCCCTGGTCGCCAAGGCGGGGAGTGTCTGAAGTGGGGGTTTTGGGGAGAATTGGGTGATGATGGGGGGTGTGGTAGGTCTTTTTGCCGCAAAAGGCAGGTGATTCACAAAAAGTTGGGCGTTATGGCGCTGACAGGAATGACTGTGCTACCTGAATTGGGGCGGCGGGGGTGCTCACAGTGACAGGTTGCGCAAAGCGGGTATGCGTGAGCCACCGTCATAGGTTGCAAACTTTAGGCAGGGACTCAATCCACTCGTACACCCCAACCTGCCGCCAAGCCACCGCGAGCACTCACACCGATACTGGCGCAGGAAACTCCCCGCGCGCGATCATCGCGTACAGACTGGACCGTGAAATGGCGCAAACTTGGAGCACTGCGTCGATTTTCATAAGAGCATAGTTTTCGATCCTCATCGGGTCACCCTTGTAATCTCGTTGCTGGGAACTGCACACCAGCAAACAATTTCCGCTGCTGGCCGTGGTGCTGTCTCGTATCAATCACCACATTTTGGGACTGATCTGCACGCGCGATCCTATTCGTACAGCTTCCCACGCGCTCGACACCTTATTTCCATGCTGGGAACAGCGACACATACTTGACCGCAATTGGATTGGACACCCCGCACGCCGCATGCGTGATCACGCGGGCCGCAGTGGGTCAGAACCCGGGGGAACCCGCGACAAAAACAGCCACGTCAGCGACGTGGTGCTCAAAATCGCGTATGCAATTCCGTGTCAAATCCCGGGGAAACCTACCTGCTCGGGACCATCCGTTGCGAACTGCGCCCCAGCCAGCATCAATACTCTTCGCTGTTTGAAGAGAGCGCCACCCATGGGCAACACCTTGGTGATCGAACGAGTGGCAGGGTTCTCTATTCGGTAGCCTTGGGCTACGGTCCAATCCAGCACTGTCTCCATGCGTTGGCGTACCCGGCTCGCCGTCTCCGGTTTCTCCGTCCAAATCGGGGTCAGGACCGCCAGGATGTCCGCGCTGGTGATGTCTGTCACGAGCTTGGACCCGATCTTGGAGAATGCGTAAGTGGTGAGCGTGCTGCTCAATTGGGCAGCGTGTTTGGCATTTGACCAGGTCGGTCGCTGCGAATCAATCACGATTCACGATGCTGCGGAGAACGTCGGGTGGGTGGTCTTTTGCGAGCCGCTTTTTCTTAGCGCTTCACGGCGACGAGGTCGCGCCCTTCCCTAATCATAGTTGCATTGGTCCAGGCCGCCTGGCGGGTGTCGGCCAGCGAAACTGATGGGTATGATCCGCGGCCCAAATTCTTTCTCTGGCCGTGGATGGTGCGCGCTGAATCCAATGTTTGGACCCGGATTTCTCAACCCGGGGTTCAAGCCATTGCCGCCCGAGTATGTTGCGGGCTCCTTCACAGCGCGGACGAATGTTTCAGAAAGGGCGTCGCGCTTGCGTTTCTTAGTGGTCATGGCGTCTTACATTATTACGGCTGTGTACCAATTCATATACCATTTGTTCGTGGATGGGACAGGATTTCGCGGGAATTAGCCGGACATAAAAATAGCCGCTTCTTACCTGATGTGAGTGAGAGACGGCCATTTTGACCAGCGATTTATGATGCGTAAATGGCGGAGGCGTCCGTCTATTTTGGCGTCTTTTGCTATTCAAAAGCGCGGCCATTTCGGCGCAAACCACCGTTTCTATACCAATTCATATACCACTACAATTGCGTTGACACGTTGCTTGCCCGAGGCTCATCGAGGGGTGCCCAAGCGTTTGCAAATTGGACGTACATCGGCATCATCGGAAGATTGGCGTTACGTTTCGCTACTGGTGGTTCTCCCGAGTGAGTGGCCGGCCTTTCACCAGGTCGGCCGCCCTCGTCGCAAGAACGGATCCGTTCGGAAGGAGCGTTAGTTTTCCGACTGCCCGTGTACATGATCCGTTGTTGCGGTCGCGGCTCGCATTCAAACGACAGAGCCACGACCGCATTTTCGCAGGTTGGGTCGCTTCCCTGTCGATTTTGATGATCGAGGCCGTCGATCCCGTGGCTAAGATACTCGATGTGGACTACCCACTGCCCTGAATATACGCTGGACCGTGCTGGTTAGCCGTGGAGTCCAACGCTAGCGCCGCGTTTCGTGGTTGACGCCAAGTCACAGGCTTTTCGTACATGACGTCTACGTGGGCATGTGTCCGTTCATTGGCGGAATCAACTACGTGGTCCGCACAGAACGTTACCAGCTCTTCGGCCGTCACCTCTAGGACAGCCGCCGATAAGCGCCAGCCGTCTTGGATATACTCCCCGCGGCAGCGTTCTGCCGCTGTTCAGCAACCGTCGTTTTTCATCGATACGCAGTCCACCTGCCGGCCCTCCGTTCGTCCGGAGACGGCGCCATGCCGCCGGTGAGACGACACCGCATCGGCGAGGAGCTGCTGTCCGCGATCCACCCGGATCCCGACCCGGCCGCAATCGACCTCTGCCGGGAGCTGGCGGACGAGACCGACGCCGAGGCCGTCATTCTCTTCGGCTCGAGGGCCGCCGGCGGCTGGGACGAGCAGTCCGATCTCGACACGATCATCATCCACGACGGCGCCGATGATGATGATCGCAGGAAAGCCCTGGGAAGGGCCTTGGCTGATCTCAAAGAGCGCCACTACCCGGGCCACGCCGACTACGACATCCCCGCAAACGCGGCCGCGGCATTGAGACGCCGGAGCAGGCTCGGGAGCGGGCGAAGTATGATCTGGCCCTGGTGGCAATCCTCTCCGATGCAGGGCTTCGGCCGAGTGAGGCGGCGGCACTGACCTGGGGTGACGTGCAGCGCTGGGACGACGGCTCCGGCCATATCACCGTGGTGCGCTCCAGGACCGACGCGGAGGCGGTCGGCGCGGTGGTGGGCATCCCTCCCGCCGCCACGCGCGCATTGGATGCCATCGGGCAGGCAGGAGTTGGTGCTGGGGAGAAAGTGTTCGGGCTGTCGGAGTCCCAGATCGCCCGGTGGGTGAAGGTCATCGCCAAAGCCGCGGGGCTTTCGGATCGGGAGTTCTTCAGCGGCCACAGCGGGCGCGTCGGCATGGCCCGGGGCATGGCCCAAAACGGCGCCCCCACCCACGAGATCGAACGCCGGGGCCGCTGGAAAGAGGGCGGCGGCATAGTCAGCCGCTACACCCGCGACGAGTCTGCCGGGTCGGGGCTCAGATCTCTGTGACTGGCTCGTTTCAGTCACGACTATAAATCTTCGGCTTGGATATTCTTAGCAGGGCGTTGAGAGCGCCGGCGGCACAAATGCCGGGTGGTAGGATGGACCGCCGCTGGTAGTTCGGGTTTCCATGAGAGGCAAAGCGGCGCGACAGACCACATGTTGATTGTGGAAAGACGTAAATCGTAATCATACTGACATCCACTGATACGATAATCGCCACCGATTCCCACGTGATGATGAATATTGCGGCATATTGGCAAGATGATGTGAAAAACAACGTCGCGTTGGCTAGCATGACAGGGGGGCTATAATTGAAAGCAAATCTGAATCTGAGGTTGAATTTATGAGCTACAAAGCAGAATACATTTGGATCGACGGTCAGCAGCCGACGGCCAAGCTTCGGTCAAAAGCAAAAATCGTTCCCGATGGTGAGGACCCGCCCATTTGGGGTTTCGACGGCTCCAGCACCAACCAGGCGCCGGGCGAAAACTCGGACTGCGTCCTCAACCCGGTGCTGGCGGTTCCTGACCCCATACGAGGCGGGAACAACAAACTGGTCATGTGTGAAGTCCTGCTCACCGACATGACACCCCACCCATCCAATACCCGGGCCTCCTGCGCCGCCGCGGCGGAACAATACGCCTCGCTGGACTTCTGGTTTGGCATCGAGCAGGAGTACACCTTTTTTGACGGCGTGAAGCCGCTGGGCTGGCCGGACAACGGCTTCCCCGCGCCCCAAGGTGGCTACTACTGCGGCGTCGGTTCCGACGAAGTGTTCGGCAGGCCTGTGGTCGAGCAGCACATGGACGCCTGCTTGGAGTCCGGGCTAGCTATCTCCGGCATAAACGGCGAGGTGATGCCCGCCCAGTGGGAGTTCCAGATTGGTCCCATCGGTGCCCCCGCAGTGGGAGACCATCTGTGGTTGGCGCGCTGGTTACTCTACCGCATCGGCGAAGACGTGCTGACCGTCGACGGCCGGCGCGGAATCAGCGCAACCCTCGACCCCAAACCTGTGAAGGGCGATTGGAACGGGGCCGGCGCCCACACCAACTTCTCCACCAACGAGATGCGGGAGAACTACGATGCCTGTGTCGCCGCTGCCGAGGCCCTGCAAACGCGCCATGACCTGCACATCGCCAACTACGGCGACCGCATCGAAGAGCGTCTGACCGGCTTGCATGAGACCTGTTCCTACCGTGAGTTCCGTTACGGCGTCTCCGACCGGGGCGCGTCGGTCCGCATACCCTGGCAGGTCGCCCGAGACGGCAAGGGTTATATCGAAGACCGGCGTCCTAACGCCAATTGTGATCCTTACACCGTCACGCGGTTGATCATCGAAACCGTGGGCGCGGCCACCGCCTAGCAACAAGCATTCTCACGACGCGACCCGTCGTTCCGTTAGGGGCGGCGCGGTCGTGTTCGCGTCTCTGAACGGACTTGGCGTATGCCTCCGTTTACTGTGATCTCTCTGTCGACCAACGGGATTGGATTTTGCCGCCGCCCAGCAGCAGGGCACTGTAGCGCAGCGACCCACACTTGAACGAATTGAGCAGGAGCGCGCGCCAGACGGGTTATTGGTACATGCAGCCAGTGGAAGATCTCAACGATGCGCGATTATTTCGTTGAACCAAACACGTCGACCTTGCATCAGATGGGCTGCCCGCACTACCGAGGAACGGGCGCATTCTGGTCCCATCTGGGCAAATTCGCCGTACCTATCCAAGCCATCAATGCCGCCAAAACGATGGGATACCCCCAGCTGCGCATCTGCCCCAAATGCGCACGTGAGTGACCCGCCTCGGCGGCGACAAACGGCACCTCCCTATGGAGAGCCTGGGTGCGTCCGCTACACTTTTCTCAGGACTGAGAGGGTGTGTGACAAATGGGTTCAGGTGGCTTGGAGGCGTTTGAGCATCAGGTTGACCATGGCAACATGGACCCACGTTTCACTGTTCTCCGTGCGTTCCTCATAGTCTTTGCTCAACCGTCGACATCGGGCCATCCAGGCCAAAGTACGCTCCACCCCCACCGTCGGCGCAGCACTTCGAAGTGGTGGCTGTCCGGTTTGCGCTTCACCATGGTGGGCAACCATCCCCCGGTGGCCCAGGCCCACGACACCAGTCGGCCAGCGTAGCCAGTCCGCCTCAGGCGGACCAGGGTATGCCGCCACGCAGCACGTATCCGCCTCAGGCGGACCGTTCCACCTCACGCTGGTCGGTGGTTCTGGGATGGCCTCTGGTGGCGTCAGGCGGCAACAACAGGGCCAACTCTGCCCACTGGGCGTCCGTCAAATCGCTGGGGTAAGGTTTTCTGCTCATGCCGCCAGCGTATTCAACATCCCACCTTCACACCAAGAATCCTCCGCGCCAATTTCGCCGATTGTCACACACCCTCTAACCGTGGCGGTCTGCCTTCGATGCGGCGCAGCAGCAGGTGCCTCACGGTGTCGAAACTGATAACGCCCAATTGCAGGGCGTCCCTCCCGGCGTGGCGGACTTCCTGGTCAGAGAAGTTCTCCGTGAGCCTGCACACCTGCACGAATTCCCGCTTGCCACGCTGGCCCATGTGCGCCTCCAACAGACGGCGCAGCGTTTGGTACTCTTCGGGAAGTCGCCACCCTTGCAGGGGTGCGGCCTGATCCAGAGCCGCCGTCTTCTGCTCCAACAGTGGCACGTAGTGGATAGGGTCGAAGACGAAGCCATCCCTCTCATACGAGCGGCGATGTTTCGCGATCACTTCGCTACCACAGCTGATGACCACCTCATCCACGTAGCCCCTGACCAGCGCGTCGCGATGTCCGTAGGCCACCGGCACCGAGTAGTCGTTGGTGCGGTATCTGACCAAGGACAGGAAACTCACTCGGCTGGCCTGCTTATTGCAGGCGTCGTAGGGTACGGCGGGCAGGGGCGTCAGCGCATGCAGGTCCCGCTCCATGTATTGGCCGATGGTCTCGGCGTGTTCTCGCACGTGAGCGTGCATCCGCTCCAGGTACTTCTCTTCCAGGTGAGCATTGAGCGCTTCGAGACTCTCGAATGATGGTATTGGCACCAGGAAGTTGCGGCGCACGTAGCCCACCATGCCTTCCACCTTATTTTGTCGTTGCCCTCGCCGGGACGACCGAAACGGTCTTCGAACAGGTAGTGGCGCTGCTGCTCGGTGAACGCACGGGTGCACTTGCGCCTCCGTCGCCCAGGATCCTGGCTACCGCCAGTCCGCCTTTGGCGGAACGTACAGGATGCTCTGGGGCACTCCACCCAGAAGGCAAACGCGGCCAATAGCCTTTCAGAAACGCCTCGGTGGTCTCAGCGGAATAAGCCTTTACGAAGCAACCGTCGCTGTGGGGTCGGTCCAGGACGAAGTAGTGGGCCTTGCGCTCCACACCGCCGATGACCGCCAGCGCTTCCCCGAAATCACACTGGGCGTGGCCCGGTGCATGCGACAACGGCACAAACATTTCCTTGGTCTGCCGCCCTGCTTCCCTACGTAGTCCTTGACTATGGCGTATTGGCCCTCGAACCCGTACTCGTCCCGCAGCCGCTCGAAGATTAGTTTGGCGGTGTGCCGCTGTTGCCGCGGGACCTTACCATCGCCGTCCAGGATGGCGTCAATCACCACGGTGAAGAGCTCAAGCTTGGGCTTGGGGGCGCACACTTTCGTCGGTAGCCGGGCGGAACCGAGTAGGCCAGCATTTTACGCACCGTGTCCCGGTGCAGGCCGAACATCCGGGACGCTTCCCGAACGCTCATCCTTTCCACCATGCAGGCCCGGGGCACGCGCAGGTACATATCGACTGTATATATCCATCGTACCCTCCAAAGGCTGATGATCAACCTTACGGAAGGCCTCGGACGGTACGGTTTTCCTCCGCCGTCACCCGACGGTAGACCCGCCCGCCTGGTCCACTTTATTACCGCCGCCCTTTGCAATGCAGGAGTGTCAGTGGAGGTCAAACATGTGGCTTACATGGCATGTGGCTTACATGCAAAGACGGTTTTCGTAACTCGTACCAGCATATTCTGCTGCAAGCCAGAGTAATTTTTAGTTTTGCAAATTGATTTTAGCATCATCAGGTATTGACAAGCCTTCTTTCGGAACGTATAGATATTGATTATCCCTATTAGGGAGGGTCAGAAATGCGACACCTTAGATTCATTGGGCCAGTATACCGATACGCCTTCGTGTTCCTTGCCCTGTCTATCATAGCCTGCGGCACGACGGCTCCAGAGCAAGACACCGCCACCTCATCCTCTCCGGCAGCCCAACCTGCTGCCACGACGCCTCCCCAAGCTCCCATGACCGAACCGACCTCCGTACCCCAGGCCCAACCTGAGGCGACGCCTGAACCTGTAGCGGTGGGTAAGTCCGGCGGTGTCGTGCCGATGCAAAAACATGCTGCTCCCAGGCGCATCGATCCCCATCCGTCCGGCTCCGGTATCGACATGTCAGAGGCCACTCTCCTCTATAACGGGCTGGTCAAATACAACGATATCGGAGACGTAAAACAGATCATCGGCGACCTCGCCACGCATTGGGACGTCAGTGACGACGGTTTGACTTACACGTTTTTCATTCCGGAGGGCGTACAGTGGACCGATGGTACGCCCCTGACCGCAGCTGACGTAGTCTTCAGTTTGGATCGCATGGTCCAAGAGGGAGAGAGCCGCCCTAGGGCTGGCGCCCTCCGCACCTATTACACTAGCTCCGAGGCCATCGATCCGCAGTCCATTGCTGTAAACCTGAAGTTTCCGGCCGCCGCCTTCCTGCCGGCGTTGGGAATTGACTACATGAAGGTTGTCCCCAAGCATGTGGTGGAGGCGGGGACCGAAATCGGTGATGTAGCGCCGCAGGTCGGTTCGGGGCCTTACGAGATGGTCGACTACCGGAAGGGTGACTTAATCGAATACAAGAGGAACGAAAACTATTTCAAGGACGGACTCCCTCTTCTGGACGGGATCATCAAGTATGTGATCACCGACAAGGGCCGGACTAAGGCAGGCTTCGAGACTAAGCAGCTATTGATGGCCACGGTAGGGTTTACCGGCATGAACGTCCAGGACTACTTGAACTTGCAGGAGAGCGCAGGGGACCATCTGACCGTTCACTTCATGAACGACTTTCTGGCCATCGGGCTGATGCTCAATACCACCATCCCGCCCTACGACAATCCCAAGGTGAGGAGAGCGCTATTCCTGGCGGTGGACCGCCAGGCGCAGGTCGACGCCTTCGGATTCGGCAAAGGGTCGATCCACGGACCGCTGCCGTCTTGGCTTTGGTTCGGAATGCCCGAGGATGAACTGCTGGAGGTACCTGGTTTCCGCCAGACTGCCGACGGAAAGAAAGATCCGCAGGATCTCGAAATGGCGAAGCAACTGCTGGCCGAAGCTGGCTACCCCGACGGGTTTGACGCCACTATCACCGTCCGACAGACCGGGATTTACGCCGACCAGGCCGCGCTTCTCAAGGACCAATTCCGCGAGATCGGCATAGACATCACAACTCGCCCCATGGAGAGCACAGCGGGCATCGCCGCCTTCCTGGCCTTGGACTTTGAAATGGGCATCCAAGGCACCGGGTTCGCCTTCCATGACCCGGACCAGATACTGGCAGGACTGTACCTGCCACGAGGCGCCCGCAATTACCCAGGTTGGGAGCATCCCAAGATTACCGAGCTCTACGACCAGCAGGCCCGTGCCACAGACCAGACCCAGCGCGGGGAAATCATATCCGAGATCGAGCAGATACTGCTCTACGACGACAACCACTGGGTCGGGTTGCTCTGGGACAACTTTGGCTGGCCTGTCAGCAAACAGATCCAAGACTTCTACGTGCCCTCCACAGTGGCTTCCACCGGGATGATGTGGGAGCGCATCTGGCTGGACCAATAGCCGGGGCAGCCGGTCAGCAACGGGAGAACGGCCCTGAGATGGCCGCCGCCCGGAGCGGACCGAAGGAGAAGTTATGGGACGCTACTTGGCAAAACGCGTATCCTTGTTCATCCCGACCATATTGCTGGTCTCCGTCCTTGTGTTCCTGATTATGAACATCATCCCCGGCGACCCGGCGATGATGATACTGATGGGGGAGCAAGGGGAGCGGGATTTCACCCAAGAACAGATCGACGCACTTCGTCACAAGCTGGGCACCGACCGGCCCTTGCCGGTGCAGTACGGTTCTTGGGTGTGGAACATGGCCCAGGGCGACTTCGGAACGTCCATGTTCTACGATGAGCCGGTATGGGACGAGTTGAAGGAGCGCTTCCCCACGACCCTGGAGCTGGTATTTCTGGCCTTCATCATCAGCTTCGGCTTGGCCCTGCCCTTGGGCGTCCTGTCGGCGGTCAAGCAGGACACTCCGATCGACTACATCGGCCGTCTTTTGAGCATCAGCGGCATCGCCCTACCCACATTCTGGCTGGGGATCATGGTGGTCATGTTCCTGGTGTGGCTCTTCGACTGGGCCCCGCCGCTGGGCTACGCCAAGCTGTGGGAGGACCCACTCAAAAACCTCTCGCAGATGATCTTTCCTGCAATGGTCCTGGGCTTCTACAACATGGCCTTCATTGCCCGGGTGACCCGCTCTGCCATGCTGGACGTGATGCGGGAAGACTTTATCCGCACCGCTCGCTCCAAGGGTCTTTGGGAAGTGACGGTGATATCCCGGCACGCCCTCAAGAATGCCTTCGCTCCAGTGCTTACGGTCTCCGGCTGGCAGATCGGGCGGCTTATCGGTGGTACGGTCATCATCGAGAGTATCTTCCTGGTACCAGGCGTGGGCCGCACCTTAATCGACGCCATCTTCCACCGGGACTTCACCATGGTGCAGGCGGTGGTCTTCCTGGTGGCTTTTGGGGTCCTCCTGCTCAACCTGATAATCGACATGGTCTATGCCTGGCTGGACCCGAGAATCCGATACTCTTAGGCGGGCGTTGGAAAAACGATGAATATTCAAAGAGCCTCGACATCGGTTATGGACCGGGGCATTGTCCGGAGGTTGTGGTCTGGCCCGTCCCGTGAGATCTCCGGCTTCGCCAAGAAGAAGCCGTTGGGAGCCATCGGGGGCGTGATCGTGGCCTTGACGGTATTGGCGGCAATATTTGCGCCGGTCATAGCGCCTTCCGACCCCTACAAGGTGCACCCCGACCGGATTTTCGCCTCGCCCAGTGCGAGCGCACTGGTCGGAACGGACCAGGTAGGGCGAGACGTGTTCAGCCGTCTGATTTACGGCGCTCGGATTTCGCTGTTTGTAGGGATTGTCAGCGTCGGCATTGGTGCGACCGTCGGGGCCGTTGTTGGCGTGGTCAGCGCCTACTTCGGCCGCTACACCGACCTAGTGATACAGAGAGTACTGGATGCCCTGATTGCTTTTCCTGGCATCGTGCTTGCGTTGGGCATCATGGCGGCCTTGGGCAAAGCCTCCCTGATCAATGTCATTCTCGCCCTCACCATCGTGTTCGCCCCAGGGGCGGCCAGAACCATCCGCTCCCGGGCGCTGACCCTACAAGAGATGGACTTCGTCCTGGCTGCCCGGGCGGTAGGAGCTTCGGACTGGCGGATCATCTTCCGCCACATCATCCCCAACTGCGTGTCGCTCTATATAGTGTTCTTCAGCATCACCGTGGGCTTTGCCATCGTGGTTGAAGCGTCGCTTAGCTTCCTCGGCGTGGGAACGCCGCCGGAAGTGCCGTCCTGGGGCGGCATGTTGAGCCTGGCAGCCACCAATTACATTGGCATTGCACCCTTGCTGGCCATACTGCCCGGGGTCGCCATCGCCTTGGTCGTGTTCGGCTTCAACCTCCTCGGCGACGGTTTGCGGGATGTGCTGGACCCGAGGCTGAGGGGGACATAGACGGGGTATGCCGCGGTCCACGTTTCCCTGCTATTCCAGTGCTGGTGCAATTTAGGCCAAGCGGCTGTTTGGCGGACTCTGTGTTCCGCAGTAACTTCGTTGATAACTTCGTTGGGACGGTTAGGTAGTGGTCGTCTTCTCCTCAGTCGTTGTGCTACTCGGCCAACTGTCAAGCAACTGTCTTGAAAGTCAAAAGGTGAACCATGCTCATGTAGTGGCAGTCGCCCGGGGCCTGAGTTGCGACGGCTGAGCAGCGGAGTACGATGCCGACCTACACAAGGCTATAAGTGGGTTTCGGCTGATAGATCCTTACTGCATGCCAATAGCAGTTCTTGAACGGACATCTGCCTTCCTGTTGTGATCCACTCGACACCCGTTGCGCCTACCAGATATTTCTGTCTGGTTGAACCATCTTGGTTCGCGCAACCTCCATTACGTCGGGCGGCAGTTTCCGCCGTTATCGCCGAGGCCGTCCCCGGTGCAGGCGCCTGCGTCAATCCACGGTAACGATCTCCCGCGCCATCGAACTGGATGTACGCCGTCACCCTGCACCAACCCTGGGCCACGTTGGTCGCCCTGGGATTGAAGAACGTGGAGACCAGGTCCTGGCAGGCGCCGGAGCGGCTGCTGGGGCAGGTCATCGCCGTCCACGCCGGCAAGCGGGTGGTGCGGCAGCCGGGCGAATGCATTGAGCGGGAACTGCGGGACCGCGTAGGGGAGGAATGGATCCGGACCATTCCCACCGGCGCGGTGTTGGTCACCGCCACCTTGGCCGGCATGGCCCGGGTGAAGTACGTGGACCTGACCAGTGGCCAGGCGGTGCATGACGACGGCACCGAGATGGGCTGCGCCGTAGGGGTGACGCGAACCGAGATCGATCCCTGGGGCGACTTCAGCACCGGCCGCTGGCTGTGGTTCCTGGCCGACGTGGAAGCATTGCCGGAGCCGATCCCTGCCGTCGGCCGGCAGTCCCTCTGGCGCTGGGACGCTGGTGATTAGCGTTGGTGACCTGACCACGGAACAGGCTTAGGCAGAGCGGAGGGACTCGGGATCGGCCGTGGCGAGCTGCAACTGGTGGGCGCCGAGACCCTCGAAGAGCTGCTCGCGACAGGTGAAAACCAGGATCTGGACGCGCTGTGCGGCGTGCGAGAGTATGTCGAACATCAGCCGCATCCGCTGGTCGTCGGAAAACGCGAGCGCGTCGTCCAGGATCACAGCGGCGGGCGCGCCCTGGTCAATCAGCATCTCGGCGAAGGCCAGGCGAACGAGGACGGCGATCTGTTCCTGAGTACCCATGCTCAGATGATCGAAACTTTCTTCGTATCCCGCGTGGCGGGACACACCGGTGATGTACAGGTCCTCGTTTATGCCGATCTCGGCGTTGGGGAAGAGCATTTGGAGGTACGGATGGACGCGATTGACGACTGGGGCGAGGTAGCGTTCTCTGGCCTTGCTCTCGGCTGTGCGAAGGGTTTCGGCCAGGAGGTTCAGGACCGCGATTTCGCGTTCGAATTGTTCACGGCGGCGGATGGCCAGGTCGAGTTCATGCTGCGTGTGTTCGATGGCCTCGTCGATGCCGGCGCTATCGTGAGCTTCGATGCGCTCACGCAGCCGGCCGATCTCGATTCGCAGATCAACTCGGGTTGTTTCGCGTTGTTCAATTGCCGCTTTGAGGCGTGAGATCCGAGCTTCCAGCAGCGTCCTGGCTTCGGCTTGCTGTTCCGCCTCCAGCGCGGAGACGGTCTGTTTCTGTTCGGTCACGGCCTGCTCTACCGCTTCGCGCGCCTCCGCGAGTTGCTGATCGGGTGCAGCTTCGGCGTCGCTCCGGAGCTGTTCATCCCGCCTTTCGACCAAGTCGGTTTGACTATCCACCGTGTTCTGCAGCGTGCGCACTTCCACCATGCGGTCTGCGACGGATCGTGCCCGCTCGTCCACAGCCTCACGGGCGACCCGTTCCTCGTCCCTTGCCTTCTGCAGTTCTGACTGTGCGGATTCCAGGGCAACCTCAGCCTGCGCCTTTTCTGGGATCTGAACCGTGCCCTCCTCTTCCGGTAGGTCCGCCAGCGCCTGGATCAATTCGTCGATTCGTGGCTGGAGGGCGGCGGCGCTGCCGGACGGCGCGAGCCGTTCCAGTTCCTGACGAGCCGCGTCGGCGGTGACCTCGAGATCGCGCCGTTGGTCCCGCAGGACCTGTGCGTCGGCAAGCGTTTGCGCTCCGACTTCGCTGAGCGCAGCGTTCAGATCAACTCTGGCTTCCCGTTCCGCGCGCATGAGCTGGTCACGGTCGGCGACGGCCGGCTCGATGAGGATCCTGCCCCGCTCGGGGATGGTGATCGTGACCGGCTCCACTGCCTCGACTGTCCTGGGCGGGTCCGTCAACGGAACGCCGTTGGCCTCAATGCCGGTAAGACGGTCGCTTGGGATGTCAAAGGTGACGCGCGTTGCCGCGACGCTGAGCCGGGCATTTGCCTGCTCGGCTGTGTCCGTGGCCTGGCGGATCCGTTGCAGAGATTCATCCGTGACTCTGATCTGCTCGGCCTGACGCTGGGCTTCAGTGAGTCGCTCCTGCGCAGCTTCGACAGCGCTCTGTTGGCGGAGCAGGTCGTCCAGCTCTGCGGAGCGAGTGATACGGTCCAGGATGCGGCGCCAGCTTGCCTCTGACCGTATCGCTGTTTCAACGGCCGCTTCGGCGTCCGTCGCGGCCTGCCGCAGTTCGTCAAGCGACGACGATGATTCCCGCTCGTGTTCCTGCAGTTCCTCCAGCCGCTCGGTGTCCTGCCTCAGCTTTTCCTGGTCCGCCTTGAGTTCAGCTCGCCGGGATGTGCGCTCGGTTTCGGCGCGTTCGGCCTGCTCCAACCGTCCCTGCCGGTTCTGTAGCTCACTGAGAGCCGCTTCGAGTTGCAGGTCGTGCCGCATCACCTCGCCGAGCTGCTCCTGAGCCTCCGCAAGTTCTTCCTGATCGATGCGGTCCTGACTGCCTTCCTCCAGCCGCGTGAGCCGCGCTGCCGTCGCCGCCAACTGCTCAAGCGTTTCCGACATCTCCAGCTGTTGCTGCTGCTGCTCGCCGAGACGCTGTTCGAGCTCACTGACGTTATCAAGCGTGTCCTTGTATTCGCCGCGGGGCTGGCGCCGGGCCGGAGTCACCAGTTCGTCACGCCGCTGTTCGATGACCTGCGGCAGTTCTCTGCCGCGCCGGCCTCCGAGCACCGTGCCGACCTCGGACTCCAGCCCGGCGCTGAGACTTGCCAGTGCCGAATCGGGCAGGTCCGGTCTGCCGAAAGACTGTCCCTGCAGAACCCAGAGGACGCCCCACATGCCGAGCGTATCCGAAGTCGCTCCCCGGTTACCGGCCTCGGCGAATCCCAGAAGGTTGCGCAACTCGTCCTCGGCAGCATCCGCTTCGAGCAACGTTCCATCAGGACATTGCAGCCGCGCAAAGGAGCTCCTCACGAAGCGCTTGGTCAGCTTGTACTCGGCGCCGTTGACTTCGAAGACGAGCTCAACGACCGGCGCCGCGCCACTTCGATCGTTTTGCAATGCCACGATTGGGCGCGCCCTGGAACTGTGGCGCTCGAACAGCACTGCGCGAAGCCCGTCCAACAGGGTCGATTTGCCAAGCTCGTTCGGCCCAACGACCAGATTGAGGCCGTCGCCGAGCTCGCCCAACTGTGTCGGCACGGTGAAGCGCTTGAGCTGGTTGACCGAGAGCCTACGCAGCTTCATCGTTGCCCCGATTCAAGCTTCCTGTGCTCGATGTAGAGTCGATGAAGGGCGGCACGGGCGAGTTCGGCGTCACTCCCCCCTGACTCGACCATTCCTCGCAGCCTGTCCGCGGCGGCGCGCACAATCCCGCCCGGATCAATGCTGTCCAGGTCATCGTCGGTGGGTTCCGGAAACAACTGCCCCCGGTCGATCCGAAGATGGTATAGCGCTGCGGCCGTCCCATCGACGATCTGTTCCTCGAAGTGCAGCGGGTCCGCCAGTGAGAGTGCTCCCGAGAGCTTCAGGTCGACCAGTGTGTGATTGAGGTCGCCGTTCAGGTTCCGCAATTTGTACTCAAGCAGATCTACGTCTTCCAGGTTCTCCACGCGCTCATCCAACGTTTCCCAGTGGTACTGACCCGTCGACAGCGGAGTGACCCGTGGCAACTCCTTCGGACCGTCGATCTCCACCAGCAGGGCTGTGCCCTTACCCCGCGTCTGAAACGAGTCAGTCTCGGGCGTGCCGCTGTACCAGCAGCGCTCGTTTACCTGAAGCTCCCCGTGCCAATCGCCCAGCGCCAGGTAATCAAGTCGAGCAAGCTCCGGCCGCGTGGGGTCGATCAGGTTGGCTCTCCGTTCCTCACTTGTATCGAAGCCGTACACGGCGCCATGAGCCAGACCGATGCGGATCAGGCTGTCATCGGTGACCTGCTCATCCATCCAGGCGGTGGGGTCATTGAGGGTTCGACGATGTTGGAGTGGAGCCGGAAGCAGGACGGCGGCATCCTGCTCGATGACGGCGACGGTGGGTTCCGTGTGCGCGTGGACGTTGTCAGGCAGGCCACGCCTTCGGAGTTGGTCCCACAGTCCGTTGGGCTGATGCGGATCATGGTTTCCCGGCAACAGATGCCACTGTACCGACGTGTGAGCGCGCATTCGCTCGACGACCTGGTTGCGCGTGCGGGGGGAGGGCGCTGCGTGGTCGTAAACGTCGCCTGCAACCAATACATGACTCACGTCGTGCTCGTCGGCGAGATTGCCGATGCGCGTGATCGCCTCCAGTCGCGCCAGTTGGAGGCCGCCCATCTCCGCACCGTCGGTGAAGCGGAAAACTTTGCCGATCTGCCAGTCGGCGGAATGAATGAAGCGAAATGCCATTGACTAAACAGGTTCCCCCATGAATGGCGTCATGGTGATGACGCAGGAGAGTGTGTTCCCAGCTTCGGGGATATCGGAAGCGGAAAACCAGCCCGAAACTAGGACCGCCCGACGGATATTACCACCGGATCAACTCACCCGCATCCACATTGCCTTTGACAGTCGCCGCCCGGCGGCTAATCTCAAACTGTTTTTGCCGGTGACACTGTCCCATCAACTGGGACTGGGTGTACTGGTGAACCGCCATGTTGATCCGGGAGATGCGCCAGGTTGGGCCCATGCGGGCGGCAAGCTGCTGACCCTGGTGGCGTCGGCGCTGGCCGGTGGTCTGCCTGAGGCGGACATTGACAACGCCGATTGCCCTCACGTCAGTCACCTCTCACTATCGTCGGCTGGATCCAGTCGGATGATGCCGGAGATTCTGCCAAAGTCGGCGTCGGCCGTAACGATGCGGGTCACGCCCAAAATGGATTGGTGTCCATTGCAATGGTATCCATTGGATGCCAGTCCACGGCCGGGCGTGCTCCTGGACAGGCGGGAAGGGATGCCAGGGGTTTTCACTACAATCGGGTCAACGCGACCAATCATCCGGAGGCGGGAACCATGCCCCAATGCGTTGCCTGCGGCGCGGAACTGGAGCCGCCCGTTCGCGCGCCCCACACCGTCTACGTGAAGACGCTGTAGCGCATCGCCGGCCAGGACTACTGACGCCACCACGTCATCAGGGCCGCCTCGTAAACGCCGGCGTCGTCACCGAGATCAAACCCGGCTCCGGACCGGTGATGGCCGTCCCGCAGGGCATGTCTGCCGCGGAACCCTGAGGAACCGGCGCGCTTGCCGACCCAATGAGGGTTTCGGACCGTACAGGAACCGGTGAGCCCATGCTATTCTCCGGTGGGCTACGACTGCGCCCGCCTGAGAACCACGGGAATACGGTTTTCACTGGTCGGGAGAATCGGGTCGCAATGAGAAGGGGGATGGAAGGTTGGTTCCGGCGTCGTGGTGGCAGCGCGCAGCTGGAACGGACCATTCCCAGGTCCCCCGACATACACGGACGTGGGGCAATGGATCCGAAAAGTCCCGTGGACGGTGCATGAATTGGCGACGCCTGTGTTCCCAATCGATCAACTCCTGGATTGGAATGACCCAGTTACCCGGAAGATAACCCGTGGGTATTGTAGAGACGCCGGCATTGGAGGCCTTGGATCAGTGAAGAAATCCGGCGCTTTGGGCCCGGTTTGGCCGCTCGCCCCCTTTCCGATGGGAGGACTCCGGTCGGTCGTTGCCAGCTTGCTGCTGCTGATGATGTTGGTGGCCGGATGCGGCGACGGCACAGTGGATAATCATGTCCCTCCGTCGATACCCGAGCGTTCGGACAAACATCTGGCAAGTCGTGCCCCAACGTCTCCAGTAACGACATTCCCCCGACATCACGCGCCGTTGGGAACGGACCGAGGCGGCGAGTACTTCGCCGCCCAACTGGTCCTTCAGGAAGGATGTCTTCGGGCGGAAGTTGCCTCCAAATACGACCCCAATGATCCAGGGTCCTGGTTGCTCATCTGGCCCGACGGGTTCGCGTTCGAAACCGAAGCCGAAACGGTGCAGGTCGTGAACGAACTCGGTCGTGTCGTCTCGCACGTCGGCGGCCACATCAGGCTCAGCCCCGCCGCCGCCACGTTCCAGCAGGCCACGGAGCAGGGGTTGATAGAGGGACTGTCAGATGATTGCGCAGGGCCCTATTTCCTGGTGGGCGACGAGGTCACCGCCTTCGATCTCGGGTCCGAGGCCACCGAGCTGCGCCTGTCGGACCCGGACGTCGTGTTTTTCAGGGAAAGGACGGTGATTGCGCGACATCAGACGCTAATGCAAGCGGCCGGCGTGGGAGAGCTCATTTTGGACGGCCAGTGCCTGCGGTTGCAAGACAGCTCCCCGAGAGAGCATTGGCCGACGATCATCTGGCCCGCCGGGTTCACGCCCCACATCAACAACGAAGGCGTGGTCGAAATCCGCAACGGGGCTGGCCGCGTCGTGGCACAGGTTGGAGATCAAATAGCCGGCGGCGGCGGTTTTTTCGACCGCAGCGGCGGGGATTGTTCAGGACCCGTCTGGCAAGCCAACAAGATGAAAACCCTGCCGGACGTCGCGGTCTACTTTCCGAAGCAGGATGGAACCCTGACGGCGGCGGAGGGGACGGAGCTTTTCTCTGGAAAGCTGATCCTGCGGGAGAAATGCCTGCAGGTGGCCGACGACGTCATTCGAGTGACAGACCGGGTGTACGCCGGAATATCCCCGCTGATCATCTGGCCGCCTGACTTCGCCCTCAGCACGGAAGACGGTGTTGTGGAAATAGTCGATGGAACCGGAGGCGTGGTCGCCCGGGTGGGAGATGAGGTTGAGTTCGACGCCTTCAACCTCACCTATAAAGAGGCCAAAGAGCACGGCGGGCTTGCGGAGATAACGCCGGCTTGCTGGGGACCCTATTGGGCGGTGGGGGAGACATTCGCGGCTGTTCCTGCCCCGTAGACGTCGTCCGGATTTGATGACGCCCAATGTTGAAGGAGCCACGCCCGGCATCATGCCCTGGTCGCTTCCATCAAGGGTTTCGGGAAAAACGTTCTCCAACACCCTCGGTGGCCACTCAACAAGGAAAACCGAGGCCGCAGCGGTAAACACCCCCGGCGCATGACCCGGACGGCAGGAATGGCCTACTGGGGAGGCACTGACCCCGCGATGTCCGCCCGCGGCATTTCAAAAGTTACGTCTGGTTCCGACACGGGCTCCGGTCCATGACCGCTTCACTGTCGCCGCGGGCTTTGCACTGCGCGCGTTTGTTCCACCACAGTGTCCAACGGCCAGTCCCCCGATCAGTCGGTCGGAAAGAGACCACCGCCGCCAGCCCAATGCTTTCAATGAGGGCGATCCAAACGAATGCCCCGGCTCCCAAAACGACCCATACTGCACCCGAGTAGAATGAGCCCAACGACCCGCCCAACGTGCCCAACAGAATTATGGCCAGAGCGAGCTTTCCAAAATGTCGCTTGGGCATAAGATCCGCCGCCAGCAACCAGGGGAGGCTGATCAAACCGCCCCGGGCCAACAATAGTAGATACGCGCCTGCGCCCGGGTCATCAAGCAGCAAAACCCACGCTGCTGCCGGCAGAGAAAGCGCCGCCAAAGCAATAAGCAGCCAACGTATGGGAAGGAAATCGGACGCTGCGCTACAAGGCAAAGCCCCGATTCCGCCAGCCAAGGCTAGGGCCTGGAACTCGGCATCATAAGTGGTGCCAGCCGACCCTGTAGCCACTGTAAGAGGGTGCGTGACAATGAGCTAAACTGGCGGTGGTTATTCTTGGGACGAGAATAGGATGCTGGTTACGCTTGGGGAATGAGTAGAAAACCTTATCGCAGTGATTTGACCGATACCCAGTGGGAGGAATTGGCGCCGTTGCTGCCGCCCGACACCGTTCGGGGCCATCCCAGAACCACCGACCTGCGTGAGGTGGTCAACGGTCTGCCTGAGGCGGATACGTGCTGCGTGGCGGCATTCCCCATGACTTGCCGCCCTAGGGTACGGTGTGGTGGTACTTTGGCAAGTGGCGGGATGACGGCACCTGGGAACGCATTGAAGAAGCCCTGCGCTCCCGGGTTCGGGAGGCTGCTGGGCGGGATGCCACGCCCAGCGCGGCCATCATCGACAGTCAGTCGGTGAAGACCACGGAAAAAGGGGGCCCAGGGGTTACGACGCTGGCTAACGGGTAACCGGACGCAAACGGTCCGCCAGAGGCGGATGGTGGACACCATGGGCTTGCTGCTGGCCGACTGGTGTCGTGGGCCTGGGCCACTGGAGGATGGTTGCTCACCGTAGTCAAACGCAAACCGGATATCCACTACTTCGAGATACTGCGCCGACGGTGGGGGTGGAACGTACTTTAGCCTGGATGTCCCGATACCGACGGTTGAGCAAAGACTATGAGGAACGCACGGAGAGCAGCGAAGCCTGGGTGCATATCGCCATGGTTTACCTGATGCTCAAACGCCTCCAAGCCACCTGAACCCATTTGCCACACACCCTCTCAGACCTGGAGCTCTATCCCTACCTGCCACGCGTCAGTGTGAAAGACCACCCAGCCTGGAGACTACCTGACCCTGGTGTCGAGGAGGGCGGCATGAGCGACCGGTCGACGCCGCTTCTGGAGCACCACCTCAAAGAGCTGAAACTGCCCACCTACCTGCGTGAGTACCACAAACTGGCCGCCCAGTGCGCCGCCGAAGCTGGACTTTACGCATTTTTGGGCACTACAAGCGAGGACGTTTGGGAGTGAATGATAGAGGCACCCGGGAGTTCTTAAATGTCTGGGGTAACTGCGGACAGTGAAAAACCCTCCGGCACCTGCTACGTATGGCACCGCGCCAGAGCAGGGACATCCATGGCTCTTTTGTAGATTTTGCGCAAAGCAACGTTATGCCCGAGTCCGGGCCATGCAGAGGAGACCAACTGACGAGGCCGGGACACGGGTGTAGGCTCTTGACGAGGTGTGTCGTCCGGACAGAAACCTAGAGGACATTGGCGCTGCTAGCCATTTCGTTGCGGTGCCCACTGATCGCTCAGAACCGCCGGTTCAAGAATTTGAGGCTTTCACGGCGGATCTGTATCGGCTGGCGAACTGGCTGGGTGAGTGCGGGGTGGAAACGGTGGTCATGGAGTCAACCGGCGTGTACTGGATACCCCTGTTCGGGGTGCTGGAAGAGCGCGGCTTCCAGGTGATGCTGGTGGACCCTCGGCGCATCAAGAATGTGTCCGGTCGGAAGACCGACGTGCTGGACTGCCAGTGGCTGCAGCAACTGCACACCTACGGTCTGCTGTCGGGGGCTTTTCGCCCTGAGGCCGAGATCCGACGCCTGCGCAGCTACCTGCGGCAGCGGGCCATGCTGGTGGAGTACGCTTCTCATCACATCCAGCACATGCAGAAGGCACTCACCCAGATGAACGTGAAACTCCAGCACGTCATCAGCAACATTACCGGCAAGACCGGCATGGACATCATCGAGGCCATCGTGGGCGGCGAGCGTGACCCCAGAAAGCTGGCCCGGTTGCGTCGCCCTGGGGTGAAAGCGAACGAAGCCACCATCGTGAAGTCGCTACAGGGGCACTGGCGATAGGAGCACATCTTCGAGTTGACCCAGGCCCTGGAGTTGTACCGGTTCTATCAGGGCAAGATTGCGGAGTGCGACCAGGAGATCGAAGCCCAGTTGGAGCGGTTCGAGGACTGCAGCGACGGCGGGTCGCCGGGCGACAATGGCCGTCGGCGCAGCCAGGGCAACGCGCCCCGCTTCGATGTCAGGACACATCTGTACCGGATGACTGGGGTAGACCTGACCCGCATCCCCGGCATTGACGGCTTCACCGCCCTGAAGGTGATCAGCGAGATTGGCACGGATATGACCAAATGGCCCAGCGCCAACCATGCGGCGGCGGCCCTGCGTCTAGCCGCCAATGCACTGCACCGGTCCGACAGCGCGTTGGGTGCCTTCCTGAGCCGGAAGAAGGCCCAACTGGGTGCGCCCAAGGCCATCACCGCTACGGCCCACAAGCTGGCCAGGCTCATCTACTCCATGCTGCGCTACGGTCAGGACTACGTAGACGCCGGGGCCGAATACTACGAAACCCAGTATCAGCAGCGTGCCCTACGCGCGGCCAAGCGCCGAGCGGACCAACTGGGCTATGAGCTGGTGCCTTTCGCCGATCCTGAGGATCATTCAGGCGGTGTGCCCCTAAACTCGCCAGCGGCCCCTTGACGACTCCAGTTACTCGGGAGTCCAGCTTGGGCGCCAGTGTTTTTCAGCGGGACCGTGGACCCGGCAAATTCGCCTCATCAACTCTGAACAGTTACCTGCTACGGCTTTTTGTTGACATTCGACTTGGCCAATCCTAATATGTTGCGAATCGGCGGCTGGTTTAGTGTTCTGGGCTCGATAAACGGAGAGGCGGTAATGCCCCACCAAGAAGACATTCGATTGATGGCCCATTTAATGAGACGGGCAGGCTTCGGTGATACCCGTGAGGAACTGGAGGAGCGTGTCTCCAAAGGCTACGAAGCCGTGGTCGAGGAGCTTCTGTA